>NZ_JBUBPF010000009.1:0-201892 GCF_054902115.1 Luteimonas sp. RIT-PG2_3 | reverse complement strand
CGGCGCAGTCGCCTTTGCTGGAGGTGGCGATCCGCCCGTTGCTGGACAGCCTGCAGGCCCAGCATGGCGAACAGCGGACATTGGCGATCGCGCTGGGACAACTCGCCGAAGCGATCCGCGAAGGCGCGTTGCTGCATCCTGGCGCAACGGATGCGGGCGCGGGCGCGACGGACAAGCGCAAGCGCCGCAAGCTGACCCCGGAGGAGATCGAGTTCAATCGTGAGCTCGAACGCCTGCGCTTCTCCGGCAAGCCGGCGCCCGGGGACTGAACCGTGCCTTCGGCTCCGCCTGCCCTGGACGACGCCGACGCGATCGCACGCTTCGGTGAGGACTTGTTGCTCGACATCGAGCGGCTGGCGCTGCCCGCGCTGTTGATGGCATCGCCGTTGTCCGGCATCGCCGACAGCATCGCCAGCATCCGCGATGCCCTGCTCGCCGACGATCCCGCTGCCGCGCGCCGCAGGACCGGCTGGTGGGGGCGATTGCTCGGCAACGACATCGAGCAACAGGCCCGGGCCGAGCAACTGGCGGCGGACCTGCCGTGGTGGCTGGTCCGCGCGCGCGAGCAGCTGGCGTCGCTCGACCGCCACGTCGAAGACCTGGATCGCAGCCATGCTGCGTTGTCGACGCTGCTCGCCCGGATGCAGGCGGGCATCGACGCCGCAGCACGACAGCACCCGACCCTGGACGCGTCCGATCCACTGCAGGCGATGGCCGCCCCGGCGACACGGCTGGCGTCGAGGCTCGCACACCTGGGCAAGCTGCACCTGGCCCATCAGCTGAGCCTGTCCCACCTGGACCACCAGCGCAGCCACCTGCGCCTGCTGCAGGCGCGTTACCGCGATACGCTGCAACAGCTCGCCCCGCTGGCCGCACAGCAGGCCATGCTCCGCGACGGGCGTCGGCAACAGATGGTCGCAGCGCAGGCCCGTCAAGCATTGGCAGGCGTCGAGCAGGTGCTGGCCGCGACTGCCGATGAGGTTGCGCTGCAGCTGCCGACCGCCTCACCTCCGCATGCCGATGCGGGCGCCGCCATCGACGCATCCAACCCAACCGACCGCAGTACACTGCCCTCAACCGATGCAAGGAACGAGCATGAGCACTGATCGCCCCGACACGCAGCTGATCCCCGCCGGCCAGGAACTCGACGAGGCCTCGCTGAAGGCGCTGGGACTGACGGTCGCCGACGCCGGCGCGATTGCCGACGCTGCCAAGGCGCTCGAGGACATCTCTCCCGGCAGCCTGCATACCTATGGCCGCGATGCGTCCTCCAAGACCAGCCGGTTCTCGACCCAGTTGCTGGAGCAGGTCCGCAACCGCGACCTCGACGCATCCGGCGACAAGCTCGGCGAAGTGGTCAGGATCGCGCGCGGCCTGAATCTCGACGCCTTCCATGGCCGCTCCAAGGTGCCGGTCATCGGCGCGTTGATCGACAAGTTCAAGGCCGGCAAGGGCGAGCTGGTGCAGAAATACAGCACCACCAACCAGCAGATCGAGCACCTGATGCGTGATGTCGGCCAGACCCAGGTCGCGCTCGGCCAGCGGGTCAAGGACTTCGACCGCATGCATGCGATGGTGCTCGAAGAGCGTCGCGACCTCGGCGTACATGTCGCCGCAGGCAAGATGCGGCTGTCGCAATTGCAGGGACAGCTGCAGGCACTGGTCGGCCAGGAAGACCCTCAGTCGCGCAACCAGCGGGCGGAAACCGATACCGCGATCCGGATCCTGGAAAAGCGTGTCTCCGACCTCGGCGTCATGCAGCACGTGGCCGACCAGACGCTGCCGATGATCCGGATGATCCAGGCCAATGCGATCCAGCTGATCGAGAAGTTCTCGGCGGTCCGCGATGTCACGATTCCGATGTGGCGCAACCATTTCGCGATCCAGCTGTCGCTGGGCGAGCAGAAGAATGCGGTCGAACTGGCCAATGCGATCGACGACGCCAGCAATGAGCTGATGCGCCGCAACGCCGACCTGATGCACCAGACTTCGGTGGATACCGCCAAGGCCAACCAACGCTCTGTCGTCGACATCGATACGCTGCGCCACGTCCACGACAAGCTGATCCAGACCGTCGAGGAAGTCCGCTCGATCCACCGCGAGGGCATCGAGCAACGCCAGCAGATCGAGATCGACCTGGCCCAGCTGCGCGACAGTCTTCAGCAGAACCTCGCGACGCCGACGACCGCGCAGCAGTAACTGCCCACAACAGCCAGCGCACGCTGGCTCGCCGACACAGCCTCAACGTCCCTGGCGTTCCGCCTTCGCAGTCCGCAGGGCCAGCAGCTTGTCGCGCAGCTTGAGTTCCAGGCCGCGCTCGACCGGGTGGTAGTACTCGCGCTCGCCCATCGCATCCGGGAAGCAGGTCTGGTCCAGCGCGACGCCCCCTTCGGCGTCGTGGTCGTACTGGTAGCCCTTGGCGTAGCCCAGTTCCTTCATCAGCCGGGTCGGTGCATTGCGCAGGTGGATCGGCACGTCCTGCGTGCCGTACTCGGCGACATCGCGGCGGGCCGCGCCGAAGGCCTTGTAGGCCGCATTCGACTTCGCGGTGCTGGCCAGATAGATCACCAGTTGCGCCAGTGCGAGTTCGCCTTCCGGACTGCCGAGGCGGTCGTAGGTGTCCCAGGCATCGACCGCCATCTGCAGGGCGCGCGGATCGGCCAGGCCGACATCCTCGACCGCCATCCGCGTCATCCGTCGCGCCAGGTAGCCAGGGTCGCAGCCGCCATCGAGCATGCGGGCAAGCCAGTACAGCGCGGCATCGGGATTGGAGCTGCGCACGGATTTGTGCAGCGCCGAGATCTGGTCGTAGAACTGCTCGCCGCCCTTATCGAAGCGGCGCGTGCGATCGGCCAGCACCTGCTCCAGGATCGCGGTCGTGATCGTGCCGCCCTCGCCGACCAGTTCGCCGGCGATCTCCAGCAGGGTCAGTGCGCGCCGGACGTCGCCATCGGCGGCCACCGCGATCAGGCGCAGGTCGGCGCGATCGACCTGCAGGTGCAGGCCGGCAAGGCCGCGCGGTTCGTCGGCCAGCGCCTGCTCCAGCGCGACCAGGATGTCGTCGGGCGACACCGCTTCGAGGACATGCACCCGGCAGCGCGACAGCAGCGCCGAATTCAGTTCGAACGAGGGATTCTCGGTAGTGGCGCCGATGAAAACGATGGTGCCGCGTTCGATATGCGGCAGGAATGCGTCCTGCTGCGCCTTGTTGAAGCGATGCACCTCGTCGACGAACAGCACCGTGCGGCGGCCTTCATCGAAACGGTGCGCGGCCTCGGCCAGCACCTGGCGGACCTCAGGCAGGCCCGACAGCACCGCCGACACCGAGCGGAATTCCGCATCGGCATACTTGGCCAGCAACAGCGCGAACGTGGTCTTGCCGCAACCCGGTGGTCCCCACAGCACCATCGAATGTACGTGGCCGCCTTCGACCGACTGCCGCAATGCCGACTCCGGCGACAGCAGCCGGCGTTGTCCGACCATGTCGTCGAGCGAGCGTGGCCGCATGCGCTCGGCCAGCGGCCGCAGTCCGCTGCGGTCAACCTGCAACAGGTCACCGTGGGCGGCAGCGGGCGTGGTGCGGGAGCGAGCCAAACAGGAATCCGCGCAGGTCAGGAGGACGGATGGAGGACAGACATTATCAAGCCATCGTCGCAGGCCGTGTGATCGGCGTGCAGCTTGGCCCGTCAGATCCGCGTGTGACGGGGCGATGTGCGGGCAGCGCTGTGGCGCACCGTGCCCCCGTGTTCGCGAAGGCAGTCATCAGTGCCGCGTTCCTCAGGGCTTGGGCAGCATCGCCGGCAACACCACCGGCACGCCGCCCTGCCCCAGCGTGTAGTCCACGCGCAGCCAGGTATCGCGCTTGATGTCGTACAGCGACTCGATCTGCAACGGCATCTCGCCGGCGGCCCCGAGGTCGGCGGTCCCGGCGGCACTGATGCGCAGCAGGCGGGTCCCGGCCTCGACGGTACGGATGCGCTCGAACTGCAGCCGCGACACGCCTTCGCCGTACTCGCGGTCCAGGTCGGTGGCGACGCGGTTCTCCAGCTGGATCATCAGCATCGCGTCGTTCGGGGACTCGCGCTCCGATTCGGTGACGCCACCGATGACCAGTTCCGGATCGCCGGCGCTGAGGAACAGGGTGTCGTAGACGGTGCGGAAGCGGAAGCCGATCCAGTCGTCGTCGTCGGCCATGCGCACGCGTCCCAGGCCGCTGACGCTCTTGTCGCGCGGGCCGGCGGCGCGGGCATCGATGCTGTCGAGCTTCAGCGAGATCGCCGGCGTCGCCAACTGTTCGGACAGGGCCGTGACGAGCACGGCCGCGACCGAATTGTCGAGCGACTCGTCACCCGACGATGCCTGCCCGGGCACGCCCTTGACCGCCGCGGGCTTCGCCGCCGGGACCGGTGCCGCCACGGGCGGCGGCACCACCTGTTCGGCGGACGCCGGCTGTACGCCCTGGACTGCCGATTGGGTTGCCGGCTTTGCCGATGTCGATGCGGGTGACGTCACCGTCGCAGGTGTCTGCGCGCCGGCCGGCATCATCGGCAGGGCCAATGCCATTGCCAGCAGCGGCGATGCCAGCAACCGGTGCGGCAAGCGGCGATGCGTCCGCGGGGTCATCGACATCGTTTCTCGCCATCCGGGCGTGCCGTCCATGTGCGGTCGCATCGCTCAGTCTTCGCCGACCACGTCGACGCCCGCGGGCGGCGTGTAGCGGAAGGTCTCGCGGGCGAAGGTGGGATTGCGTTTCCAGCTGTCGAACGCGATCTGGGTGCGCTGGCCGAGCGCGTCGATGATCTCCATCTTCGCCAGTCCCTGCGCACCCAGGCCCAGGCGGGCCGACTGGAACGCGGCATCATCGCCCGCCTGCTTCGGACGCAGCAGCAACCACTGCAGGCCGTCGCGGATGCCGGCATCTTCGACGCGGTAATCGCGATCCAGCCTGCCCGGGTCGATCAGCGCGGCCAGCGGGCTGTCCTGCTCGGCGCTGCCCTGCGGGCGGCGCGTGACCTGGTCGAGATCGGGATCGAACACCCAGACGGTGCTGCCGTCGGCGACGATCAGCTGTGGATAGGGTTTGACGTATTCCCACCGGAACAGGCGCGGCGCCGACAGCGCGACGCGGCCGCTGGAGGTCTCGCGGACCTTGCCGGACTCGTCGAACACCTGCTGGGTGAACTGGCCGTCGAGTCCCTTCAGTCCGCGCGTGAACGCATCGAGCTGGTCGCGGGCACCCGCGTGGACATTGGCGGCGGCCATCAGGGCGACGGCGGCGAACAGCCATCGGCGGGAAAGGTTCATCGCAGGACTCCGCATGGATTCGGTGGAGGGTGTCGGTTGCAGACCAGAGTGTGGGAACGAGAACCTGAATAGGAACTCACGAACGCGCCCATCCCATTGCGGTGATGGCCTGCGTTCAGGGTTAACGTCATTTCGGCGGTGGAGGTGCCAACACCGAACGATCGCCGTTGTGTTCCGGCGGCGAGACCACGCCTGCGGCCTCCATTGCCTCGACCAGCCGCGCGGCGCGGTTGTAGCCGATCTTCAGCCTGCGCTGCACGCCGGAAATCGATGCGCGCCGGGTCTCGGTGACGATGCGCACGGCCTCGTCGTACAAGGGGTCGCTCTCGTCGCCACCGCCGCCACCGGCCTCGGGCAGCCCGGTCGCGCCGACCACGGTGCCGTCGCCCATGGTCTGGACTTCATCGAGCACGCCCTCGACGTACGACGGGCCGCCGCCGAGCTGCTTCAGGTGCTCGACGACGCGATGGACTTCCTCGTCGGACACGAACGCACCATGCACGCGCTCGGGCATCGCCGTGCCCGGCGGCAGGTACAGCATGTCGCCATGGCCCAGCAGGGTCTCGGCGCCGGACTGGTCGAGGATCGTGCGCGAGTCGATCTTAGAACTGACCTGGAACGCGATGCGGGTCGGGATATTGGCCTTGATCAGGCCGGTGATGACGTCGACCGACGGACGCTGGGTCGCCAGGATCAGGTGGATACCGGCCGCACGCGCCTTCTGTGCGAGGCGCGCGATCAGCTCTTCGACCTTCTTGCCGACGATCATCATCATGTCGGCGAATTCGTCGATGAAGATGACGATGAACGGCAGCGTGTCCAGCGGCTGTGCGACCTCGTTGGAGTCGGGGTTCGGGCGGAACAACGGGTCCAGCATCGGCTGCCCGGCGTCCTCGGCGTCCTTGACCTTCTTGTTGAAGCCGGCCAGGTTGCGCACGCCGACCGCGCTCATCAGCTTGTAGCGACGCTCCATCTCCGCGACGCACCAGCGCAGGCCGTTGGCGGCCTCCTTCATGTCGGTGACGACCGGGGCCAGCAGGTGCGGAATGCCCTGGTAGACGCTCAGTTCGAGCATCTTCGGGTCGATCATCAGCATCCGCAGTTCCTTGGCGGACGCCTTGAACAGCAGGCTCAGCACCATCGCGTTGACCGCGACCGACTTGCCCGAACCGGTGGTACCGGCGACCAGCAGGTGCGGCATACGCGCCAGGTCGGCGACCACCGACTGGCCGCTGATGCCCTTGCCCAGCGCCAGCGTCAGCGGGCTGCCGGACTTGTCGTATTCCTTCGAGCGCAGCAGCTCGCTGAGGTAGATCATCTCGCGGGTGGTGTTGGGGATCTCGATGCCGATCACCGACTTGCCCGGGATCACATCGACCACGCGCACCGACTTCACCGACAGCCCGCGCGCGATGTCCTTGTCCAGCGAACTGATCTGGCTCACCTTGATGCCCGGCGCCGGCTCCATCTCGAATCGCGTGATCACCGGGCCCGGCTGGGCCTCCTTGACCTCGACATCGATGCGGAAGTCCTTGAGCTTGAACTCGATCTGCCGCGACAGCGTTTCCAGCGTGTCCTCGTCGTAGCCCTTGGGCTGCGGCTTGGGGTCGTCGAGCAGCGACAGCGGCGGCAGGCCGGACGGATCGCCGCCGGTGCCATGGAACAGCGGGATCTGCTGCTCGCGCTTGGCGCGCTCGCTCTTCTCGACGATCGGCGGCGTCGCCGGCGGCTCGATCTTGACCGGCGCACGCTTGGCGCGCAGTTCGGAATCGACCTTGCGGACTTCCTGGCGTTCCTCGCGATGCACGCGCGCCTGCTTCCACTCGTCGGCCTGCTTGCTGCCCCGGCGCAACAGGTCCGGCAGCTTCAGCACCTGCTGGCCGATCCGGTCCATGACCGCCAGCCACGACAGGCCGGTGGCCAGCGTGACCGACACCAGCAACAGCGCGATCAGGAACAGATTGCCGCCGATCTGACCAAAGCCGCGATTGAGCGAGCTGCCGATCAGCCGGCCGAGGATGCCGCCGCCGCCTTCGGGGTAGCCATCGACCGCCGGCAGCCGCAGCGCCAGCAGGCCGGTGACCGCCACCAGGAAGCCGACGATACCGACCAGGCGCAGGGCCGGGCCGAGGTCGATATGGCCGTCGCCGTCGGTATCCATGCCGAACAGCGCGATCCAGGCGATGACGCCCAGCACGATCGGCAGCAGGTAGGCCACGAAGCCGGTCAGCGACAGCAGCACGTCGGCCAGCCAGGCCCCGATGGGACCTCCGGCATTCTGCAGCGGCGCCGTCAGGCTGCCGGAACTGGTCGACCAGCCGGGATCCTCCGCCGAATGGGTCGCCAGGCAGACAAGCAGGTACAGCAGGAACGGCGCGATGACGATCAGCAGGATGTCGCGCACCAGCCGCTGCCGGCGCGGATTGGGGGCGCTCGCGGCGGTCTCGGCCGCGGCGTTGCTGCGTTGACGCTTGCTACGTTCCGGAATCGCGCGTGCCACCGTGGGTAATTACCTTAGAAAAATGATCCAATCGATTGATGTTACTTCAATAATTACCCGTTTGCACCGCTTGCAAGCAAGGCCGGATGGACCACCCGGCCGGCTTCGACGTTCAATCCCCGGCGCATCGCGGGGTGCTCGCGCCAGCGGCCCACGGCGATCAGGTCGACCCACGGCAGGATCGCTGCGCAGATCGCTTGCGACGAGGTCCGCGGCACCGCGCCGGGCATGTTGGTGACGCAGAAATGGGTCACGCCCTCTTCCACGTAGGTCGGTTCCTGCCAACTGGTGGCGCGCGAAGTCTCGAAGCAGCCACCCTGGTCGATGGCGATGTCGACCAGCACGCTGCCGTCCTCCATGCCGCGGATGACCTTGCGGCTCAGCACATGCGGTGCGACCGCGCCGGTGACCAGCACCGCGCCGATGACCAGGTCGGCGTCCGCGCATTCGCGGGCGACGTCGTCGTCGTAGGGATGCAGGGCGGTGACGTTGTGGCCCAGACGCACCATCGCCTCGCGCCGGTCGCCACGCGTCTCGAACACCACGACCCCGGCACCGCTGGCGGCCGCCAGCGCCGCGGCGTTGCCCCCTGCAGCGCCTGCCCCGAACACCACCACCTTGCCGCGCGCGGTCGAGGCCAGCCCGCCGAGTAGCACGCCCTTGCCGCCCAGCGGCTGGTGCAGGTAGTGGGTGCCGACCTGCACGGCGATCTTGCCGGCGATGATCGACATCGGCGCCAGCAGCGGCAGTTCGCCGCTGTCGAGTTCGACGGTCTCGAACGCGATCGCGGTCAGGCCGATGTCGACCAGCCTGCGCGTCAATTGCGGCAACGGCGCCAGATGCAGGTAGCAGAACAGCAGGTGATCCTCGCGCAGCAGCGCAAGATCGCCCTCGATCGGCTCCTTGACCTTGACGATCAGTTCGCCGCGGGCATACAGCTCGGTGGCATCGCTGGCAATGCGGACGCCGAGCCGCGTGTAGTCGTCATCGGCGAAGCCCGACTTCGCGCCGGCATCGTGCTGCAGCCAGACCTCGTGCCCACGCCGCACCAGGTCGCCGGCCGCGGCCGGCACCAATGCGACACGCCCTTCCAGCGGCTTGGTCTCTTTCGGGATACCTATCCGCATCGTGCGTCTCCGTTGGTCTGTGTCACCGGTGTGTCACTGCCTGGCCCATCGCATGGCCTGCCGGCATCGCGAGGGCCGCGAGCTGCCGAGATGGACCTGTAGTCGACAACAACCGACGAACACGACCCGATGCCCATGCCAGTGCCGGACCACGCATGTGCGGACCGCGATACGCCTTGTGTTGGCGCATCCGCGCCTCCAAGCTATAACGCTCAAAACGCAGCAATGCCATGGCCAGCGAGTATACATGAGCGCTTCTTCCGTCAATTCCTCCAAACACGCCCAGTTGCTGATCCTCGGATCCGGCCCCGCCGGCTGGACGTCGGCGGTCTACGCCGCACGCGCCAACCTCAAGCCCGTGGTCATCACCGGCATGCAGATGGGCGGTCAGCTGATGACTACCACCGAAGTCGACAACTGGCCCGGCGATGCCCATGGCCTGATGGGACCGGACCTGATGGCACGCCTGCAGGCGCATGCCGAGCGTTTCGAGACCGAGACGATCTTCGACCACATCCACACCGCCGACCTCTCGCAGCGACCGTTCCGGCTCAAGGGCGACAGCGGCGAGTACACCTGCGACGCCCTGATCATCGCCACCGGCGCCACCGCCAAGTACCTGGGCCTGCCGTCGGAAGACGCGTTCAAGGGCCGTGGCGTTTCGGCCTGCGCGACCTGCGACGGCTTCTTCTACAAGGATCAGGATGTCGCGGTCGTCGGCGGCGGCAACACTGCGGTCGAGGAAGCGCTGTACCTGTCCAACATCGCCCGCAAGGTCTACCTGGTGCACCGCCGCGACACGCTGCGGGCCGAGAAGATCATGCAGGACAAGCTGCAGGCCAAGATCCAGGCCGGCAAGATCGAGCCGGTCTGGCACCACACCGTGGACGAGGTGCTGGGCAACGAGGCCGGCGTGACCGGCCTGCGCGTGAAGTCGGTACACGACGGCAGCACCCGCGACCTGGACGTGCACGGGTTTTTCGTCGCGATCGGGCATACGCCCAACACGACGCTGTTCGAAGGCCAGCTGGCGATGAACAACGGCTACCTGAGCATCCGTTCGGGCCTGGATGGCGGCGCCACCGAGACTTCAGTCAAGGGCGTGTTCGCCGCGGGCGACGTCGCCGACCAGGTCTACCGCCAGGCCATCACCTCGGCCGGCTTCGGCTGCATGGCCGCGCTCGATGCCGAGCGCTTCCTGGACCAGCAGGGCTGATTGCCCGCGACCCGCACGGCGGCCGGGGCGCACGCCTCCGCCGCCTGCTGGCGACCCGCCTGCCTGCGACCACCGTCGATGCCCACGCTGCGCATTCTTGAGGCGCTGCCGGACGACATCGCCCCGGCCTGGGATGCCCTGCACGACGGCAATCCCTTCGTCAGCCATGCCTTCCTGTCCGGCCTGGAGCAGCATGGCTGCCTGCGTCCGGACTGGGGATGGCGCCCGCAACACCTGGCGCTGTGGGACGGCGATGCCCTGGTGGCCGCGGCCCCTGCCTATCGCAAGCAGAACTCGCATGGCGAGTTCGTGTTCGACCATGCCTGGGCCAACGCATATGCGCGCTACGGGCTCGACTATTACCCCAAGCTGCTGTGCGCCTCGCCGTATTCGCCGGTGACCGGCCCGCGACTGTTGACCCGCGACCCTGCGCTCCAGCGCAGCTTGCTGACCGCGATGACGCAGGCCTGCGAAGGCCGGCAGCTGTCGTCGGCGCACGTCAATTTCCATACCACGCAGGATGACCAGGCGTTCGACGACG
Source organism: Luteimonas sp. RIT-PG2_3 (assembly GCF_054902115.1). Classification (NCBI taxonomy): domain Bacteria; kingdom Pseudomonadati; phylum Pseudomonadota; class Gammaproteobacteria; order Lysobacterales; family Lysobacteraceae; genus Luteimonas; species Luteimonas sp. RIT-PG2_3. Next base: position 191,204 of record NZ_JBUBPF010000009.1, on the reverse strand, counting down.
CACGCTTCGAAGGCGGCTGGCTCGCGCGCAGCGACGTCCAGTACCACTGGCGCAACCCGGGCGACTGGCGCGACTTCGACGATTACCTGGCGGCGATGGACCACAAGCACCGCAAGAACATCCGCCAGGAACGCCGCAAGGTGTTCGATGCGGGCGTCACGTTCCGCGTCGTCCATGGCGATGAAGCCAGCGAGGACGATCTCGACGCCATGCACGGCTTCTACCTGCAGACCTTCGCCGAGTACGGCAACCACCCGGCGCTGACCCGGGCGTTCCTGCAGCACCTGGCCACCACGATGCCGCGGCAACTGGTGATGATCTTCGCCGACTGGCACGGCGAGGCCGCTGCCGGTGCGCTATGCCTACGCGGCCCGGACACCCTGTACGGCCGCTACTGGGGCAGCCGCCTCGACCTGCCCGGCCTGCATTTCGAGACCTGCTACTACCAGGGCATCGCGTACTGCCTGCGCGAAGGCCTGTCGACGTTCGAACCCGGCGCCCAGGGCGAGCACAAGCTTGCACGCGGATTCCTGCCGACCCTGGTGCGCAGCCGGCACTGGATCGCCGATCCGGGCTTCCGCGAACCGCTGCGCCAGTGGTGCCTGGAAGAACAGGTCTCCGTCGAGCGCTATGCCGCGATGCTGGCGCAACGCTCGCCGTTCCGCGACCTGCCCGCACTCACGGCGACATGAGCCGCATCCCGCTACCGCAGCTCGATGCGGATCCGAACGCGCCCTTCCCTGCACCGGACAGCGCACTGCGTTATCCCGATGGCCTGCTCGCGTTCGGCGGCGACCTGTCGCCGCCCCGGCTGCTCAACGCCTATCGGCACGGCATTTTCCCTTGGTACTCCGAAGGCCAGCCCATCCTGTGGTGGTCGCCCGATCCGCGCACGCTGTTCCAGACCGATGGCGTCCACCTGTCGAGGCGTTTCCGCCGCGAGCTGCGCCGCTCGCCGTGGACGGTCCGTGCCGACCACGCCTTTGCCGCCGTGGTGGCCGCCTGTGCCGACAGCCCGCGTCGTGGCCAGCGCGGCACTTGGATCGTGCCGGCGATGCAGCAGGCCTACGGCGCCCTGCACCGGCTCGGCCACGCCCACAGCGTCGAGGTCTACGACGGCGAGACGCTCGTCGGCGGCATCTATGGCGTCGCCGTCGGCCGGATGTTCTTCGGTGAAAGCATGTTCAGCGCACGGCCCGGGGCGTCCAAGGTCGCACTGGCCGCCTTGGCGCACCGACTGCAGGCCTGGGGTTTCCCGCTGATCGACGCCCAGGTCGAGAACGACCACCTGAGCCTGCTCGGCAGCCGGTCCTGGCCGCGCGAGCGCTTCCTGGCATCGATCGCGCCCCTGGTCGCCGCGCAGGACGGTCCGGGAGCGTGGGAAGCGCGGTTCGGGACGCTGGCCGCTGGGGAACTTGCGGTTTAACCAAAATTTTGCTTCGCAACCCGGGTCGTGTCACAATGGCCTGCTTTCCTCGTGGCGCTTGCGCCCAACACACCTCACTGGCTACAGGACGAATGGCGAAAGACGACGTCATTGAATTTGAAGGTTCCGTTTCCGAAACGCTTCCGAACACGATGTTCCGGGTGAAGCTCGAAAACGGCCATGAAATCATTGCCCATATCTCGGGGCGGATGCGCAAGAACTACATCCGCATCCTGACCGGGGACAAGGTCAAGGTCGAAATGACCCCGTATGACCTGACCAAGGGACGCATCACCTACCGCATGAAGTAAGCCGGACCGTCGTCTTCGACGTGCCTGGCGATCATGCGCAAGAAGGCAGCCGCAATGGCTGCCTTTTTTGCTGCTGCGCAGCAAGTTCTCAGGTCCCCGCCCCGCATCCCGACCTTCCATCGCGCGCGCCCGAACGGGCGTTCGCGCACGGCGCATTGTGCCTGCATGTTTCAGGCTCATCGGCTCATCGACTCGACAACTCAGCGACGCGGCGCCGTGGTGCGCGAAAAAACGGGCCCGATACTGTGCAGGACGTCACGCAGATCACCGCAGACATGCTCGCCTCCTGATCGAGGGATGCCAACCACCCACAAAAGGTTGCAGCCGATCGGGGTACCACGTCTTCAGTCATGTGCACTTCCGCCAGATTCGCGAACCGCCGCCGGCACCTATCTTGGCGCCACCCGCTCCCGGGCCATCAACACAGGTGTCGTGTCATGCAAATCGTATCCCCCAAGCAGTGCCTCCTGTCCGCGGCCACCGTGCTGCTCTTGCTCGCAGGGTCGGCCCATGCCAAACAGGCGGATGCCCTCAGCGAATGCGTGAATCTTGCCCAGGGCAACCAGATCGTCCGCAGCGGCGGAGGCAACCACTTTCTGCTCAAGGACGGCGACTCGCATTACAAAGTCAGCCTCAGCCGCAACTGCGGTTCGTTGCCGACCGCCTCGAAGATCGCCATCAAGACCGGCGAGCAGGTCAACCGCCTGTGCCCGACCGGCACCGTCGTGGTGACCAACCGCGACAGCTGCAGCGTCGGCGAAGTCACGCCGGTGGATGCCGAGGAATTCGCACGCCAGCAGCGTCGTCGTCGCTGAGCCGAAGATCGGCGCACCCGCGTCACGCCGTTTTACTCCGGCCGCTGATCGCAGGAACCACCGTGTTGCCTTTGCCGTGAGGGTCGCGCATGGCAGTACGGCGCGATGGTAATGACCAAAAAAAGCGCCGCACGTGATGTGCGGCGCCGTCGTTTGCGGGTGGCGCTTGCCGGCGGGTCAGACCGTGGCCGGCAGCAGCTTCTCCGGTTCCGCCTGGCTGTCGACGACCAGCTTGTCGTCGCGGACATCCACCGTGACGCGCCCACCGCCACTGAGCTTGCCGAACAGCAGTTCGTCGGCCAGTGGACGCTTGACATGGTCCTGGATGATCCGCGCCATCGGGCGCGCGCCCATCTGCGGATCGAAGCCATGCAGGGCCAGCCAGTCGCGCGCCGTCGGGGTCACCGACAGCGTGACGTTCTTGTCGTGCAGCAGGGCTTCCAGCTCGATCAGGAACTTGTCAACCACGCGCAGGATGTGGTCCATGCCCAGCGACTGGAACTGGATGATCGCGTCCAGCCGGTTGCGGAACTCCGGCGTGAAGCCCTTGCGGATCACTTCCATCGCGTCGGTGCTGTGGTCCTGCTGGGTGAAACCGATCGACCGCCGCGCGGCCTGCGCCGCACCGGCATTGGTGGTCATCACCACGATGACGTTCTTGAAGTTGGCTTCGCGTCCGTTGGTGTCGGTCAGGATGCCGCGATCCATGACCTGCAGCAGGATGTTGAAGATGTCCGGATGCGCCTTCTCGACCTCGTCGAGCAGCAGCACGCAATGCGGCGTCTTGACGATCTTCTCGGTCAGCAGGCCGCCCTGGTCGAAGCCAACATAGCCCGGGGGCGCACCGATCAGGCGCGACACCGAATGTGGCTCCATGTACTCGCTCATGTCGAAGCGGACCAGCTCGATGCCCAACTGCAATGCCAGCTGGCGCGTGACCTCGGTCTTGCCGACGCCGGTCGGGCCGGCGAACAGGAAGTTGCCGATCGGCTTGTCGGGATTGGCCAGCCCGGAACGCGCCAGCTTGATCGCCGACGTCAGCGTCTCGATCGCCGGATCCTGCCCGAAGATCACCATCTTCAGGTTGCGCTCCAGGTGCTGCAGCACGTCCTTGTCGGACGCGCTGACCTGCTTGGCCGGGATCCTGGCCATCTTGGCGACGATGGTCTCGACTTCCTCGACATCGATCAGGGTCTTGCGCAGATCCACCGGCAGCAGGCGCTGGCGGGCACCGGCCTCGTCGATGACGTCGATCGCCTTGTCGGGCAGCAGGCGATCGCCGATGTGCTTGACCGACAGATCGACCGCCGCGCGCAGCGCCTCGTCGGCATAGGTCACCGAATGGTGCGACTCGTACTTGGGCTTGAGCCCCTGCAGGATCTCGTAGGTCTCGCTGATCGTCGGCTCGACGATGTCGATCTTCTGGAAGCGCCGTGCCAGCGCACGGTCCTTCTCGAAGATGCCGCGGTACTCCTGGAACGTGGTCGAGCCGATGCAACGCAGCTCGCCCGAGGCCAGCGCGGGCTTGATCAGGTTGCTGGCATCCATCGTGCCACCGGACGCCGAGCCGGCACCGATAATGGTGTGGATCTCGTCGATGAACAGGATCGCGCCCGGATGCTTCTTGATCGCGGTCAGCACCGCCTTCAGGCGCTTCTCGAAATCACCGCGATACTTGGTCCCGGCCACCAGCGCGCCCAGGTCCAGCGAATAGATCGTCGCGTCGGCCAGCACCTCGGGCACCTGGCCGTCGACGATGCGCTTGGCCAGGCCCTCGGCGATCGCGGTCTTGCCGACGCCGGCCTCACCGACATACAACGGGTTGTTCTTGCGCCGGCGGCACAGCACCTGGATCGTGCGCTCGATCTCCTCGGCACGCCCGACCAGTGGATCGATCCGCCCTTCGAGCGCGGCCGCGTTGAGGTCGCTGGCGAACTCGCTCAGGGCATCGCCCTTGGCGTCGCCGTCGGCCCCGTCGCTGGTGCGCCCGGCGGCATCCTCGTGCTCGCCCTCAGGCTCGTCGCTGCCGCTCTTGGCGATGCCATGCGACATGTAATTGACGACATCCAGCCGGCTGACATCCTGCTGATTGAGGAAGTAGACCGCATGCGAGTCCTTTTCGCCGAAGATCGCGACCAGCACGTTGGCGCCGGTGACTTCCTTCTTGCCCGAGGACTGGACGTGGTAGACGGCCCGCTGCAGCACCCGCTGGAACCCGAGCGTGGGCTGGGTATCGCGACCGTCGTCTTCCGGGAGTTTGGACACCGAGGCGGCGATCGCCTGCTCCAGGTCCGTGCGCAGGCGCTCGAAGTCGGCCCCGGTCGCCTTGAGGACGGCCTCGGCCGAGGAATTGTCGAGCAGTGCAAGCAGCAGGTGTTCGACCGTCATGTACTCGTCGCGCGCCTCGCGGGCACGCTTGTAGCACTGGCCGATGCTGTATTCGAGATCCTTGCTGAACATGGGGCGTGGGCCTCCGTGGGTCTGCGACCTGTAATGGGGCCGCGATCCGGATTTTCCATGCCCGGCCCTTATCGGCTTTTAAGCCTTTTCCATCGTGCAGAGCAAGGGGTGCTGGTTCATCCGGGAATATTCGTTCACCTGGGCGACCTTGGATTCGGCGACTTCCCGGCTGTAGACCCCGCAGACGCCCCGTCCCCGGGTATGCACGTGCAGCATCACCTGGGTCGCCTTTTCGGCGTCCATCGCGAAAAAGCGCAGCAGAACGTCGACGACGAAGTCCATCGGCGTGTAGTCGTCGTTCAGCAGCATCACCGAGTACAGGGGGGGGCGCGCCAGTTCCGGCTTGCTGGTCTCGACGACCGCGCCGTGGTCGTGATCATGGATGGACTTTCTCGTCATCCGCCCATTATACGAGCCCGCCTGCCCGACCCAAGCCTGCCGATGGACGGCAGCCATGAGCCCCTTCAGAATGTGTTTTTCCCAGGAGCCTCCCCGTATGCGCCTTCGCACTGCCACATGGTTGTTCAGTTGCCTGCTGCTCGCCCACCCGGCCTTTGCCCAGGACAGCGGCGACAACGCCGCGATCACGGCCAAGCTGGAGTCGGTCGGGGTCAAGTTCGAGGTCGACGGCGACGGCGATTTCAAGTCGGTCTACAACTACGAGGACGAGGGCCGCACCCAGCTCGTGTTCGTCTCGGGCAAGGTCAACGAGCTGGAAGGCATCGTGGTCCGCGAAGTGTTCTCACCGGCCGCCAACGTGCCCGACGGCGGCTTCACCAGCGCCCAGGCGCTGAAGCTGCTGGCCGACAGTCAGGACAAGATCCTGGGTGCCTGGGAGGTCTCCGGCAGCACCCTGCTGTTCGTCGTGAAGCTGCCCGACAACGCCGACGGCAAGGCCTTCGAAACAGCGATGGACGTCGCTGCCGCGGCCGCCGACGACATGGAGATCGCGCTGACCAATGGCGCGGACGAGTACTGAATGAGCTACCGCGAGGGGCGCTTCTGGCAGCCGGACGTCACCGTGGCCACGGTCGTGGTCGCCAACGGCAGGCTGCTGTGCGTCGAGGAGCACGCCCAGGGGCGGCTGGTGATCAACCAGCCGGCCGGCCACCTCGAGCCGGACGAGAGCCTGTTCGAGGCCGCCTTGCGTGAGACCCGGGAAGAGACCGGCTGGGACGTACGCCTGACCGCGTTCATCGGCGCCTACCAGTGGAAGGCCCCGCGCAACCCCGACGGCAGCGGCGACCGGCATTACCTGCGGTTCGCGTTCGCGGCCGAGCCGGTGGCGCACGATCCAGCGCGGCCGCTGGACGACGGCATCGTCCGCGCCCTGTGGATGACGCCGGCGGAATTGCAGGCCGAGCACGCCCGCCATCGCAGCCCGCTGGTCTGGCAGGTCGTCGCCGACCATCTGGCCGGCAAGCGTTCGCCGCTGTCGTTGCTGCAACAGATCCCGTGAGCCTGGCCCCGTGAGCGCGGCGCGCGTCATCGTCGGTCTGTCGGGAGGGGTCGATTCCTCGGTCACCGCCCTGCTGCTGCGCGATGCGGCGCTGGCCGGTGGCGACAGCGTCGCCGGACTGTTCATGCAGAACTGGGCCGACGACGGCAGCGGCGACTGCCGCGCCGAGGACGACCGCCGCGACGCGGTGGCCGTGGCTGGCAAGCTCGGCATGGCGATCCACTTCCGCGACTTCTCCAGCGAATACTGGGAGGGCGTGTTCGCCCATTTCATTGCCGAGTACGCGGCCGGCCGCACGCCGAACCCGGACGTGCTGTGCAACCGCGAGATCAAGTTCAAGTATTTCCTCGATGCCGCCCGCGACATGGGCGCCGACGCTATCGCCACCGGCCATTACGCGCGCATCGACCACGCCCACGGCCAGTGGCGCCTGCTGCGCGCACGCGACCGCAGCAAGGACCAGAGCTACTTCCTGCACCAACTCGGCCAGCAGCAACTGGCCGCGACCTGCTTCCCGCTGGGCGAGCTGCTCAAGACCGAAGTCCGCGACATCGCCCACCGGGCCGGCCTGGTCACGGCGGCGAAGAAGGACTCGACCGGGATCTGCTTCATCGGCGAACGCGACTTCAGGACCTTCCTGTCGCGCTACCTGCCGGCAAAGACCGGCGAAATGCGCACGCCCGACGGCCGCGTCGTCGGCGAGCATCCGGGCGTGTTCTATTTCACGCTCGGTCAGCGCGAAGGCCTGCAACTGGGCGGCCTGCGTGGATTCGACGCGGCACCGTGGTACGTCGTTGGCAAGGACGTCGAGCGCAATATCCTGTTCGTCGACCAGGGCAGCGAGAACCGCTATCTGCAGTCGCAGCGGTTGTGGAGCGAGTCCATGCATTGGATCGGATCGCAACCGCCCTCATCTAGATTCCAATGCCATGCGCAGACGCGCTACCGCCAACCGGAGGAACCCTGCGAAGTGATCGTCAACGATTCAGGCTGTCTGGAAGTCCGCTTCACCCGTCCACAACGCGCCGTCACGCCCGGCCAGTCGCTGGTGCTCTACGACGGCGACGTCTGCCTGGGCGGCGCCGTCATCGCGCGGACCGACGCGCCGCTCGAGATGGCCGCCGCGGGGATCGCAGCATGATCCACGACCGCATGCTCGCCTTGGCCGGCGTGGTACAGGCGCTGAAGCAGGTCCGCAGGATCGCCGACACCGGCCAGGCCGACGCCACGGTGCTGTCGAGTGCGCTCGACAGCGTGTTCCGCATCGAGGCGGATTCCATCGAAGCGGTCTACGGCGGACGCCAGGCCTTGCGCCCCGGCCTGCTGTTGCTGCGCAACTACTTCAGCAACCAGGGCGACGACGAACTGCTGCCCAAGCTGACGTTGTCGGTGCTGCAGCTCGAACGCCGGTTCTCGGCCGACCAGGACATGGGCGAGGACGTGCACGAGGGCATCCTCGCGGCCAAGCTCATCGCCGAGCGGCAGGGCAATACCCATCCCGAGGTACTGTCGGCGCTGGGCGCGCTGTATGCCGAGACCGTCAGCCACCTGCGCCCCAAGGTCATGGTGCAGGGCAACCCGCATTACCTGGGCCAGGCCGACATCGTGGCCGAGATCCGCGCGGTGCTGCTGGCCGCGCTGCGCTCGGCGGTGCTGTGGCGCCAGCTCGGCGGCAATTATTGGGACTTCCTGTTCTCGCGTCGCCGCATGGTCGAAGCGATCGAAGAACTGATGAGCTGATCAACTGCTGAGCCGAGCCACTGCGGTTCGCGGCCATGACCACTGTCGCCGTTCGCACGCCCCACGATGGCGCGCCGCGCAATCGATTGAAACCAGAACGCCCGGCATGGCCGGGCGTTCTGCTGTGCGACTCACTGCCTTGGCAGCGAGCGCGATGTCACGCGGCGACCGAGTCGGCGACCTTGCTGTAGTCCTCGATCTGGTCGAAGTTCATGTAGCGGTAGATCTCCGCGCCATTGGCATCGAGCACGCCCATATCGGCCATGTACTCGGCCTTGGTCGGGATCCGACCCAAACGCGAGCAAATCGCGGCCAGCTCGGCCGAACCCAGGTAGACGTTGGCGTTCTTGCCCAGGCGATTGGGGAAGTTGCGGGTCGAGGTCGAGAACACCGTCGCGCCCTCCCTCACCTGTGCCTGGTTGCCCATGCACAGCGAGCAACCGGGCATCTCCATGCGCGCGCCAGCGGTGCCGAACGTGCCGTAGTGGCCTTCCTTGGTCAGCTCGGCGGCATCCATCTTGGTCGGCGGTGCGACCCACAGCTTGGTCGGGATATCGCGCTTGCCTTCCAGCAGCTTCGACGCGGCGCGGAAATGACCGATGTTGGTCATGCACGAACCGATGAACACTTCGTCGATCGCGACGCCGGAGACTTCCGACAGCGTCTTCACGTCATCGGGATCGTTCGGGCAGGCCAGGATCGGCTCGTGCACGTCGGCCAGGTCGATGTCGATGATCGCGGCGTACTCGGCATCGGCATCGCGCTCGAGCAGCTGCGGATCGGCCAGCCACTGTTCCATCTTCTCGATGCGGCGCTTGATCGAACGCGGGTCCTGGTAACCCTCGGCGATCATCCACTTCAGCAGCGTGATGTTGCTGTTGATGTATTCGATGATCGGCGCCTTGTCCAGGTGCACGGTGCAGCCGGCGGCGGAGCGTTCGGCCGATGCGTCGGACAGTTCGAACGCCTGCTCGACCTTGAGGTCCGGCAGGCCTTCGATTTCGAGGATGCGACCGGAGAAGATGTTCTTCTTGCCCTGCTTGGCGACCGTCAGCAGGCCCTGCTTGATCGCGTACAGCGGGATCGCGTTGACCAGGTCGCGCAGGGTCACGCCGGGCTGCAGCTTGCCCTTGAAGCGCACCAGCACCGACTCGGGCATGTCCAGCGGCATCACGCCGGTGGCCGCGGCGAACGCGACCAGGCCCGAGCCCGCCGGGAACGAGATGCCAACCGGGAAGCGCGTATGCGAGTCGCCACCGGTACCGACGGTATCGGGCAGCAGCATGCGGTTGAGCCAGCTGTGGATCACGCCGTCACCGGGGCGCAGCGAGATGCCGCCACGGGTCGAGATGAACTCGGGCAGCGTGTGGTGGGTCTTGACGTCGACCGGCTTGGGGTACGCCGCGGTGTGGCAGAACGACTGCATCACCAGGTCGGCCGAGAAGCCCAGGCACGCGAGGTCCTTAAGCTCGTCGCGCGTCATCGGGCCGGTGGTGTCCTGCGAACCCACCGAGGTCATCTTCGGCTCGCAATAGGTGCCCGGGCGCACGCCCTGGCCTTCGGCCAGGCCGATCGCACGCCCGACCATCTTCTGCGCCAGCGTGAAGCCCTTGCCGGTATCGACCGGGCGCTGCGGCAGGCGGAACAGGTCGGTGACCGGCAGGCCCAGCGCCTCGCGCGCCTTCGCGGTCAGGCCGCGACCGACGATCAGCGGGATGCGGCCACCGGCGCGCACCTCATCGAACAGCACGTCGGACTTGACCTGGAACTCGGCGATGACCTTGCCCTCCTTCAGCGCCTTGCCGTCGTACGGGCGCAGTTCGATGACGTCGCCCTGCTCCATTTGCGACACGTCGAGCTCGATCGGCAACGCGCCAGCGTCTTCCATCGTGTTGTAGAAGATCGGTGCGATCTTGCTGCCCAGGCACACACCGCCAAAGCGCTTGTTCGGAATGAACGGGATGTCCTCGCCGGTCCACCACAGCACCGAGTTGGTCGCCGACTTGCGGCTCGAACCGGTCCCGACGACGTCGCCGACATAGGCGACCAGATGGCCCTTGTCCTTGAGGTCCAGGATCTGCTGGATCGGACCGCGCTTGCCGTCTTCCTCGGGGGTGAACGGCGCGCCATCGCGCTTGTTCTTCAGCATCGCCAGCGCGTGCATCGGGATGTCCGGGCGCGTGGTCGCGTCCGGCGCCGGCGACAGGTCGTCGGTGTTGGTCTCGCCCGGCACCTTGAACACGGTCAGCGTCAGGCTCTGCGGCACTTCCGGCTTGCTGGTGAACCATTCGGCATCGGCCCAGCTCTGCAGCACGGCCTGCGCATTGGCATTGCCGGTGCGGGCCTTCTCCTGGACATCGTGGAAGGCATCGAACATCAGCAGCGTGTGCTTGAGCGCCTCGGCGGCGATCGGCGCCAGCTCGGCGTTGTCGAGCAGCTCGACCAGCGGATGGATGTTGTAGCCGCCGAGCATCGTGCCCAGCAGTTCGGTCGCGCGCGCCGGCGACAGCAGGCTGCACTGCTCGGTGCCGAACGCGACGGCAGCGAGGTACGAGGCCTTGACCTTGGCGGCGTCGTCGACGCCGGCCGGTACGCGATGGGTGATCAGGTCGACCAGGACTTGTTCTTCGCCGGCGGGCGGCGCTTTCAGCAGCTCGATGACCTCGGCGGTCTGCTGCGCGGTCAGCGGCAACGGAGGAATGCCCAGCGCGGCGCGCTCGGCTACGTGGTGGCGGTAGGCTTCCAGCATGGGGAACTCCGGTGTTCGGTGGAATGATGTGGGTCGTGGTGCGGGTGTCGCGGTTCGGTCGGTGGCAGCGGGCTATTCAAGCGTGGGGACGATCAGCTTCAGGCCCTTGAAGTAATCGCGATAGAAGCGGTCGTCGCGGGTGATCAGGCCGTCGCACTGCAGCAGGGCATGCGCGCCGATCAGGAAATCCGGCACCGCGCGTGCGCGCGCCGCACTGCCGCCACGCTGGCGGTAGCGGCGCTGCATCTCGCCGGCACGCAGCGCCGACTTGGATTCCAGCGCGCTGAAACGGATGCTCATTTCTTCCAGCGCCACCAGCGCTTCGGAGCCGTCCTTGAGCGCGCTGCAGATCTCGGCCAGCGCGACGTCGCAGACCACGACCGGTCCATTGCTCAGGCACTGGCGCAGGCAGGCCTCGGCGGCATCGGCCTGCGGTCCGTCGGCCAGCAGGTCGACGATGACCGGCGAGTCGATCGCGATCATGTACCCTGCCCGCCGCCCTGGCCGCCTGCCTCGCCAGCGTCACGGGGATCGAGCGGATCACCCGGCGCACGGCCGCGCAGTGCGCGCATGGCATCGTCGGTGGACTCGAATCCGTCGAGCTTGAAGCGGCCGCGGGCGCGCGAGATCGCGTCCTCCACACTCTTACGCAGGATAATCCGGCCGCCGTCGAGCTCGACCTTCAGGGTCGTGCCCTTGGTCAGGCCCAGAGCATCGCGGACGGCCTTGGGGAGGGTGATCTGGCCGCGCTCGGCAACGGTGGCTTCCATGATCGGCTCCCGGAAAGTATGCGCGAATTATACATACTTTATGACGCATACCCAAGTCGACATGCGCTCATGCCGCCCCTCCCCCTTGGCGCCCTGGTCATGGCCCGCGCGTGCAGACAACCCCCGCACCCGATGGTCACAGGCATCTCCGCTGGCAGCGCGGCATGCCGAAAGACATGCGCTCCACCGTCCGGCATCCTGGCGTCCGGCCTGCCAGCCCACGGTCGACGGCGAATGCCCTGCGGCGGTCGGTGATTGGCCGGGATCCTCTCGAACACAATGCGGAGTTGCGTACCAGGCCGTCTGCATATCGCGCAGCCGCGACGCACTGCCCTGCCATCGAACGGGACGTTCCGATGGTCCACCTTCGACACGGCATGCCGATGACGCGTCCGCAACACGCCTGCCACTACACTGGTGCGATCATGGCGATGACAGCAACGCAGGCCTTGGCCTATCGTTGCATGCACCCGCTTCGATGCACCGGCGTCAATGCCATCTGCTTCAGAGAAGTCCGTCCCATGCAGTACGTCCCAGGCAATCGGCGCGATCCTCCCGACTGTCATGACACCCGTTCCGGCAACGGCCCCGGCCATTGCCAGCAAGCAACGACCAGCCCGGCTGCGTCACCGCCAGCAACCCGAAACAGGAGCCCCCAATGGCCGATTCCTTCGCCACCCGCAGCCAACTCGATGTCAATGGCCAGTCCTACCATTACGCCAGCCTCGCCAAACTCGGCGAGCGCTATGACATCGCCCGGCTGCCGTTCTCGCTGAAGATCCTGCTCGAGAACCTGCTGCGCAACGAGGATGGCGGGATCACGGTCGGCACCTCGCATATCGAGGCGCTGGCGAACTGGAACCCGCATGCCGAGCCCGATACCGAAATCGCCTTCATGCCCGCGCGTGTGGTGCTGCAGGACTTCACCGGCGTGCCCTGCGTCGTCGACCTGGCCGCGATGCGCGATGCCGTCGTCAAGCTGGGCGGGCAACCCGAGCAGATCAATCCGCTGATTCCGTCGGAGCTGGTCATCGACCATTCCGTGCAGGTGGACTCGTTCGGCAGCGAGCAGTCGCTGGATCTCAACGGACGCATCGAGTTCGAGCGCAACCAGGAGCGTTACGGCTTCCTGCGCTGGGGCCAAAAGGCGTTCGAGAACTTCAAGGTCGTGCCGCCCAATACCGGCATCGTCCACCAGGTGAATCTCGAGAACCTGGCGCGCGTGGTGATGACGTCCGACAGGAATGGCGAGGCCTGGGCGTATCCCGACACCGTGTTCGGCACCGACTCGCACACCACGATGATCAACGGCATCGGCGTGCTCGGCTGGGGCGTGGGCGGCATCGAGGCCGAGGCCGCGATGCTGGGACAGCCCTCGTCGATGCTGATCCCCCAGGTGGTTGGCTTCAAGCTGACCGGCAAGCTGCCCGAAGGCGCGACCGCGACCGACCTGGTGCTGACGGTCACCGAGATGCTGCGCAGGCATGGCGTGGTCGGCAAGTTCGTCGAATTCTTCGGCGCCGGCCTGCAGCACCTGCCGCTGGCCGACCGCGCGACCATCGGCAACATGGCGCCCGAGTATGGCGCGACCTGCGGCATCTTCCCGATCGATGCCGAGTCGTTGACATACCTGCGCCTGTCCGGACGCAGCGAGGAGCAGATCGCCCTGGTCGAGGCTTACGCCAAGGCCCAGCAGTTGTGGCACGAACCCGGTGCGCCGGAAGCCGAATACAGCAGCGTGCTGACCCTCGACATGGCAGACGTGCGCCCGTCGATGGCCGGCCCCAAGCGTCCGCAGGACCGCGTGCTGCTGGAGAAGGTCAAGGCCAACTACCGCGAAAACCTGCCGTCGATGACGAGCAGCCGCGAGAAGCGCAGCCAGGAAGTCTCCGATTTCGTCTCCGAAGGCGGCGGTGCCGCGGTCGGCAACGAACAGTTGACCAAGGGGTTCGCCGACATCCAGATCGACGGCAACCCGATGCGGCTCAAGGATGGCGCCGTAGTCATCGCGGCGATCACGTCGTGCACCAACACCTCCAACCCGGCGGTGATGCTGGCTGCGGGACTGCTGGCACGCAATGCCGCCGCGCGCGGCCTGACGCGCCAGCCCTGGGTCAAGACCTCGCTCGGGCCGGGATCGCGCGTGGTCACCGACTACCTGGAGAAGGCCGGCCTGCTGACCGAACTCGAGAAGATCGGCTTCTACGTCGTCGGCTATGGCTGCACCACCTGCATCGGCAACTCCGGCCCGCTGCCGCCGGAGGTCAGTGGCGGCATCGCCGCCGGCGACCTGGTCGTGACCTCGGTGCTGTCGGGCAACCGCAATTTCGAAGGCCGCATCCATGCCGAGGTCAAGATGAACTATCTCGCCTCGCCACCGCTGGTCGTCGCCTATGCCTTGGCCGGCACGGTCGATATCGACCTGACCAACGAACCGCTGGGCCACGATCCCGACGGCAAGGCCGTCTACCTGCGCGACATCTGGCCGAGCAACAAGGAAATCGGCGACTTCATCGCGCGGACGCTCGGCCCGGAGATGTTCAAACAGAACTATGCCGACGTGTTCAAGGGCGACACGCGCTGGAACACGATCGCATCGCCCGACGGCAACCTGTACGCGTGGGACGACGCGTCGACCTACATCAAGAATCCGCCCTACTTCGATGACATGACGATGGACGTTGGCAACATCGACGACCTGCATGGCGCCCGCATCATGGGCATCTTCGGCGACTCGATCACCACCGACCACATCTCCCCGGCCGGCAACATCAAGAAGGATTCACCTGCGGGCCGCTTCCTGCAGTCGCGCGGCGTGCAACCTGTCGACTTCAACAGCTATGGCTCGCGCCGCGGCAACGACGACGTCATGGTGCGCGGCACGTTCGCCAACATCCGCATCAAGAACCTGTTCTTCGGTGGCGAGGAAGGCGGCAACACGCTGTATTTCGGCAGCACGCCACCCGAGAAGCTGGCGATCTACGACGCGGCGCAGAAGTACAAGGCCGATGGCGTATCCACGGTGGTGTTCGCGGGCAAGGAATATGGCACCGGTTCGTCGCGCGACTGGGCGGCCAAGGGCACCAACCTGCTCGGCATCCGCGCGGTCATCGCCGAAAGCTTCGAGCGCATCCACCGCTCGAACCTGGTCGGCATGGGGGTGCTGCCCCTGCAGTTCCGCGCCGGCGAGAACGCGCAATCGCATGGCCTGGAAGGTCCGGAAACCATCGACATCATCGGACTCAAGGACGGCGCCTCCAAGGTCGCCACCGTGGTCGCGAAGAAAGCCGATGGCAGCGAGGTCCGCTTCGAGGTCGACGTGCTGCTGCTGACGCCCAAGGAAGTCGAGTACTTCCGCCACGGTGGCCTGCTGCATTACGTGCTTCGCCAACTGGCTGCGCGCAAGTCAGCCTCATCGGATACTGAAACGGCGGAAGCCCTGCCCCGCGCTGGACGCGGGGCGCTCGCCCGGCGTGCAAGCCAGTGACTTGCAAACACGCCGGCCTCGCCCGCCACGGTGGCCTGCTGCATTACGTGCTTCGCCAACTGGCTGCGCGCAAGTCAGCCTGATCGGGCGCTGACGCAACCAGCATCGCCCCGCGCCGGACGCGGGGCGATGCCGGGCCCTCAGATCCCGTCCTGCCATCGCATGCTGGTCATCCACCAGGTGTCGCCGTCGTGCCGCCAGCCGGTTTCGACGGCCAGCACGCGCCCACGCTCGGGCAACAGGCCACCGGACCCGGCGGTCAGCGCGACCGTGAAACGGACCGTGGCATGGTGGCCATCGATCGCGATCTGCAAGGGGCCTGCCGTCGCCGAGACATCGCGATAGCGCAAGGCATACACCGCCACCCGTTGCCGCGCGCCCTGGCGATCGAGCCCTTCGTTGCCGATGAAGTCGTCGGCCAGGAATTGCTGCACCGCCGCAGGATCGCGATCGGTAACCGCCTGCTGCAGGCCATCGAGGCGTTCGCGCAATGCCTGTTCCGGATCGCTGCCCGTGCAGGCCGACAGCATGACCATCAACAAGAACGCGCCTGCGGCCAATACCGCGTGCAGTGCGCGTCGCCAGGTGGGGCATCCGATGGTCGGCTCGTGCACAATGCGCTCCAGGCAATCGCGATTCCTGCATCTGCATGCAGGGTCTGAATGCGGCAGCGACCCCTGCAATTCGAGGCCAATGGTCGCCTTGCCAGCGTTTGGAGCCTATGCTCCAATCCATACGAGACGGTATCGCGGAAACGCGCCCGCCGGCAAACAAACACCCTGGGAGGGGACTGCATGACGATTGAACGCCCATGGCTGGACCACTATCCGGCTGGTGTGCCCGCTGAAATCAACGTGGAAGAATTCTCCTCGGTTCCTGCGGTGCTCGAGGGCACGATCGCGAAATTCCGCGACCGCCCGGCGTTCACCAATCTCGGCAAGACCCTGACCTACGGCGAGGTCGATGCACTCAGCCGAAAGTTCGCCGCCTACCTGCTGGGCGAACTGAAACTCAAGAAGGGCGATCGCGTGGCGATCATGATGCCCAACTGCCTGCAGTACCCGGTCGCGACCTTCGGCATCCTGCGTGCCGGCCTGACGGTGGTCAACACCAATCCGATGTACACCCCGCGCGAGCTGCGCCACCAGCTGGTGGACTCCGGCGCCAGCGCGATCCTGGTGCTCGACAACTTCGGCAAGACCGTCCAGGACGTCCTGGCCGACACCTCGATCAAGCAGGTGATCACCACCGGCCTCGGCGACATGCTGCCGTTCCCGAAGGGCAACATCGTCAACTTCGTCCTCAAGTACATCAAGAAGATGGTGCCGGACTACGACATCCCCGGCGCGGTCCGTTTCCGCGACACCTTGTCCAAGGGCGAGCGCCACACGCTGCCGGACATCTCGATCACCCTCGACGATATCGCCTTCCTGCAGTACACCGGCGGCACCACCGGCGTGGCCAAGGGCGCGATGCTGACCCACCGCAACCTCGTCGCCAACATGCAGCAGGCGTCGTCGTGGATCGGCGCCAACACCAAGGCCGGCCAGGAAGTCATCGTCACCGCCTTGCCGCTGTACCACATCTTCGCGTTGACGGCGAACGGACTGGTCTTCATGAAGTTCGGCGCCTCCAACCACCTGATCACCAACCCGCGCGACATGCCGGCCTTCGTCAAGGAACTCAAGAAGATCCAGATGACGTCGATCACCGGCGTCAACACGCTGTTCAACGGTCTGTTGAACACGCCCGGGTTCGACGAGGTCGATTTCTCGCGCCTGCACCTGACGCTGGGTGGCGGCATGGCCGTGCAACGCGCGGTCGCCGAGCGCTGGAAGCAGGTCACCGGCGTGACCCTGGTCGAGGCCTATGGCCTGACCGAGACCTCGCCCGCCGCCTGCATCAACCCGATGACGTTGGCCGAGTACAACGGCTCGATCGGATTGCCGCTGCCGTCCACCGACGCCTGCATCAAGGACGAGGAAGGACGCGAGTTGCCGGTCGGCGAAGTCGGCGAGCTGTGCATCCGTGGCCCGCAGGTCATGAAGGGCTACTGGCAGCGCCCCGAAGAAACCGCAGCCGCGATCGACGCCGACCAGTGGCTGCATACCGGCGACATCGCGCGCATGGACGAACAGGGCTTCTTCTATATCGTCGACCGCAAGAAGGACATGATCCTGGTCTCGGGCTTCAACGTGTATCCGAACGAGATCGAGGACGTCATCGCGATGATGCCCGGCGTGCTCGAAGTCGCCGCGGTCGGCGTGCCCGACGAGAAGTCCGGCGAGGCGGTCAAGCTGGTCATCGTCCGCAAGGATCCGACCCTGACGGCTGAACAGGTCAAGGCCCATGCCAAGGAAAACCTGACCGGTTACAAGCATCCCCGGATCGTTGAATTCCGTGACGAACTTCCCAAAACGAACGTCGGCAAGATCCTCCGCCGGGAGCTGCGGGACGGGCCAGCCGGAAAATAGTTGTTTTTCCTGTTCATTTTTGTGAATCAGTTCTGATTTGGGTGTGCGGAAGCTTGCAGTTTGGCGACGATAGAGGCATACAGGCGCCTATCGGGCAGTTTCCGACCTTTCTAGGCACAAGGTGACCGGGAGCCCGGCCGGCCCCTGCGTGCATACCCACAGGGGACTGACATGACCAACGTCGAACTGCTTCGCCGCGACCACGCGTTTTCGACCATCCGCACCGAGCACGACGCGTCCAACGACGCGTTCTGGTGCTTCATGCACGCGCAGCAGGCGTTCGCCGACCCTGAATACAGGGCTTGCTTCTCGCCGAAGATGCTGCGCGAACTGCGCATGTTCGCGCGCACCGCGATCGAAGGCATCAGCGAGCGCAGCGGCGACAACGACGCCCACCTGGCGCACATCGTGCTCGGCTCGGACACCCATGTCTTCAACCTGGGTGGCGACCTTGGGCTGTTCTCGCAACTGATCCGCCAGCGCGATCGCGATGGCCTGATGAAGTACGCCGCCGAATGCGTCGACAGCGTGCACCTGCTGCACACCCGGCTGCATCCCAATGCGCACACGATCGCTTTGGTTGAAGGCGATGCGCTGGGCGGCGGCTTCGAGCTCGCGCTCGCCTGCCAGACCATCGTCGCCGAGCGCGGCGTGCAGATGGGATTCCCGGAAGTGCTGTTCGGCCTGTTCCCGGGCATGGGCGCGTATTCGCTGCTGTCGCAGCGCGTCAGCCCGAAGGTCGCCGAGCAGATGATGCTCAACGGCGTGATGTACAGCAGCGAAGAACTGCACCAGATGGGCATCGTCGACGTGCTGGTCCCCAAGGGCGAAGGCGTTCGCGCCGTGCACGACCTGATCCGCCAGAACCGTCGCATCGCGACCGCGCGCCTGGCCCTGCACCGCGTCCGCGATGCCATCAACCCCGTCCGACATGAAGAACTGATGCGCATCACGGAGATCTGGGTCGACACCGCGCTGCAGCTGACAGACAAGCAGTTGCGGGTGATGGAACGCCTGGTGCGCGCGCAACTCAAGCGCCCGGAATCCGCGCCGGCCAGCGACGAGGCATCGGCATCGGCGTCGGCGATGACGCATTCGCTGTAGCGGGATGCGTGACCGCGCCAGGATCGACTGGCGCGGTCGCGAGCTGACGGCGCCATCGTGCGCCGTCGAGACGTCACTTCACGCTGTAACGCGCGACCTGATCCAAGTGTCCAGCGCTTCTGGTCTCCAGCACCTGCAGCCAGCGCGCCAAGGCGCCGATGCCGCGGGCCCGCAGGCCGATCTACTTCTGTTCGCTGGCATCCAGCGCCGAGGCCGGGATGTCCCCGTGCCCCTGCAATGCCAGGATCGCCTGCTGCAATTGTTGTCGGCAGGTGCCCAGGATGTTGCGCCATTCCGCCTGCAGTTGCGCGACCGGCAGGCGCATGCCGGTCGATGCGGTTTCGGCCAGTTGCAGCGCGCCCATGTTGCTGGACGTGCCCTTGAGCGCGTGGCAGGCATCGCGGAATTCATCCCAGCGGCCCGCGGCACCATGGGTTTCCATGTCGGCGACGCACTTGCGGGCATCGCGCGTGCACTCGGTCAGGAATTGGGTCACGAAGGCTTCGCCCAGGCCCATCTCCCGTAACTCCTCGATGATGTGCTGCGAGACGATCGCTTCTTCGTTCGCGGCGGGCGCTGCGGCAACGGCCGCGAACCCGGGATTGCCTTCGGCGATGTCCGACAGCTTCTGCAGCAGCCGGTGCACGGACACCGGTTTGGTCAGGTAGGCATAAGCGCCCGCGCGCTCGACTTCGGCCTGCGCTTCGACGGTCGCGTCGGCGGTCAGCACGATGAACGGCGTACGCTTGCGCCCGGCTTCCATGAAGCGGCTCTGCTTGATGACCTCGATGCCGTTGATGCCCGGCATGTGCAGATCGATGATCACCGCATCGAACGCCTGGCGTTCGATGATGTTCAATACATCCTCGCCGTCGTTGACGATGTGGGCCTTGTGCCCTGCCTTCTCCAGCAACCGGCGCATCACCATCAGATTCGCGGGCTGGTCGTCGGCGACCAGGATCTGCAGCGGACGCACGCGTGCACGGTGGCGGACGAAGGGATCGGCGAACGAGATGACGTTGTCCGCCGCGCCCTCTTCTTCCTCCCTCAGCGGCGAGTCGGAGACCTTCATCGGCAGCTCGACCCAGAAGTGCGAGCCCACGCCCTGCGTGCTTTCCAGCCCGATGCGGCCGTTGAACAGTTCGGTCAGCGCCTTGGCGATCGTCGTGCCCAGGCCGGTACCGCCGAAGCGGCGGCCGCGACCGGAATCGACCTGCTCGAAGGCATCGAAGATGCGCTCGACCGCGGCGGCCGGAATGCCGATACCGGTATCGCGGACCGAGAAGCCGATCTCGACGCCATCGTCGTTGCTCGCGATCAGCGACACGTCCAGCGATACCTTGCCCTGGTCGGTGAACTTGATCGCATTCGACAGCAGGTTCAACAGGATCTGGCGCAGGTGATTGCTGTCGCTGTGCAGGTGATTGGGCACGTCGGCAGCAATGTTCACCTCGAACGCCAGGCCTTTCGACTGCGCCGTCGGCAGCAGCATCACGTGGATGCTCTTGACGACGTCGCGCAGCAGGAAATCGGCGTCCATGCGCTTGAAGCGACCGGCCTCGATCGAGGAGATGTCGAGGACATCGTCGACCAGGATCTGCAGCGCCTTGGCCGAGGTCTGGATCACCTGGGCGCTGTCCCGCTGCTCGCTGTTGAGGTTGGTCGCCATCAGCAGTTCGGACATGCCGACGATGCCATTGAGCGGCGTGCGGAACTCGTGGCTCATGTTGGCCAGGAACCGGCTCTTGGTCTCGCTGGCGGCCTTGGCGGCCTCAGTCGCCTGGATCAACGCCCGCAGCAGCGAGATCAGGTACAGCGGGATCGCGGCCAGGCCGACCAGCAGGCCGAACCCGAGCCAGCTGTTGTCCTTCCAGTACGGCGTGGTGCCCAGCACCAGCCCGAAGGTCACCACCGCCACGGCGATCGCCGCGATCAGGTAGCGCGGACCATAGCGCAGGCCATTGCCGACGGTGACCCAGAGCAGGATCACGTACATCGGCGCCAGCATCTCGCCGAGCAGGTACATGCCCGTGCCCATCAGGCTGTAGTCGAGGAACATCCCCAACGCCCGGCGCGGGTGCGACACGCCGGGTCGCGCGACGATCCAGCCCAGGATCGCGAGCGATCCCAGGAAGTCGAACGACAGGATCTGCTGCGACAGCAGCAGCGCCGCATCCAGGCCAGGCGTGCCCGCGACCGCGAAACGCAGGTACGCGAACACCACCACGAGCATGAAGATGCGCACGATCGCCTGGCCATGCTCGCTGTCAGGCCGGCCCGACAGGCGGGCACGCATCACGTCCAGCAAGCTGGCGTGGCGTTTATCCATGCAGCGGCGCTTCACTCGGATTGGCGAAACGCTCGCAGATCGTTTCGAGCTTTTCGCGATTGCGCATCAGCGCGTCCACGCAACGCGGGTCGAACAGCTTGCCGCTGTTGGCCGACAGGTACGCCAGTGTCTCGTCGATGGTCCAAGCCGGCTTGTAGGGACGGCGCGAGATCAGCGCATCGAAGACGTCGGCGACCGCGACCACGCGCGCCTCGATCGGAATCGCCTCGCCGACCAGGCCATCGGGATAGCCGCTGCCGTCGTAGCGCTCCTGGTGGCGCAACGCGATGACCGCGCTGAGCTGGATGAAACGGTTCTGGCTGCCGCTGAGCAGGTCGTGGCCGATCTGCGGATGGGTCCGCATCAGGGCCGTTTCGGCATCGTCCAGCGGGCCCGGCTTCATCAGCAACGCGTCGGGGATCGCGATCTTGCCAAGGTCGTGCAAGGGCGCGGCGAGTTCGATCATCCGCACTTCGTCCTCGAACATGCCCATCGCTTCTGCGATCATGCCCGCGACCGCGGCCAGGCGCGCCAGGTTGGCGCTGGTGCCGGCGTCGCGGTAGGCGATCGCGCGGGCCAGACGGGTCAGGGTCTCGCGTTCGCGTTCCTCGACCTCGTGCATGCTCGACAGCAGGCGCTGTTCCAGCGACAGCGCACGCTGCTTGATCGATTCCGATTGCTGGCGCAGCTGCAACAGATTGCGGCAGCGTGCACGCAATTCGCGCGGGCGCACCGGCTTGACCAGGAAGTCGATGACGCCCACGTCCAGCGCGGCCTGCCGGATCGGCTCGTCGCCGACCACGGTGACCAGCACGATCGGGACGTCGCGGTGCAGCAGCGGGCGACGGAACCGGCGTGCGAACTCGAGGCCATCGATGATCGGCATCCGATAGTCGAGCAGCAGCAGGTCGGGTCGATTGGCCTCACACCAGTGCAATGCCGCCTGGGGATCCCCGAAGTCCAGGACATCGAGTTCGGGACTGATGTCCTCGAGGATATGGCGCAGCATGGTGCGGGCAGAGGTCTGGTCGTCGACGATGACGATATTCATGCGCGTATGCCGCTCCGGAGAGCGTCTCCCCCCTGTGCTGGCCGGACAGGAAATCTGTCCGCCTAGTCTATGTCTGCAAGCAAACTCCGTGCCTGCCCCAATTCATTGTTCAAGTACCTGATATTGAGACCCATTGTTAGCTAAAACGTAGTTTCCGTCTTTTCTGGTCACTTTCTGACATTGAACCTGAACAGGGCTGCCCCGTTTGGGTCACCCGGCCCGTCTGATCCGGCAGGTCGGATCCGGCCTGCCGGGCAGCCCCACGCAACCCCCGGGGACGTCGCCGGTCCTTCAGCCTGCCTCAGGCCGCATGTACGGGAACAGCAGCACGTCGCGGATCGACGACGAGCCGGTCAGCAGCATGACCAGGCGGTCGATCCCGATCCCGAGCCCGCCGGTCGGCGGCAGGCCGACCTCGAGCGCACGGATGTAGTCGGCGTCGTAATGCATGGCCTCGTCGTCACCGCCCTCCTTGGCCTCGACCTGGGACTGGAAGCGCGCGGCCTGGTCTTCGGAATCGTTGAGCTCGGAGAAGCCGTTGGCGATCTCCTTGCCGCCGATGAACAGTTCGAAACGGTCGGTGATGCCCGCCTCGGTGTCCGACTCGCGCGCCAGCGGAGAGACTTCGACCGGGTAGTGGGTGATGAAGGTCGGTTGCAGCAGGCCGCCTTCGACGGTCTTCTCGAAGATCTCGAGCAGCAGCTTGCCCCAGCCGTAGCCCTTCTTGACCTGCACCTTCAGGCGCGCGCAGTGCGCGGCCAGCGCCTCGCGATCGCGGCAGTCGGCAACGCTGATCTCGGGGTTGAGCTCGCGCACCGCCTCTTCCAGCTTCCAGCGCCGGAACGCCGGGCCGACATCGATGGCGTTGCCATCCCATTCCAGCGCAGTGGTGCCGACGGCTTGAACGGCGACATCGCGGATCAGCGATTCGGTCAGGTCCATGATCTCTTCGTAGGCCACGTAGGCCTCGTAGAGCTCGAGCATAGTGAACTCGGGGTTGTGCCGGGTCGACACGCCCTCGTTGCGGAAGTTGCGGTTGATCTCGTAGACGCGCTCGAAGCCGCCGACGACCAGGCGCTTGAGGTACAGCTCCGGCGCGACGCGAAGGTACAGGTCCATGTCGAGGGCATTGTGGTGCGTCACGAACGGGCGTGCGGTCGCGCCGCCGGCAATGTAATGCATCAT
Organism: Luteimonas sp. RIT-PG2_3; assembly: GCF_054902115.1. Classification (NCBI taxonomy): domain Bacteria; kingdom Pseudomonadati; phylum Pseudomonadota; class Gammaproteobacteria; order Lysobacterales; family Lysobacteraceae; genus Luteimonas; species Luteimonas sp. RIT-PG2_3. The sequence goes on along the minus strand of NZ_JBUBPF010000009.1, from coordinate 167,844 downwards.
CGGCGTCTCCACTTCCAGGAAACGGCGCGCGTCCAGCCAGCGACGGATCTCGCTGATGATCCGCGAGCGCTGGAAGAACACTTCGCGCGCTTCCGGCGTCACGATCAGGTCGACATAGCGCTGGCGGTAACGCTGCTCGACGTCGCTGAGGCCATGCCACTTGTCCGGCAACGGCCGCAGCGACTTGGTCAGCAGGCGCAGCGTCGTGACCTTGACCGACAGCTCACCGGTCTTGGTCCGCATCAGCGTGCCTTCGGCGGCGACGATGTCGCCGACGTCCCAGCCCTTGAACGCGTCGTAGCGCTCACCCAGCGGCGCCGACTGCAGGAACAGCTGGATGCGTCCGCTGACGTCCTGGATCTGCGCGAACGCAGCCTTGCCCATGATGCGCTTGGCCAGCAGCCGGCCCGCCAGCGCGACCGCGCGTCCCTCGCCTTCCAGCGCCTCGCCGGTCCAGCGGACGTCGTCGGCATAGTCTGCCTGCAGGTCCGCGGCGTAGTCGGCGCGCCGGAAATCGTTGGGATACGCGATGCCCTGCCCGCGCAGCGCGGTCAGTTTGGACCGGCGCTCGGCGATCAGCGCATTCTCGTCGGCGGGGGGAGAGGTCACGGGCGTGGTCTGGGTCATGTCGTGCTTTTCAGGAAGAAGGGAAGCGCCCGCACTGCGAAGGCAGGGAATCGCGGGCGATGACGCATCAAACGGCGTCGAGGCGTTTGGAACCGGCCTCGAGGCCGGATTTCAGGCTGGCCTCGACGAACTCGTCGAGATCGCCGTCGAGCACTTTCTGGGTGTCGCTGCGCTCGACGCCGGTACGCAGGTCCTTGATGCGGCTCTGGTCGAGCACGTAGTTGCGGATCTGGCTGCCCCAACCGATGTCGGACTTGGTGGCTTCCAGCGCGTCCTTCTCGGCATTGCGCTTCTGCACTTCCAGCTCGTAGAGCTTGGCGGCCAGCATCTTCATCGCGGTATCGCGGTTCTGGTGCTGGCTGCGCCCGGTCTGGCAGGCCACCACGATGTTGGTCGGGATGTGCGTGATGCGCACCGCCGACTCGGTCTTGTTGACGTGCTGTCCACCGGCGCCAGACGAACGGTAGACGTCGGTCCGCAGGTCCGCCGGGTTGATCTCGATGTCGATGTTGTCGTCGACTTCCGGCGACACGAACACCGAGGTGAAGCTGGTATGCCTGCGGTTGTCGGAATCGAACGGCGACTTGCGCACCAGCCGGTGCACGCCGGTCTCGGTCTTCAGCCAGCCATAGGCGAAATCGCCTTCGACCCGTACTGTCGCCGACTTGATACCCGCCACTTCGCCGCCGCTGACTTCCATCAGCTCGGTCTTCCAGCCGCGCGACTCCGCCCAGCGCAGGTACATGCGCAGCATCATCTCGGCCCAGTCCTGGGCCTCGGTGCCGCCGGCGCCGGCCTGGATGTCGACGAAACAGTTGGCCGAGTCGAGTTCGCCGGAGAACATCCGCTGGAACTCGAGCTTTTCGACATGGGTGGCGAAGCCTGCGACATCGGCGACGACCGCATTGGCCGTGTCCTCGTCGTCCTCGCCCTCGGCGAGGTCAAGCAGTTCGCCGGCACCCACCAGCCCTTCGGTCAGGTTGCGGATGCCATTGACGGTCTTGTCGAGATAGGCGCGTTCGCGCCCCAGCGCCTGCGCGCGCTCCGGGTCGTTCCAGATGTCCGGATTCTCGAGTTCGCGTTCTACTTCCTCAAGCCGTTCGTGCTTGCTGTCGTAGTCAAAGAAACCCCCTCAGCGCATCCAGCCGACCGGTCAGGTCGGCGATGCGCTGGCGGACGGGATTGAGCTCAATCATGGTCGCGTATTGCCCGTGAAAACAGCCGCAGATTCTAGCAGCCTCGGACCTGCGCTGGCCCCGCAAGCGCCTTGACGGGCGAAGCCAGGCCCGCCCCCCCCCTGAGTTGGGTATGGACGTGCATTGACGCACATGGGCGTCACAGGGACGCGCGCGCGCCCCCAGCCACGGCACGGTCCCGCGGCAGGCAGCGCCGCGGGACCGCAGGCACGGACTCGATCAGCGCCGGCGGATGCCGATGCTGTAGCTGCCTTCGGCGCTGGAATCGACCGAGGACGCCTCGATGACGTACTCGCCCGGCGCCAGCCGGGTTTCGATCTTGGCATTCAGGCCGCCGCCGCTGTCGTCGTCGCTGGCCACTTCCTCGCCGTCGCGCGTCAGGCGCAGGAAGCTGTCCATGCCGTCGGCCGACATCTCGATGACGTAGTCGCCGGCGCTGCGGATCGACACCGGATGACGGTTGTTGATGCCGCTGAACAGCGTCGCCTGGCTCGTGCCGCGGCCGACCACGATCGGGCCGCCGCCGGCACCTTCGGGCACCGCACGTGCGCTGGCGCTCAGCGTGAACAGACCACTGCCGTCATAGGCGGTGCGTGCCACGACCTCATACTCGCCGGGCTCCAGCACCGCGACGATCCGCGAGTTGAGGCCATCGCCGCCGTCGTCGTCGTCCCGCTCGATGCCATTGCCACGCAGGATCAGGCGCGAGTCGAACGCATCGCTGCGCATGTCCAGCGTGACGACCTGGCGCGACGGCACCTGCAGGCGATAGTTCTGCGCGTCGCCCTGGATCAGCCCATTGATCGTCGAACCATCCAGCGGCAAGGCGCCGCCTTCGCTCAACGTCACGCCCTCAGGCAGGGCATGCTCGGACACGCTGACGTTGTACAGGCCCTTGATCGCGTCCTCGAACGCCGTGGCCTGCAAGGTGTAGCGGCCCGGGTTCAGCCGCGCGGTGATGCGTGCATTGCTGCCATCGCCACCGTCGTCGTTGCTGATCGAAAGGCCATTGCCATCGAGCTTCAACAGCGCGTCGAACTCGTCCGAGCCCATGTCGATCGCGTACAGGCCGGCCTTGTCGATCTGCAGTTGCAGCGAACGCGGCGCATCGGCCCAGTCGCTGACCGCGCTGCCGACCTTCAGCACCTGGCCGCTGTACAGGTCGAGCTTCTTGGATTCGAGCGTGAACGGGCCGAAGGCATTGGCGTCGCGGCCACTGACCGTCAGCACGTGTTCGACCGCACGCTGCGCGCGGAACGACAGCGTCGCCTCCTCGCCATCCTCGGACTCGCTGCTGTCGATCAGCTCGCCATCGGCGAACAGCGACAGCTCGGCCTTCAGCGCGCCACGGACGCGGAACGACAGTACGTCGCCGCTGCGCGGGGTGAAGCGATAGGCCTTGCTGCGCGAGCCGTCGCGGAAGTTCACGCGGTCGGCGGTGGTGATCTCACCACGCACCTGCCCGCCGATGGCCAGCGGCGCAGCGGCATCGGCAGCCTGCACGGCCGGCGCAGTAGCGGCCAGTCCCAGCCCGGCCACCCACAACATCGTCGCCATGCTCAGGGTCTTCATCTTCAAGTCCATCTTCAACATCCATCTTCTCCATCGGGGTTGTATTGCGTTACGACCACTTGCCACCAATGCCGCCATTTCAACAGAAAAACAGGGCGTCACATACCGTTTGACTTTGCTCAGGCCGCCGGCTCGCGGTACTCGACCACAAGCTGGATGGCGCTGCCGCCCCGATAGGCATCGGGCTCCAGGCGGAACACCACGTGCTGGCGCGGCGCCGGGTCGTCGCCCTGCCAGCCACCAAAGTGGATCGCGTCGACGGCCGGGCCACCGTCGACCGGCCGGAGCTGCAGCTTGAGGTGGCGCTCGCCGACAATGCGCCAGCCCAGCACGTCGAACACATCGTCGAACAAGGGCTCGGGAAAGCCCTGCCCCCATGGGCCGGCGTCGCGCAGCACGCTGGCGTGGGCGGCGTCGAATTCCATCGGCAGCAGGCGGCCATCGGTGACCATCTCCGCCTGCAGGATCGCCGGATCGAGCACGGCCTGTACCGCCTGCTCGAAGGCCTGCGAGAACGCGGCCAGATGCGCCAGCGGCAGGGTCAGCCCGGCCGCCATCGCATGACCGCCGAAGCGCTCGATCAGGCCCGGATGCAGACTGTCGACGCTGGCCAGCACATCACGGATGTGCAGGCCGGGGATCGAGCGCGCCGAACCGCGCAGGCTGTCGCCGCCGGGCACCGCAGGCGCGAACGCGATCGCGGGCCGGTGCAGTTGCTCCTTGATCTTCGATGCCACCAGGCCGACCACGCCGGGATGCCAGTCGGCATCGTGCAGGCAGACGGCGCAGGCATCGCCTTGCGCACTGAAGTCGCGTGTCGCGATCGCCGCCTCGGCATCGTCGACCATCGTCTGCTGGACGCCACGACGCTCGGCATTGATCCGGTGCAGCGTCTGCGCCAGCTCCCGGGCCTGGCTAGGGTCGTCGGTCAGCAGGCACTCGATGCCTACCCCCATGTCCTCGAGCCGGCCCGCGGCGTTGATGCGTGGCGCGATGCCGAAGCCGATGTCGGACGCGGTCAGGGTCTCGGCCCGCCGCCCCGCGACCTCGATCAGGGCCTGCAATCCGGCGCAGCCCTGACCGCTGCGCAGGCGTCGCAGGCCCGCGCCGACCAGCGCCCGGTTGTTGACGTCCAGCGGCACCAGGTCGGCCACCGTGCCCACCGCGACCAGGTCGAGCAGGCTCGACAGGTCCGGATCGTGGGCGTCCAGCAGGCCCTGCTCGCGCAGGTGGCGGCGCAAGGCCAGCAACAGATAGAAGATGACACCGACACCGGCCAGCGACTTGCTCGGGAACGGGTCCCCGCGCAGGTTCGGATTGACGATGGCATCGGCCGGCGGCAACGCCTCGCCCGGCAAATGATGGTCGGTGACCACGACCTGCCAGCCCCGGTCCTTGGCCGCGGTCACGCCGGCATGGCAGGCGATGCCGTGGTCGACGGTCAACAGCAGGTCGGGCCGCAGCGCCGCCAGTTCATCGACGAGCCCCGGCGACAGTCCATAACCGTGCACGGCGCGGTTGGGCACCGCATGCATCAGCTGCACGCCACCCAGCATGCGCAGGCCACGGACGGCGACGGCGCACGCGGTTGCACCGTCGCAGTCGAAATCACCGACCACCAGGATCCGGCGTTGCGCCGCGATGGCATCGGCCAGCAGCGCGACCGCCGTCGACAGCCCGCCCAGGCTGTCAGGCGGCAGCAACTGCGCCAGCCGCGGTCGCGCCTGGTCGAGGTCGTGAGCACCGCGGGCCGCGTAGATCCGCTGCAGCAGTAGCGGCACGTGCGCGGGCCAAGGGCCGGATGGTGACGGCGACGCTTCGCGCCGGCGGATACGACGCACGGTGCTCATGCGAACACGCCGGCCGCTGGCCGCCGCCAGACGCGCCAGCGATCGCCACGCCGGAGCACGCGCGACACCCCGTCCTCGCCGTCGAGGCACAGCTGCTGCAGGCGCCCCTCGCGCAACGCGTCGAACGCGGGTACCAGCCAGTCGCCCTCGAGACGTGCCAGGTCGCGCACCGCGACCAGGTCGAAGGCCTGGCGGTGCGTGGACGGCACGAACCGCTCCGGCAGGATGGCCGCAACGCCCGCGGCGGCGGCCAGGGCCAGCGCAACCTCGTCGTTGGAATGGAACGCCTCGCAGGCGGCTTCGACACGCTCCGGCAGGCGGCCGCCGCCCCAGAACCACAGGGAATTGATCGGCGGCTTGCCGGCACGCGCGCGCGCTTCGTTCCAGGGGTGGTTGTGCAGCACCACCTGGGCCTCGCTCAGCAGGGCCCGCCACTGGCGTCCCTGCGGGCCTTCGATCATGTGGTCGATCAGGTCGGTGCCCAGCGCATCGTCGGGCTCCATGAAGTCCGGCAATGCGGTCCCGGGCGGCAGACGCAGGTACCAGCGGCCCGGCGAACCCGCATCGATGTGCCAGCCGACATCGGCGAACAGCGGCTCCAATGCCGGCAGCAGCGCGTCGGCATCGGCCTGGGCCAGCGCCAGGCCATCGCCGATCGCCAGCAGCCGCGCACCATTGAGGTCGGGACGGACATGGCAGGGATCGGCGCGCACCCAGGTGTCACCAGCAGCGTCGCCACGGTCGTCCAGGCGGGTCAGTGCGGCGACCGCCCAGTGTCCGGGATGGAGTTGGAACTGCCGACGCAACTGCGCCTGCCGACCGGGCTCAAGCGGCCCGGCAAGCGATCCCCGGCCCAGCCACCGTGCCGACGCGACGGACAGGCGCTGCCCGCCAAGACGACGCATGGCAGGCAGCAGCAAGGTGACCTGCATGGGGGGATCAGTCCGGGTAGCTGACGCCAACGACTTCGTATTCGCGGGTGCCACCCGGGGCCTCGATGGTCACGCTGTCGCCCTCGTGCTTGCCGATCAGCGCACGCGCGACCGGCGACGAGATCGCGATCAGGCCGAGCTTCAGGTCGGCCTCGAGGTCGCCGACGATCTGGTACTTGCGCTCCTCGTCGGTCTCGACGTCGGCCAGCGTCACCTGCGCACCGAACACGATGCGCGAGCCGGCATTGAGCTTGCTGACGTCGATGACATCGGCATGCGACAGCTCGCCTTCGAGCTGCTTGATGCGGCCCTCGATGAACCCCTGCTGCTCACGGGCGGCATGGTATTCGGCGTTTTCCTTCAGGTCGCCGTGCGCGCGCGCTTCCGCGATCGCGTTGATCACGGCGGGGCGCTGCACGGACTTCAGTTCGTCCAGTTCGGCGCGCAGTCGCTGCGCGCCCTGCAGGGTCATGGGTGCTCTCATGCTTGCTCTCTTGTTCGATCTCTCGGGCGTCCCTGCGCGATCAGGCCTGCTTGTGCAGTTCCCGATGCAGCTCCTTCAACGACAGCACCGGACCGGTGCCGCGATACTCCAGAGAATGCAGCAAGGCCTTGGCGCCGGCAATGGTCGTGGAATAGGTCACCCGGTGCTGCAGGGCCTCCCGCCGGATCGAGAACGAATCCGAGATCGCCTGGCGGCCCTCGGTGGTGTTGACGATGTACGAGATCTCGCCGTTCTTGATCAGGTCGACCACGTGCGGACGGCCATCGGTGACCTTGTTGATCAGCGTGCAGTCGATGCCGTGCTCGCCCAGCCACTTGGCGGTGCCGCTGGTGGCGACGATCGCATAGCCGCGGGCGACCAGGTCCTGGGCGACCGACAGCACGCGCTGCTTGTCCGGATCGCGCACCGAGACGAAGGCCTTGCCCCCGGCCGGCGGTGCCTTGATGCCGGCCGCTTCCTGCGCTCGCGCAAACGCGGCGCCGAAGTTGCGGCCCACGCCCATGACCTCGCCCGTCGAGCGCATCTCCGGCCCAAGGATCGGATCCACGCCCTGGAACTTGGCGAACGGGAAGATCGCTTCCTTGACCGAGAAGTAGTCCGGCACGATCTCTTCGGTCGCGCCCTGCTCGGCCAGCGTCTTGCCGGCCATGCAGCGTGCGGCGATCTTGGCCAGCGGCATGCCGGTGGCCTTGGACACGAACGGCACCGTGCGCGACGCACGCGGATTCACTTCCAGCAGGTAGATCGTGGAGCTGCCGTCTTCGTTGGGCTGCACCGCGAACTGGGTGTTCATCAGGCCGACGACGTTGAGCGCCTTGGCCAGCGCGACGACCTGCTCGCGCAGGGCGGCCTGGGTCGCGGCATCCAGCGAGTACGGCGGCAGCGAGCACGAGGAGTCGCCCGAATGCACGCCCGCTTCCTCGATGTGCTCCATGACGCCGCCGATCAGCACGTTGCCGTCCTTATCGGCGATGACGTCGACGTCGACTTCGACGGCGTTGTCCAGGAAGCGGTCCAGCAGCACCGGCGAATCATTGGACACCTTGACCGCGACGCGCATGTAGCGCGCGAGATCGGAGTCGGCATGCACCACTTCCATCGCGCGCCCGCCGAGCACGTAGCTCGGGCGCACGACCAGCGGATAGCCGATCTCGCGCGCCAGCACCAGCGCTTCCTCAGGGTTGCGCGCGGTGCGGTTCGGCGGCTGCTTCAGGCCCAGGTCGTCGACCAGCTTCTGGAAGCGCTCGCGGTCCTCGGCCAGGTCGATCGAATCGGGCGAGGTGCCGATGATCGGCACGCCATTGGCTTCCAGCGCGCGCGCCAGCTTCAGCGGGGTCTGGCCGCCGTACTGCACGATCACGCCCTTGGGCTTCTCGAGATCGACGATCTCCAGCACGTCTTCCAGCGTCAGCGGCTCGAAGTACAGGCGGTCGGAGGTGTCGTAATCGGTCGACACGGTCTCCGGGTTGCAGTTGACCATGATGGTCTCGTACCCGTCCTCGCGCAGCGCCAGGGCCGCATGCACGCAGCAGTAGTCGAACTCGATACCCTGGCCGATGCGGTTGGGACCGCCGCCGAGCACGATGATCTTGTCGCGGTTGCTCGGCTGGGCCTCGCACTCGTCCTCGTAGGTCGAGTACAGGTAGGCCGTCGTGGTCGAGAATTCAGCAGCGCAGGAGTCCACGCGCTTGTAGACCGGGCGCACGCCGAAGGCCTTGCGCAGCGCGCGCACGGCCTGCTCGTCGGTCTCCAGCAACTGCGCCAGGCGCACGTCGGAGAATCCCTTGCGCTTGAGCGCGCGCAGGCGTGGACCGTCGATGGCGTCCAGACCGGCGGCCGCGACGTCGTTCTCCATCGAGACGAGTTCTTCGATCTGGTCGAGGAACCACGGGTCGACGAACGACAGCGCGAACACTTCCTCGACGCTCATGCCGGCGCGGAACGCATCGGCCAGGTGGAACAGGCGCTCCGGGCCCGGCTCCTTCAGCTCGCGGCGCAGCGTGGTCATGTCGGCTTCGCTGGCCAGGTCCAGGCCGGTCGGGTCGAAGCCGACCTTGCCGGTCTCCAGCCCGCGCAGGGCCTTCTGCATCGATTCCTGGAACGTGCGGCCGATCGCCATGACTTCGCCGACCGACTTCATCTGCGTGGTCAGGCGGGCATCGGCCTGCGGGAACTTCTCGAACGCGAAGCGCGGGATCTTGGTGACCACGTAGTCGATCGCCGGCTCGAACGATGCCGGGGTCAGGCCGCCGGTGATCTCGTTCTTGAGTTCGTCCAGCGTGTAGCCCACGGCCAGCTTGGCCGCGACCTTGGCGATCGGGAAGCCGGTGGCCTTGGAGGCCAGCGCGGACGAACGCGACACGCGCGGGTTCATCTCGATGACGACCACGCGACCGGTATCGGCATTGATGCCGAACTGCACGTTGGAACCACCGGTATCGACGCCGATCTTGCGCAGCACGGCGATCGAGGCGTCGCGCAGGCGCTGGTATTCCTTGTCGGTCAGGGTCTGCGCCGGCGCGACGGTGATCGAATCGCCGGTGTGCACGCCCATCGGATCGAGGTTCTCGATCGAGCAGACGATGATGCAGTTGTCCGCAGTGTCGCGGACCACTTCCATCTCGAATTCCTTCCAGCCCAGCACCGACTCCTCGACCAGCACTTCGCTGGTCGGCGACAACTCGAGGCCGCGGCCGACGATGTCGACCAGTTCTTCGCGGTTGTAGGCGATGCCGCCGCCGCTGCCGCCCAGCGTGAAGCTCGGGCGGATGATCGTCGGGTAGCCGACGCGGGTCTGGATGTCGAGCGCTTCTTCCAGCGAATGCGCGACTTCGGCCTTGGGGCATTCGAGGCCGATCTCACCCATGGCGACGCGGAACAGCTCGCGGTCCTCGGCCATGCGGATCGCATCGCGCTTGGCGCCGATCAGCTCGACGTTGTACTTCTCCAGCACGCCGTTGTCGGCCAGGTCCAGCGCGCAGTTCAGCGCGGTCTGGCCACCCATCGTCGGCAGCAGTGCGTCGGGCTTTTCCTTGGCGATGATCTTCTCGACCGTCTGCCAGTTGATCGGTTCGATGTAGACGGCGTCGGCCATCTCCGGGTCGGTCATGATCGTCGCGGGATTGCTGTTGACCAGCACCACGCGATAGCCCTCGTCGCGCAGGGCCTTGCAGGCCTGGGCGCCGGAGTAGTCGAACTCGCAGGCCTGGCCGATGACGATCGGCCCAGCGCCGATGATGAGGATGGTTTTAAGGTCGGTGCGCTTAGGCATGGGGGCGGTTCTCGGCTTGCTGGTTCTGCATCAGCGCGACAAAACGGTCGAACAACGGGGCGACATCGCGCGGGCCCGGGGAGGCCTCGGGGTGCCCCTGGAAGCTGTAGGCCGGCGCATCGATCAGTTCGATGCCCTGGTTGCTGCCGTCGAACAACGAGCGGTGGGTGACGCGGGCATTGGCGGGCAGCGTGGCTTCGTCGATCGCGAAACCGTGGTTCTGCGACGTGATCATCACGCGACCGCTGTCGATGTCCTGCACCGGGTGGTTGGCGCCGTGGTGGCCGAACTTCATCTTCAGCGTCTTCGCACCCGCGGCCAGGCCCAGCAACTGGTGGCCCAGACAGATGCCGAACAGCGGGATGCGGCGCTCGATGAAGACGCGGATCGCGGCGATCGCGTAGTCGCAGGGTTCGGGATCGCCCGGACCGTTGGACAGGAACACGCCGTCAGGCTGCAGCGCCAGGACCTCGGCGGCCGGCATCTGCGCGGGCACTACGGTCACGTCGCAGCCACGCTCGGCGAGCATGCGCAGGATGTTGCGCTTCACGCCGAAATCGTAGGCCACGACCTTCCACTTGCGCGCGCCGTTCTCGAACACGCCGCTGTCCAGGTCCAGGCTGCCCTCGGTCCAGTGGTAGGACGTGCGGGTGCTGACTTCCTTGGCCAGGTCCAGGCCCTTGAGGCCGCTGAACTTGCGTGCCGCTTCGATCGCCTGGTCGACATCGATGTCCGCGCCGGCCATCAGCGTGCCGTTCTGGGCGCCGCGGTCGCGCAGCATCCGGGTCAGCTTGCGGGTGTCGATGTCGGAGATCGCGACGATGCCACGCGACTTCAGCCACTCCGGCAGGGCCACCTGGTTGCGCCAGCTGCTCGGACGGCGCGGAACGTCGCGCACGATCAGGCCGGCCGCCCAGGGCTGGCTGGCTTCGTCGTCCTGTTCGGTGATGCCGGTGTTGCCGATGTGCGGATACGTCAGCGTGACGATCTGGCGGGCATAGGACGGGTCCGTCAGGACTTCCTGGTAGCCGGTCATTGCGGTGTTGAAAACGACTTCGCCAACGGACAGGCCGTCCGCGCCGACGGAGCGCCCTTCGAATACGGTGCCGTCTTCGAGGGCCAGAATTGCGGTATGGGTCACCAACGTTCGCCTACGTGAGGTTGCAAGAAACCACCGGAGCGGTCAGGACCGGTCCGGAGGCGTGAGGTATCAGGCGAGCGGGAATTGTACCGATGCGACCCCTGCCGCGCCAGAGGAAATGACGCGGATTTGCATGCGACCCGCCGCAGGCGGGTCTACAGCAGGTCGCGCAGGCGGTACTGGCCGGGGGGCCGGGCGGCCAGCCGGACGGCGGCATGCAGGGCGCCGCGGGCGAAAATGTCGCGGTTGGTGGCGCGATGGATCAGCTCGATGCGCTCGCCGGCGGTGGTGAACTGGACCAGGTGCTCGCCGACGATGTCGCCGGCCCGCAGGCTGGCGTAGCGGGCCTCGGCGCCGCCGGCGCGGGCGGACTCGCCCAAGGCCAGGGCGGTCCCGGAGGGCGCATCGAGCTTGCGGGTGTGGTGGGCCTCGACGATGTCGCAATCCCAGCCTTCGAGGGCGGCGGCGGCCCGCTCGACCAGCTCGTTCAGGATCGCCACGCCGAGGCTGTAGTTGGCGGCCCACAGCAATGGAATGCGCGCCGCAGCGTCGGCCAGGCCGACGCGCTGGGCGTCGCTCAATCCGGTGGTACCGGACACGAAGGCGGCCGCGCGCTGAAGGCACAGGTCGCGGATCGGGTCGAAGGCTTCGGGCAGGCTGAAATCGATGGCGACATCGAACGCCGGCACGCCGGCCAACTCGGAAACCGCGAACTGCGGCACGCCGTCGACGACACGCTGCCCGACCTTGCGCGACACCGCGGCAACGATGGTGCAGTCGCTGCGCTCCGCGGCCAGTCGCAACAGCGCCTGGCCCATACGGCCGGACGCACCATGGATCAACAGTCTGACGGGCGATGGATTCATCGCGTCAGGCTAGCGGGCGGGCATCGAATCGACAAGCCTGCTCTATGAAGCCTGCTCGACAAGCCTGATGCGCCTGGCCGACTCGACAGGCCGCTCCCGGATGCCGCCCCTGTCAGGACGACACCATCCGGTCCCAGAAGCCCTTGACGCCATCGATGAAAGTGCTCGAGCGCGGCGAATGCCGGCGCGCGTTCTCGCCGGAGAACGTCGACTCGAACTTCTCCAGCAATTCGCGCTGGTCCGGAGTCAGGTTCACCGGAGTTTCGACGACAACCTTGCAGTACAGGTCGCCGGTGCTGCGGCTGCGCACGGACTTGACGCCCTTGTCGCGCATGCGGAACACCTTGCCTGTCTGAGTTTCCGCAGGCACGCGGATCTCGACCTCGCCACCCAGGGTCGGCACGCGCACGCTGTCGCCGAGGGCCGCCTGCGAGATGCGGATCGGCACCTCGCAATGCAGGTCGTCGCCGTCGCGCTCGAAGATCGCATGCGGACGCACGCGCACTTCCACGTACAGGTCGCCCGGCGGCGCGCCGGCCGGCCCGGCCTCGCCCTCACCGGTCAGGCGGATGCGGTCGCCGGTATCCACGCCGGCGGGAATCTTGACCGACAGCACCTTCTCTTCCTCGATGCGGCCGGCGCCCTTGCACGACGGGCACGGGCTCTTGAAGCTCTGGCCGCGGCCGTGGCAATTCGGGCATGGCTGCTGCATCGAGAAGATGCCACGCTGGAAGCGCACCTGGCCCCTGCCCTGGCAGGTGTCGCAGGTCTCCAGCTTGCCATCCTCGGAGCCGGTGCCGTTGCAGGGTTCGCATTCGGCCAGCGTCGGGATCTCGATGCGCTTCTCGACGCCGGAGACCGCTTCCTCGAGATCCAGCTCGAGCGCATAGCCGACGTCCGCACCGCGACGCGGGCCGGCGCGGCCGCCACCTCCACCACCGAAGATGTTGCCGAAGATGTCGCCGAAGATGTCGCCCATGTCGGCGCCGCCGAAGCCGCCCGGGCCGGCGTTACCGCCGCCCATGCCGTGCTCGAACGCCGCATGGCCGTGCTGGTCGTACATGCGGCGCTTGCCGCCGTCGGCCAGGACCTCGTAGGCCTCCTTGCATTCCTTGAACGCAGCCTCGGCATCCTTGTCGCCGGGGTTGCGGTCAGGGTGATGCTTCATCGCGCAGCGACGGTAAGCCTTTTTCAGCTCTTCCTCGCTGGCGTTGCGGGCCACGCCCAGTACTTCGTAATAGTCACGTTTGCTCATGGGGCCCGGAATCAGGAATCGGAAATGGGGAATCGTCAAAGCCTGCGCGCCGGCACGGCCGCGCCTTTTCGGATCCGGAAACGGGAACCGGACAGACCGGAGCAGCGAAGCGAAGCTGCGCCCCTCCGATGTCCGATCCCCTATTCCCGATTCACTGCTTCTTGTCGTCGTCCTTGACCTCGGTGAACTCGGCATCCACGACGTCGTCGTTCTGCGGAGCCGCGTTACCTTCGGCCGGGGCACCCTCGCCCGGCTGCTGGGCCGCCGCTGCGAACAGCGCCTGCGCGGCTTCTTCCAGCGCCTTCGACTTGGCTTCGATCTGGGCCTTGTCGTCACCCTTCATCGCGGTCTCGACATCGGCGATCGCCGCTTCCACGCGGCCGATCACGTCGCCGGGCACCTTGTCGCCGTTGTCCTTGATCGCGGTACGGGTCCCGTGCACCAGCGCATCGGCCTGGTTGCGCGCGCCGACCAGCTCATGGAATTTCTTGTCTTCCTCGCGATGCGCTTCGGCATCGGCGACCATCCGCTGGATCTCGTCGTCCGACAGACCCGAGCCGGCCTTGATCTCGACCTTCTGTTCCTTGTTGGTCTTCTTGTCCTTGGCGGTCACGTGGACGATGCCGTTGGCGTCGATATCGAAGGACACTTCCACCTGCGGCATGCCGCGCGGCGCGGCATCGATGCCCGACAGGTCGAAGCGGGCAAGCGACTTGTTGAAGCGGGCCTGCTCGCGCTCGCCCTGCAGCACGTGCACGGTCACCGCGGACTGGTTGTCCTCGGCAGTCGAGAACGTCTGCGAGGCCTTGGTCGGCACCGTGGTGTTCTTCTCGATGATCTTGGTGAACACGCCGCCCAGGGTCTCGATGCCCAGGCTCAGCGGGGTCACGTCGAGCAGGAGCACGTCCTTGACGTCGCCGGCCAGCACGCCGCCCTGCACCGCGGCGCCGACGGCGACCGCCTCGTCGGGGTTGACGTCCTTGCGCGGTTCCTTGCCGAAGAACTCAGCCACCGCGGCCTGCACCTTGGGCATGCGGGTCTGGCCGCCGACCAGGATCACCTCGCTGATGTCGCTGGCACGCAGGCCGGCGTCATTGAGGGCGGTGCGGCAGGGATCGATGGTCTTCTTGACCAGGTCCTCGACCAGGGCCTCGAGCTTGGCGCGGGTCAGCTTGATGTTCAGGTGCTTCGGACCGGATGCGTCGGCGGTCACGTACGGCAGGTTGACCTCGGTCTGCTGCGACGACGACAGCTCGATCTTCGCGCGCTCGGCGGCGTCCTTCAGGCGCTGTAGGGCCAGCGGATCCTTGCGCAGGTCGATGCCCTGGTCCTTGAGGAACTCCTCGACCAGGTAATCGATGACGCGTGCGTCGAAGTCTTCGCCGCCCAGGAAGGTGTCGCCGTTGGTGGCCAGCACTTCGAACTGCTTCTCGCCGTCGACTTCGGCAATCTCGATGACCGAGACGTCGAAGGTGCCGCCGCCCAGGTCATAGACGACGATCTTGCGGTCGCCACCATCCTTGTCCAGGCCATAGGCCAGCGCGGCCGCGGTCGGCTCGTTGATGATGCGCTTGACGTCCAGGCCGGCGATCTTGCCGGCGTCCTTGGTCGCCTGGCGCTGGCTGTCGTTGAAGTACGCCGGCACGGTGATGACCGCCTCGGTGACCTTCTCGCCGAGGTAGTCCTCGGCGGTCTTCTTCATCTTCTCGAGGATGCGCGCGGAGACTTCCTGCGGCGACAGCTTGCGGCCATCGCTGGTCTCGACCCAGGCATCGCCATTGTCGTGCGCGCTGATGCCGTACGGCACCAGGTCGAGGTCCTTCTTGACTTCGGCGTCGGTGAACTTGCGGCCGATCAGGCGCTTGACGGCGAAGAAGGTGTTCTTGGGGTTGGTGACGGCCTGGCGCTTGGCCGATGCGCCGACCAGGACTTCGCCGTCCTTGGTGTAGGCGACGATCGAAGGCGTGGTGCGGTCGCCCTCGCTGTTCTCGATGACCTTGGCCTTGCCGCCGTCCATGATCGCCACGCACGAGTTGGTCGTGCCCAGGTCGATGCCGATGATCTTTGCCATTGCGGAATTCCCTCTGAATCTTGTCTGTGGGGCGGCCGATGCCGCCGATGTTCGGTATCTGGGGTCGGCTGCGGACGGTTCAAGCGTCTGCAGCCTCGTGGCCTGACCGGCGCCACCGGCGTTGCCGGATGCGGGCCGGTCGGGACCGGGTCAGTCGTGCTTGGCGACGGCGACCAGCGCCGGACGCAGCAACTGCTCGTTGAGCAGGTAACCCTTCTGGAAGGTGTCGAAGACCTGGCCCGGGGCCACCGCCTCGGTCTCGATCGCGCTCATCGCCTGGTGATGCTCGGGATTGAAGGCCTCGCCACGCTTGGGCGCGACTTCGATCAGGCCGTTGTTCGACGAGATCCGGGTCAGTTCGCGCAGCGTCAGCAACACGCCATCGCGCAGCGGGCCTTCGTCCTTGATCGCGGCCAGCGCGGCTTCAAGACCGTCGAAGACCGGCAGCAGGTCGCCCAGCAATTGCTTGTTGGCAAACAGGCGGGCTGTGCGCACGTCGCGTTCCATGCGCTTGCGCTGGTTCTCGAGGTCGGCGCGCTCGATCAACGACTGCGCCTTGACCTGCTCCAGTTCCGCCTTCAGGGCCTCGATCTGGGAATGCGTGTCGCCGCTTTCCTGGTAGGTGTCTTCCGGCGCAGCCGCGCCTTCCTGGATGGATTCTGTGTTCATGTCCTGTCGGGTTGCAGGCGGTCGCGGAGCCGCCGATCCGCCAGCTATGGGGCCGTCCGCAGAGGATTCAAGTCAATCGCGTGACAGGCGTGGCGTCGAAGCAGGGCCGCAACCGGCACGATCGCGCCCCGATCCGTGCCTACAGCGGCCATCGTCGCGACCGGGACGCGCGCGCGCCCTGCCCGGCTGGCGCCGGCACCGGACGGCTTGCGACACCGGTTCGCAGATCAGCGGATCAGGTCGGTTGCTCCGGCCGGTCGATCAGACTGGTTCGCCAGGCCAGTTGACTCGGTCAGTTCGGCGGACCGAGCGCCGCCCCCAGCGCATCGGCCGTGGCCTGCACGACCGGGATCACGCGCTCGTAGGCCATCCGGGTCGGCCCGATGACGCCGAGCACGCCGAGCACCCGTCCACCGGCCGAATACGGCGCAGTGACCAGGGATACCCCTTCCAGCGGGGCCAGCCCGGTCTCCTCGCCAATGAAGATGCGGACCCCGGGCGCACTGATGGTCCGCTCCAGCAACTGCAGGATCTCACGCTTGCGCGAGAACGCTTCGAACAGGTCGCGCAGGCGGTCGAGGTCGCTGAGGTCCTGCACGCCGATCAGCTTGGTCTGCCCGGCTACCAGCATGTCGTCGTCGTTGGGCGCCAGCGCCTGCTCGGCCAGCTCGACGGTCCGCGACAGCAACTGCTCCATTTCGTTGCGGGCATTGCGCAGTTCCTGCACCAGGCTGACGCGGATGTCGGCCAGCGGCCGGCCGGCGAAATGCTGGTTGAGGTAGTTGGCGATGCGTTCGAGCTCGCCGGCGTCATAACTGCGACGGGTCTGGATGATCCGGTTCTGCACGTCGTTGTCGGCAAATACCAGGATCGCCATGACCCGCTGCGGGTCCAGTGCGACGAAGTCGATATGACGGAACGCGAACTGCTCGCGCCGCGGCACCGACACCACGCCAACGAAATGGGTCATCGCCGACACCAGCTCGGAGGCGCTGCCGATCAGCGACTGCGTGCCGCTGCCGCCCGGCAGCTCGCTGCGCAGCCGGTTCAACTCGCCATCGGGCAAGGGCTGCACCTGCAACAGGGAATCGACGAACACCCGATAGCCCTGGGCGGTCGGAATGCGCCCGGCCGAGGTATGCGGCGTCGACAGCAGGCCGCTGTCCTCAAGATCGGACAGGATGCTGCGGATCGTGGCCGGACTGACATCCAGGCCGGCATGCCGCGCCAGCGTCTGCGATCCCACCGGGCCGCCATCGCGGATATGCCGGGCGATCAGCGTGCGCAGCAGCTGGCGTGCACGGGGATCGAGGTCAAGGTCGGCCGGGGGCTGGATCATCCGGATGATAGATAGCCTGATCGCCTGCGCGGCGCAACAAGCGCGGTGCGAGACCGGTCGGGCCCTCAGATACCCGCCCGCCGGCCCTTGGAGATTCCGGCGCCAGCGTCTCAGCAACTGCGCCGGAAGCCTCTACAATGCGCCCCCATGCTGAAACGACTGACCATCCACGATTTCGCCGTCGTCCGTGCCGCCGAACTGGAGTTCGGCCCCGGCATGACGGTCATCTCGGGCGAGACCGGTGCCGGCAAATCCCTGCTGGTCGACGCCCTGGGCTTCCTGTCCGGCCTGCGTGCCGATAGCGGGATGGTCCGCCACGGTGCCGAGCGCGCCGAACTGCATGCCGAATTCGCGATCGACGACACCCCGGCCGTCCAGGCCTGGCTGGCAGAGGCCGAGTTCGATGACGGCCTGGCCTGCGCGCTGCGCCGGACGCTGCGCGCCGATGGCGGCTCGCGGGCCTGGATCAACGGTCGCCCGGCGACGCTGTCGCAACTGTCGGAACTTGCCGGCCTGCTGGTCGAGATCCACGGCCAGCACGAGCACCAGGCCTTGATGGCGCGCGGCAGCCAGTTGGGCCTGCTCGACGCCTTCGCCCGGCATGCGCCCTTGCTCGAAGCGGTTGTGGCCGCCGCCCGGCAGTGGAACGCCCTGCTGCGCGAACGCGACACCCTGTCGCGGACCGGCGACGTCTCTGAACGCATCGACTGGCTGAAGCATCAACTGGCCGAACTGGCCCGCGAAGACCTGCGACCGCAGTCGATCACCGACACCATCGCGACGCATCGCCGGCATGCGCATGCCGCCGGCCTGATCGCGGCCTGCGACGGCGCCCTGGCCAGCCTTGGCGGCGAAGACGGTCCCTCGATGTCGCGCCAGTTACAGCAGGTGCGCGGCGAGCTGGCACGCGAACAGCAGCACGACAGCCGCCTGGCCGATGTCGACGCGATGCTGGACGCTGCCCTGATCCAGGTCGACGAAGCCCTGCTGCTGCTGCAACGGGTCCGCGACGACCTCGAACTCGACCCCTCGCAGTTCGACGAACTCGAAGCCCGCCTCGGCCGCCTGCATGAACTGGCTCGCAAGCACCGCGTCGGCGTCGATGAACTGGCGGAGAGCCAGACCCGGTTCCAGGCCGAACTCGAGGCCCTGGCCGATGCCGGCGTCCGCCTGCAAAGCCTGGACAAGGACATCGCCAAGGCCCGCGAGCTGTGGCGGGCCGCGGCCGACCGCCTCACGGCGTCGCGCACCGCCGCCGGCGCCGCACTGTCGAAGGCGACTTCGGTACTGATCGGCGAGCTCGGGCTCGGCGGCGGCCGTTTCGAAGTGGCCTTCGAGGCCAACGAGGGTGATCGCCCCGACCCGCAAGGGGCCGAGCGCGTCGAGTTCCTGGTGTCGGCCAATGCCGGGCAGCCACCGCGCGCCTTGCGCAAGGTCGCGTCCGGCGGCGAACTGTCGCGCATCTCGCTGGCGATCGAAGTCGCGGCGCTGGGCATGGACACGGTCCAGACCATGGTGTTCGACGAAGTCGACTCCGGCATCGGCGGCGCGGTCGCGCAGATCGTCGGCCAGAAGCTGCGGGCGCTGGGCAGGCAGTGCCAGGTGCTGTGCGTGACCCATCTGCCGCAGGTCGCCGCGCAGGGCCACGCCCATTACCGGGTTAGCAAGGCGCAGGCCGAAGGCATGACCCAGAGCGCGGTACAGGTGCTCACGACCGGAGAACGCGTCGAGGAACTGGCGCGGATGCTCGGCGGCGTCGATATCGGCAAGGAAGCGCGCGCGGCCGCCAAGCGGCTGTTGACCGAGGTCGACTAGGCGGCGCGAGGTCGAACCCGGGGCATCTCCCCCGGGTGAATAACGGTCAAACGCTCAGACGGTCAAACGCCCACACCAACACAGGCCCGGAACGAGGCGCCTCAGCGCTTCTTGCGCACGTAGAGCACCAGCGAGTGCTCTTCGAGGATGTAGCCGTGCTTGTCGGCGATCTCGCGCTGCAGGGCTTCGATCTCGGCGCTTTCGAACTCGATGATCTTGCCGCTATCGACATCGACCATATGGTCGTGATGGCCGCCGCGGTCGAGCTCATAGACCGCATGCCCGCCTTCGAAATTGTGCTTGAGCACCAGGCCCGCGGCTTCGAACTGGGTCAGCACGCGGTACACCGTGGCCAGGCCGATTTCATCGCCCTGGTCCAGCAACTGCCGGTAGATGTCCTCGGCGGTCATGTGCTGGCGCGGGGTACGCTGCTCGAGCAACTCCAGGATCCGCATCCGGGGATGGGTGACTTTCAATCCAGCCTTGCGCAGGTCCAGCGATTCCATCACGAACTCCGTTGATGCCAGACACGATCAGGGTCACATGCCTTTGGCGCTTGTCGTTTACGGGCGGTTTAGCGCCAGCCGCCCGAATCCCATCAACGACCGGTTGCGGCAGCCGGAGGGAGTGTATCATCAGGTGGATACCCGTCACCCTGCGTTGTCCATGACCAAATACCTCATCGTGTTGTCCGTTGCGCTCGCCACGTCCGGCTGCGGGCTGCTGTACAAGCAGCCGATCTACCAGGGCAACCTGATCGAAAAGACGGCGGTCGACCAGTTGCAGGCCGGCATGCCCAAGCAGCAGGTGCTGACCCTGCTGGGCTCGCCGTCGATCGCCGATCCATTCCACCACCAGCGCTGGGATTACACCTCGACGCAGCGGATCAACCGCCGCGGCCAGGTCGAGATCAAGAACCTGACGCTGTGGTTCGAAAACGACGCGCTGACCAAGTGGGAAGGCGACTACTTCCCCGAGCAGGACCTGGAACTGTCGGAGCGGATGCGCAAGTTCGGCAACCTGCCCAAGGAAAAGGGCCGTCGCCGCTGATCGAGGCAGATGCCGCGCCTGCCGCAGCAGGACACCATCGACAGATCCGCCCCGGAAGGCCGTGCATTCAGCGCGGCCTTTTTTGTTGTCCGTCCTTCTGCCCGGAGCGCCCCTCGCGCTGGTCGAGCGCGCGCCGGCGCCGGGCCTCCTTGGGGTCGATCACCAGTGGGCGCAGCAGCTCCAGCCGGTCGCCGTCGCGCAGCGGCGTCTCCAGCGACACCCGCTCGCCATACACCGCATAGCCGGCGATCGCCGGATCCTGCAGCCCCGAAGCGGCCAGCGCATCGGCGACCAGCGCCTGGTCCGGCAGCTCGAGGTCGATGCTGTCGACCGCATCCACCAGCGCCCTGACCACCTGCACGCGCATGTCAGGCTTCCAGCCGGTCCGCCACCCGGACGAAATCGTCGACCATGCGGTCGGCCAGCGTCCTGAAGCCCAGGGTCAGCGCGGGCAGCAGCAGCCGGCTGTTGGGCTCGAAGTCCAGCGTCAGCGTGACCTTGCAGGCGCATTCGTCCAGCGCATGGAACTGCCAGCGCCCGTCCAGGCGCTTGAACGGCCCGTCCCGCAGTTGCATGTCGATGTGGTGCGGCCGCGACAGCGTGTTTTCGGTCGTGAACCAGGTCCGCAGCGCGCCGATTCCGAGGTCCAGCCGGGCCACCACCCGCTCCTCGCTGGATTCGAGCACTTGCGCGGCATCGCACCAGTCGAAGCGTTCCGGGTAGGCGGCGATGTCGTTGACCAGCGAAAACATGCGGTTCGCTGAATGTTCGACCAGGGCACTGCGTTCGATCTTGGGCATGACTCGCTTGGCGCCCCGGCTTCGGGGACAATGGGTGGATGAGCAAGAAGACCGGCAAGGATAAGGCAAACGGCGACAAGACCATCGCCCTGAACAAGCGTGCGCGCCACGACTATCACCTCGAGGAGCGTTTCGAGGCCGGTCTGGCGCTGGAGGGCTGGGAGCTCAAGGCGATCCGGGCAGGCCGCGCGCAGATCGGCGAAAGCTACGCGATGGTCCGCAATGGGGAGATTTTCCTGACCGGCGCGCAGATCACGCCGCTGATTTCGGCCTCGACCCACGTCGTCGCCGACGCCAAGCGCACCCGCAAGCTGCTGCTGCACCGGGCCGAGATCGACAAGCTGATCGGGCGCATCCAGCGCGATGGTTACACCGTGGTCCCGACCGCGATGTACTGGAAGGGCAACAAGGTCAAGGCTGAACTCGCGCTCGCCAAGGGCAAGCAGAGCCACGACAAGCGCGACTCCGCCAAGGAACGCGACTGGGCGCGCGACAAGCAGCGGGTCATGCGCCACCACAACAAGAGCGCCTGACCCACCGGCCATTGCAGGATGCACGCCACGCGCGCCGCTTCACCGGCGCGCTGGGCCTTGCGATCCCGTGGACTCAGGCCGCGGGCAGGTCGTCATGCGACAGGCTGAAGCGGAACACCGCGCCGCCATCGGTCACGCCGACCGCACTGATCGTGCCCCCGTGGCGCTCGACGATGCGCTTGACCGTCGCCAGGCCGATCCCGTGCCCCTGGTACTCGTCGTCGCCATGCAGGCGCTGGAACGGCCGGAACAGCTTGCTCGCATACTCCTGGCTGAATCCGGCGCCATTGTCGCGGATCAGGAACATGCACTGCCCGGCCGGCACCTGAGGCTGCGAAGGCCCGCCAGCGTCTGCTGTCACACCCGACTCGCGCAGGAATTCGATGCGCGCGGCAGGCGTCCTGTCGGTGAACTTCCAGGCGTTCTCCAGCAGGTTCTGCAGCAGGTTGCGGATCAGGGCCTGGTCGCCCGATGCGTGCAGCCCCGGCTCGATGACCACCTCGACCTCGCGCTGCGGCGTCGACTGCCGCAGTTCCGCGACGATGTCCGTGGCCATCGTGCTGAGGTCCAGATCGACCCGCTTGAACTCGCCGCGCGAGATCCGCGACATCTTCAGCAGGGAATCGATCAGCCCATCCATCCGGTTCGCGGCCGCGCGCACGCGCGCCAGGAATCCCCTGCCCTGCTCATCGATGCCGGACTGGTAGCGATCGGCCAGCAACCGGCAGAAGCCGTCGATCGAACGCAGCGGAGCGCGCAGGTCGTGCGAGACGCTGTAGGCGAACGACTCGAGCTCATGGTTGGCATGCGTCAACTCGCGGGTGCGCTGCGCGACCCGCGCCTCCAGCGTGCGGTTCAAGGCCTGCACCTGCGCCTGCGCGCGATGGCGCTCGGTGACATCCTCCACCTGCACCAGTTGCGTCACGTCGCTGTCGAGCTCGCCGGGCAGCGGCGAATACACCAGCTCGACATGACGGATGTCGCCATCGGAACGACGCAGCAAACGGGTCACGCGGATCACCGCCTCGCTGTCGCCGCGCTGATGCGCGATGCCATGGCCCGGCGATCCCGCTGCCGGAGCGGTGATCCCCGGCACCGCATCGTCGAGAAAGTACCCCTCGAAACGGGTCCCCGCCAGCGCTGCCATGGAACTGCCCAGGATGCCCGCCAGCGCCGGATTGGCCTCGACGATGCCACCCTCGGCGTCGAGCAGGGCATGTCCCGCCGCTGCGTACAACATGGCATTGCGGAAACGTTGTTCGCTGCGGCGATAGGAGGCGCTCATCCGCGCCGCCAGGCGCTCGGCGTTGGACTGCGTGTACGCCAGCGCCAGCACCACCGCGAACAGCAGCAACGATGCCAGCCCTCCGGAAACGAAGATCAGTTCGCGCTCGCTCATGCCGCCGCTGGCCGGCGTGATCGGCGCCTGGAAATCGAACCGCCATCGGCGGCCGTAGACCTCCTTCTCGATGCTGCGGCTGCTGATCATCTGCGGATCCAATCCTCCCATCCCGCCCTCGGCTCCGTCGGCACCGTTGCCGGCCGCGGCCCTGGTATCGGCCCGGCCCGCGAAACCGGGGTCCGTGTAGATCACATGCGCTTGCTCGTCGGTGATGTCGACGATGCGGATATCGCCGCGATGACTGAATCCTTCCAGCGCACTGAGCACGAAGGCGCGCGCGCTGAACGGCGCATACACCCAACCGGCCATCGCAGCGCGGCGCGCCAGCGGATTGGACGGCGAGATCCCGCCGCCGTAGATCGGGGCGTACAGCAGCAGGCCGTACTCGCCGGGCGCAGCCGGCTGTTGCAGCAGCTGCACCGGCGCGGTGAGCATGATCTTCCCGGTATCGCGCGCGCCGGTCATCGCGACCCGCCGCACCGGCTCGGAGAACATGTCGTAACCGATCGCCTGCGTGTTGGGCAGCGTGCGCGGCTCCAGGTACACCACCGGGCCATAGAATTCGCGCGCGCCCTGCGGACGGATCTCGAACAGGCCCTGGCCGGCGTCGCGCATCGCCAACTGCAATACCTCGAGCTCGCCGCCCCGCAGATAGGGCGCATACCCAAGCCCCATCAATCCCGGGAACTGGCCGGGGATGTCCAGGCCCTCGACATAGCCCCGCCATTGCCGGTCGGTCGGCCGACTGACCGACGCGAACAACGACACCCCGCCACGTAATGCGAGTTCATAGTGCAGCAGACGTTGCTCGACCAGGGACGCCATCCGCGCCGACTCGGCGTCCACCTCGGTCTCGGCCAGTTGCCGCTCGCGGTCGCCGGCGCTGCGCGCGTACAGGAACACCATCAGCAGCGAGCCGATCAGCACGACCACCGCGAGCAGATAGCCGCGGCGCAGCCCGTGGCGGCCGGCTTCCGACTCGTCGACGGCGGAGGGCGATGGAAAAGCCATGCTGCCAGCATACCGGCAAGACCGGCCCGAATCGCGGATGAATGCCACGCCCCGGCCCGCGATGCGGCGCGGGTGCCGCCCTTGCGTCCCCGCCACACGCCCCTATACTGCCTGCACAGCGTAATGAACGCTCCCGGGGGTGCACTGGCTTCGACGGGGGTTGCGAAATTACCTGGTGCATGCCGAGGGGGCGACTTTCCTCGTTAATCCAGTAGCAAAACTCTAGTTGCCAACGACGACAACTACGCTCTCGCCGCTTAAGGCGTAAGCCCCGAACCCACTTGTGCCCGTGCTCGTGGATGTAGGGTCATTATCACGGAACCGGCTGTGATGGCTGCCTGTCAGTCACGGCTTAACCAAAACAGGCTGGTCCTGCGGTGCGCTTTGTACACCGTGCTGCTGCGGGACGAGATCCAACGGTGAACTAAGCATGTAGTACCGGGGATGGAGTGCCTTCGGACGGGGGTTCAATTCCCCCCACCTCCACCATACATCGATGTGTGAACGACAAAGGCCACCTCGCGTGGCCTTTGTCGTTTCCGGCTGTTGGCCGCATTCGACCCGCGCACGATCCGGGGAACAGCAAGACGCCTCCGTCGCACGGACCTCGCCCGTCGCCCGCGCGATGCCCCTCGCGACGGATTCCGTCAAAGCGTTGCGCGGACGGCCACCGCATGCATGCATCGATGCAAAAACAAGCACCCGTCGCCGAGATAATTAATCTCCGCCATCTGCGAATGCGAACAATTATTAAACTGATAAACCAACGCACCTCTTGTTGAAGGAAAACAGCACGTTTTATGGGCTTTTTTGCGAATGGATCTCGATCAATGCGATTAGTCATTTATCGCTATCTGCATCCAGTGCTTCCACTTATTCCATTATCCCGCCAGACCTCTAATCTCTCGGATGCGAATCGAGTGCATCGGCACTTTCTCCATCCGGGAACAGACAATGAAACCTGCCTTCTGGGCACGCAGGACGCACAAATGGATCGGGCTGGTCATCGGCGTGCAAGCCTTGCTGTGGATGGCCAGCGGCACCTTCATGGCGATCGTCTCGCTGGCGCCGATCACCGAAGCGCGACTGAACACCCCGGTCGAGCCCGAACTCAACGCGGCCTCGGGCCTGCTCGATGCCGCCGCGCTGTCGCAACGCTTCCCGGGCATGACGTCCTACCAGTTGACCGGCCTGATGGGCAGGCCGGTCTTCCAGATCGAACGGCAGGCGGGCAGCGTGCTTGTCGATGCCCGCACGGGCGGCACGATCGAACCGCTGGACGAAGCGGACGTCCGCGCGATCGCGACCTCGCTGTACAAGGGAGATGCGCCGCCCGCCGAGATCGCATGGCTGGACACTGCCCCACGCGAAGTCAGCCGCGAACCCGCACCGATGTGGTCGGTCACCTATCGCGATGATGACGCCACCACGCTCTACCTGTCGCCGACCGGCGAGTTGCTTGCGCACCGCCATGCCGTCTGGCGCTGGTTCGACACGATGTGGATGCTCCACATCATGGACTACCGCGATCGCGCCGATGCCAGCAACAACCTGCTGCGTGTCGCCAGCGTGGTCGCCCTGCTCTTCTGCTTCAGCGGCATCTGGCTGCTGTTCTACAGCTTCCGCAGGAAGACCGCCGCATGACGCCCTGGATGCGGAAGATCCACAAATGGCTTGGCCTGTTGATCGGCCTGCAGTTCATTCTCTGGCTCGCCAGCGGATTGTTGATGGGCCTGCTCGATGGCGATGCACTGAACGGCAGCCGGCATCGCAGCCAGGCCGCCACCCCCCGGGCCTGGCCGACGGACGTGTTGCCGATCGACACCGTGCTGGATGGCGCGCGCACCCGGATCGTCGGCGCCCATGCGCGCTGGCTGCTCGACCGGCCCGTCTACGAGCTGTCCGATGGCCAGGCGCGATGGGTGGTTGATGCCGCCGACGGCGGGCGCATCGACATCGATGCCGCGTTTGCCGCGACGGCAGCGCGCGCGAGCTACATCGGCGAAGGCCGGCAACAGCCACCGGTGCGCCTGGAACACAGCCTGGAAACCCGCGACCACGCGACACCGGCATGGCGGGTGGACTTCGCCGATGACGAGGACACCTCCGTCTACGTGTCCGCGCAGACCGGGCAGATCCTCGAACATCGCAACAGCACGTGGAGGCTGTACGACATCCTGTGGATGCTCCACATCATGGATTACAGCGGGCGCGAGGATTACAACAATCCCATCCTGATGCTCGCCGGCATGAGTGGACTGTGGCTGGCACTGACCGGGAGCTGGCTGCTGATCTCCAGCTTCCATGTGGCGGAGTTCATCCCCCGACGCTGGCAGCGCAAGCGGCAACTGACGGTCCTGACCACCGATGGCACCCTCCTGCGTTCTTTGCAGGCCGCGCGCGGCGACACCGTGTACCTGGCACTCGCCCGCAATGGCCTGCAGTTGCCCTCCAACTGCGGCGGCGGCGAAAGCTGCGGGCTGTGCGAGATCCGCATCCGCGAAGATGCGCCCGCGCCGACCAGCGCCGACCGCAGCCACCTGCCCGCGGCCAAGCTGGCGCAAGGCTATCGACTGGCCTGCGGCCTGGCGCTCGATCGGGATATCGACGTGGAAGTCGCCGACGGCGCGGCACTGTGCCGCGAGCTCGACGCGGAAGTCGAAAGCGTCCATGCGGTCACGCCGTTCCTGCGCGAGATCGTACTGAAGACGGGAGCAGCGACGGGTCCGGAATATCGCGCGGGTGCGTACATCCAGATCGGCGTCCCCGCGTACTCGCTGGGGAAAGAACAACTTCATTACCCCGACGACCATCGCGAAGCCTGGCGCGAACTCGCCCTGCCCGAGCCCATGGCCAACCTCGAACCGGTCCGTCGTGCCTATTCGCTCGCGTTTCCCGCCGCCAATGGTCGCCTCTCCCTGCTCGCCCGCTTCCAGCCCGGACGCAAGGATTGCGGACAAGTCGTCATCGGCAGGGGCTCGACCTATCTGTACTCACTGCAACCCGGCGATCGCGTGCGCTTCAGCGGACCGTTCGGTGATTTTTCGATCCGGCCCGGCGGACGCGAGAAGATCTTCATCGGCGGTGGTGCCGGCATGGCGCCCCTGCGCGCGATGATCCACGACTGCCTGGCATCCGGCGCGCAGGAGCGGATGCACTTCTGGTACGGCGCCCGCAGCAACCGTGAAGTTCCCTATGCCACCGAGATGGCATCGCTGGCACGCATGCACCCCAACTTCTCCTGGCATCCCGTGCTGTCCGAGGATCCGGGCAGCGACGCCGGCTTGCAGGGATTCGTCCATGAGGTCGCGCACGATCTGCTGCTGCGCAGCCATCCAGCCCTGGAAACCTGCGATTTCTATCTCTGCGGACCGCCTGCGATGTTGTCGGCGACGCGGGCGTTGCTGCAACGGCTCGGCATCGCCGAAGACCGCATTGCATTCGACGACTTCAAGATCTGATCATTCCAGCCCCGCCTTCCCTTCTTCTTGTACGGTCTTTCGCATGTCGACTGCTGCGCTCTGCACACCCCGCCATTCCGCACCCGCCTCACGCCAGACAGGCTGGTCGGCCGGCGTGCTGGGGCTCGCGTCCCTGATGGCGTTGTCCGAAGCTGCCGCGAGCAGCCAGTCGCCGCCGTCCGCAACGCGCCCGCATGCGGAGGCCAGCCACACGACGCATGAGACCCCGGGGCCGCTCTCGTTCGAGATCGCATATACCGCCGACACGCTGGGTGCGGTCCGCGGCGGACTCGCCAACGACATCCGCTACCTCGACAATCTCGACCTGCTGCTGACGGCGGACATGGAACGCCTGTTCGGGCTTCCACGCAGCACCGTGCATCTGTACGGCCTGTACAACAACGGGACCGGCTTCACCGACGGCGTGGCCGGCGATGCACAGGGCATTTCCAATATCGAGACCGGCATCCAGGCCGCACGCCTGTACGAAGCCTGGATCGAATACACCGGCGCCAGCGAACGCTGGTCGGCCAAGGGCGGCCTCTACGACCTCAACAGCGAATTCGATGCGCTGGAGGCGTCCAGCCTGTTCATGGGCAGTGCGCACGGCATCGGCACGGATATCGCGCAGACCGGCCGCAATGGCCCGTCGATCTTTCCGACGACCTCCCTGTCGCTGCGACTGCAGGCGCAGGTCGGCGAGCACCTGGTCTGGCGCGGCGCGGTCCTCGACGGCGTTCCCGGCGACCCTGACAAGCCGACGCGCACCGCCGTCCGCCTGGGCAAAGGCGACGGCGCCCTGCTGATCAACGAACTGGACTACACCGCCGGACGGGCCCGCCTGATCGGTGGCATCTGGCACTACACCGGCCGATTCGAAAACCACGCGCACGACGCATCCTCGGAGCCCGTCGTCAGCAAGGGCAGCAACGCGGGCCTGTACCTGCGTGGCGAGGCCTTGCTGGGCGGAGACCCGGAGCAACGCAACGCGCGGGGCTTCTTCCGCCTGGGCAAGGCGGACGGGAGGTTCAACACCTTCGGCGGGTTCTTCTCGCTGGGCGTGACCGGCACCGGCATGATCCGGGCGCGGCCCCAGGACGAGACCGGCATCGCCCTGACCTGGGCCGAAACCTCGCGCGACTACCAGCGGGCGGCAAGCAGCGCACCGGACTGCGCATGCGCCGGGCGCGAGGTCGTACTGGAACTGACCCATCGTCTCGTCATCAACGACACCCTGGCGATCCAGCCGAACCTGCAGTACGTCATTAATCCCGGTCTGGATGGACAGGCCGACAACCTGGTGGCCGTCGGACTGCGCTTCGAACTCCGATACACGCGATAGCACCGCCGTACAGGACGGACAGGCAGGCGGCGCGCGGCGTGCAGGACGAGGACGACCATCGCGGTGCCTTGCGCGGAAAACGCGCCGGCCTCAAGGCGCTGCACCGTCGTCAAAAGGAACGGGCCGCTTTCGCGGCCCGTCCGGATTCACCAAATAGCGGACGGCATCACGAACGCAGCGGCACCACGCGGATCTCGACGCGACGATTCAGCGAGCGCCCCTGCTCGGTGGCGTTGTCGGCGATCGGGTACTGCTTGCCGGCACCGATGATCTCGAAGCGCTCGCGCTGCAGACCACGGCCGATCAGGTAGTTGCTGACCGAATTCGCGCGCTGCTCGGACAGGCGCTGGTTGACCGCATCGCTGCCGACACTGTCGGTGTGGCCGGTGACTTCGACAATGGTCTGGTTGTACTGCGACAGGGTGCTGGCGACGTTGTTCAGTGCCGGATGGAACTGCGCCTTCAGGTCGGCCTTGCCGAAATCGAAGGTCACGCCGTCCGGCAGGTTGAGCTTGATGACATCGCCGTCGCGATCGACCTGGATGCCGGTGCCCTGGGTCTGGCGACGCAGTTCGGCTTCCTGGCGATCCTGGTAGGCGCCGATCGAACCACCGGCAAGACCACCGATACCGGCACCGATCATCGCGTGCTGGCGGCGCTCGGTTGCACTGGAACCGCTGAGCAGGCCGGCCACCGCACCGATACCGGCACCGATCAGCGCGTTGTTGCGGGTGCGGTTGGGATCGTTGGGATCATTGGTCTGCCCCGTGTAGGTCGCGCAGCTGCTGAGCAGCATTGCACTGGCAAGTGTCGCAGTGACCATCGTCGTCTTGCGCATGGTGTTCTCCTTGGGTTGCGGCCGGTGCCGCGCGATGAATGGGGTGGGCGTGATGCTACTCAGCGCAGGTGCAATGCTGTGTGACGAAAGCTGAATAGCGGATTGCTCTCCGATTACACGGCCCCTGGGCCCACACGACACCTTCGAAAGTGCGCTGACAATGCGGCGATCGTTCGCCGGTCATGCACTCATCGACATGCCTCGGTCGACGCGCGCCTCCCGGCGGCCACACGGTGGTGGCGCTGCGCTACCCCTCAGCCCGCCACCAGCGCTTCCGCATCGACCGAGTCGATGCTGCGCTCCCAGTCCCCCATCAATGCCAGGTACAGCAGCTTCTCGAACTCCGGCCCGAAGCGACGGATCACCGCTTCGGGATCGGGGATCAACCGGGCATCGCCGATCAGGCCGAAATGGACGCGATTGTTGTAGCTCAGGATCGAGATGCCCAAGCCGATGGAACCGGTCTGCGGCACCCAGAACATCAGTTCCCTGACCCGGCATCCGGCCAGGAACAACGGCTGCTGCGGCCCGGGCACGTTCGTCGCCACCGCCGTCGCCTTGCGACTGAACAGCTCAAGCGCAAGCGCCTGCATCGGTTGCGGCGCCATCCCCAGCGCCGCAAGAAGCCCATATGCGACAATCGCTTGCCTTGACTTTTTCAACTGATTCATGCATTCGGCGACGTGTTCAAGCCGTCGCACCGGGTTGGCTTCGCCGACCGGCAGGTCCAGGAACACCAGGCCGAAGTGGTTGCCCAGCTTCTTGGCGTGCTCCAGCGGACGCAGGTTCACCGGCACGGTCGCCCGCAGCGTCATGCCGTCGACATCGGCGCCCCGCTCGATCATGTAGCCGCGCAGCGCGCCCGCAGCTGCGGCCATCAGCACATCGTTGACCGTACAGCCGCACGCCCTGCCGACGGCCTTGACCTCATCGAGGTCCAGCGGCTCGGCCCAAGCGACGCGCTTGCTGATGCCCAACTCGCCACGCAGCAGCGACGGCGGATCGTCCGGCAAGGCCAGGGCCTGCACGAGCTCCTTGGCAATTTCGCCGCCCTCGCGGGCCAGCACAGCGGCCAGCCCCGGGTCCTGCATCATCTCCCGGCCCTTGTCGATGACCTTGCCGCCCAGCTTGCGATAGCGCTCGACGGCGCCGACCCGGCGCGCGACTTCGGCACCATCCTGCCGCAACCAAGCCTGCGACAGGCCCGCCCCCTCGGGACGGGTATCGGTCAGCGACAGCAACACCTGCACCAGCGCGATGCCGTCGGCGTAGCTGTGGTGGATGCGCGCGACCAGGGCCGAACCACCGGCGTAGTGCTCGACCAGATGGAACTGCCAGAGCGGCTTGCTCTTGTCGAGCGGACTGGAGGCCAACTGGCTGACGAACTGCTCGAGCGCCAGCTTCTCGGAAAACCCCTGCTCGTCGCGACCCGGCAACGCAGCGACCTGGACATGCCAGCCCAGGTCGAAATGGCGATCGTCCTGCCACAGTGCGCCGCCCGGCGTCTCCACGGCCTTCTGCCGGAAACGCGTGTACTCGAGGAAGCGGTGTTCGATCACCTCGCGCAGGCCTGCCAGCGACAGGCGCTGGTCCAGCATCAACACGCCGGTGATCATCATCGGGTTGGTCGGTCGCTCCATCCGCAGCCACGCGGTATCTACCTTGGACATCGGCTCGCGGCGTGCTCTACGCCGGGGTGATTCAGCGACCATCCGATCCTCCCAATGCAGCGGCGAGTGAATCACGCCGGCAAGGACCGGTCAACGCGGGTCCGGGACACAGACCGTGCGTTGGCATTGACCTCGCACGCCTGCGCATAGCCGCCACCGATGGCGCCGGCAGTGCCGCTGATCTCCCGGACCAGGGCAGTCACCTGCCCTGGAACGATCTTCAGCCCCGTAGCGCTGCCTCGATCTTCGCGACGTCGATGCGGGTCATCTCCATCATGGCCGCGAACGCACGCTTGGCGGCGGCCGGATCGGGGCCCGTGACCGCCTCGGTCAGGACCCTGGGCGTGATCTGCCACGACAGGCCCCACTTGTCCCGGCACCAGCCGCAGGCGCTTTCTTCGCCGCCATTGCCGACGATGGCATCCCATAAGCGATCGGTCTCGGCCTGATCCTCGGTCGCCACCTGGAACGAGAACGCCTCGCTGTGCTGGAAGGTCGAACCGCCATTGAGGCCCAGGCAGGGAATCCCCATCACGGTGAATTCCACCGTCAGCACATCCCCCTCTGATCCTGACGGATAGTCGCCGGGCGCATGGTGGACCGCATTGACGCGACTGTCCGGGAACGTCGCGGCATAGAAGGTCGCGGCATCCAGTGCGGTGCCGTCATACCAGAGACAGATCGTGTTCTTGCAGGTCATCGGGCGCTCCTTCGGCATGGACGCCGCGCAACCGCAGCACGGCGGGCCGACGTTACCCCTACCGACATGTGGAAGGCGTGACCGTAACAGTTTGGCATGGCATCACCTCATGCGAGCAGTCTCCCGCCCCGTCCGCCCCTCCACGCCGCCGACCTGCAACGGGTCGGCAGTTGAATCAGCACATCAGCGGCGCATCAGCAACCCGTCTCACGCAGCACCTGCCTGGAAGCCCGGGCTCACTCCCACTCGATCGTTGCAGGCGGCTTGCCACTGATGTCATAAACGACGCGAGAAACACCTCGCAACTCATTGATGATCCTATTTGAAACCGTGCCGAGGAACTCGTACGGCAGGTGCGCCCAGTGCGCGGTCATGAAGTCGATGGTCTCCACCGCGCGCAGCGCGATGACCCACTCGTAGGCCCGCGCGTCGCCGACCACGCCCACCGACTTCACCGGCAGGAACACCGCGAAGGCCTGGCTGGTCTTGTCGTAGAGATCGGCCTTGCGCAGCTCGTCGATGAAGATCGCATCGGCCTTGGCCAGCAGTTCGGCGTACTCGCGCTTGACCTCGCCGAGGATGCGCACGCCCAGCCCCGGGCCCGGGAACGGGTGGCGGTAGACCATGCTGCGCGGCAGGCCGAGCTCGACCCCGAGGCGGCGCACTTCGTCCTTGAACAGTTCGCGCAGCGGTTCGACCAGCCCCAGCTTCATGTGCTCGGGCAGGCCGCCGACGTTGTGGTGACTCTTGATGACGTGGGCCTTGCCGGTCTTGCTGCCGGCCGACTCGATGACGTCGGGATAGATCGTGCCCTGCGCCAGCCACCTGGCGTTGCTGAGCTTGCCGGACTCTTCCTCGAAGATGTCGATGAACAGGTTGCCGATGATCTTGCGCTTGGCTTCCGGATCGCTGACGCCTTCGAGCTTGGCGAAGTAGCGGTCGGCCGCGTTGACGCGGATCACCTTGACGCCCATGCCGCCCTTGTCGGCTTCAGCGGCGAACATCGCCATCACCTGGTCGCCTTCCTGCCAGCGCAGCAGGCCGGTATCGACGAAGACGCAGGTCAGCTTGTCGCCGATCGCCTTGTGCAGCAGCGCAGCCACGACCGACGAATCGACGCCGCCGGACAGGCCCAGGATGACCTCATCGTCGCCGACCTGCTCGCGCACGCGGGCGATCTGGTCGTCGATGATGTTGGCGGCGGTCCACAGGGTCTGGCAGCCGCACACGTCGACGACGAAGCGGCGCAGCAGCGCCTGGCCCTGCAGCGTATGGGTCACTTCGGGATGGAACTGCACGCCATACCAGCGCTTGTCTTCGTTGGCCATCGCGGCCACCGGGATGCGGTCGGTGGTGGCCGTGATCGTGAAGCCCGGGGGCGCGACCGACACGTGGTCGCCGTGGCTCATCCACACGTTCAGGCGCGGCGCGCCGCCGTGGTCGCTCAGGCCCTTGAACAGCGCGTCCGGGTGCACGACGTTGACTTCGGCATGGCCGAACTCGCGCTGGTCGGCGGCTTCGGTGGCGCCACCCAGCTGCGCGGCCAGCGTCTGCATGCCGTAGCAGATGCCGAGGATCGGCAGGCCGCTGTCGAACACGGTCTGCGGCGCAGCGGGGGCGTCCGGCAACGTGGTCGACTCCGGGCCGCCGGACAGGATGATGCCCTTGGCACCGAACGCCGCGATCTCGGCCGGATCATGGTCCCAGGCCCAGATTTCGCAGTAGACGCCCAACTCGCGGATGCGGCGGCCGATCAACTGGGTGTACTGGGCGCCGAAGTCGAGGATCAGGATCTTGTCGGCATGGATGCTGGTCTGCGGCTGTGAAGTCATGCCAATTTCGTCCGGATGAATCGCGTGGAAAGATGAAGGATCAGGCCGATGCACAGACCGATCGGAAACGTGACGATGGCGGCCTCGAGCGCGACGCGCATTGGCCCGGCGGCCTGCAATGCGCCGACCTCACTGAACCGGGCCGTCATGTCGCGCTGCATCCAACAGGCGGCCGTCGCATGGATCGCGGCGGCGCCCAGACCGCTGAACGCGATCTTCTGCCAGGTCTTCGGCAGCAGCCTGCCGATCGCAGCACTGACAAGGAAAGGAGCCGCGACCAGCATCGACCAGGCCAGCGCCTCCATGCCCGTGCCCTGCCCGCCTGCCGTCAGCCGGCCTGGTAGTTCGGCGGCTGCTTGGTGATCTGGACGTCGTGGACGTGGCTTTCGCGTTGTCCCGCGCCGGTGATCTTCACGAACTTGGGACGGGTGCGCATGTCCTCGATGGTGGCGCATCCGACATAGCCCATCGTCGCGCGCAGTCCGCCCGCCAACTGGTGGATGATGCCGCTGAGCGGGCCGCGATACGGCACGCGGCCTTCGATGCCCTCGGGGACCAGCTTGTCGGCATCCGACGAGTCCTGAAAATAACGGTCCTTGCTGCCCTGCTCCATCGCGCCCAGGCTGCCCATGCCGCGATAGCTCTTGTAGCTGCGTCCCTGGAACAGCTCGGTCTCGCCGGGCGATTCCTCGGTGCCGGCGAACAGGCCGCCGATCATCACGGTCGACGCGCCGGCCGCCAGTGCCTTGCCGATATCGCCGGAATACCGGATGCCGCCATCGGCGATCAGCGGGATACGGTCCTGCAGGGCCTCGGCGACCATGTCGACCGCGGTGATCTGCGGCACGCCGACGCCTGCGACGACGCGCGTCGTGCAGATCGAACCAGGGCCGACGCCGACCTTGACCGCATCGGCACCGGCATCGAACAACGCCAGCGCGGCGTCGCCGGTGACGATGTTGCCGCCGATGACCTGCAACTGCGGGTAATGCTTCTTGACCCAGGCGACGCGGTCAATGACGCCCTGCGAGTGGCCATGCGCGGTATCGACGATGACGACGTCGACGCCGGCCGCCGCCAGCGCGGCGATGCGCTGCTCGGTGTCGCCGCCCACGCCGACCGCGGCACCGACCAGCAACTGCTCGTCGGCATCCTTGGCGGAATTGGGGTTGTCGCGCGCCTTCTGGATGTCCTTGACGGTAATCAGGCCGCGCAGCTCGAAGCCGTCGTTGACCACCAGCACCTTCTCGATGCGGTGCTTGTGCAGCAACTGGATGACTTCATCGTCGCTGGCGCCTTCGCGCACGGTGACCAGGCGATCCTTCTTGGTCATGATGTTGCGGACCGGATCGTCGAGCTTCTTCTCGAAGCGCATGTCGCGGCCGGTCACGATGCCGACCAGCTGGCCGCCTTCGACCACCGGCACGCCGGAGATGTTGCGGGCCCGCGTCAGCTTCAGCACCTCGCCGATCGTCGTGCTCGGCGAGACCGTGAACGGTTCGCGGATGACGCCGGCCTCGAAGTTCTTGACCTTGGCCACTTCCGCCGCCTGGCGCTCCGCGGACAGGTTCTTGTGGATGATGCCGATACCGCCGAGCTGCGCCATCGCGATCGCGAGGCGGGCTTCGGTCACCGTGTCCATCGCCGCCGACACGATCGGCAGGTTCAGGCGCAGGTTGCGGGTCAGTCGGGTCGAGAGTGAGACGTCCTTGGGCAGGACGATCGAATGCGCCGGGACGAGGGAAACATCGTCGTAGGTGAGCGCTTCAGCCTGGATGCGCAGCATGGGCGGGCCAGTGGGGAATGAAGCGCGTCATTGTACCGTGTTCGCGGCCGCAATGATGCGTGTCGGCAGGATGATCTGTCTCCGATCCGAGGGCCCGCCGGCAGGCGCCGGGGCGGGCCGGGGCCCTCAGCGGGACTGGGTGGACAGCTCGGCCGCTTCCAGCGTGTTCTGCATCAGCGTCGCCACGGTCATCGGCCCGACCCCACCCGGCACCGGCGTGATCCAGCTGGCACGGGTCGCGGCCTCGGCGAAGCCGACATCGCCGACCAGGCGTCCATCCTCGATCCGGTTGATGCCGACGTCGATGACCACCGCGCCCGGCTTGACCCAATCGCCTGGAATCAGGCTCGGCTTGCCAACCGCGACCACGAGGATGTCGGCCTCGCCGACATGCCGGCGCAGCACGTCCTTGGGCGTGAACTTGTGGCAGCTGGTGACGGTGCAACCGGCGATCATCAGCTCCAGCGCCATCGGCCGGCCGACATGGTTGCTGACACCGACGATCGTCGCGCTGCGCCCGCGCACGGGCTGATCGGTATAGGCCAGCAACGTGGTGATGCCACGCGGCGTGCAGGGACGCAGGCCGAACTGGCGCAGTGCCAGGTGGCCGACGTTCTCCGGGTGGAAGCCGTCGACGTCCTTGCGCGGATCGATGCGATGGATCAGGTGGTTGGCGTCCGGGATCCCCGGCAGCGGCAACTGCACCAGGATGCCGTGGACCGCCGGATCGGCGTTCAGACGGTCGATCAGCGCCAGCAGCTCGGCCTCGCCCGTGCCCGCGGGCAGATCGAAATCGAAGGCCTGGATGCCGACCTTCTCGGCGGCACGCCGCTTGTTTCGCACGTAGGACTGCGAGGCAGGATCGCTGCCGACCAGCACCACCGCCAGCCCCGGACGCGGCAGGCCCGCCGCGACCCGGACATCGACCCTGAGCTTGAGCTCATCGAGCAGCGAGTCCGCGATGCGCTTGCCGTCGAGGATGCGTGCGGATGGGCGTGATGACATGGGCAGTGCCGGCCTGGCTGGAGATCTGGCCGGGTATTGTCGCATGATCGTTTTGCATCAGTGCCGCCCACCTCCCGAACCGAGACCCGCCATGAGCAGCCTCCCCAGCGATCCCCGCAACGACGCCGCCGATGACACCAACATTGACAACGGCCGGGACAACGACAGCAGCGACCGCACCACGCGCATCGAAGCCGCGGTGTTCCGGCGGCTGCGCACGCACCTGCTGCAGCAGCGCCCCGACGTGCAGAACATCGACCTGATGATCCTGGCCGGCTTCTGCCGCAACTGCCTGGCCGACTGGTACCGCGACGCGGCGGCAGCCGAGGGCATCACGATGCAGAAGAATCATGCCCGCGACCACTTCTACGGCGAACCGTTCGCGGACTGGAAAGCCAGGCACCAGCGCGAGGCGAGCCCGGAACAACTGGCGGCCTTCGCCGACGTCGAAGCCGCCAAGGCTGCACGCGGCTGAGCTGACAGGCCCTAACCTGCGCAGAACGCCGCGTAATCGATGTAGCCCGGGAACGCGCGCCCAGCGGCACACACCGGGCAATCGGGATCGGGCGACAGCCGGGTTTCGCGGAAGCGCATCGACAGCGCATCGAAATGCAGCAGGCGGCCGGTCAACGGCATGCCCAGCCCGAGCAGCAGCTTCAGGACCTCGGTCGCCTGCAGCATGCCCACGGTACCGGGCAACACGCCGAGCACGCCGGCCTCGCTGCAGTTGGGGGCGTCCTCCGGCGACGGTGGCTCCGGGAACAGGCAGCGGTAGCAAGGCGCCACGCCACGCTGGCGACCGGCGTCGAACACGCTGACCTGGCCCTCGAAGCGATGTACCGCGCCATAGACCAAGGGAATGCCGAGCTTGACGCAGGCATCGTTGAGCAGATAGCGCACCGGGAAATTGTCGGCGCCGTCGAGGACGACATCGACGCCTTCCAGCAGGCGCTCGACATTGTCGGAGGTCACGCGTTCCTGGATCGGCTCGACGCTGATCCTCGGATTGAGCGCGGACAGGCGGGTCTCGGCCGAGTACACCTTCGGCAGACCGATGTCGGCATCGACATGCAGGATCTGCCGCTGCAGGTTGCTGCGCTCGACAGTATCGTCGTCGGCCAGCCGCAAGGTCCCGACGCCGGCAGCCGCAAGATAATAGGCTGCAGGCGAGCCCAGCCCCCCCGCCCCGAGCACCAGCACCGTCGACGCTTCGAGTCGGCGCTGACCCTTCGCGCCGATCTCCGGCAGCAGCAGGTGACGCGAATAGCGTTCATGGAACTCGACATCGACATCGGCATCGGGCCGCGTCAACGGCAGGCCGTCGGCCTGCCAGCGGCTGGTCCCGCCACTGACCGAAGTGACGCGGCCATAGCCCTGGCGCTGCAGTCGCTCGGCCGCCAGCATCGAGCGCGCGCCGCTCTGGCAGATCAGCAGCACATCGCTGTCGCGGCCGTTGATGTGGACCGCCGGATCCGCTTCCAGGGCGTCGCGCGGGACCGCGATGGCGCCCTCGGCCATGCCGAGCGCCTGCTCGTGCAGGTCGCGGACGTCGATCAGCAGTGCGCCGCGTTCCAGCCGCCGCTGCGCTTCGCGTGGAGTGAGCTCTGGAATGGCCATGCGCGCATTATCGCGGCATTTGGCCGTGTGCGCGTGAGGGCACCGTCAGGCAGCCGTGCTCACACGGCCTGAATGCAAGGGTTCGTTGCGCCGGCTCAATATGCCAGCACGTCGACGACACTGCCTTGCGCGTAATCGCGCGCCCCTTCGGGCAAGAGGATCAGCGCATTGGAGTCGGCGGCCGCACGCATCCGGTGCGAGCCGTCCGCGGGATTGGGCAGCACCGACAGCGATCCGTCCTGGTCCGTCGACAGGCAGCCCCTGAGGAACTCGAAACGATCATGGGTCTTGCGCCATGGCGTCTGCAGCCGTGCGTGCCAGGTCGCACGCGGCTCCCGGCCCTGCAGGCCGTCGACCAGGCGACGCCCGAGCGCCAGCCAGGTCGCCAGCACCGATACCGGATTGCCCGGCAGGCAGAGCAGCAGCGCAGGCCCCAGCGTCCCGCCCTCGGCAAACAGCACCGGCATGCCGGGCTTCAGGCGCGCCTTCCAGAACAGGATCCTGCCTTCCCGGCGCAGCAGTTCGGGCAAGTGGTCCTTCTCGCCGGCCGACACCGCACCGCAGGTCACCACCAGGTCGAACGACTGCGCGGCATCGCGCAGCATCGAGGCGAGTCGCTCGGGTTCGTCGGGCAATGTCGGCCAGGCCACCGGCTCGAGGCCCGCCTCGCGCAGCAGTCCCATCAACTGCTCGCGGTTGGAGTTGTAGATCTGTCCGGGCCGCAACGGCAGGCCCGGCTCGACCAGTTCATCGCCGGTCGCGAACACCGCCACCGTCGGCCGGCGCGCCACCTGCAACGAGGGCAAGCCCTGCGATGCGGCCAGCGCCACCCGCGCCGGGGTCAGGACATCGCCCGCACGCAGCAGCCCATCGCCGGCCGCGCTGTCCTCGCCCTGGCGACGCACATGCTGGCGCAAGGCCGGCGCCTTCAGCACGATCACGCGATCGCCTTCGAGGCGCGTGTTCTCCTTCATCACGACGGTATCGCTGCCGGCGGGAAGCGCCGCACCGGTGGTGATCCTTGCGCACTGGCCTGGCGCCAGCGTCATGTCCAGCGCCAGCCCCGCGAACTGCTCACCGACCAGGGCCAGGCCCGTCTCGCCATCGCCGGCCAGATCCGCATGCCGGAGGGCAAAACCATCCATCGCGGAATTGTCGAACCGTGGCTGCGCGAGCGTGGCCACGATGTCGTTCGCCAGCACCCGGCCATGCGCGCGCGACAAGGTGACCTGCTCGGACGCCATGCGATGCGCCTGCGCCTCGCGATCGATGATCGCGCAGGCCTCGGCGTAGGAAATGCGGCTCGGGAAGGAATCGCTCATGACGTTGGCCTGTGATCACATTGCATCGAAACCCGCCTCGCGCAGCGCCTGGGGTGTATTGAGATTGCCGAAGCGTACCCCGGCAAAACGCACGCTCGCCATGTCCATGCCGGCCTGCAGCCGACGCACGGCATGATCGCTGCCCTGCAGGGTGAGCGCGACCGCCGGCCGCAAGGCATCCACTCGCCACAAGGCCACCAGTGGCTGCACGCCGTCGTCGTCTTCGGCAAAGGCACCATCGTTGCCACGCAACGAGGCCAGCGTGCGCAACAGGCATTCGTTGGTGTCGACAAGATCGACCGGCACCGTCAACAGCCATGGCGTCTGGCAGGCGGACGCAAGCGCATCCAGGCCGGAGATCGGACCGCAGTCGACTACGCGATCCGGCACCGCGACCAGGCCGGCGTCGGCATAGCGCTGCAGGTCGCGGTTGGCGCTGACCCGCGTGCCCTGCACCTGTCCCGAGAATCGCTGCTGCAGGCGCAGGACCTGCGGGACGCCGCCGCGCTGCAACCAGGCCTTGTCGAGACCTCCCAGCCGGGTGCCCCGCCCCCCGGCCAACAGGCCGAGCGTGATCTGCCCGGGCGGCAGCATGGACAACGGCATCGGAGACGCACTCATCGCATCGACGACATGCGATCCGCGTGCGGCGCGGAGTACGGCGAAGAGCAGCGCGGCCACGTGGAGCGCAGCAACGTAGCGCGAGGCCACGCGGAAGCCAGGCAGGCGGACGGTACGTCGCGACCGAGTTCGCAAGCGTTGCAGGCATGTTGTCGGCTGCAACGGCCCTGGATCATTTTCCGCGTTTGACGTGGCGGATCAGGCGCTTCTTTTTGGCCACCTGGCGATCGCTGAGGACATTCTTCTTGTCCTTGTACGGGTTCTCACCCTCGCGGAAGATGAACTTGACCGGCGTGCCGACCAGCTTGAAACGCTTGCGGAAGAAGTTCTCCAGATAGCGCTTGTAGCTCTCCTGCAGCGTGCGCAGGCGGTTGCCGTGGACGATGAACGTCGGCGGATTCTCCGCACCAGGATGCGCATAGCGCAGTTTCGCCGAGTGTCCCCGCACCACCGGCGGCGGATTGGTCGCGACCGCGATCTCCAGCGCCGTGGTCACTTCCGAG
Source organism: Luteimonas sp. RIT-PG2_3 (assembly GCF_054902115.1). NCBI lineage: Bacteria > Pseudomonadati > Pseudomonadota > Gammaproteobacteria > Lysobacterales > Lysobacteraceae > Luteimonas > Luteimonas sp. RIT-PG2_3. The sequence goes on along the minus strand of NZ_JBUBPF010000009.1, from coordinate 127,242 downwards.
GTGCTGAAGCTGCGCATCGCCGAACCATGGGCGCGATGGATCGCGCGGAACAGCTCGCGCAGCCCCGAGCCGTGCTTGGCGCTGATCCGTACCGGCTCCGCCCATTGCACGAACGCCAGCTTGCGTTCCAGCAGCACTTCGGTCTGCTCGCGCTGGTAGTCGGTCAGGCCGTCCCATTTGTTGACGGCAACGACCAGCGCACGCCCGGCATCGAGCGCCGCGCCGAGTACGGTCGCATCCTGGTCGGTGACGCCTTCGCTGGCATCGATCATGATCACCACGACCTGGCACTGGTCGATGGCCTGCAGGGTCTTGATGATCGAGAACTTCTCGACCGCCTCGTCGACCTTCGACTTGCGACGGATGCCGGCGGTATCGATCAGGCGGTACTTGCGCCCGTCGCGCTCGAGGTCGACGGCGATCGAATCGCGGGTCGTACCTGGCACGTCGGAGGCGATCATCCGCTCCTCGCCGAGGATCCGGTTGACCAAGGTCGACTTGCCGACATTCGGACGGCCGACGAAGGCGACGCGGATGCGCTCAGGATCGTTGTCGAGCACTTCGCCGGCACCGGTTGCCGGCAGCCTGGCGATGATCTCCTCGACCAGCTCGTCGACACCATGGCGGTGCGCCGAAGACACCGCGAACACGTCCTTGAACCCGTATCGCGAGAAATCGGCCATCGCCGCACGCGCGTCCAGGCCATCGGTCTTGTTGACGATCAGGAAGGTGGGCCGCGACGCCTTGCGCAGCCAGCGCAGGATGTCGTCATCGAGCGTCGACGCGCCTTCGCGGCCATCGACGACGAACAGCACCAGATCGGCCTCTTCCGCGGCCAGGTGCGATTGCCGCGTGGTCGCGCCGGGCAGTCCCTCTTCTTCGTCGCCGATACCGCCGGTATCGACCAGCACGAACGGATGTTCTTCGTCGAGCCGGCAGATGCCGTAGTTGCGGTCGCGGGTCACGCCCGGCTCGTCGTGCACCAGGGCGTCGCGCGTACGCGTCAGCGCATTGAAGAGGGTGGATTTGCCGACGTTGGGACGGCCGACGAGGGCAACGGAAGGAAGCATGTGGATTCTGGTTCTGGAGGTGGGTGCAGCCGGAAAAGCAAAGCCCCGGGCAGTCAGACTACCCGGGGCCAAGAGCAAGTGCCAATGGCGCGGCTATTCCTGGATGCGCCAGGCGCTGATGTCGCCGCCGACGTTCTGGACCACGAGGATGCCGTCGACCACGACCGGGGCGCCAAGGATCGGCTTGCGGCCGGCGCGCTCGCGGGCGGCGAACTCACCGTTGTCCAGGCGCAGCCAATGCAGGTAGCCGTCGAAATCGCCAACCACCGCGTAGTCGCCCTGCACCGCGGCGGCGCCGAGGTTGCGGCGGGCCAGGCCCGGCTGTTGCCACAGGGCCGAGCCGCTGTTGCGGTCCAGCGCCCAGACCGAGCCGTTGACATCGGTGACGACGACGCGGTCGATGCCCAGGCCCGGGCGATTGGAGCCGCCGTGGTCGGCGCTCCAGATCGGACGGCCGCTGGGAGCATCGAGCGCCATCGTGCGCTGCTTGTAGCTGGAGGCGTACAGCACGGTGCCGTCGAGCAACGGGGTGCCGTCGACATCGGCCATGCGGTCGAGTTCGGTACGGCCGTCCGGTTCGGCGATGACCTGGTCCCAGATCGGGCGACCATCGGCCAGCGTCAGTGCGGCCAGCGTGCCGTCGTCGTTGCCGACGAACACGAAGCCCGGACCCAGCGCAGGCGCGTCATTGCCACGCACAGTCAGGCTCGGCAGTTCCTGGTTCCAGAACCAGCGGCGTTCGCCATTGCTGGCATCCAGCGCGGTCAGGCGGCCATCGTTGGAACGCACCAGCACCAGCCCCTGGCCGATCGCGGGCGCTGCGATAATCTCGCTGGCGACCTTGACCTGCCAGCGTTCGGCACCGGTCTCGGCATCCAGCGCGATCACGTCGCCCTTCAGGCTGCCGACCACGACCAGGCCGTCGCCGGCCCCGGGACCGCCGGTCAGGCGCGCGTCGGACTTGTACTGCCACAGCGACGCGCCGCTCTGCAGGTCGAACGCGCGCACGCCGCCATCGACGGCCGCCGTATAGACACGACCACCGACCACGGCCGGGGTCTGGCGGATGCCCAAGCGGTCTTCACCCTTGCCGGCATTCGCCGTCCAGATCCGCGAGACCTTGGCGCTGGCGGTGAAATCCACCAGCTCGGCAGGTTCGGTGGGCTTGCCATCGTCCTTCTTGCTGCTGCCGAACCAGCCCTTGACGGTGCTGCAGCCCGCCAGCACGAAGACGCAGGCCAACACGGTGGCAATGCGGACGAGCGGCCTGGCCCGGTTGCGGGAACCGTTGCCAGTGGACTTGGTGAGTGACTTCATCAGGATTGCGACTCCGGCTGCTCCGGCGTGCCGCCGGTCTCGGTGAGTTTCAGTTCAAGCAGGCGGCGCTGCGGTGCGGCCACGTCGAGCTTGCGAAGTGCATCGGTGTAGGCCTGACGCGCTTCTTCGGTCTTGCCGAGCGCGAACTGGGCATCGCCACGGGTCTCGAGCGACACCGCGTCGTCGGAAGACGCCAGCAGCTGAAGCGCTTCGGCGCCCTTGCCGGTATCGATCAGCAGGCGCGCGAGGCGCTGCTGGACCACCGACTGCAGGCCGGGGTCACCGCCCTGGGCGCGCTTCAGCGCAGCGATCGCCGCGTCATGCTCGCCGGCATCGACGTGCGCCTTGGCCAGGTCCAGCGCGATGAGTTCGGCGTAGGCCCCCTCGCCCAGCCCGGTGGCCGCGGCTTCAGCCTTCTTCAGGTCACCTGCAGCGATCGAGGCCACCACCGTCTGGTACGCATCGCCCGCCTGCAGTCGCTGGTTGTGGGAATGCTGCTCCCACCACTTCCAGCCGCCGATGATCGCAATGCCCAATGCCAGTCCGCCGATCAGGCCGAGCGCATTGTCGCGCAACCACTTCTGGACCCGTTCGCCTTGTTCGTGTTCGTCGAGCAGTTCGTCTAACGCCATCTGGATGCTGCCATGCTGCCTGTCGCCGGGACGCTCGATCCGGGCGTGATTGAATGGATGGGCGTGCCGCAGGCGTTATGCCTGCAGAGAGGGTCCGAGCCGCTGGAATGAATCCGTCGCGTTATTCGGAGACCGGCCCGAGTGAGCCGTCAGAGGATACCGTAAAGCGCGCGACGTTCGCTCGCTGGTAGGCAGACAGATCCTGAACGTCGCCGTTGCGCCTGACCTCCACGCCCCCGGCGTTGCCCAGCACGATCCGGCCCACCTGTCCGGCAGCAAAACGGCGTTGTTCGCCCGCCTTCAGCAGGCCCTGTTCGATCTGCGCACCGTCAGGCGCGAACACCTGGACCCAGCTGTCGCCATTGAGATGCAAGGTCAGGTCCATCTGCTTTTCGGCCGGTGCGCGCGGCAGCGCCATCGACGCGACCAGCGGGGTCGGCTGCGGACGCGCGACCGGTGCCTGGGACGCAGGCGCCGCACCATCCGGCGCCTGGGTCGGCATATCCAGCGACGCGGCCACTTCGGCCGGGCTGGACAGGTGCGAACGCGTGGCCATCCACACCGGCACCACGATCAGTCCGGTGATGACGACATAGACCATGCGGCCCATCAGCTTCTCGGCCACCCGCCGCAGCGGCGGCGTGTAGGTCATCGGCACCAGTTGCGGCGGCCGGATCGGGGCCTGCGAGGTCGCGATCGGCACCAGATCCGCCGGCAGCCCCAGCAGGCGCACGTAGCTGCGCAGCTGGCCACGGACGAAGACCGGTGCACCCAGCCGCTCCCAGTTGCCGGCTTCCAGGGCTTCGATGATCCTGACCTGCATCTTCAACTTCGAGGCCACATCCTGCAGGCCCAGGCCAGCCTGGATGCGGGCCTCGCGCAGGCGCACGCCGATCTCGACCGCTTCCTCGCTGCTGGGCGGGTTCGGCGGAGTGGGCGGCATCATGTTGTTGGACGACATCATGGCTTCCTGATTTCCCCTGTATCAGCGGCCCCTGCCTGCGGAAAATCCGCGTTCAGCTGCTGAACATATCGAGTGGCGGCGCGCGTGTCGCCGAGCTTGTCTTCAATCTGTGACGCAAGCAACAGGGCCGCAGGTGTCGCGGTCGCCGCTTCCAGCCTGCGCTGCGAGAACGCCCGCGCTTCAAGGAAGTGCCCGCTGCGGTACTGGAGTTCGGCCATCGCACCCAACGCGACGACGTTGTCGGGCGCAAGGTCCAGCGCCGGACGCAGGTACCTGTCGACCTGGTCCAGTTGCCCTGCCGACAGCAGGCAGGCACCGGCATTGGCCATCGCCGAGGCGCGCCTGTTGTACGCAGGATCGGCCAGGGCGCGGTCGAACCAGCCCACGGACTCGGCCTGCCTGCCGTTGTCGCACAGCCACGCACCATAGTTGTTGAGCGCGATGCCCTGCTCCGGCGCGAGCTCGGCGGCCCGGGCGTAATAGCCGCCGGCCTGCGCGGTGCGGCCACGCGCGGATTCGATCAACGCCAGCATCGTGTGCGCGTCGGCGGAACGCCGCGACTGCTTCAACGCCAGCCGGGTCTGTTTCTCTGCCTCGTCGAACTCGCCATCCTGCAAACGCCGCTCGGCCAGCAGCAGGTGCTGGCGGACCAGTGACGATGCGCTGGGATCGGAGCGGAAACTGTACTCCGGCGCCACCTGCTTGAATCCCCTGGGACTGGGATCGGGCCGCACGAAGGTCAGCCGCGAACAGGCCGTCATCACGACCAGACAGGCCAGCACCAGCAGCAGGACCTCAGGCCGCGGCATCAACCCCTCCACTGCCTGGCGTCGAGGACTCCAGGTGCTTGCGGAACTCGGCCTGCCTGCGCGTCCGGTCGGCGACCTGGCCCTTGAGCTGGCCGCAGGCCGCATCGATGTCGTCGCCGCGCGTGCGACGCACCATCGTCAGCACCTGCGCATCCAGCAGCAGTTTCTGGAACGCCCGGATGTCGGATTCCTCGGAACGCTCGTAGCGAGTGCCGGGGAAGGGATTGAACGGAATCAGGTTGACCTTGCCGGCATCCTTCATCTGCACCGCGTTGTCGAACTGGCGCATCAGGCGCGCGAGCTGGCGTGCGTGCACGGCCTGGTCGTTGATGCCCTTCATCAGCGTGTATTCGAACGTGATCGACGAACGCGGCTTGCGCAGCACGTAGCGCTCGCAGGCGGCCATCAGTTCGGCGATCGGGTATTTCTTGTTGAGCGGTACCAGCTCGGTACGCAGCTCGTCGTTGGCCGCATGCAGCGACACCGCCAGCGAGACGTCGCTGACTTCGCCCAGCTTGTCGATCATCGGCACCATGCCGGCGGTCGACAGCGTCACACGCTTGTTGGCCAGGCCATAGCCGAGATCGTCGCGCATGATGCTCATCGCGCGGACGACATTGTCGAAGTTCATCAACGGCTCGCCCATGCCCATCATCACCACGTTGGTGAGCTTGCGCTGGCGATGCGGAATGTTGCCAAGGTGCTTGGCCGCGACCCAGACCTGGCCGATGATCTCGGCGGTCGACAGATTGCGGTTGAAGCCTTGCGTGGCGGTCGAGCAGAACTGGCAGTTCAAGGCGCAACCGACCTGCGAGGACACGCACAGCGTGCCGCGACCCTTGTCGGGGATGTAGACCGTCTCGATGGCGTTGCTGCCGTCCATCGCCAGCAGCCACTTGTGGGTGCCGTCGGTGGAGGGTTTTTCAAACTGGATCTGCGGCACGCGCACTTCGGCGCGCTCGTGCAGCTTCGCGCGCAGCGGCTTGCCCAGGTCGGTCATCTCGTCGAAATCGGTGACGTGACGATGATGGATCCACTTCATGACCTGATGGGCGCGGAAACGCTTCTCGCCGAGAGTATCGGCGAAGAAGCGCTCCAGACCTTCGCGATCGAGGTCGAGCAGGTTCTGCTTGTCGCCGACGGCATTGCCGCCGGTGGTCTTGACTGCAGAGGGGATAGCAGCGACTTCGATCACGACATCACTCAACGCGAGACGACTTCAGTGGCGGCGAAGAAGTACGCGATCTCGATCGCGCCATTCTCGACCGAATCCGAACCGTGCGCGGCGTTGGCGTCGATCGAATCGGCGAAATCGGCGCGGATGGTACCGGCCGCGGCATCCTTCGGGTTGGTCGCGCCCAGCAGGTCACGGTGCAGTGCAACCGCGTTCTCGCCTTCCAGCGCCTGGATCACGACCGGACCACTGATCATGAACTCGACCAGCGCGTTGAAGAACGGACGCTCGCGGTGCACGGCGTAGAAGCCTTCGGCTTCCCGGCGCGACAGCTGCTTGTACTTCGAGGCGATGATCTTCAGGCCCGCCTTTTCGAAGCGCGAGTAGATCTCACCGATGACGTTCTTGGCGACGGCATCGGGCTTGATGATGGACAGGGTGCGCTCCAGCGCCATGGGACATTTCTCCGGACAAATGGGGGCCGCCCACACTGGTGCGGCCGAGATTAGCATGGAAAAACCCGCGTGCGGACGCGGGTTTAGCCGATACGGCTACGGTAATTCTAACGGAATGTCACTTAACGAAATACAGGGCCTGGAGGTCGGGTTTGACCGCTGGCCTGAATCCCCCTAGGATTCAATCAATCGTTTGATTCATTCTAGCAGGGCCGACGGCATGGTGGCACAGCAGTTCTCGACCAAAGACAGGATCCTGGGCGCCGCCGAGGAGCTGTTCGCACTGCACGGCTTCAGCGGCACCTCGCTGCGCCAAGTCACCGGCCGGGCCGACGTCAACATCGCCGCGGTCAACTACCACTTCGGCAGCAAGGAAAACCTGGTCAACGAGGTCTTCCGCCGGCGCATGGACGTCATGAGCGCCGAGCGGCTGGAACAGCTGGCCCGGGCCCAGGCCGAGCACCCCGGCGAGCTGGAACCGGTGCTGGCGGCCTTCGTCGAGCCTGCCCTGGCCATGGCCCAGGATCGAAACGGCGGCGGCGCCTTCATCCGGGTCATCGCCCGCGCCTACGCCGAGAAGAACGACGGCCTGCGCAAGTTCCTGTCCGACCAGTACGGCCACGTCCAGCGCGATTTCGCCAAGGCGATCGCCGCCTGCCTGCCCGGCATGACCAAGGAAGCACTGTACTGGCGGCTGGACTTCCTGGGCGGCTCGTTGACCTATGCAATGTCCGATTTCGGCCTGATCAAGCGGCCGACCGGCGTCAGCGAAGCCGCCCACCGGGCCCGCGCCGCCAGCGAGCTGATCCGCTATGCCGCCGCCGGCTTCCGCGCCTGACACATCCCACGCCTATCCTGTCCACCTGACCGCCCCGTTCGCCGATACCCGTCCGTCGAGTCCGCTCCTCCCACTCGTCGACACCTTTCAATAGGGAAACCGCTATGTCCGATACGCTTCTCGTCCGCCGCGCCGCCGTCCTCGGGGCTGGCGTCATGGGCGCCCAGATCGCCGCCCACCTGACCAACGCCGGCATCGATACGGTGCTGTTCGACCTGCCCGCGAAGGACGGTCCGGCCGACGGCGTGGTGCTCAAGGCCATCGCCAACCTCGGCAAGCTCAGCCCCGCCCCGCTCGCCAGCAAGACCCTGGCCGAAGCGATCGCGCCGGCCAACTACGGCACGCCCGAGGAGAGCCGCGGCCTGGAGCAGCTGCGCGGCTGCGATCTGATTATCGAGGCGATCGCCGAACGCATGGACTGGAAACAGGACCTGTACCGCAAGATCGCCCCGTTCGTGGCCGACCACGCGGTACTGGCCAGCAATACCTCCGGCCTCGGCATCAACGCCCTGGCCGACGTCCTGCCCGAACAACTGCGCCACCGCTTTTGCGGCGTGCACTTCTTCAATCCGCCGCGCTACATGCACCTGGCGGAACTGATTCCCGCCAAGAGCACCGAACAGCGCGTGCTGTCGGGCCTGGAAACGTTCCTGACCACCCAGCTCGGCAAGGGCGTGGTCTACGCGCGCGACACCCCCAACTTCATCGGCAACCGGATCGGCGTGTTCTCGATCCTGGCCACCGCGCACCACACCGCGCAGTCGGGCCTGGGATTCGATGAGGTCGACGCGATCACCGGACCGCTGATCGGCCGCCCGAAGTCGGCGACCTACCGCACCTCCGATGTCGTCGGCCTGGACACCATGGCCCACGTCATCAAGACCATGGCCGACACCCTGCCCGACGATCCCTGGCACCGTTACTTCAAGTCCCCGGCCTGGCTGGATGCGCTGATCGCCAAGGGCGCGCTGGGACAGAAGACCGGCGCGGGCATCTTCCGCAAGGTCGGCAAGGACATCGTCGTCCTCGACGTCGACAAGCAGGACTACCGCCCGGCCGACCGCGTGGCGGCGGCGGAGGTGATCGAGATCCTGAAGCAGAAGGACCCGGCGCAGAAATTCGCCCAGCTGCGGGCCAGCGAGCATCCGCAGGCGCGCTTCCTGTGGGCGGTGTTCCGCGACCTGTTCCACTACAGCGCCTACCACTTGGCCGACATCGCCGAGACCGCGCGTGATGTCGACCTTGCGATCCGCTGGGGCTACGGCTGGTCGCTGGGTCCGTTCGAGACCTGGCAGGCCGCCGGCTGGAAGCAGGTCGCGCAGTGGATCGCCGATGATATCGCGGCCGGCAACAGCATGAGCGACGCGCCACTGCCGGCCTGGGTGCTCGATGGCCGCGACGGCGTGCATGGCCGGAACGGCAGCTTCAGCCCGTCCAGCGGACAGGTCCTGCCACGCTCGTCGTTGCCGGTCTACCAGCGCCAGCGCTTCCCGGACCCTGTGCTCGGGGAGCGCTTCCCGACCGGCGACACCGTGTTCGAGAATGACGGCATCCGCTTGTGGACCGATGGCGACGACATCGGCGTGGTCTCGTTCAAGACCAAGATGCATACGGTGTCCGATGCCGTGCTCGACGGCCTGCAGGAAGCCATCGGCATCGCCGAGCGCAAGTTCAAGGGACTGGTCGTGTGGCAGCCGAAGGAACCGTTCTCGGCCGGTGCCGACCTTGCCGGTGCGCTCGGCCTGCTGCAGTCGGGCAAGGTCGATGCCTTCGAAGCGATGGTCGCCAACTTCCAGGCCACCAGCCAGCGCATCAAGTACTCGCTGGTCCCGGTCGTCGCGGCCGTGCGTGGCCTCGCCCTGGGCGGCGGCTGCGAATTCCAGATGCACAGCGCGCGCACCGTGGCCCACCTGGAAAGCTATATCGGTCTGGTCGAAGCCGGTGTCGGCCTGCTGCCAGCGGGCGGCGGCCTGAAGGAACTGGCCGTCCGCGCCTCGCAGGCGGCAGGCCCCGCTGGCGATGTCTTCGCGGAACTGAAGAAGACGTTCGAGACCATCGCGATGGCCAAGGTCTCGGCCTCGGCGATCGAGGCCAAGGAGCTCGGCTTGCTGCGCGCAGGCGACAAGGTGGTGTTCAACACCTACGAGGCCCTGCACATCGCCCGCCATGAGGCCTTGGCGCTGGCCGAAGGCGGCTATCGTCCGCCACTGCCGGCGCGTCGCATCCAGGTCGCCGGCGACGTCGGCATCGCGACCTTCAAGATGCTGCTGGTCAACATGCTCGAAGGCCGTTTCGTCAGCGAGTACGACTACGAGATCGCCAGCCGCATCGCCACCGTGCTGTGCGGCGGCGAGGTCGATCGCGGCGCGATCGTCGACGAGGAGTGGTTGCTGCGTCTGGAACGCAAGCACTTCGTCGAACTGGCGCAGCAGGACAAGACCCAGGCCCGCATCGCGCACATGCTCAAGACCGGCAAGCCGCTAAGGAACTGATCAGGAACACAGCATCGGGAATGGGGGTTACGAACAATCCGTTGTCGCCCCTCCATTCTCCCCACCTTACATTTCTGCCGGCAGTGGGAATGCCCTGGATCGCGTGAATCCGCACTTGCGGTTCCCGACCCCCCATCCCCCGCTCCCGGTTTTCGGAGAACGCCATGAAACAGATCCAGGACGCCTACATCGTCGCCGCCACCCGGACCCCGGTCGGCAAGGCGCCCAAGGGCATGTTCCGCAACACCCGTCCCGACGACATGCTGGCCCACGTGCTCAAGGCCGTGGTCGCGCAGGCGCCGGGCATCGATGCCAGCCGCATCGACGATGCGATCATCGGCTGCGCGATGCCCGAGGGCGAGCAGGGAATGAACGTGGCCCGCATCGGCCTGTTGCTGGCCGGCCTGCCGAACACGATCGCCGCTCAGACCATCAACCGCTTCTGTTCGTCCGGCCTGCAGGCCGTGGCGATGGCGGCCGACCAGATCCGGCTTGGCAATGCCGACCTGATGCTCGCCGGCGGCACCGAGAGCATGAGCATGGTGCCGATGATGGGCAACAAGGTGGCGTTGTCGCCCAGCGTGTTCGCCAACGACGAAAACGTCGCGATCGCCTACGGCATGGGCATCACCGCCGAGAAGGTCGCCGAGGAATGGAAGGTCTCGCGCGAGCGCCAGGACGCGTTCGCCCTCGCCTCGCACCAGAAGGCGATGGCCGCGATCCAGGCCGGCGAGTTCCGCGACGAGATCACCCCGTACCAGATCAACTCGCACCAGCCCGACCTCGCCGGCAACAGGATCGTGCTGCGGCAGTCGCTGGCCGAGCAGGATGAAGGCCCGCGTCCGGACAGTTCGATCGAAGGCCTGGCCAAGCTGCGCCCGGTGTTCCGCAACGGCCAGTTCGGAGGTTCGGTCACGGCCGGCAATTCGTCGCAGATGAGCGATGGCGCCGCAGCCGTGCTGCTGGCGTCGGAACAGGCCATCAAGGATTACGGCTTGACGCCACTGGCGCGCTTCGTATCGTTCTCGGTCGCCGGCGTGCGCCCGGAAGTCATGGGGATCGGCCCGATCGCGGCGATCCCGAAGGCCTTGAAACAGGCGGGCCTGACCCGGGACCAGCTGGACTGGATCGAACTCAACGAGGCCTTCGCCGCACAGGCCCTGGCCGTCATCGGCGACGTTGGCCTCGATCCGGACAAGGTCAATCCGCTGGGCGGTGCGATCGCGCTCGGGCACCCGCTGGGCGCCACCGGTGCGATCCGGACCGCGACCCTGGTCCACGGACTGCGCCGCCGCCAGCAGAAGTACGGCATGGTGACGATGTGCATCGGCACAGGCATGGGCGCGGCCGGCATCTTCGAGTCGCTGTAAGCCGGCGCCGCCTCGCGCGGACACTGCCTTCGACGGTCCCGACACCACGGGCGGCGGATGCCGCCCAGTTCCGCCACCGGAAAACAGGAACGGCGCCAATGGCGCCGTTCCTGTTGTTCCAGCCCATTGCATGGTGATCGTTCGACTTGATGAGATCGATCGGATCGATCAGGCCGACACGGCCGCCCCCCGTCAAGGCGCCTGCGCAGCCCGTATCAGGGCAAGGTCGAGACCCCGAGTTCCTGCAACGCAGCCTGCATGCTGCGCTGGGCAGCTTCGCTGAGTTTTTCATTGTCCAGCGCGAACCGGATCGTCGCTTCGATCAGGCCGATATGCGTGCCACAATCGAACCGCGTGCCCTGGAACCGGAACGCATCGATACGCTGATGTCCCAGCAGCGCCGCGATCGCGTCGGTCAGCTGGATCTCGCCGCCCGCGCCCGCCTGGGTGGCTTCGAGCTGCTCGAAGATGTTGCCGGGCAGGATGTAGCGGCCCACGACCGCCAGGGTGCTAGGCGCGTCCTCGGGCTTGGGCTTCTCGACGATGGACGAGATCGCGCCATGGCGACCATCGAACTGGCCGGTCGCGACGATGCCGTAGCTGCCGGTCTGGTCGCGCGGCACGTCCTGCACCGCGATGACGCCCGAACCCGTCGCCTGTGCATGGTCGGCCATCTGCTTGAGCGCGCCATTGCCGGTGTTCCAGATCAGGTCGTCGGGCAGCAGCACCGCGAAGGGTTCGTCGCCGACGATCGGCTTGGCGCACAGCACCGCATGCCCCAGTCCAAGGGCCTCGGCCTGGGTCACGAAGATGGCGCGGACATGCGGAGGCAGCACGTTGCGGATCAGCGCAAGCTGCTCGTGCTTGCCTGACTTCTCCAGCTTCTGTTCGAGCTCGTAGGCCTTGTCGAAATAATCGGCCACCGCATGCTTGTAGCGGTTGGTGACGAAGATCAGCGTATCGCAGCCGGCCTCGACGGCCTCATCGACGGCGTACTGGATCAACGGCCGATCGACGATCGGCAGCATTTCCTTGGGTACGGTCTTGGTCGCGGGAAGGAACCGGGTGCCCAATCCTGCGACCGGGAAGACTGCCTTGCGAATGCGTTGGGTCATGTGCGCCGTGCTTGTCTTGCGGGGAAGGACACCACCGTACCGCTTTCGGCGGTCGGCAACCGGGTCAATGGCCTGAATTCGGGCAACGAATCACGCAGCAGCGTTGCCAGGACGTCAAGGTCATAGTTGGCCACGGCCTCCCGCATTGCAATCACCGCCTTGTTGACCCGCTCGACCGGTACATCGCGTGCCTCGGCCTGCAGGATCTTCGGGTGGATCGTCGGGCGGTAGCTTTCGTCGGCGTGGAACAGGGTTTCGTGCAGCTTCTCGCCCGGGCGCAGGCCGGTGTAGACGATTGCGACGTCGCGCTCGGGATGCTTGCCGGCGAGCCGGATCATCTGCTCGGCCAACAGCCGGATCGAGACCGGCTCGCCCATGTCCAGCGTGTAGACGGCCTGCCCCGCTCCGATCGCTACCGACTGCATGATCAGCTGGCAGGCCTCGGGGATGGTCATGAAATAGCGGGTGACCTGCGGGTCAGTCACCGTCACCGGTCCACCGGTGCGGATCTGCTCGCGGAACAGCGGCACGACGCTGCCCGCGGAGTCGAGCACATTGCCGAAGCGGACCGTGACGAAATTGGTGGACGACTGCGAGGCCAGCGCCTGGCAAGCCATCTCTGCCAGGCGCTTGGTCGCGCCCAGCACGTTCACCGGATCGACGGCCTTATCGGTGGAAATCAGCACGAAGGTGCCGACGCCGGCCGCACTGGCCGCGCGGGCCACGGTTTCGGTCGCCACCACATTGTTGCGCACAGCTTCGCGCAACTGCTTTTCCAGCACCGGAACCTGCTTGTAGGCCGCGGCATGGAAGACTGCATCGGGCGCAGCCAGCGCGAGCGCATGGCGCATGACCGCGGGATCGCCGCAGTCGCCCAGCACCGCCACCAGTTGCGTGCGCGGAAAATCGCGTCGCAATTCCGATTCCGTCCGGGTCAGCGCCAGCTCATCCATTTCGATCAGTGCGATCGAGCGTGCGCCATGGCGTGCGCACTGGCGGCACAGTTCGGAACCGATCGAACCACCGGCACCGGTGATCAGTACGCTCCTGCCCCCCAGCCATCCACGGATCGCCTTCCAGTCGGGCGTCACCGGCTTGCGGCCCAGCAGGTCCTCGATCGCGACTTCCTTCAGCTCACCAGGCAGCGAACGCCCTTCCAGCAGGTCGTCCAGTCGCGGCACCGTGCGGAACGGCAGGCCGGTGCGCTCGCAGGCCTCGACCACGCGCCGCATCGCCGCGGCGTCGATCGAAGGCATCGCGATCACCAGCAGTTGCGCCGCGGTCTCGGGCGCGATCCGCGCCACGTCCTCGACACGGCCCAGCACCGGGAGGCCCTGGATCTCGGCACCCCGCAGCTTGCCGGCATCGTCGAGGAAACCGACGGGCAGATAGGCACCCGCGCGCCGCAGGTCACGGACCAGGGTCTCGCCGGCCTGGCCAGCGCCCAGGATCAGCACACGCAGCGCCGAGGTATCGGTCCGGACCAGGCCGTGGTCCTTCCAGGTGCGGTAGATCAGGCGCGGCATGCCCAGCATCGCCGTCAACACCAGCGGATACAGCAGCAGCACCGTGCGCGGGACCTGGTCGAGCCGGTTGTACAGGAACAGCACGACAAAGATCGCGAGCAGGCCCAGCAGCGAGGCCTTGAAGATGTTCATCAGGTCCGGAACGCTGGCGAAACGCCACAGCCCCCTGTACAGGCCCACCTTCCAGAAAACGGCGCCCTGCGCGGCCAGGATCAGCACAGCCTCGATCGACCACAGCGGCGTCTCGACCGCATTGACCATCATCGAGTGACGGACCTGGTACAGGCCCATCCAGCACAACCAGACCACGCACAGATCGTGCAAGACGATCGCAACACGCGGGAAATAGATGCCGAACCGTTCCTTCAGATGACTCATCTCAGTCCGATTCCCTCATCGTCGATCCTTCGTTCCCTGTAGCGCGCCTGCAGGTAAAACCAGGCCGCAATGCTCAACATCGTCCAGCCGCCGATGATGCTCCACGCCAACTGATGCGTGGATGAACGAAAATATAACGTGATTGCGATCGCAACCAATGTCGCAATTGCGTAAAAACACGTCACGATGAGGTGGCTACCAACGCCTTTCGCCCAACGCTGATAGGCATGCTGGACATGCGGCGACCACCACCGCTCGCCACGCAGGATGCGCTGCATCAATGTCAAGGATGCGTCAACGAGGAAGATCGAGAGCGGCAGCAACAGCCATGCCATGCCCGATGGCGACGATGCCGTCTTCAACAGGACGGCCCCAGCCAGCCCCGCCAGCAGATAGCCGAGCGCCCCACTGCCGACGTCGCCGAGAAAGATCCGTGCATTGGGGAAGTTGAAGGGCAGGAAGCCCAGGACGGCGCAGGCCAGCGTCCATCCCAACCAGGCCTCCGGCCCGGTACCTACGAAGACTGCATAGCCCAACGCCGCGAGTGCGGCCTGCGAAGCCGCCAGGCCATTGATGCCGTCCATGAAGTTCCAGACATTGACCAGCACGATCGCGAGCCCGACGACCAGTAGCGCTTGCAACGCGGACGCGCCCAGGGTCGACATCGACATGCCGAGCAGCAGGGCCGCCAGTGCATGGACCGCAAGACGCAACCATGGCGACAACGGCCGATGGTCGTCGACCCAGCCGATCCCGGCGACCAGCACCAGACCGGCCGCCATGGGTACCGTCGCGAACCGCCAGGACGAGAACAACAGCGCCAGTGCCAGCATCGCCCCCAGCATCACGATGACGATCGAGATGCCGCCTCCGCGTGGCGTGGCCTGCGTATGGCTGCGGCGCTCGCCGGGCTGGTCGACCAGTTGTCGGGCCAGCGCGTAGCGGCGCGCCCAGCGCGTGCCGATCGCCGCCGCAACCAGGCAGGCAATCATGGTCGACGCCAGCAGCATCGGCGTCGGCACGCCGATCAGACCACCGCGTAGTTCAACAACGGCTTGATGGTGCCCCACTCCTTGCAGCTCGGGCATTGCCAGTGGTGACTGCGCGCGCCGAAACCGCAACGGTTGCAGCGGTAACTGGGATTGCGCACCAGCAACTGCTCGGTGATGTGCTTGAGCTCCAACAACGTCGTCTGGTGGTCGCCATCGTCGGCCAGGCTCAGGTCGATCAACGCCGCCTCGCCACGCACGGACGGCCGCTCCTTGAGCTGCTGCGCAAGATAGAGTCGCGCCGCATGCACGCCCTCCTGGCCTTCGACCAGGCGCGTCAGCGCCAGCACCGGTGAGATGCCGCGATAGTGCTCGCTCATCTCGGCGAGGAAATTACGCGCGCCGGAGAGATCGCCGACCCGGTCGTAGGCCGCCAGCAAGGGCGGCAGCAGCTCGGGCAGATAGTCGGTGTCGTGCCGGGCCGCACGTTCGTAGGCGCGGATCGCGGCGGCATCATTGCCGGCATCCAGCTCAATCCGGCCTTCGATCATGCCGGCGCGTACCGATGTGGAATCGGCGGCATAGGCGCGCGTGACCGCCGCACGGGCGGACGTATCGTCTCCGGTGGCACGGAAACGCTCGGCCAACTCGCATTCGAACTGGCCGATCAGCTTGCCCATCGGTTCACCGGTCGCCGCCTCATAGCGGGTCGCGTTCTCGATGGCTTTCGCCCAGTCGCGCTCGGCCTGGTAGATGCCGATCAGGTGCTTCAAGGCCTGCGGCGCGCGCTGGTCGATCGCGGCCAGATCGGTGAACACCACCTCGGCGCGATCCAGCAGTCCCGAGCGCATGTAGTCCTCGCCCAACGCCAGCAGGGCCTGCACCCGCTGCGGATCGCTGAGGTCGCTGCGCTGTGCCAGCCCCTGGTGCAGGCGGATCGCGCGATCGACTTCGCCGCGGCGGCGGAACAGATGGCCGAGCGCCAGCTGGGTCTCGAAGGTGTCCTTGTCCAGCTGCGAAATATGCAGGAACAGCTCGATGGCCTTGTCCGGCTGCTCGTTGAGCAGGTAGTTCAGGCCGCGGAAATACGTGGTCGACAGTTCGCTGACCTGGGTATCGCTATGACGCTCTCCGCCACGGCGCCCGATGATCCAGCCCGTCAGGGCGGCGATCGGCAGCAGCAGGAAGAACCAGAACCATTCGGTGACAAACGCCATCGTGTCAGGCTCCGTCGTCTAGGGGGGAAGGTGAAGGGGGTGGCGGCAACGCTGCGCGCGACTGTTTCAGGCGGCGATGCAACGGCAAGACCGTAGACAGCGCGACCATCAGCCCGCCCACGATGACGCCGATGGACAGGGCCGCGAGCACGAGCACGCCGAGCGAACCGGGAACGACGATCCATCCAAGGTCCAGCCGCACGCGCTGCTCGTTGAGCGATCCGATCAGGACGCCGAGCACCACGAAGACGACTGCGATGAGAATGCGGATCAAGCGCATGGTGGGCCCAAGCTTAGCGCAGGGCGACGAGCCACGGGCGGACTCAGTCTTCGGCAGGCAGCGGAATGACCGTGGTCACCCGTTCGCGCAGTTCCTTGCCCGGCTTGAAATGCGGCACATGCTTGCCCGGGAGCGCGACGGCATCGCCGGTCTTGGGGTTGCGTCCAGTCCTGGGCGGCCTGAAATGCAGGGAAAAACTACCGAAACCACGGATCTCGATGCGATCGCCCTGCGCAAGCGAGGTCGCCATCATCTCCAGCAGGGATTTGACGCCAAGATCGACATCGTCCCCTTTCAGGTGCGACTGGCGCTGGACCAGGATCTCGATGAGTTCCGATTTCGTCATGTCATACGTCGTGGCGTGGAAGATCGATGGCGATCCGGCGCTAAGGCCGGATCGCCACCACCGGAACTACTTATTCCGACTTGTTTTCCAGCTGCTCGCGCAGCAGGGCACCCAACTTGGTAGTGCCGCTGGACGCTTCCGACGCAGCCTTGTTGTACTCGGCCAGGGTCTCGGCCGTTTCGGCTTCGTCCTTCGCCTTGATCGACAGCTGCAGCGTGCGGCCCTTGCGGTCCATGCCGGTGAACTTGGCTTCGATCGACTGGCCGACCTTCAGGAACTGCGAGGCGTCGTCGACGCGCTCGTCGTTGATGTCGCGGGCGGCCACGTAACCTTCCACGCCATCAGCCAGCTCGATGACCGCACCCTTGGCATCGACTTCCTTGACGGTGCCGGTGACCTTGGAGCCCTTCGGGTTGGTCGCCATGAAGTGGCCGAACGGGTCCTGCTCAAGCTGCTTGACGCCCAGCGAGATGCGCTCGCGCTCCGGATCGACTGCCAGCACCACCGCTTCCAGGGTGTCGCCCTTCTTGAAGTTGCGGGCCACGTCTTCGCCGGTGGAGTTCCAGGTGATGTCCGACAGGTGGATCAGGCCGTCGATGCCGCCGTCCAGGCCGATGAACACGCCAAAGTCGGTGATCGACTTGATCTGGCCTTCCACCTTGTCGCCCTTCTTGTGGATCGCAGCGAAGGTTTCCCACGGATTGCTGGTGACCTGCTTGATGCCCAGCGAGATGCGGCGACGCTCTTCGTCGACGTCCAGCACCATGACTTCCAGTTCGTCGCCGATCTGGACAACCTTGGACGGATTGACGTTCTTGTTGGTCCAATCCATCTCGGACACGTGGACCAGGCCTTCGACGCCCGGCTCGATCTCGACGAACGCGCCGTAATCGGTGACGTTGGAGACCTTGCCGAACACGCGGGTGTTGGACGGATAACGGCGGGCGATGTTGTCCCACGGATCCTCGCCCAGCTGCTTCAGGCCCAGGCTGACGCGGTTGCGCTCGCGGTCGTACTTGAGCACGCGGACGTCGAGCTCGGCACCCACTTCGACGACTTCGGACGGATGGCGCACGCGCTTCCAGGCCATGTCGGTGATGTGGAGCAGGCCATCGATGCCGCCCAGGTCCACGAACGCGCCGTAGTCGGTGAGGTTCTTGACGACGCCCTTCAGCACCGCACCCTCGACCAGCTTTTCAAGCAGCTGCTCGCGCTCTTCCGAATGCTCGCTCTCGACCACCGCACGGCGGGAGACGACGACATTGTTGCGCTTGCGATCGAGCTTGATGAGCTTGAACTCGAGCTCCTTGCCTTCCAGGTACACCGGGTCGCGCACCGGGCGCACGTCGACCAGCGAACCGGGCAGGAATGCGCGGACGTCCTTGATGTCGACGGTGAAACCACCCTTCACCTTGCCGCTGATGCGACCGGTGATGGTCTCGTTCTTCTCGAGCGCTTCTTCCAGCTCGTCCCACACCATGGCGCGCTTGGCCTTTTCGCGCGACAGCACGGTCTCGCCAAAGCCGTTCTCGAGGGAGTCCAGCGCCACCTTGACGATGTCGCCTTCGGCGACGTCGATCTCGCCGGCGTCGTTACGGAACTGTTCGATCGGCACGATGCCTTCGGACTTGAGGCCGGCATTGATGACGACGACGTCGGTACGCACCTGGATGACGGTGCCGGTGACGATCGCGCCGGGCTTGAGCTTGGCCAGATTGGCCTGGCTCTGTTCAAACAGTTCAGCAAATGATTCGGTCATTGAAAAAGTACTCGGTAGATAGCTCAGACCGGGCCCGCATCGCGGTTGCCGGTCCACCCGTTGTCGGCCGTGCGGGATTGCAATGGGCCGTGAGTGTTGTGGTGGTACGAATACCGCGAAAGGAAACCTTCCACGGCGCCTGTGTCTGCGTTGCGGAACTTCGCGCCCCTGCGTGAGTCAATCCAACGTCCCTGATGCAACGGGACCGTTGGTCGCTTGGCCCGCCCTGCTTCGCCGCGATCACGCGACGACACGGGTGGATCAAGCCTTGACCAGCGCCAGCACGCGCTCGACCACAGCCTCGATGCCAAGACCGGTGGTATCGATCAGGACCGCCCCTTCGGCCGGTCGCAACGGAGCCACCGCGCGATTGGCATCGCGGGCATCGCGGGCGAGAATCTCGCGCAGCAGACCGTCTATTGTGACGGAAACCCCCTTGTCCTTCAACTGCTTATAGCGCCTTTCGGCACGCTCGTCGGCGCTGGCGGTCAGAAACACCTTGAAAGGCGCATCCGGGAAGATCACCGTCCCCATGTCGCGGCCGTCCGCCACCAGCCCCGGAGCCTGCCTGAATGCGCGTTGGCGAGCCTTCAGCGCCTCGCGGACCTCGGCAATGGCGGCGATCGCGGAGGCCGCGGCCCCGGCCGTCTCGGTCCGCAACTCGGTGGTCGCGTCATGGTCGTTGACCAGCACCCGGAGCTCGCCATCGTCGGCATCACGGAAATCGATCCGGGTATCGAAAGCGCAGCGGACCAGCGACGCAGCGTCCCCCAGGTCGAGGTCGGCCCACCCGGCCGCGACCCCGACCGCCCGGTACAGGGCCCCCGAGTCCAGGTAATGCCACCCCAACTGGTCCGCCACCCGCCGACTGATGGTGCCCTTGCCCGAGCCCGAGGGGCCATCGATGGTCAGTACGGGAATGCTGTCGGACATGGCTGGGATGCACTGGTGCGGGGAGATGGCATGCGATTATGGGCCATCCGCAGCGGTTCATCCGGCGGCAGGCTCTGGCAGCCTGCCTGCCGCGCCCCAAGGGCGCGGACCATGGCCCGCGCCGAAGCCCGCGCAACCACTTGAATCAGCGGCAATTCATCCATTACAATAGGCGGCTTCGTTTTTCGATCCGTCATTTTCCAGAGGTTTTCCGTCATGAAGGTCCTGTCCTCACTCAAGTCGGCGAAGGCCCGTCACCGCGACTGCAAGGTCGTTCGTCGCCGTGGCAAGGTCTTCGTGATCTGCAAGTCCAACCCGCGCTTCAAGGCGCGCCAGCGCTGAAGCTATTTAGAGTGCCCAAGGCGCGTCAGCGCCGAACCTAAGGGCGCCCAGAGCGCGCCAGCGCTGTATGTAAGGGTGACCCGGGTACGGGGCATGGGTGCAAGGCGTAAAGCCCGACCCGATGCCTCCTGCAGAATCGAAGAGGCCGCAGCAATGCGGCCTTTTTGCTTGGTGCGTTGGCCTGGCGCGGCGTGCTGCCCCGTGCATGCATGGCAGGCACGACGCAGGACCTCCCGGAGACCCCGAACGGGACGCACGACCACTGGCACGGCGGCAGCACGAATCTGCTAAAAAAGCGGGTCTGCCGAGCGACCGCGCTGGACAGACGATCCGTTGACTCGCACTGCCGGTTCGACGCGAGGCTTCCGGCCACCCGGCCGGCCACCGCGCGTTCTCATCCATCGCACGGAGAATCCGCCATGTCACGCCTGCTCATCCGTCTCAGCCTTCCGCTCCTGCTGTGCGCCTCTGCGTCGGCGTCCGCCGATACCCTGCTGATCGAGCGCACCCAGGCGACCTCGGCAGCCCTTCCGCCGCGCGGCCTGTCGATGGCGCAGGTGGAGGCCCGCTTCGGGTCCCCCGCGCAGAAGCTCGAACCCCGTGGGGGCCAGAAGCGCCAATGGCCGACGATCCATCGCTGGGAGTATCCGCAGTTCACCGTGTATTTCGAGAAAGATCGCGTCATCGATGCGGTCCTCAACAAGGCCAGCCCGACCGAGGTCGGCCCGAAGCCCGCCATCCGCTAACTCCGTCATCCGTCATCCGTCACGATAGGCAAGACATGTCCGACCCGCTGTCCGTCCCCGCGCCGCGTTTCCCCGCCGAATGGGAGCCCCAGTCCGCCATCCTGCTCGCCTGGCCGCACGCCGACACCGACTGGGCCGAGCGCCTGGGCGAGGTCGAGGACACCTACATTGCGCTGGTCGCCGCGATCACGCGCTTCCAGCCGGTGCTGATCTGCGTCGCCGACGACGATGTGCAGAGCTACGCTCAAGCGCGGCTGTCGTCCAATCGCATCGACATGTCGAAGGTCCACTTCATCGATGCGCCCTACGACGACACCTGGCTGCGCGACTCCGGACCGGTGACGCTGCGATCCGGGGACGGCTTCCGCCTGCTGGATTTCCGTTTCACCGGCTGGGGCGGCAAGTTCGAGGCCAGCCTGGACGACCAACTGGTCGGACACCTGCATGACGCCGGCGTGTTCGGCGATGCCGAACGCCGGCAGATCGATTTCGCACTCGAAGGCGGCGCGATCGAAACCGACGGCGCCGGCACCCTGCTGACGACCTGGCGCTGCCTGCACGAACGCCACCCCGGGGTCGCACGCGAGACTTTGACCGCCCAGTTGTCCGACTGGCTGGCGCAGGACCGCGTGCTGTGGCTGGACCATGGGTATCTGGAAGGCGACGACACCGACGCCCACATCGACACCCTCGCCCGCTTCGCGCCCGACGACGCCATCGTGTTCCAGGCCTGCGACGACGCTGGCGATCCGCACCACGCCGAACTGCAGGCGATGGCCGTGGACATCGCGGCGTTGCGCACGCGCGATGGCGCGCCCTACCGCCTGTTCCCGCTGCCGTGGGCGCAACCGATCCACGATGGCGAGCGTCGCCTGGCCGCCAGCTACGCGAACTACCTGATCGTCAATGGCGCGGTGCTGATGCCCGCCTATGGCGATGTCGCCGACGACGCAGCCGCCGCCGTGCTGGCCCAGGCCTACCCGGACCGCGAGATCGTGCAGGTGCCCTGCCGGGCGCTGATCTGGCAGAACGGAAGCCTGCATTGCCTGACGATGCAGTTGCCGCAAAGCGTGCTGGGCGACTGATCGCGCGTGAACCGCGGCCCCGGCCTGCACGGGTGCTCGACGACGGTCCGCGTTAGCATGTACGCAGTCTTTCATTGCGCCAGGTCGCTCCCGCCATGCCACGTCACACCACCCTGCCCGTCGCCCTGATCCAGGAGCGCGCCATCATCGACCAGGGCGCCGGCAATGCCGACGCCAACCTGACGGTGATCGAGCAGCGCGTCGCCGAGGCTGCCGCCAGCGGCGCGCGCCTCGTGCTGCTGCAGGAGCTGCACAACGGCGCGTATTTCTGCCAGCACGAGTCGGTCGACGAATTCGATCTCGCCGAGCCGATCCCCGGACCGAGCACCGAGCGGCTGGCCGCGCTCGCAAAGCGGCACAAGGTGGTGCTGGTCAGTTCGCTGTTCGAGCGTCGCGCGCCCGGCCTGTATCACAACACCGCCGTGGTGTTCGATGCCGATGGCAGCACGGCCGGCAAGTACCGCAAGATGCACATCCCCGACGACCCTGGCTTCTACGAGAAGTTCTACTTCACGCCGGGCGACCTTGGCTTCCAGCCGATCCAGACCTCGGTCGGCAAGCTCGGCGTGCTGGTGTGCTGGGACCAGTGGTATCCCGAAGCCGCGCGCCTGATGGCGCTGGCCGGCGCCGAACTGCTGCTGTATCCAACCGCGATCGGTTGGGATCCGACCGACGTGCAGGACGAGAAACAGCGCCAGCGCGATGCCTGGATTCTCAGCCACCGGGGCCATGCGGTTGCCAACGGCTTGCCGGTCCTGTCGTGCAACCGCGTCGGTCATGAGCCCTCGCCCCTGGCCGCCGACAAGCCGGTCGGCGCCAGCGGGATCGACTTCTGGGGCAACAGCCACGTGCTGGGCCCGCAGGGCGAATTCCTTGCCGAAGCCGGCGGCGAACCGACGATCCTGCGCTGCGACGTCGATCTTGCACGCAGCGAACATGTGCGCCGGATCTGGCCGTTCCTGCGCGACCGTCGCATCGACGCCTATGGCGACCTGCTGAAGCGTTACATCGACTGACCGTCGCCTGCAGGCCCTTGCACCAGCGCCCGGGCCGGGATGAGAATCCCGCCCGCCGCGGGCACGCTGTCCCTGCGCCGACGGTCAAAGTCACGACATCCCCTCATTCTTTCCGGCACCGACCTTGACCAGCAACACACCCATCGACGCCCCAGGCAGCGCTCCTGGCCACGCACCTGCCGCCCCCTTCTGGCAGAGCCAACCGCACGCGATCATCGAGCGCGACGGCATCCGCTACACGCTGCTCGGCACGGCGCATGTGTCGCGCACCAGTGTCGAAGCGGTCGAGGATGCGATCGGCAGCGGACAGTTCGATACGGTCGCGGTCGAACTGGACGCCCAGCGCCTGCAGGCCATGAGCGATCCGGACATGCTGAGCAAGCTCAATCTCGTCGACGTGATCCGCAAGGGCCGGGTGGCGCTGTTCGCCGCCAATCTCGCGCTGGCCGCCTACCAGCGCCGTCTTGCCGAACAGCTGGGCATCGAGCCCGGTGCCGAACTCAAGCGCGCGGTCGCGCTGGCGAAGGATCGTGGCCTTGCGCTGGAGCTGATCGATCGCGACGTCGGCCTGACCTTCAAGCGCGCCTCCGCACGCCTGGGCTTCTTCGGCCGGATGAAACTGGTCTCCAACCTGCTCGCAGGCCTGCTGACCACCGAGGAAATGGGCGAAGAGGAAATCGAGAAGCTCAAGCAGGGCGATATGCTGGAGTCGAGCTTCGGCGAGTTCGCCCAGAGCAGCCCGGCGCTGTACGACAGCGTGATCTCCGAGCGCGACCGTTACATGGCCGCGCGCCTGCGCGAAGTGCCGACCGGTGCAAAGGAAGTCCTCGCGGTCGTCGGCGCAGGCCACCTCGCCGGCCTTGCGCGACACCTGCAGGACGATGTCGCGCCGCCCGCGGACACCCGAAGCGAGCTCGAGTTCGTCGTCCAGAAGAACAACGTCCGCTGGATCACCACCGGCCTGATGGTGCTGATCCTGGCCGCGATCGGTTGGGGATTCTGGAAAGGTGGCGTCGATGTCGGACGCGAGCTGCTGATGCAGTGGGTGCTGTTCACGGCCGGCTTTGCCGCGCTGGGCACGATCCTTGCCGCCGGCCATCCGCTGAGCGTGCTGGCCTCGGCCATCGCCGCACCGCTGAAGCCGTTCCGCCCGCCGGGCGTGTCGCCCGGCCTGTTCAGTGCCCTGGTCGAAGCGCAGGTCCGCAAGCCGGCCTACGGCGATTTCCTGTCGCTGCGCGACGACGCGCAGACGCTGAAGGGCTGGTACCGCAACCGCGTCTCGCGCACGATCCTCAATTTCATCCTGACCAACCTCGGATCGAGCGTCGGCGTCTGGATCGCGGGCCTGCGCATCTTCGGCAAGCTGTTCAACTGAGTCGCGCGAGGCGCACCGCGCCACCACTGCCCCACGTCAGAACAGCACAAACACGCCATTGACGACGTTGTGCGCAAGCACCGGCAGCACAAGGCTGCCAGTGCGCTCGCGCATCCATAGCAGCAGCAAGGCCGGCCCGGCCGTCATCGCGAACGCTGCGGCGTCGAACGAGACCCCATCGTTACCGTAGAACAACGCGTGGATCAGTCCGAAGGCCACCGTGGACAGCAACCCGCCCCAGCCGATGCGCGCACCCAGCACCTGGCAGCGCGCACGGAAGGCCTCGTTGAGTGCCAGCAGCAGTACGCCGCGATAGAACAGCTCTTCCTGCAGGCCGGGCATCGTCCACTGGAACGCGATCGTGTCCCCGTCTTCGCGGCCAGTCCCGGACCAGATCGCCAGCGCGAGCAGGAGAATCGTCAGCACGCCCAGGCACCACCAGGCCGGCGCTGAGCGCGGGGCCTGCGTCAGCGTCCATCCGCTGCGCCGCCAGCCCAGTGCCGGCCATGCCGCCACCAGCAGCAACCCCGCCGTGGCCAACAGCTTGCCGGTCCAGTTCCAGTCGCTACCCGGGAACAGATCGGGCAACAAGCCATACAGCCGCAGCAACAACGCGTCATGGACCACCATCAGCGCGAGGGCCAGCAGCAGCCAGCCCGCGCGGACGTGGCGTGGCGACGGCAAGGCCAGCAGGCCAGCCAGCGCCCCGACGACACCGACCTGCAGGCCGATCTCCACCCAGGCGTTGACGAGCCGCTCGGGGCTCATTCGAACGCGGCGGCGGGTTCGACCTCCGCCCGCGTCATACCACCGCGACGTTCACGACCGCTCCCGTGGCCACCCTCGCGCGCCCGCCGCAGCAGGCGACCGCTGCCGGTCTTCAGGTCGTCGAGCAGCGCGTAGATCGTCGGCAGGAACAGCAGGCTGACCACCGTCGAGAACGCGAGGCCACCGGCGACCGCACGCGCCATGGGCGAATAGGCAAGATCGCCCAGGATCACCGTGTCGCTCAGCGAGATCGGCACCATCGCCAGGATCGCGGTGCCCATCGTCATCATGATCGGACGCAGGCGCTCGCGACTGCCTTCCACCAGTGCGTCGGTACGGTTCATGCCGCGCCTGCGCAGGTTGTTGATGTGCTCGACCATGACGATGCCGTTGTTCACGACCACGCCCATCAACACCAGGATGCCGATGAAGGCCATCACCGTGAACGAAGTGCCGGTCAACCAGAACAGCCAGAACACGCCGAACACCGAGAACAGCACGCAGCTCATGATCGCCGCCGGGAACAGCATCGATTCGAACACCGCCGCCATCACCACGTAGATCATCACCAGCGCCAGCAACAGGTTGAACATCATCTGCTGGCTGGCCTGCTCGTCCTCCTCGAAGCCGCTGCCAGAAAAGCTGTAGCCATAACCCGGCGGGAACGACATCGCGTCCAGCGCCTGCTCCAGGGCCTTGCGGGCCTCGGGCATCGTGGTCTTGCCGGCGAGGTTGGCCTGGATCGTCAGCGTGGTCTGGCGGTTGCTGCGGCTGATCGTCGTCGCGGCGGGCGCAATACCGATCTCGACCATGCTCATCAATGGCACGCTGCGACCGTCGGCGGTGCGGATCATGAACTGCGACACGTCCTCGGGCGTGAACTGCTCGGCACCGGCAAAGCGCGCCCAGACCGCGATCTCGTCGTCGCCGCGCCGGAACTCGCGCAACTGGCTGCCGCGCAGTGCCATGCCGATGAAGCTCGAGACCTGGTCGGCGCTGAAGCCGAACGCCGCCGCACGATCGCGATCCACGCGCACGGTCAGTTCCTGGCCCTGGTCGCCGGCCTCGACACGCACGTCGCGCAGCTCCGGCCGTCGCGCCAGGATCGGCACCACGTTGGTGCCCAGTTCGCGCAACATGTCCGAGGAATCGCCGACCAGCTGCACGCTGACGCTCTGGCCGCCGCCGGCACCACCGCCTCCGCCGCCCGGGCCGCCATCGCCATTGCTGACACCGACGCTGGCGCGCGCGGACTTGGGCAGGCCCTTGCTGATCTGCTCGCTGAGCTCGCGGGTATCGCTGACGCTGTCGTCGAAGGTGACACGCGTGCCCGCATCGCCTTCCTCGCTGAACCAGGAATAGGTCTGCACGATCTTCAGCGCCTTGCGGTTCGCATCCAGGTAGCGCTCGACGCGCGCGACTTCTTCCGATCGCTGCTCGAGGTTGTAGCTGCCCTTCCACTGGTAGTACAGCTCGATCTCGCTGCCACCGCCGCCGTTGCCGAACATGTCCATCTTGGTCTGCGTCATCGGGACCACACTGACGGCGACGACCAGCAGGATGCCGAACACGCTCCAGCCACGATGCTCCAGGCTCCAGCGCAGCAGGCGCGCGTAGCGACGCTGCATCCGCGGGATCAGGCCATCGGTGCGGGCGACGGCCGGAGGCGTCTTCATCCGTGCCGAGATCATCGGGATCAGGCTCACCGCGACCAGCCATGACGCCAGCAGCGACACCGAGATCGTGATCGCGATCTGCGCCATGAAGATGCTGATCTGGTTGGTCTCGCCCAGCAGGTTGGGCAGGAACACGATGCAGTGGCACAGCGTGCCCGCCGACAGCGCGATCGCGACGTGGCGCGTGCCGACGATCGACGCCAGCCAGGGCCGATCGGGCATGCGCTCGCGTTCCTGGTAGATGCTTTCGACGACGACCACGGCGTTGTCGACCAGCATGCCCACCGCCAGCAGCAGACCCATCAGTGACAGCACGTTGAGGGTGACGCCGAAGAAATACATGAAGCCCAGCGTCATCACGAAGCAGATCGGGATCGCCAGCGTCACCATCAGCGTTGATGGCCAATGGCGCAGGAAGAAAAACAGCACGGCGATCGACAGGATCAGGCCGATCGCGCCGGCCTCGCCCAGCTCGACCAGCGACGAGGTTACTTCGTCGCCCAGGTTCTGGATGATCTTGAGGTCGATACCGGTCAGGCCTGGCTCCTGGCGCGCAAGTTCGAGCTCACGCAACACCTGGCGCGAGACCTCCACCAGGTTCGCGTCGCGCTCCTTGAAGATGTCGAGACCGACCGCCGCGCGTCCGTCCAGGCGCCGCCCCACGGTCATGCGCTGCGGCTTGAGGTTGACCTCGGCGACGTCGCCCAGGCGCAGGCCGCTGGCATTGAGGCTGAGGTCGCGCAGCTGCTGCAGATCCGCCAGTTCGCCGACCGGCTGCACGCGAAGCCGCCGCCCGCCCTCGTCGATGGTGCCGGCCGACACCGAGAAGTTGACCGTGCGCAGGCGCTCGCCCAACTGGTTCAGTTCGATGCCATGGGCGCTGAGGCGATCGGGATCGATCGCGATCTCGACCTCGCTGGGCGGCGCGCCATTGATCTCGACGCGGGCCACGCCGGGCACGCGTTCCACGCGCCGCTTGAGCTCACGGTCGATCAGCTCATAGGCGCCGGTCAGGTCGGTGTCGCCGGCCAGGCGCACGCGCAGCACCGGCTGGTCGCTGCTCGACCACTTCTGCACGAAATAGCGACGGAAATCATCCGGCAGCTGGTCGCGGATCGCGTCGATGCGCTCGCGCGCTTCGGCCGCGGTGATCGAGATGTCCCGGCTCCAGTCCGAGAACTCCATGAACACGCCGGCGCTGTCCGCAGTGGCCTGCCCGTACAGGCGCTTGATGCCGCTCATCGTCGCCAGGGTCTCCTCGACCGGACGCAGCACGTTGCGTTCGACCTCTTCGGGCGTCGAGCCCGAATACGGCAACTGCACGAACATGAAGGGCGCCGACACGTCCGGCAGCGCTTCCAGGGGCAGCTTGAACGCGGCGATCAGGCCGATCACCACCATCGACACGAACAGCATGATCGTGGTGATCGGGCGCCGCAGGCTGAGCTCGGCAACACTCATGCGGACGCGCCCTCGCCTTCTTCCGGCGTGCCGTCGAAGCTGTTCTCGCGCAGTCGCGCGCGGCGGCCGCGTTCGACGTAGTGCGCGTCGCCACGACGGTCGAGCAGGTCATAGACCACCGGGATGACCAGCAGGGTCAGCAGCGTCGACACCAGCATGCCGCCGATGACCGTGATCGCCATCGGCGAGCGCACTTCTGCACCTTCGCCGAAGGCCAGCGCCAACGGCAGGAAGCCGAACAGCGTGCACAGGGTGGTCATCACGATCGGACGCAGGCGCGAGCGCGCGCCCTCGATCAGGGCCTCGTGCTTGGCGACGCCTTCCTCGCGCAGCTGGTTCACCTTGTCGATCAGGATGATCGCGTTCTTGACCACCAGTCCGACCATCAGGATCAGGCCGATGAACACCACGACCGAGATCGTGTTGCCGGTCAGCAGCAGGGCCAGGATCGCACCGACCATCGCCAGCGGGATCGTGAACAGGATGACGAAGGGATGCAGCAGCGATTCGAACTGCGACGCCATCACCAGGTAGACCAGAAAGATCGCCAGCCCGAAGGCCATCAGCAGCGAGCGCATCGACTCGTCCAGTTCTTCGCCCTGGCCGCCGATATGCATGCCGATCTCGGCATCCAGCGGGTTGCTGGCGACCAGCTGCCGCACCTCGTCGACCGCGGCACCGAGGTCGATGCCCTGCAGGTTGGCCGAGATCACCGCGACGCGGACCTGGTCGGCGCGATGGATCTCGCTCGGGCCGGTCGTGGCCACGACATCGGCCACCGATCCCAACCGTACCGGCGTGTTGGCCGAAGGATTGATGATCAGGTTACGGATGCGTTCGACCGAATCGCGTTCGCTTTCCTGCGCACGCACCAGCACGTCGATCTTGCGGTCGCGGAAGTTGTAGCGGGTCGCCACTTCGCCGCGCACCGAGCGCACCACGCTGTCGGCGATCTGGCGCGTGGTCAGGCCGAGCGCACCGGCGCGCTGCTGGTCGAACAGGATCTGGATCTCCGGGAAGCCCTGCTCCACGGTGGTCTTGACGTCGGCGTAGTGCGGATTGGCCCGCAGCAGCGCCGCCATCTTCTGCCCAGCGCGCGCCAGGCTGTCGAGATCCTGCCCACGCAGTTCGATCTCCAGCGGCGTCGAGAAGCTGAAGAGTTCCGGCCGGCCGAAATCCACCTGGGTGCCGGGATAGCCCGCCATCGTCTCGCGCAAGCGCGCGGTCTGCATCGCTTCAAGCTCGCGGCTGCCGCCATCGGCCATGACGATACTGAGCTTGCCGATGTTCTCGCCGCTCTCGGTCGGGCTTGCATCCAGCCGCGTGCCGCTGCCGCTGACGCCGAACAGCGCCGCGATGCCGCTGTCGCCGGCATGCTTGCGCTGGACCTCGGCCACGATCCGGTCGGTCTCGCGCAACGGCGTGCCCGGCGGCAGCTTGACCGTCATTTCGAAGCGGTCCTGCGCAAGCTGCGGGATCAGGTCGGTACCCAGCATCGGCACCAACAACAGGCTGCCGGCAAAGATCGCGGCCGAGACGCCCAGCACGATCCAGGGCCGGCGCAGCGCCGACGGCAACACCTTGAGATAACCATGCTCGGCACGGTTGTACGGCGCCATCGCCAGGTCGCTGGCCTTGCGCATCACCGGGCCGACACCACCGGCCAGAACGCGCCAGAGACGGACAAAGACCCACGCAATGCCGAAGAACAGATAGTAGATGCCCGCACCGATGCCACGGCCGCCCGCGGCCACCGGCTTCTGCCAGCGACGGCTGGGCTGCCATTGCGGATGCGCGTCTTCTTCCGGGAACGCCATCGGCGGCCGACCCTTCAGGGCGCTCAACATCGGGATCAGCGTCATCGCCACGATCAACGAGATGCCGACCGCCAGGGCGATCGTCAGGGCCTGGTCGCGGAACAGTTGACCGGCCACGCCTTCGACGAATACCAGCGGCAGGAACACCGCGATGATCGTCAACGTGGAGGCGACCACCGCCATGCTGACTTCCTTGGTGCCGACGATCGCGGCCTGCAGGATCCCCAGCCCGCGTTCGCGCGCCTTGGCGATGCTTTCAAGCACCACGATCGAGTCGTCGACGACCAGTCCCGTCGCCAGTGCCAGGCCGCCCAGCGACATGACGTTGAGGCTCAGGCCCATCTGGTCCATGAAGAAGAACGTGGTGACGATCGACACCGGCAGCGACAGGCTGACGACGAAGGTGCTCCAGCCGTTGCGGAGGAACAGGAAGATGATCAGGATCGCCAGCCCGCCACCGATGAATGCATCCTTCTTGACATCGCTG
The DNA here is from genome assembly GCF_054902115.1 of Luteimonas sp. RIT-PG2_3. Lineage (NCBI taxonomy): Bacteria > Pseudomonadati > Pseudomonadota > Gammaproteobacteria > Lysobacterales > Lysobacteraceae > Luteimonas > Luteimonas sp. RIT-PG2_3. The sequence continues at coordinate 96,805 of NZ_JBUBPF010000009.1, read as the reverse complement.
ATCGCGGCGCGGATGAAGGTCGACTGGTCGTCGACGATGGTCAATGCCATGTCCGACGGAATCTGCTTGCCGATCTGTTCCAACCGCGCATGCACGGCATCGGCGGTCGCCACGGTATTGGCATCGCCTTCCTTGTAGATCGCGAGCTCCACCGCTTCGCGACCGGCCAGGCGGATGATCGACTCGCGCTCCTTGTAGCCCTGGCTGACCTTGGCGACATCGCGCAGGCGGATCGCACGGCCGTCGGCAACGGCACGGTTGCCGGACGCGGCAGCGCTCTGCGCCGACATCGCCGCCGCCATCACCGAGGCATCGCCCGATGCCGCCGCGATGCGGGCCACTTCGTCCGCACCGCCGCCGGAAGCGCGCGCGCTCTGGGTGGCGACCAGCATGTCGCCGATCTGCTCGACGCTGGAGAACTGGTTGACGGTGCGCACCAGGTAGCGCTGCGTGCCCTGCTCCAGGCGACCGCCGGACAGGTTGACGTTTTCCTGCTGCAGGCGCTGGATCACGCTCTCGACCGGCAGGCCGATCCGCGACAGCTGCTGCAGGTCCAGGTCGACCTGGACTTCATCCTCCAGTCCGCCGCCGACCTTGACCGCGGCGACGCCCTCCACCGGCTCGAGCTTTTTCTTCAAGTCGTCGTCAGCATAACGGCGCAGCTCGGTGAGCCGGCCGATCGAATCGCCATCGGCCTTCGACGTCAGCGCCACGCGCACGATCGGCTCGGTCGAAGGATTGAAGCGCAGCAGCACCGGCGGCTTGACCTCCAGCGGCAGCTGCAGGCTGTCCATCTTGTCGCGGACCTCGAGGCCCGCCTGGTCCATGTCGGTGCCCCAGGCGAACTGCAGCACGACATCGCTCTGGCCGGTCCGCGAGACCGACTTCATCTTGCGCAGGCCCTTGACCACGCCCAGCGCTTCTTCCAGCGGTTCGCTGACCAGGCTTTCGATTTCCGACGGCGCGGCACCGGTGTATTCGGTGCGCACCGTCAGCGTCGGAAAGCTCAGGTCCGGCAGCAGGCTGACCTTGAGGTTGCCCAGCGCGATCATGCCGAACAGCAGCAGGGTCACGGTGACCATCGCCACGGTGACGCGGCGGCGGGTGGAGAACTCGACCAGGTCGAATCCGGCGGAAGGCGCCGCGTGCGGATCGTAAGCGGGTTGACCGTCCGCGTGGCCGCCGCCGGGCTCGCCGCCGGCGCTGGGGGTCGAAGACGGACTCACTGCTTGTTGCCTTCGCCGGTCTTGGGGACGGCCTTGTCGGCGGTCGCGACCTGCGTGCCGATGACCTGCACGGTACTGCCTTCGCGCAGCGCCAGCTTGCCGGCAGTCACCACCTGCGCGCCTTCCTCCAGCCCTTCGCGGACTTCGACGAAGCTGCCGTCCACGTAGCCCAGCTTGACCGGCACGCGCACCGCCTTGCCGTCGCGCACTGCGTAGACCGCGGGCTCGTTGTCGTCATCGAGCAGCGCGTTGCGCGGCACCACCAGCGCATTCGCACGCTGGTCGTAATCGACCGAGATGCGCCCGAACATGCCCGGCTGCAGCACGCCGACCGCATCGAACGAGCAGATCACGCGGAACGTGCCGCTGCCCGAATCCACCACCGGTGCAATGCGGTCGACCACGCCTTCGAACTGCTGTCCCGGCAGCGCGTCGGCCTGCAGCTTCACCGGCAGTCCGGACTTCAGCGTCGCCAGCTCGCGCTCGGGCACGTTCAACGTGGCCTCCAGTCGCGAGTTGTCGACGATGCGGAAGATCGGCGTATTGATCTGCACGAAGTTGCCGGTCTTGATCGAGCGCGACGCAATGACGCCGGAGATCGGCGCGATCACATTGGTGTACGACAGTTCCAGGTTGGCCAGGCGATTGACCGCACGCATGTTCTCGACGTCGTAGCGCAACTGCTCGATATCGTTCTGGCTGATCAGTTGCTGGTTGGCCAGTTGCTGAGAGCGCGCGAAGTTGGCTTCGAGCTTGTGCAACTGGGCCGAACTCTGCGCCGCCTGCAGGCGCGCACGGTCGGGATCCAGCCGGACCAGCACCTGGCCAGCCTTGACCGCCTGGCCTTCCTCGACCAGCACCTGCAGCGCAACCCCGGAGGTCTTGGCGACCACCTGGGACTCGGCCAGCGGTTCCAGCGACGCAGTCCCCGAGTAGCTCGCGGCGATCGAGCGCCGCGACACCGGCTGGACCTCGACCGGGATCGCGTCCGGGGCCTTGTCCTCGGCCGCCTTGGCCAGGGCATCGCCTTCACCCTTGCAGGCCGACAACAGCAGCAGCGACGACAGCAGCAAGGCAGCCGGGATGGCGGCTCGCCTGCGGGACAAGAGCGAAAGCGTGGACATGGAATCAGAACCCCTACGGTGTTGTAGCAAGGTATATCACCGGGAAATCGGACCGCATCGGCCAGAGGTCATGGTGACTGGAGGCAAGGGGCGCACAGCGCTGGCACGTGGCGGCTGTGCGGACGGGTGGCGATGCCCGGGGCCGCCAGCGCTGCATCGGCAGGGCCATGGACAAGGACATCCAAGGATATGGATGCTTCGATGGGCGTTCCGGTTGCCGGATCAGGGAAGCCCACACGCGCCCACGGTGCCGGAGGTGCACATGATCGGTCTTCGTTGCCGTTTTACGGCATCGCATGCGTCCGCCAGCGGCCGCAACGTTAACAGCGCCGGACGCGCAAGCTATACTGTCCGGATTGCGCGCCGGTCCAAGGGTCGGCGCCAATCCGGATAGCCAAGCCAAGTCTCATTCAGCCACTCAGGATTGCGGAAACCAACATGACGCGACCGTTGTCGATCGCCGCCGGCGTTGCCCTCGCCCTGCTCGCCTTTGCCGCCCCGGCCCAGGAAGCGCCAGTCGCCACCCCGGCGCCAGCCGCAGCGGCCGCCCCCGCCACCCCGGCCGCGATTGTCGGCAATGCCGAAACCGGCAAGCAGCTGGCCTATACGTGCCAGGGTTGCCATGGCGTGGTGGGTTACAAGAACGTCTACCCGAGCTATCACGTGCCCTATATCGGCGGGCAGTCGGCCACTTATTTGTCCAGCGCGTTGCACCAGTACCGCAACGGCGCCCGCAAGCATCCGACGATGCATGCCCAGGCACAGAGTTTCTCCGACCAGGACATCGCCGATCTTGCGGCGTTTCTCTCGGGACTTAAGAAGTGAGCCGCGCCATGTCGATCCTTTCCGTTTCCAAGACCGCCGGACTGGCACTCCCGTTGCTGGCCGCCCTCGCCCTGTCCGCCTGTGGCGGTTCGGCGCCGGCTGAAGACGAAGGCCATGGCGCCGCCAGTGCCGAGCACGCGACGGCATCCTCGTCGGCCGGACTGCCGACCGGCCACATCGATGCCGGCGAGCAGATGGCCAACACCAAGGGCAAGGCCACTGGCCAGTCCTGCATCGACTGCCATGGTGCCGACGGCAACGTCCCGCTGGATGAAACCTATCCGCGCCTGGGCGGGCAGTACCGCGACTATCTCGCCCACGCCCTGCAGCAGTACCGCAGCGGCGAACGCGAGCATGCGCTGATGTCGCAGCAGGCGACCGAGCTCAGCGACCAGCAGATCGCCGACCTGGCGTCCTATTTCGCCTCGCGTCCGCGCCAGTTGCAGGACCTGCACGGCGCTTACTGATCAGGGCCTCGACATCGATCGAAGCAACGGGGCCGAAAGGCCCCGTTGTCGTTCAAGAGGCCGTGCATCAAGCGGACCGCCCCGCTCACTCTGGTCGTGCCGGCCATCGGGCACTCAGGGTTCCGAGTCCGGCTCCGGCTCGGGTTGCGCCAGGCTGCTCTGGTCTTCCTGAAGTTCGCGCTTGAACGGAATATCCGGCGGCTTGCGCGCGGTGGCCTCGATATCCTGCATGTTCGGATCGCTGATGCCGCAGCCTCCGCCCAGCATCAGCAGCGCCACCGTGCACTTGATGGACTTGCTGGTGCCCGGCAACGGAATCAGCACTTCCTTGATGCTGCGCCGTACCCACTCCTGCAGCAGCGTCTCGCTGGGCACCCAGAAGCGGTCGAACGCGCTGGGCTGGTAGTCCACCGGCGGCCGCTTGAGCCAGGTGCCCATGCGATCGATCTTCTCGTAATCCTCGGTGATCGTTCCCGGCGGCAAGCCACCGCCCGCCCGGCCCGTCCCGCTGGCCAGGCGTGGCGAGCCATCGGCATTGAACAGGCCCGCACTGCCGCCCGGCTGTCCACCCGGGCGCTGCCGGTTGGAATCGCCCCAGTCGTCGCTCTTGCGGGGGGCCGGCAGGCCGCCAGGCGTCGGTACGGCCCGTGTCCCGGTGCCGGCACTGGCCACCGGATTGCGCGAGGCGCCCCCGCTCGGCTGCGTACCGGTCGTGGCCGGCGACGTCGCCGCACTGGCACTCGGACGGGCCGGGCTGGGGCTCGCGGATGGCGACGCCGCGGGCGCGGCGGACGGCGTGGCCGCGGGCTGCCGGGCCGGCCGCAGCGCGATGTCGCGGGCCGCGGTCTCGCGGGTCTCGGTGCGCAGCGTCGGCGCGGCCACACTAGGCGGCGCGACCGGGCGCAACGCGACCTCCGGCAGCGGCGCCGGCACCTCGCGCTCGGCAGGCGCGACCTCGCGCGGGCGCAGGACCGGCACGTCGATCGGGCGTTGCGGCAAGGGCTGGCTGGGCTGACGCATCAGCGGAACATCGACGACGGTCAGTTCGGTATCCGGAGCCGGCGGCGCAGGCGTTGTCGGCCGTGGCGACGGCAGCGACAGCTCGGGGACCTGCAGTGTGAAGTCGCTGTCGGGCTCGGGGACCTCGGTCACCACCAGGGTCGGAGGCGGCACCGGAGGCGCGGGCGTCGGCTCCACCGTCGGGTCCTGCGGCAAGGTGGACGCGGCCGTCGGCGCGGCGGCCGCCGGAGGCTGACCTGCCGCCGCTTGGCTCGCGGCGTCCGCCGGTGACGGCACTGCGGGTGCCGCCGGGGCCGCGCCGCCAGCGTCCTGCGTGCCCTCGCCAATGAACTCGACCTGGATCACCTGTTCGCCACGACGCTCCAGCTCCGGGGTTCCGGTGAAGCGCGCGTACATCAGCCAGATCATCGCCACCAGCCACAGCACGTGGAACAGCAGCGAGGACGCCATCGCGAACAGCCTCGCGCCGCGGTCGTCGCGATCGTCGTCGTGCGGTCGCCAACCCTGGCGCCACAGACTGGCGAAGGCCTGCCATCGCGACAGCTGTGGCGACAACCCCGGGAACACTGGCGTGCGCGCAATGAATACATCGGTGAACGCTGCCGGCAAGGCCCCGGTGACCTTGCCGACACTGGCCGTCATCGCCTGGAACCAGGCCTGCCAAGCCGGCGGGAATTCACCGGCAGGCGGCAATGGCCGCAGCGAGCGCCGGGCACGACGCCGCAGGGCCTCGATCAGTTCGGAGGAGGAGAACATCGCGATGCGAGCGTCCCCTGTCGCGACTCAGGCTTGCGCGCGCGGCACGTAGGGCGCGTCGCCGGTGTCGTGGTCGGTGGCATCGCGCACCGCGATGACCCCCGGCACCTTCTCCATCAGCGTCTTTTCGATGCCCTGCTTCAGCGTCACGTCGGCCATGCCGCAGCCGTGGCAGCCGCCGCCGAAGCGCAGGATCACTACTCCGTCGCCGGTGACTTCCTGCACCGCGACATTGCCGCGATGCTGCGCCAGCTGCGGATTGATCTCGTGCTCGACGACCCAGCGCACGCGCTCGACCAGGGACGCCGACTCGGACGGTACCTCGCCCTTGATGCGCGGGGCACGGATCTGCAATTGGCCGCCGGTGGCCTGGGTGACGTAATCGATCTCGGCGCCATCGAGATAGGTCACGCTGGCCGCATCCAGCCACAGCGTGAAGCCTTCGCAATCGATCGCCCATTCATCACCCTGCAGCTCGGCCTGTTCGGCGAACTCCAGGCGCACGTCGGCCTTCGGCGTTCCCGGCTGGCTGGCCGACAGGCGCACGCCCAGTCCAGGCAGGGCTTCGCGCTCGATCAGCTTCCGGAAATGGGTCTGCGCGGATTCTGAGATATTGATCATCGGCGTATTCTAGCGGGCGATCGCGATCCCGCTCGCCACAGGCCGACCGGCGCATGAACGGCGGCGCGAACGTCTGTCCCGCTCCAACCGCCACACCGCTTCCCACGCAACGCACCAGGAGACCCCGCATGTCCGAACTCGCCGCCCTGACCCAGACCCATTGCATCCCCCGCAGCGGCAGCGGGCACAGGTTGCCGACATCGCGCGTCCATGCACTGCTTGCCGAGCTGCCGCACTGGGAACTGGTCGAGGACGGCCAGGCGATCCGCCGCACCTTCACGTTCAAGGACTATTACCGGACCATGGCCTTCGTCAACGCGCTGGCCCACATCGCCCACCGCGAAGACCACCATCCGGACCTGGGCGTGCACTACGACCGCGCGATCGTGCGGTTCTCGACCCATGATGTCGGTGGGCTCAGCGAGAACGACTTCATCTGCGCGGCCAAGGCCGAACAACTCGAGGCATGAAGCACCTGCGCGCCATGGCCTTGGTCCTGTGCGCGACGGCCCCGCTCACCGCCGCACCGCCGTCCTTCATGCAGGCCGTGTCCGCCCATGAAGCCGGCGCATTCGACCGCTGCGCCGACGTGATGCTGGCGGTGGAGTCGATTGCCGGCCCGATGCCCGTCAATGGCGAACTGCTGGCCGTGGAGTGCCTGGCCTCGGCCGGACGCCATGCCGACGCGCTGGCCTACCTGCGCCGGCAACTGCCCGCAGGCCGCATCGCGATCGAGGACCTGCGCAGCAAGTCGCGCCCCGGCCTGGACGCGTTGCGGCAGCGGGCGGAATGGCCCCTGCTGCTGGCACATGCCGAGCAGCTCGCAGCCGACCAGGCCTCCGGCCAGGACGCCGCGCTCCGCGAACAACTGCTACAGCGGGCCGGCCGCGACCAGCAACTCCGGCAGGCCGTCCTCGGCGCTGCCGGCAGCGAGGTCGATCCCGCACGCTGGCGCGAGCTGCAGGCACTGGACGCTGACAACGCGGCCTGGCTCAGGCAGGTGCTCGACGAACATGGGTGGCCGGCCAGCCCGCTGGTCGGCCATGACGGCGCCAAGGCCGCCTGGCTGCTGGTCCAGCACGCCGACGGCGACTTGGCCCTGCAGCGCAGGGCATTGGACATGATGCAACCGGCGTTCGAACGCGGGCAGGTCGACCGCGGCGACGTCGCCCTGCTGACCGATCGCGTCCTGCTCGCCGAAGGCAAGCCGCAACGCTACGGCAGCCAGTTCCAGACCGGCGACGACGGCGTCATGCGCCTGCGCCCGGTGGAAGACCTGGCCGGGCTCGAGGCTCGACGGGCCGCGGCCGGCCTGCCGTCGATGGCCGACTATCGCAGGATGTTGACCGAAATCTACGGACAGCCAGTCGAATAGACCCGGCGAATAGACCCGGGCATGCCCAATGCACTGCCGGCTCAGGCCAGGCAGCCCGAGGCTGTCAGTCCGAACCGATCCACTTAGAACCTGTTCAAAGTCTGTCGCGAGCGCAGTCAGGTGGCGCGCGGCGGAGCGCAGAAAGCGCAGTGTACGTGCAGGTACATGAGCAACCGAGCACCGCACGCGCGCCAGATGGCAAGCGCAGTAAGGCTTTGAACAGTTCTCAGGCCAGGCGATCCAGCACGCCGACCAGGTCGTCTGACAGCGGCGCGGTCAGCACGTACGGGGCCGCGCCATCGTCCAGCGCGAATTCCAGCGAGGCCGCGTGCAGGAACAACCGCTTCAGGCCGACCTGCTCGCGCAGCCGCTTGTTGACGGCCTGATCGCCGTATTTGTCGTCTGCCGCCACCGGATGCCCGATGTGCTGGGCGTGCACGCGGATCTGGTGGGTACGGCCGGTCTCGATGCGGACTTCGCAATACGACTGCCCGCCCCGCCGCTCCAGCACCTTGAAGTGGCTCAGCGAGGCCTTGCCGGGTACGCCGTGCGAGGACGTGACCACCTGGACATGGCGCTCCCCGCCCTGGCGCAGGCCGACGTGCAGCGGCGCATCGACGCTCATGAGCCCGTCCGGCATGCGTCCGGCCAGCAGTGCCAGGTAGCGCTTGCGCAGCCCGGCGCCGTGATCCTCGCGCATCAGCGCCTGCAACTGGGTCAGCGCCGAGCGCTTCTTGGCGATCACCATCAGCCCCGAGGTATCCCGGTCCAAGCGGTGCACCAGTTCCAGTGGCTGTCCCGGGCGCAGCGCCCGCAGGGTCTCGATGACCCCGAAGCTGATGCCGCTGCCGCCATGGCTGGCGACGCCGCTGGGCTTGTTGATCGCAAGCAAGCGGGCGTCCTCGAAGACGATGCTGGCCGCCATCGCGTCGAGCAGGCCACGTGCCGGAATCGGCATCTCGCCAGGCTCAGCCAGCCGAACCGGCGGGATGCGGACCTCGTCGCCGGCCTCCAGGCGGGTATCGGCCTTGGCCCGGCCCTTGTTGACCCGAACCTGGCCGCTGCGGACGATCTTGTAGACCAACGACTTCGGCGCCCCCTTCAGTTGCCCGAGCAGGAAGTTGTCGAGGCGCTGTCCTGCGCGATCGGCGGGCACCCGGACGGTGCGGACACCGCCCTGGGGGCTTGAATGGGGGGGATGGTCAGTCATGCAAAGCTTTTCTGATACACTCAGGCCGCGAGATAAAGTGCTGATTTCACAGGAAGAACCCGGACCGAAAGTCCGCCTTCCCAAGATTCCCGGCCAGTGCGCAACCACCGCCCCAGGGGTGGCCATGTTAGCGGCTGTACGGCAGGACCGGATATCGCCCTCTGCGAAGGCAGTGGTTGCTGAACATGTCCCGTGCGGCGCACGAGCCCGGCCCAAGGCCGGAATCGCGCAGCCGCCGGCCCGCAACAGCTTTACATGAAACAAGCGCTCCCGCGGCTCGCCGTGGTGTTGTAGCGCTGGAAACCCGGGTCGCCGCTGCGCATGCGCGGCCGGCGACAAGCAAGTATCCAGGCGAAACGCCCCGGCGTTCCGTGTGCCTGCTCCTTTGCAGGATCAAGCGCACATCAGGAACACCACCACAATGAAACGCATGCTGATCAATGCGACGCAGGCAGAAGAACTGCGCGTCGCCATCGTCGATGGCCAGAGCCTTTACGACATCGATATCGAGCAACCCGCTCAGGAACAGAAGAAGTCCAACATCTACAAGGGCCGGATCACCCGGATCGAGCCCTCGCTGGAAGCCGCCTTCGTCGAGTACGGCGCGGCCCGCCACGGCTTCCTGCCGCTGAAGGAAATCTCGCGCGACTATTTCCAGTCCGGCGCCGACCACCACAAGGGCTCGATCAAGGAACTCCTGCGCGAAGGCCAGGAAGTCGTGGTCCAGGTCGACAAGGAAGAGCGCGGCAACAAGGGCGCAGCCCTGACCACGTTCATCTCGCTGGCCGGCCGCTACATGGTGCTGATGCCCAACTCGCCGACCGCCGGCGGCGTCTCGCGCCGGATCGAGGGTGAGGACCGCGCCGAGCTCAAGCGTGCGATGGACGCACTGGCGATCCCCGACGACATGGGCGTGATCATCCGCACCGCCGGCGTCGGCCGCGACGCCGAAGAGCTGCAGTGGGATCTGGATTACCTGCTGAGCATCTGGAAGGCGATCGCCGAGGCCGCGCTGACCAAGCCGTCGCCGTTCCTGATCTATCAGGAATCGCGCCTGATCACCCGGGCCCTGCGCGACTACATGCGCGCCGACATCGGCGAGATCCTGGTCGACACCCCGGAGATGTACGCCGAGGCCCGCGACTTCGTCGAGCAGGTCATGCCGCACAACCTGCGCAAGCTCAAGCACTACACCGACGACGTGCCGCTGTTCAACCGTTACCAGATCGAGTCGCAGATCGAGAGCGCCTACGAGCGCACCGTGCGCCTGCCGTCCGGCGGCGCCCTGGTCATCGACCAGACCGAAGCGCTGACCGCGATCGACGTCAACTCGGCGCGCGCCACCAAGGGCGGCGACATCGAGGAGACCGCGTTCAACACCAACCTGGAAGCGGCCGAGGAAGTGGCCCGCCAGATGCGCCTGCGCGACCTCGGCGGCCTGGTGGTGATCGACTTCATCGACATGTCGTCCAACAAGCACCAGCGCGACGTCGAGAACAAGCTGCAGAACGCGCTCAAGTACGACCGCGCCCGCGTGCAGCTGGGCCGGATCTCCAAGTTCGGCCTGCTGGAGATGTCGCGCCAGCGCCTGCGCGCCAGCCTCGGCGAGTCCAGCCAGATCGTCTGCCCGCGCTGCGAAGGCCACGGCCGCATGCGCAGCATCGAGTCGCTGTCGCTGTCGATCATCCGCGTCGCCGAAGAGCATGCGATGAAGGACAACACCGGACAGGTGCTGGTGCAGGCCCCGGTCGACATCGCCAACTACCTGCTCAACGAGAAGCGCGGCGCCCTGGCCGAGATCGAGAAGCGCCACTCCGCGCCAATCGTCATCGTCGCCGACGAGCAACTGCACACCCCGCACTACGAAGTCACGCGCCTGCGCGAGAACGAGCTGGGCGAGGAAACCACGCGTCCGAGCTACCAGCGTGGCACGCCGCGCAAGACCGCGACGATCTCGCTGACCAAGGCCAACCTCAACGTGCCCACCGCGGTGGTCACCAACGTGCGTCCGAGCCAGCCTGCACCGGTGCGCGAGCCGCGCCCCGAGCCCACCCCGGAACCGGTGGCGGTCGTCGCCCCGGTGGTCGTGGCCGCGCCGGTCGCGGTCGCTGCCAGCGGCGGCCTGGTCGGCTGGCTCAAGCGCCTGGTCGGCGGTGGTCCGGCTGCACCCGCAGCGGCCCCGTCCACCACGTCGTCCGATGGCCGCCAGCGCCAGGGTCGCGAAGGCAGCCGTGAAGGCCGCGAACAACGCGAAGGCCGCAACGGCCAGCGCCGCGACCAGCGCGGCAAGTCGGGTCGTGATCCGCAGCAGCGTCGCGACGAGAGCTCGAATCCGGGTGGACCGTCGTCGCAGCGCGATCGCCAGCAGCCCAGGCCGGCGCAACCGCAGCAGCAGCCGAAGCAGGCGCCCAAGCCTGCCCAGCAGCCGCAGCAGTCGCAGCCCCAGCCGCAGCAGCCCAGGAAGCAGCGTCCGCCGCGTCCCGCGCGTGACGCTGCCGCCACCTCTGGCGTTGCCGGCGCCTCGCTGGAGGAGCAGAACCTGCAGACCAGCGCAGTCGACATCGACACGACAGCGGCCCCGATCGCCGCAGTGACCGCACCGGTCGCGGCAGCCGTCGCACCGGCATCGGTGTCCGCCACGCTGGTCGACCAGGACGCGCTCGACGTCGTCGCGGACACCCGCGCCGATGCCGACAGCGATACCGATGCCGCCGATGACGGCAGCAACACCGGCGACAGCAACGGCCGTCGCCGTCGCGGTCGTCGCGGTGGCCGCCGCCGCCGTCGTGGTGGCGATGCCGCCAATGCCGCCGATGCCGCCGATGGCGAGGACAACGGCAACGACCTGCTCGGCGAAGAGGTCGACGCGTCGATCGATCGTTCGCAGCCCGAGTTCGACTTCGACGACATCGCCGCTCCGGCAGCGACGCCCGAGAAGGCCGTCCATACCCCGGCAACGCCTGCAGCCGTGACGGTCGCCACCGTCGCCGTGGCTTCGGTGACCAGCGAAGCGGCGACGGCAACGGCTGACGCCAACGCCTCGCCTGCCGATGCTGCCGCGAGTGCCGCGTCGGCAACGCCTGTCGCCACGGCCGATGCCGTCGTCGTCGATGCGGTCGTGACCGAAGTTGCTGTGAGCGAGCCTGCCGTGACCGACACTGCCGTCGTCGAAGCGCAGGCTCCGGTGCACGTCAGCACTGAGGCCGCACAGGCACCGGTCTCCACGGCCGCCGTGACCGAGGCTGCGGCCACGCAGGCTCCGGCCCGCGACGTGGTCGCTGCAGATATCGCCGCGCCCGCTGCCGTCGAAGCCACCGCCACGGTGACCGAGGCCGCGCCTGCTACCGACGAAACGCCGGCCGACGTCGCGGTCGCCGGGATTGCCGCGACCACCGTCGAAGCCGAACCCGTGCGCCAGGCCCCACCTGCGACGGCCGGCCTGTTCGACAGCGTGCCGGCAACAGAGCCGAGCGTGGCTGCACCGAGCGCGGCCGTTTCCAGTGTGTCTGCGATCGAAGCGGTCAGCGTCGACGCCGATGCCCTGCTCGCCTCCAACGAGGCGGAAGGCCAGAAGGCCGAAGCGGATGGCACGGAAGACGGCGCGACTGACGCCGCCGTCACGGAAGATCAGGCCTCGCGCAGCGCCTGATCGACACGGTGGCACCCGACCACCGGCGCACGCCTCAGACGGCGTGCGCCGGATCGGTCAGCCCGTACTGACTGGCCATGCGTGCCAGTGAAATGTTGTCCTGGATCTGCAGCTTCTCGAACAGCCGAGACTTGTGCGTGTTGACGGTCTTCGGACTCAGGCTCAGACGCCGGGCGATCTCTTCCTGGCGCAGGCCCTGCAGCAACAGCATCGCGACTTCGGTCTCGCGCGCGGTCAATCCGTCGAACGGATTGTCCTCCCCGGCAATTCCGGACAAGGCGAGATTCTGCGCAATGCTGATCGCGAGATAACGCTTGCCGCGCGCCACGTCGCGCACCGCCCGCAGCAGCTCGGCGGAATCGCCGGCCTTGCCGACATAACCCGAAGCCCCCGCTTCCAGCAGGCGACGCGGCATCGGCCCGTCTTCCAGCACCGACACCACGACCACGCGCGTGCCGTGCTTGCCCTTGATCACGCGTTCGGTGACCTCCAGCCCACTGATGCCCGGCAGGTGCAGGTCGCACAACACCACGTCAGGCTTGAGCGCCCGGATCCGCGGCAGTGCGTCTTCGCCGCTGTTGGCTTCGCCGATCACTTCGATATCGGTTTCGCCGGACAGGACCATTCGCATGCCCGCCCTTACCAGTGCGTGGTCGTCCACGATAAATACCCGAATGGTCATTCCTGCATCCCCCTTCTGGTACCCCTGAAAATGCAGGCTATCGCCAGCGAAGTGCTGAGGCAAGCGTTCGGCCACGATGGACATGGCGCTTTCCGTGCCTGGATCACACTTGCTTCGGGCACACTATCGCAACGCCCCAAGCGAGAATTCCGATGCCACCTGTCCACCACCTTGCCCTGACCGCCTCTCTGATGATGCTCTCGTTCTCCGCGTGCGCGCAGGAGGCCGCCACGCCGCAGCGCAACGCCGCGACGACGCCCGCCGCCAACACCGCGTCTCTCGCGTCGGGCTCGACCGCAGCGACCTGGCTGGACAGAGTCAGCGCCATCGGCAACGCCGCTGGCAACACCGCGCGTCGCGATGCCATCGAGAAGATCCTGCAGGACCAGTCGCTGGTCGCAACCCGCAGCGCCCTCTCGCATGACGCCCTGCAGGGCATCAATCTTCTGGCACCGGTCTCCGGCGACGACAACGCGCCGCTGTTGTTGCTGGGTGCGCATTACGATCGTGTCGACGAAGGCAACGGCATCACCGACAACGCCTCCGGCGTCGGTGTCGCCCTCGAACTCGCGCAGCGATTCAAGGCCCGTCCTCTGCAGCACCATCGCGTCGCGGTCGCGCTGTGGGATCTCGAGGAAAAAGGCCTGCTGGGTGCCCACGCCTATGTCGAGCAGGGCGGCGAAAAGCCTGCGCTCTACGTCAACTTCGACGTCTTCGGCTGGGGCGACACCTTGTGGATGATGTCGCCGGACGTGCAGGCGCGCATCGTCGGCGATAGCGAAGCCGCCACCCGCGAAGCAGGCATCCGCCTGTCGGCAGGCACTCAGTACCCGCCGACCGATCACCTCGCATTCCTGAAAGCAAACTGGCCCGCCGTGTCGTACTCGCTGGTCGACCACGCCGAGATCGCCGACATCCTGCTGGTGTTCTCTGGCAAGACGCCGGCCAACACACCCAAGGTCATGCGCGTGATCCACAGCGCCGACGACACCATCGCCGAGGTGGATGCCAACGCCGTGGCCAAGGGTATCGATGCGGTCGAGGCCGCCTTGCGGCGCTGGGACGCGGGCGCGAAGCTGCACTGAGGCAGGTGTAACCAGGGATTGAAGCGAGCCCAAAGAACAAGCGCCCTGATGGGCGCTTTTTTTTTCCGAGGACCAGCAGGAGCTGGAAAAAAAAACAGCAGATCAACCCCTGTCCGCGACGCATCCTCCTGCGATTTCGACTACTTGCTCCGTCGATCGAAGGCGCCGGCCACATCGCGCAGAGGTTCAAGGGGAATCGCCGTCGGAATGACGGCAGGCAAACACAATGCCGATCGCGACCAGCATCATTCCGCCCGCGGCGAGAAAGGTCAGCTGCATCCCGGCCGCGATCGCAGAAGCATCGGCGTGACTGACGTCCGACACCCCGACGCTCTTGGCGAAGACCGCACCCATGACCGACGCGCCGGCAATCAGGCCGATGTTGCGCGACAGGCTGAGCAAGCCGGAGACCGTGCCACGTCGCTCTCTCGCGATGTTTGCGAGCACGGCCGTGTTGTTGGCAGCCTGGAATAATTGATACCCCGGCGTCAGCACGATGATCGCAAGCACATAGCCGGCCACGCCGATCATGACGGGCAGCAGCGCCAACAGGAACGCGCCTGCGACCAGCAAGGCGAGGCCGATCGCGAGCACACGGTCGACGCCCCAGGCATCGACCCAGCGTCCGGACGGGACGCCACTGAAGATGGAAACCACAGGGCCGACGGCCATGACGAAACCGACCTGCGTCGCCGTCAGGCCAAGCGCGACACCGAGATAGAAGGGACCGACCACCAGCGTCGTCATCATGACGGCCGCGACCAGCAGGTTGACGAGAAGATGCGGGGCAAGCCTGCGGTCGATCATCAACCGCGGGCGCGTCGATGCCACCCGCCCCTGGGCCGTCTCCTCCGGCAGCATCGAGACGGTCAGGACCAGGGCCAGCAGCGCCAACGGCACCTGGACCCAGAAGATGCCGCGCCACCCTGCCCCTGCGATCAGCAGCCCGCCGAGCGCGGGGCCAAGCGCCGTCCCCAAGGCCGATACCGTACCGAGTACCCCCATCGCCCGCCCGACGTGGGCCTCGCCTGCGGCCTGGCGCATCAGTGCCATCGCCAGCGTCATCAGGAAGGCCGCACCGATGCCCTGCAGCGCCCGCGCGGCGATCAGCCACTCCAAGTCTGGTGCCAGGGCGCACAGCAGCGAGGCCGCGGCGAACACCCCCAGGCCGGCCACCAGCATGGGCTTCAGCCCGCGACGGTCGCCGAGCTTGCCGGCGATCACCACCGAGGCCGTCAGCGCCGCCAGATAGGCGACGACGACCGCCTGCACCTGCGCGAACGGCGCCGAGAATGCCTCGGACAGCGTTGGCAGTGCGATATTGGCAATGCTGGTGCCCAGCGAGGCCAACAGCATCGACAGGGCCAGCGTCGCCGTCACGCCCGTCCGCATGGGATCAGATTTGGATGATGTTGCCTGCTGCACCGTGCGACCTCTTGCGGCGATGTCCGCCAGAGCGCAGGCTGCCACTTCAAGTCGACTTGAAGTCAAGCATGGAATTCCTGGATATCGGAGAAGTCGCAGCGCAGAGCGGGGTCAGGCCCTCGGCGTTGCGCTATTACGAGGATGCGGGATTGATCGCGTCGGCGGGCCGCCACGGCCTGCGACGGCAGTTTCCCGCCAGTGTGCTGTTGCAGCTCAAGCTGATCGCGATGGGCAAGGCCGCGGGTTTCTCGCTCGAAGAGATTGGACGCATGTTCGGTGGCAACGGGCTCGCGGATCTGCCCCGCGACAGGATTCGCACGAAGGCCGACGAGATCGATCGCCACATCCGTGAGCTGATGGCACTGCGCGACACGCTCCGCCACGTCGCCGATTGCCCGGCCCCCTCCCATCTGGCGTGCCCGACGTTCCAGCGACTGGTAGGCGTGGCGGGCAAGCGCGGTGGAAGGCAGAGCCGGACGGGGAACGCCAGGTCGCGGAGATAGCGGATCCGGGGACAGGCCACTGACCAGAATCGGACATTGAAGCCCTTTCCACCAATGCCCTGCGATGGCAGTCGGGCAACAGGTCGAGGCGACTGACGCGCCTCCTTTCAACAGACATCAGGGGAAGCATAGGGAGGACAATGCGCGATCCAGTCCACAGGCCTTGCCATGCCCCATCCCGCCCCGCTGCCGCCACTGTCGAAGCCAACCCTGTTCGCACTGATCGAAGCGCTGGAGGTCTGCCTGGATGCAGCGGACTGGGCCAAGCTCGGCATCGAACTTGAATTGCCGCAGCTCGGCGATCCCGAAATGCGCCTTCAACAGGCCCTGCGCTTCGGCGATGACGACTACGGCTACCAGGTCGCCCAGTTCGCCACCTTCATGGACAGCGAGAAGCCGAACGAGCTACGCGCGCTTGCCGCTCGACCGGAACTGAAGGCATGGCTGGAAGAGCATGCATCCGACGCGGCCCGGGAGTTGGGAGTGGACTTGGCCCATGTGCCGGCGCCTCACAAACTTCCGACTGCGGCCGAAGCCGTCGATGGTGCGCTCAAGGACGCCATCGACCTGCTGCATACGCATGGCACGGCGAGCGCACTGGATCGCGTTCACTCCGCACTCCAGGACTACCTCCTCGATGCCTGTGCGCGGGCTAATCTGGCTGTGCCGCCGAACGCATCCATTGATCTGCTGTTCAAAACGCTCAGGAGCGGCCATGACAGGATCACCACCCGGGATCATCAAGCCGCCCGAGTAGCGGGTGTGCTCGGATCGCTTGCGAGTGCCGTGACGGCACTCGACGACTTGCGAAGCGATGCATCGGCAGCACATCCGGGTCCTGCGAACCTGGGGAAGGCTGAAGCGATGCTCATGATCAACATGGTGCGCGCGCTCTTTGACTACCTTGAGACCCAACGGGGCCAGCTCCACGGCAGCTGATGTCAGGCCATCGTCGAGAGCGATCTGGCGAAGACAACGCCATCAAGAGAATGACGCGGGGACTCACTCCCGGGAGATCATCATGAAAATCATCCAGCAATCATGAATTAAAAAAAACGCCAATTGCGCCCATTGCTGATGGGGTGATGAAGTCACTCCAGTATTCCCAGAAGCCTTTCGCATTCGCGTTGCGGCAACTGTAGGCAGCACGAAGATGAGCACAACATCTACGCTATCGCACTCTAAGACCACCTTTTCACAAGGCGCTCGATGACCGCGGCCCAGGGAAGGCGAGGCAGCCGTGATTACCAACTCCGACCAGGGCCGAACGTTCCCGGGTGTTCAGATGCGCCGATCCGCCGCTCTAGGTCATCGCGGGCGGCGACGACCGTCAGCGACATATTGCTCATTCTTCAATAGTCCTGAGAACGCGCTTATGGCCTTGGTCAATTCGTCGAACGAGGGCCCGCCGAGACATAGGCGAATGCCGGCCGCCTGATCCTCGCTTTCCACCATCAGCGATGCAGGGGGCGTGACTCTGATTCCGATCGTGGCGGCCGCGGCGACGAGACCATCGGCGACATCTCGCGGCGCAGGCAGCCAGGCGTGGCACGCTGCCGGATCGGTGATGAGACCGGCCGCACCGAGCAGCGAGGCGGCCAGACGCGACCTGCGCGCAGTTTCATGGCCGAGATCCTTTTGAACCGATGCGATAACGCCACTCGCCAGCCACGCCTCCACCAACGCACAGGAAAGGGGCGCCGGCTGCATCGGCATGTCCCGCACGATGTCCTCCGCCATACCCATCATGCCAGGCGGGAGCGCCAACACCCCGATCCGCAGTCCTGGCCCGAGCGACTTAGACAATCCATTGACGTGCAGGGTAATGTCCGGCGCCAAAGCCGCCAGCGGCGGCGCGCCAAACGCGGCGAAGGCATAAACGCCGTCTTCGATGATCCGGGCACCGGCACGGCGGCAGATATCGACGATCGACTGTCGTCGCGCCGTTCCCATGGTCGCGGTGGACGGGTTGTGCAGCGTCGGCGTGAGATAGACCGCCTTGCTGGCAGCACGCTCACCGGCTAGCGCGATCGCGAGTGCTTCCGGGATCATACCTTCCGCGTCGATTTCCACGCCGCGCATCCGGTGGCCTCTGCGCCGGGCGATTGCAATCGCCCCGGGGTAGGTTATCCGTTCGGTCAGGATGCTCCCTTGGCGATCACAGGCAAGATCGAACGCCAGTGCGATAGCCTGACGGGCATTGCCTGTCAGAACCAGGCACGACGGATCGGCCGGTATGCCTAGTGTTTCGAGCCACCGTGCCAGTAGACGGCGATGTTCAAGATGCCCGGCAGGCGGCGCGTAGAGATTGAGCTGATCTGCATCGATCCTCCTGGCGATCCCTGCCAGCGTGCGTGCCAGGAGGCGTTCGGTGAGCATGGCGGGTGGCGTGTTGGACGACATGTCAATCTGCCGCTCTTCATGGGCCTGATGGATCGTCACAAAGGTTCCTCGCCCCTTGACGCTCCGCGTCAGGCCACGCCTCTCAACGATGCCATAGGCTTTGGTGACGGTGCCGAGACCGATGCCAAGTTTCCATGCGAGATCGCGATGGGCTGGCAGACGATCTCCGCCTTTCAATCGCCCTTCGATGATGTCATCCGCAAGGGCCAGGACCAGCCGGTCAGTGGTGCTGGCCTTGATGTCGGCAAGGCGTGGCACCCATGGGGATTGCAAACGCATCGCAGGATCCTAAAAAGTGTCACATGACACTATTTAAATAGCACACAAGTGTGCCATCCAATAGGATGACCGAACTCATCAGGTTATTGTGCAAGCGCACGTCCACCGCGACGCGCGCATGGAGGTCAAATGTTCAGCCATGTCACTGTCGGAACTCTGGATCTTGAGCGCGCGGGCCGCTTCTACGACGCGCTGCTCCTCCCGATCGGGTTGCGGCAACGCGTCGTCACGCCCGATGACGGCCCCCTGGCACTGTGCTGGGTGTCCGGAGACGCGCCACTCCCGCGCTTCTACGTATACAGCCCGCACGACGGGCTACCGGCAACGGCTGGCAACGGCAGCATGACCGCTTTCCTCGCGCCCGCGGCCGAGGCAGTACAAGCGTCATGGGCCTCGGGGCTGGCGAACGGCGGCACGGATGAGGGCGCTCCGGGCGAGCGCCCGCACTATGGCGAGGGCTATTTTGGCGCCTATCTGCGCGATCCCGACGGAAACAAGATCCACATTGTCTATCGCGGCGACCTTGATCCAGGCGAGGAGCGGCGGCTGCTTCTGGAGAACGGTCGATGATCGCCAGCCAGATAGCACTCGTCTATGCCACCTATCTCCTCGCGACGGCCAGTCCGGGGCCTAGCAACATCGCGATCATGACAACGGCGATGCGCGACGGTCGCGGTCCCGCCCTCGCACTGGCAGCCGGCGTCATCACGGGATCGCTCTTCTGGGCGATCCTGGCCGCAACGGGCATTTCCGCAGTGCTGACGGCTTATGCGGATGCGCTCTTCGTCATCAAGATTCTGGGCGGCGTCTATTTGCTCTACCTGGCGTTTCGTGCGGGCCGATCGGCCATGCGTGAGACGTCCGATAGGATGACGACACAGGCGAGCGCGCTGCCTCCTCGCTATCGCCGGCTCTATCGCCAAGGCATTCTCATGCACATCGGCAATCCGAAGGCGGTACTCGCATGGATCGCGATCATGTCGCTGGGCCTTCGGAACGATACGCCCTCCGGCGTGCTGCCGACCATCATCGGCGGCTGCGCCCTGCTGGGCTTTCTCGTCTTCGGTGGCTACGCGGTGCTGTTCTCGACCGCGCCGATGATCGCCCTTTACGGACGACTGCGGCGCTGGATCGAGAGCGGCCTGTGCGCCTTGTTCGCCGTGGCGGGCCTGAAGCTGCTCGCGTCCGGAAGGTGACAACTGCATGAGCGTTTCGGTTCACATGGTCGACGTCTTCGGCTCGAATGCGATCTCCGGTAATCCTCTGGCTGTCATCGTCGCGACGGAGACCCCTGCAGTAGAGGAGATGCAGCGCCTTGCACGCTGGTTCAATCTGTCGGAGACCAGTTTCCTGCTGCCGCCGACAAACCCGGTCGCCGACTATCGCGTCAGGATATTCACGCTGGATCGGGAGATGCCGTTCGCCGGACATCCGACGCTCGGCACCTGTCACGTCTGGCTGCAGAGCGGTGGCGTGCCGAAAAGCGGAGCAGACATCGTCCAGGAATGCGAGGCCGGTCTGGTCAGAGTCCGGCGCGACCGCGAGCGGCTCTCCTTTGCCGCGCCGCCTCTCATCCGCTCCGGCGCACCAACGCCGGAGGAGCTAACGGAAGCGCAACAGTTCCTCGGGATCGATAGCCATGAGATCGTCGATGCCGCCTGGATAGACAATGGTCCGGGGTGGCTCGGCATCCGGCTGGCATCCGCCGACAAGATCTTGGCGCTCAAGCCGGCACGAAGCTGGCCACGGCGAATCGACATCGGCGTGATCGGTGCCCATGTTCCCGGCGGCGACACTGCCTTCGAGGTCCGCGCCTTCTTCAGCGACCATCTGGGAACGATAGTGGAAGACCCGGTCACCGGCAGTCTCAACGCCTCGCTGGCGCAATGGCTGTTCGCGACCCGCGTATCGGATACCGACTACATCGCCGCGCAGGGCACCTGTCTCGGACGCAAGGGGCGTGTTCATGCGGGGCGCGACGGCACGGGCCAGGTCTGGATCGGCGGCCAAACCCGCACGCATGTCGAGGGGACGTTGCTCGGCCTTTCCGGTATCGAATAGCCACCCGACCGCCTCTCCCCCTCCCGCATGCACGACGGCTGATGCGCTACGGAGATCGGATGATGGCGTAGAACCGGGGTTTGCTATGCCGGTTGGTGCCCTGCGGCGATCGGCGGAAAAATCGGGCTGTAGCGCAATCGGCTGGGTTGGCGGAGAGAGTGGGATTCGAACCCACGGTGGGCGTAAACCCACGGCAGTTTTCAAGACTGCTGCCTTAAACCACTCGGCCATCTCTCCGTTGTCTGATTGTCTCACTACACCTTGCGGCAAAAGCACGGCGCTTGCGCGCCGTCGGCAGTTTGACCATCGGCGCTGCCGATGTTCCCTCCGGCCTGCGGCCTCCGGGTCAAGACTGCTGCCTTAAACCACTCGGCCATCTCTCCGTTGTCTGATTGTCTCACTACACCTTGCGGCAAGCACGGCGCTTGCGCGCCGTCGGCAGTTCGACCATCGGCGTTGGCGCTACCCCAACCGAAAACGCTCAGCGAATTGTCGCATGGGAGACGGTTTTTGGCTCCTTGCCGATGCTCCGGATCGCGGCGGTCCTCGCGGCTTCCGCTTCCTCGCAGCCCTTGTTGTTGCGGCAGTTGAGGCTGGACTCTTCGAGCAGCGGCGGCAGGCGCTCGGCCAGGAAATCGATGAAGACCCGTACCGCCGGCAGCAGGCCGCGGCGGGAGGCGAACACCGCGTGCGCGATGCCTTGCGGCAGGCGCCACTCGGGCAGTACCACTTCCAGTTCACCACTGCGGACCGCGTCGGCGCACAGGGTCTCGGGCAGCATCGTGATGCCCAGCCCCTGGCGGGCCAGGGCCATCAGCATCGGAAAATCGAAACCGGCGACGCGCGGCTTGAGTTCGATGCGGCGGACCTCGCCGCCGGCGCCCTGCAGTTCCCAGCGCTGGCGGACTTCGTCCTCGCCCATGCTCATGGTGGTGTGCTGGTCGAGATCGTCCGGGTCGCGCGGGCGGCCGGCGCGGTCGAGGTACTGCGGGCTGGCGACCAGCAGTTCCTGGATCTGGCCGAAGCTGCGCATCACCAGGCTCCCGTCGTCGTCGAGCTTGGAACGCACGCGGATCGCGACGTCGAAGCCTTCATTGATGACGTCGACACGGCGATTGCTGACATGCAGTTGCAGCCGCACCAGTGGGTACTTGGCCAGGAACTCGGGCAGCAGCTTCGGGATCGACTGCTGCGCGATGCTGACCGGCACGCTGACCTTGACCAATCCGCGCGGCTCCGCGCTGAGGCGGTCGACGACCTCGCGTGCGGCCGAGGCTTCGGCCAGCATCGACTGGGCGTGGCGATGCACGCTCTGGCCGACGTCGGTAACTGCGAACCGGCGCGTGGAGCGTTGCAGCAGACGCACGCCGAGATCGGTTTCGAGTTGGCTGATGCGTCGGCTCAGGCGCGACTTGGGGATGCCGAGTGCGCGTTCCGCGGCGGCGAACCCACCGTGGTCGACGACCATGGCGAAATAGTAAAGATCGTTCAGGTCCTGCATGACTCATCCACGTATGGAACGATGTCGCGCATTTGAGCACTTCCATCCCAGAATCACAACAACGATCTGGGGCCGGCCACTCCCGCCAGCATTCCTGAACAAACGTCGTCAGGTGCCGTGGCCGGGACAGGCCTGCGGGGCCGGACCGGCCGAACTGGACGCGCGAGGTATCGAGCCCTCACCCTCAGGGCGACGTGCGCTTCAACCGCTGTCGTGACGGGGCAGGCAACCGGGCCGGCCCGTCGGCCATCGACGTCAGGAAATCCGCTCGATCCCGCCCAGGTACGGACGCAGGACCTCCGGCACGTCGATGCTGCCATCGGCGTTCTGGTAGTTCTCCATGACCGCGACCAGGGCACGGCCGACGGCCACGCCGGAGCCGTTCAACGTATGGACGAGCTCGGGCTTGCCGGTCTCGGGGTTGCGCCAGCGCGCCTGCATCCGTCGCGCCTGGAAATCGCCGCAGTTGGAGATCGACGAGATCTCGCGATAGGTGTCCTGCGACGGCAGCCAGACTTCGAGGTCGTAGGTCTTGCGCGCGGCAAAGCCCATGTCGCCGGTGCACAGCAGCACCTTGCGATACGGCAGGCCCAGCTTTTCGAGCACGATCTCGGCACAGCGCGTCATATGCGCATGCTCGGCATCGCTGTCGTCGGGACGGGTCACGGCGACCAGTTCGACCTTTTCGAACTGGTGCTGGCGGATCATGCCGCGGGTATCGCGGCCGTGGCTGCCGGCCTCGGAACGGAAGCACAACGAGTGCGCGGTCATCCGCAGCGGCAGACGCTCGGCTTCGACGATGCTGTCGCGGACGGTATTGGTCAGCGGGACTTCGGCGGTCGGAATCAGGTAGCGGGTGTCGTCTCCGAACGAGGTCGCGAACAGGTCGTCCTCAAACTTCGGCAACTGGCCGGTGCCGCGCATCGAATCGCCATTGACGATCAGCGGGACGCTGGTTTCCTCATAGCCGTGGTGCTGGCTGTGCAAGTCGAGCATGAACTGGGCCAACCCCCGATGCAGGCGGGCAAGCTGGCCACGCAGCACGGTGAAGCGCGCGCCCGACAGCTTGGCCGCGGTCTCGGCATCGAGCCAGCCGTTGCGCGTGCCCAGGTCGACATGGTCCTTGACCGGAAAATCGAACTGGCGCGGCGTGCCCCAGCGGTGTTGCTCGACGTTCTCGGACTCGTCCTTGCCAGCGGGCACCGAGGCATCAGGCAGGTTCGGCAACCCGAGCGCGATGCCTTCGATCTCGGCCTTGATCGCATCCAGGCGCGACTCGCTGGCCTTGAGTTCATCGCCGAAGCCGGCGACCTCGGCCATCAGCGCGGCAACATCCTCGCCCTTCGCCTTGGCCTGGCCGATCGACTTGCTGCGCGTGTTGCGCAGGTTCTGCAGTTCCTGGGTACGGACCTGGATCTGCTTGCGCTCGCTCTCCAGCGATTCGACCTGCGCGCTCGGCAGCTCGAAGTTGCGGGTCTCGCGCAGGCGCGCGGCGGTGTCGGCAAGGTGTTGGCGCAGCAGGTTGGGATCGAGCATGGAAGATACGTCTGCAAGGGAACCGGATAGTCGCGCCATTATCGCCCGAGACGCCGCTCAGTGCTGACTGACACACTGGCAACCCGCGTGACCGGTGTCCACGACGCTCCCGCAGTGCTGTGCAAGAATGCGGCGCGGCCCTTCCGGAACCCATGATGTCCACTGCACCAACCCATCCAAAGCCGGCCCAGGCAAAGCCCGCCCAGCCCGGCGCCACGCCCTCCCGCAGATCGCCATGGCTGCCGACGCGACTGGCCTGGTGGGTCATCGGCGCGGCGTTCGCGGCGGGGCTGCTGCTGTTCACCCTGCTGTGGTGGAGCAAGCGCGACGAATTCGAGTTCTACCGTGCCGGCGATCCGCCCGGGGAGATCGCCGGCCAGGCCTTCGATCCACTACCTGCCCCGCTGCCGGCTGACACCGATGCCGTCAGCGGCCTTGACGAGGCGCAACGCGAAGACACCCGCAACAGCCGGCTCGACCAGCACACCCCTGCCCCCGTGGATCCGGCCGCTGCGCCGGCACCGGGTACGCCTGGCACGCAGACGCCGACGCCTGCGACGACGGCCAATGCCTCCCTGCCCGAGGCGATCTCGCGACCGATGCCCGCCTATCCGCGCGATGCACTGCGCCAGGGCCAGGAAGGTGAAGTGATCCTACAGGTCGATGTCGACGCCGAAGGCAAGCCGACCGCGGTCGAAGTGGTCAGCAGCAGCCGCTATCGCTCGCTGGACCGCGCCGCTGCCGCTGCGGTGCGGCGTTGGCGCTTCCGTCCTGCCATGCAGGACGGCGTCGCGGTGCCGGGCAGGATCCAGCAGTCGATCCGTTTCACGCCGGAGAACTGATCTCTCGCAACGGCCGCCGGAATGGCCGGTCGGCGTAGCTGAATGCAGGCCCGGGAATTGACCTGGCCTGCACACCGCCGTGACAGCGCGTGGACGAGCGCTGTGGAACCCTCCGGGCGTGACCCACTGGAGGTACCTGACATGTCAGACCCGATCCGCTCGCCCCATGACCCGCGTCACCCGGACGCCACGCAGCCGCCGCTGACCGACGTACCGCCACCGAAAGCCGGTATCAGTCCACTGCTGTGGATCCTGCTGCTGATTGCACTGGTCGCGGCCGCCTGGTACTTCCTGGGCTCCGGTGGCGGCAACCGCGACAACGCGACGTTGCCGACGCCGGCCAACGATGCCATCGCCCCGCTACCTGATACCACCACGCCAGCCCCGGCGGCACGCCCCGCACCGCGCGAACGTCCGGCAACGCCGGCCCGCCCTGCGAACCGTGGACCGGAAGTCGCGACGCGCGTCGAGCCCGAGTATCCCGCGGCTGCACGCCGCGCAGGGGAAACCGGCAGCGTCGTGGTGACGGCCGATATCGATACCCAAGGCATGCCGTCCAATGTGGTGGTGACAGAACGCAGCGGTTCGCGCTCGCGCGACTTCGATCGCGCTGCGGTCAAGGCGGTCAGCCAGTGGACGTTCGAGCCGGCGATCCAGAACGGCAAGGCCGTTGCGGCCAGCGTTCGCGTGCCGGTGGACTTCACCTTGCAGCAGTAAGCGAGCGAAGTGAGTGAGCCGACATCGCCCATGGCGTCGGCATCGCATGGGGAGCCAACCCCCGGTCAGCATCCGCTGCCGGGGGTTGTGTTTCTCAGGCAGGGCGCAATCCGAAACCGACGCCGCGCGCCAAGGCATTGAAGCCGGGGAACGAGGTCGCGACATTGGCCACGTCGTCGATGACGACGTCCGCGCTGCCGAGCTGCGCCGCAACCGAGAACGACATCGCGATGCGATGGTCGCCGTGGCTGTCGACACGACCCGAACGCAGGCCGCCACGATTGCCGTGGATGGTCGCACCATCGTGGGCTTCCTCGATCGGCACGCCGATCGCCGCCAGTCCCGCCGCCATCGTCGCGATACGGTCGGATTCCTTGACGCGCAGTTCCTCCGCGCCGCGGACGACGGTCGTGCCCTCGGCACCGGTCGCGGCGATGAACAGGATCGGGAACTCGTCGATCATGTCCGGCACGTGCTGCACCGGCACTTCGATGCCATGCAGGGGGGCATGCCGCACGATCAGGTCGGCGACCGGTTCGCCTCCCTGCTCGCCGTGGTTTTCTTCACGGATGTCCGCGCCCATCAGCCGCAGCACATGCAGCAGGCCGGTGCGTCGCGGATTCATGCCGACGCGGCGCAGCCGCAACTCGGATCCCGGCACCAGCGACGCGGCGACCAGGAAAAAGGCCGCCGACGAGAAGTCCGCAGGCACCAGCACGTCGGTGGCCGTCAGGCGATGCCCGCCGGTGAGCGTGGCGATACCGGCAGAGAACGTGATCGGCCAGCCGAACGCCGACAGCATGCGCTCGGTGTAGTCGCGTGTCGGGCGCGGCTCGTGCACGGTGGTCTCGCCTTCGGCATACAGGCCTGCCAGCAGCAGCGCCGACTTGACCTGCGCGCTGGCGAGCACATTGTCGAATGCGATCCCATGCAACCGCTGGCCGCCGCGCACATGCAGCGGCGGCAGGTCGCCGGGTTCTGCGTCGATGCGCGCGCCCATCTGCGCCAACGGCGCGGTGACGCGGCGCATCGGGCGCTTGCTCAGCGACGCATCGCCGATCAGCGTGGAGTCGAATGCCTGGCCGCTCAGCAGGCCGGCAAGCAGGCGCATGCCGGTTCCGGCATTGCCGCAGTCGAGCGCGCCATCGGACGCGCGCAGGCCGTCGATGCCGACGCCATGGACCACGCGCACGCCATCGGCCGGGGTTTCGATACGGACGCCCATGCGCCGGAAGATCGCTTCGGTCGCGCGCGCATCCTCGCCTTCGAGGAAGCCTTCGATCCGCGAAACGCCATCGGCCAGCGAGGCCAGCATGATGGCGCGATGCGAGACCGACTTGTCGCCGGGGACGGAGAGTTCGCCGCGCAGCGGCTCACCGCGCGACGCGGCGATCCAGGAGGCGTTCACCGCGCCGCTCACGGTACAGCGACCGGGTACGAACCAAGCACGCGCACGTCGCCGGCAAAATCGTCGATCTCGGCCAGTGCGTCCTTCAGCGGGGACTCTTCGGCATGGCCGGCGACGTCGATGAAGAACGCGTACTGCCACAGCTTGCCGTGCGCCGGACGCGATTCGATGCGGTTCATGCTGATGTCGCGGCGCGCCAGCGGCTCGAGGATGCGGTACAGCGCGCCGGGCTGGTCGCGGATGAACACCATCAACGATGTCCGGTCGTGGCCCGACGGCGGGAACGAGGCGCGGCCGATGACCAGGAAGCGCGTGGTGTTGTCGCTGCGGTCCTCGATCGGACCGGCCACGACCTTCATGCCGTAGACATGCGCGGCGTTCTCGCCGCCGATGGCGCCGGCATCGTCTGAACTGCGCGCACGGCGCACGCCTTCGGCGTTGCTGACGACCGCATGCTTCTCGGCCTTGGGCAGGTTCTCGCGCAGCCAGCCCTTGCACTGCGCCAGCGACAGGCCATGCGAGTAGATGCGTTCGATGTCTTCGATGCGACCCGTCCGCGACAGCAGGTACTGGTGCACGCGCAGCTCGACTTCACCGCAGATCTTCAGCGGCGAGGTCAGGAACAGGTCCAGCGTGGACTGGATCGTCCCCTGCCCCGAGTTTTCCACCGGAACCACGCCGAAGTCGGCATTGCCGGCCGCCACTTCGTCGAAAACTTCTTCGATCGTCGCCAGCGGCAGACCCTTCGCGGAATGGCCGAAGTGCTTGTGCACGGCCTGCTGCGAGAACGTGCCTTCCGGACCGAGGTAGCCGATCTTCAGCGGCTCCTGCTGGGCCAGGCAGGCGGACATGATTTCGCGGAACAGGCGCACCAGCACCTCGTCCGACAAGGGGCCATCGTTGCGATCGACGACGCGACGCAGCACCTGCGCTTCGCGCTCGGGCCGGTAGTAGTCGATCGCCGCCGCCAGCTTGCCCTTGGCCTTGCCGACCTGGTGCGCCCACAGCGCACGCTCGGCGATCAGGCTCTGGATCTCGCGGTCGATGCCATCGATCTGCTCGCGCACCGCCGACAGGTCGGGCTTGCCCTGCGCGGCCACGGCCTTGCGACGGCTGGTCGACGAGGTGCTGAGCGCGGCGCGGCCTGCGCCTGCGTCGGTCGCGACGGCGGCCTGCTTGCCGGATGACAGCTTGCCCGCTGCGGGCTTGCGGGCTGCAGGCTGGCCGACGGCCTTCCTGCTGGCCGCTTCAGCGCTCACGACCGGCTTGGCGGGCGATACCTTGGCCACCACGGTCTTGCCTGCGGGTGTCTTCTTGCCTGTTGCCTGTTTGCTTGACTTAGCCATGACGCTTCACGAAATCCTGCATGTAATCGACGAGGGCCTGCACGCCGGTCAGCGGCATGGCGTTGTAGATCGAGGCGCGCATGCCACCGAGCACGCGATGTCCCTTCAGGCCGATCAGGCCAGCATCGCGCGCTCCCGCCAGAAAGGCGTCGTTGCGCGATTCGTCGGCCAGGAAGAACGGCACGTTCATCCGCGAGCGCACCGTCGGATCGACCTGGTTACTGTAAAAGCCACCGGAGCCGTCGATCGCGTCGTACAGCAGCGCCGACTTTTGATCGCTGAGACGGTCGAACGCGGTCACGCCGCCTTCGGCCAGCATCCACTTGAACACCAGCCCGGCCAGATACCAGTTGTAGGTCGGCGGAGTGTTGAGCATCGAATCGTGTTCGAGCTGCGCCTTGTAATTGAACATGTGCGCACGCGGCTGGCCCGCGCGCTCCAGCAGCTCGCGGCGGACGATGACCACCGAGATGCCGACCGGCCCCAGGTTCTTCTGCGCACCGGCATAGATCAGGCCGTAGCGCGAGACGTCGAGCGGACCGGACGCGATGTTGGAGCTGAAGTCGGCGAACAGCGGCGCATCGCCAACGTCCGGCGCGGTCTCGCCCCAGGCGGGACGGAACTCGACGCCATGGATGGTCTCATTGGCGGTGATGTGGACGTAGGCGGCGCCCTTGCTGAGCTGCCAGGTCTCGCGCGCCGGGATGCTGCGGTAGCCATCGGTTTCACCGCTGGCGGCGATGTTGACCGACAGCGCCGGGGTCAGCTGCTTCAGCGCCGTCCTGCCCCAGTGGCCGGAGATCACGTAGTCGACCACGTCGCCCTGCGAGGCGAAGTTCAGCGCGATCAGCGCCTGCTGGGTGGTCGCGCCGCCGGGCAGGAACAGCACGGCGTAGTCATCGGGCACGCCGACCAGCCTGCGCAGGTCGGCCTCGGCCTCGGCCGCGACCTGCATGAACTCGGGCCCGCGATGGCTCAGCTCGACGATCGAGGCACCGGCGTTGCCCCACTCCAGCAGTTCCTCCTGCGCCTGTCGCAGGACGACCTCCGGCAGAGCCGCCGGTCCCGGAGCAAAGTTGTACGCGCGCGTCATGGTGTCGTCCCGCCGGCTTCATGGGGAAACCGCTAGTATGCCGCACCGCAACAGCACGCGACATGGCGCGCTGTGAAACTTTCCGGCGGCCGCGACACTCCATTGAACCGGCCCACACGCCCCACGGAGAACGACGATGAGCCTGCGCGACGCGCTGCGGATCCCGGAACATCAGGTTACCGACGAAACCTTCTTCCGCCAGCGCCGCCAGTGGCTGGCGCTGGCGGCCTCGTTGCCGGCGCTGTCGCTGGCCGGTTGTGCCGATGCCGAGCCGCCGCCCCCGTCCACGGCCGCCGGGGCAACCAGTCCCCCGCGCGGCAGCGCGACCGGCTTCAGGACCAGCGAAGTCCAGACCCGTTACGAGGACATCACCAGCTACAACAACTTCTACGAGTTCGGCACCGGCAAAGCCGACCCCTCGCGCGCGGCCAAGACCCTGCGCACCTCGCCCTGGGCGGTCGAGGTCGCCGGCGAGTGCGCCAAGCCGGGCACGGTGTCCTTCGAAGACCTGCTGAAGGGCCTGCCGGTCGAGGACCGCATCTACCGCCTACGCTGCGTCGAAGGCTGGTCGATGGTGATCCCGTGGCAGGGCGTGTCGCTGGCGTCGGTGCTCCGGCGCTTCGAAC
Organism: Luteimonas sp. RIT-PG2_3; assembly: GCF_054902115.1. NCBI lineage: Bacteria > Pseudomonadati > Pseudomonadota > Gammaproteobacteria > Lysobacterales > Lysobacteraceae > Luteimonas > Luteimonas sp. RIT-PG2_3. The sequence goes on along the minus strand of NZ_JBUBPF010000009.1, from coordinate 67,025 downwards.
CCACGTCGAAGGCCAAGTACGTCGCCTTCACCACGCTGGCCGACCGCCAGCAGATGCCCGGCATGCGCGTGCGCTCGATCGACTGGCCGTACCGCGAAGGCCTGCGCATCGATGAGGCCATGCACCCGCTGGGCTTTCTGGCCACCGGCCTGTACGGCAAGGCGCTGCCGCAGCAGAACGGCGCGCCGTTGCGATTGGTGGTGCCGTGGAAGTACGGCTTCAAGAGCATCAAGTCGATCGTCCAGATCCGATTCACCGAGCGCATGCCGCCCACGGCCTGGAACATCCTGCAGCCCAGCGAATACGGCTTCTTCAGCAACGTCAATCCCGAGGTCGACCATCCGCGCTGGAGCCAGAAGACCGAGCGTCGCATCGCCGGCACGGCCAATCGCCTGTTCGCGGATCGCACACCGACGCTCAAGTTCAACGGCTATGGCGACCAGGTCGCCTCGCTGTATGCCGGCATGGACCTGAAGCGATGGTTCTGAGCTGAGGGCCGCACGCCGATGGCCAGGACCTCCGCGTCGTTGATCGCAGCCAAGGCGCTGCTGCATGCGCTGGCGCTGGCACCGCTGGCCGAGCTGTGCTGGCGCTTCTGGCGCGTCTACAGCGGCGCCGACATCGATGCGCTGGGCGCCGACCCGGTGTCGGCCATCGAACACCTGCTGGGCCTGTGGGCACTGCGCCTGCTGCTGGTCACGCTGGCGATCACGCCGCTGCGGCAACTGACGGGCCTGTCGGTGCTGGTCCGCTTCCGGCGCATGCTGGGCCTGTATGCCTTCGTCTACGCCAGCCTGCATCTTGCGGCCTACCTGGTGCTGGACCTCGGCGGTTACTGGGCACAGATCGCCGAAGAGATCGTCAAACGGCCCTACATCACCGTGGGTTTCGCTGCATGGCTGCTGCTGGTGCCACTGGCGGTGACCTCGACGCAAGGCTGGATGCGTCGACTGGGACGTCGCTGGTCGAAGCTGCACAAGCTGATCTATCCGATCGCGATCCTTGCCGTGCTGCACTTCTGGTGGATCGTCAAATCCGACATCCGCGAACCGCTGCTCTATGCCGTGATCCTGGCCGCCCTGCTGGGCTGGCGCGCCTGGCGTGCATGGCGGACGTCACGCATCACGCGAAGCGCCCGCAGCAGTGCCTGAAGGCTTCGGCGCGCCATTGCCAAGCGTCGGGAGGGCCTGCATCGGGAACGGCTTCGGGCCTAGACAGCCCCGGACGACTTCACCCGCAACGCGTCAGGCCTGCCCGAACAACAGCAGCACGGCCAGCATGCAGGCGATCAGCACCGCCGCCAGCAGCAGCCACGGCAAGCGCCAGCTCGGGCGACGCGCTTCGGGCTGGACATGCAACGGATCGTGGGCGGCATCGGCGGCATTGGTGACCGGTGCGGGACCACCATTGGCCGGCGGACGCCGCGGCGCCTCGACGACGAAACGATGATGCGCATCGAACACGATCTGGTCGCCTGAATACATCACCGCATCGCGCACGCTTTCGCCGTTGACCAGGCTGCCTTCGGCCGATCCCAGGTCTCGCAGCACCACACGGTCCTGCACCAGCTCCAGGCGCGCGTGGCGATCGGCGAAGGTCGGATCGTCGATGCGGATGTCGGCATCCTCGCTGCGTCCGACCAGGCGAGGACGATCCAGCGTGAAGCTGCGGCCGTGGTACTGACCGCCGACACCCCGCAACACGATGCGCGGATCGGCCAGGCCATCGGTCTGCGAACGCATGCTGTCGGTCGGCGTCTGCACCCGGCTGGACACCAGTCGCAGTTCGATGCCGTCGACATAGATCGCATCGCCCACCCGCAGCATCGCCATGCGATGGATGCGGCGGCCATTGACGTGCACGCCGCGCACGCCCTCGGCCAGCGTCAGCCAGACACCACGCCGGTCCACGCAGAAACGGACCGCGCCGGTCTCGCCGGTCGCCACCGGCGCAAGCTGGTCGCCGTTGCGACCGATCTCGTGCACGCCAAGGGACAGCGGCAGGTCTTCCCTGCTCCGGTCGGCGAATCGCAGTGTGGCGGCTTCCATAAGGGCGCAAATCTAACACGGCGGCCGTTGCGCGGTGAGCCCCTGCAGCCGATAGCAGGCGCGTCCCCCGGGCACACGTGAACAGGGCACGGCCGCACCCTTGGTGGATGCGCCCGGCGCCCGCACAATAGCGATTGGTCAGCCCGCTGGAATCCGCCCATGTCCGCCATCGATATCCGTCATCCCCATGCCCTGCCCAAGGCCAAGGCCCGTGCCGCCGTCGAACAGGTCGCCGTGAAGCTGGCCGAGCGTTTCGACGTGGCGTACGACTGGGATGGCGACGTGCTGAACTTCGCCCGCTCCGGTGTCGACGGCAAGATCGCCATCGAACCCAAGCAGTTGCATGTGACCGCCAGCCTGGGCTTCCTGCTGTCGGCGCTGAAGGGACCGATCGAGGCCGAGATCCGCCGCGTACTGCAGGAAAAGTTCTGACCCCAGGCCGGCACGCCTGACAGCCCTGCACCATCCGGACCCAGCACCACCTGAGCCCTACACCGTCCGGACCCCATGGAGACCCAGGCGGTCCGAAACCCAGGCCGTTCGGACCCTAAGCCGTCTCGAAAGCGGCCGGATCGCCGGCAAACAGCCGCTGCGAGAGCTCGCTCTCTTCGAGCTCGATCTCGCGGATGAAATCCTCGACGTCACCCAGCGTTTCGAACGCGCCGAAGCCGCGCTCCAGGAAGCCCTGCAGTTCGCTGAGCCCTGCCAGCTTCGCGGGTCCGCGCGAGAACGCCAGCAGCGCCGCGACCCCGGGTAGCTTCAGTGCCTTGCCGAAGCCGCGCCCGACCTTGCCGATCAGCGCGATCTGGCGTGCCCGCGCCGCTTGGTCGCCCACCTCGCGATAGGCCTCGGCGTACAGCGCTTCATCGAGCCTGCGCCGACGCGGCGCCAGCCGTTGCAGCACGTCGACCATCGACAGGTCCAACGTCTGCGTCACCACGCCCAGCTCGATCGCATCGGCCACCGTGACAAGCAATTTGTCCGGCAGCAGTCGCCGCATCATCGGCAGCACGCGCGCGATGTCGGAATCGCGACGGCTGAAATCACGCTCCCCATAGACATCGGTCAGGAAAAACCCGGCCGCCGGCCGGCGCCTGGGGTCATGCAGGAACCGCCGGAAACTGCGCTTGAGTCGCGCCGACTGCCAGCGCCGCAACTCTGCCAGCCATGGCGACTGGTTGCGCGGCTCGACGGCCGGATCATGCAGCGCCTGGTGCCGGGCCATCAGGCGGGCAAGGCGGTCACTGTCGTCAGCACTCATGCGCGCATCGTGCTACGCCCATCGGCCGGCGGCAACTGCAACCCGTGGGAGCGCCGATGGGCGCGAACGGACTTTCACGGAAAAAGCCTCATCGCGCCCATGGGCGCTCCCACGGACGCTGACAGACCATGCCGGGGCTTGAGTATTCCTTCCAATCCGCTCGGCTAGACTCGGGGCGCATCCACCGCACCGGCATCGCATGCTCACCGTTCATTCCGCACGTCGACGCGCATCCCGCAAGCCCGGCCATCCGGCCAAGGTCGGCCTGGCCATTGCCGGCGGCGGACCAATCGGCGGCATGTACGAGCTCGGTGCATTGCGCGCACTCGACGAAGCGCTCGATGGCGTCGAGTTGACCCGGCTGGACTGCTATGTCGGCGTCAGCAGCGGCGCGTTCCTCGCCGCCGGACTGGCCAACCGGATCGGCACCGCAGAGATGTGCCGGGCCTTCATCACCGGCACCAGCGACGACATCCAATTCCGGCCCGAGACCTTCCTGCGTCCCAACGTGTCCGAATACCTGCGCCGCGCGTCCACGCTGCCGCGCCTGTACCAGCAATGGCTCGGCCACCTGCTGCGCAGCCCGCGCAAGGCGCTGCGATGGTCGAGCCTGATCCAGCGCTTCGGCGGCCTGGTGCCGACCGGTGCGTTCGACAACCAGGCCCTGGAAGGCTTCCTGCGCCACACCTTTACCCGTCGCGGGCGCAGCAACGATTTCCGCGAACTCGATGCCGACCTGTTCGTGGTCGCGGTCGATCTCGATAGCGGCGAGGCTGTGCGCTTCGGCGAACCCGGCTGGGACGCGGTGCCGATCTCGCAGGCCGTGCAGGCCAGCGCGGCGCTGCCAGGACTGTATCCGCCAGTCGAGATCAATGGTCGCCACTTCCTGGATGGCGCGCTGCGGCGGACCATGCATGCCTCGACCGTGCTTGATCGCGGCATCGACCTGATGATCGGCATCAATCCGCTGGTACCGTTCGACGCCAGCCGCGCACCGCGCCAGGCCGGGGAAGCCGACCACCTGGGGCTGGCCAGCGGCGGACTGCCCAGCGTGCTGTCGCAGACGCTGCGGACCCTGCTGCAGTCGCGGATGCAGATCGGCATGGAGAAGTACCCGCGCCAGTACCCGGATATCGACCAGTTGCTGTTCGAGCCCAATGCCGGCGACAGCGAGCTGTTCTTCACCAACCTCTTCAGTTTCTCGGCGCGCCAGCGCGTCTGCGAGCTTGCCTACCGCAACACCCTGGACGACCTGCGCAAACGCAAGCACGTGCTCGGCCCGATGTTGGCGGCCCATGGCATCGGCCTGCGCGAAGACATCCTCGGTGCGCGCCGCCGCAGCATCGTCGATGGCCTGGCCCTGCAGCCGCCGGCCAGCACCGATACCACCGCCCGGCTGCGGCGCGCGCTCGACGACACCGCGCATCTGATCGACAGCCGGAAGGCCGCAGGCCGCCAGCGCGCGGGACGCCGGCGCACGCGCTGATGCCCGCGCATTGCCGCCCGCTTGCGCACGCCCGAAGCATGACATCCGCATCACATCCGCATCACATCCGCACGACATCAACAGCCCCCGCCGACCTGACCCGGCCATCGCTGGTGTGATTGCTCTAGACAACGCACCCAGTCTGGGCACCAACCGATCATCCAACCGTGGGAGCGCATCATGGCCAAGTTCAAGAAGTCCACGAAGACCAGTCCTCCGAAATCCGGCGGCCGCAGCAAGTCGGCCAAGCCCGACCTGCAGGCACAGGCCGAAGGCCTCTCGAAGTCGCTCAGCGAATCGGCGCAGCAGATCTGGCTGGCCGGCGTCGGCGCCTTCGGCCGTGCGCAGACCGAGGGCACCCGCCTGTTCGAAGGCCTCGTCAAGGAAGGCCTGAACCTGGAGAAGACCGCACGCAAGCTGGCCGGCGGTCGCGCGGACCAGGTCCGCGACGCGGTCGAGAACCGCGTCGAGCTCGCGCGCGAACGCGCCACAGATACCTGGGACCGGCTGGAGAAGGTCTTCGAGGAGCGCGTGCAGCGCGCCCTGCTGAAGCTCGGCGTGCCCGGTCGCGATGACCTGCACGACCTCAGCAACCGCGTCGACACGCTGACGCGCGAACTGCGCCGCACCAGCACTGCCGTGCCCGCACGGGCCCGCAAGGCCGCGCGCAAGCCGGTCGCGGACAAGACCGCCGCCGCCAAGCCTGCCGCGAAGGCCGCGCCGGCAAAGAAGGCCGCGCCCCGCAAGGCGGCCAGCAAGACCGCCGCGAAGCGCGCACCCGCAAAAAAGGCCAGCAAGTCCGGCACCTGATCCGATCGGGTAGTCGATCAGGCCTTCGATCTGGAAGGTGATGCGCCTGACCTCGAGTGCCCGTTCGCGGGCGCAGCGTGGCCGCGACCGCGCTCACCGTGCCGCGTCACGATGCCGTCAACGCAGGTCGCCTTGACGGCATCGTTGCCTTGAGGGCATCTGTGACTGCAGGAGATGCCTGCGCGCCTCCGAAGGCACGCAGGCGGCAACGGCGCTGAGCCGCAGCGACGGCAGAACTTCGGGTCGTAGCGCGCTTTCACGGCACCCTCATATGCCCTGCGTCGATTCCGGTATTCTTGCCCCCGGTTGGGGAATCGAGATGGGCCTGATGTCGCAGTGGTTGGTTTCCATCAGCGTGATGCTGTTCATCGGCGTGGCGGGCACCGTCTATTTCTTCGGTATCGTGCGGCCACGCGACGAGACCGATGCCGGCATCGTCGCGCTGTCGGGCACGTCATGGCGCCAGTTCCTGCGCACGGTCCTGGGCCAATTGGCCTTGCGCGGATTCCGCACGGCGACCGACCTGGAAGGCGTGACCGGTGGCGAGAGCGACCTGATCCTGACCCGCGATGGCGAGCAGTGGCTGCTGTCGTGCAAGCACGGCAGCGCCTTCGTACTGGGCATCGCCGACGTGCAGCAGCTCGCCGACGACATGCGCATGAAAAATGCCTCCGGCGGCTTCCTGGTGACCCAGGGGCGCATCGAACAGGCCGCCTACCCGATCGCCGCCTCGCAACAGATCGAACTGCTCGACGGCCGCGCCCTGTGGCCGTTGTTGCGTGGCGCGGTGCCTGCCGACCAGCGCAAGGCCATCGTGGCCGAGAGCTACCTGGTCGCACGCCGCCGGACGCTGCTGGCCTGGCTGCTGGCCCTGCTCGCGGCGGTAGCGGCGTTCGCTCTCTATCCCTCGGGATCGTCCACGCCTGAGCAGGCGGCACCCTCGCCCCCTGCGATGCCCCCAGCGGTAACGCCTGCAACGCCAGCGGGCGCTGCGGTTGCGACCGAGGTACCGGTCACGACGACGGATCCTGCCGTATCCAGCACGACGGAGGAACAAGCGGCCACGCCCGCAGAAGACGCCGCGTTGAGCATCGCGGAACAACGCGACGCCGTGGTCGCCGCGATCTCCACGTTGCCCGAGGTCGATCGCGTGATCTGGGAAAGCCAGTCGACGCTGCATGTGTTCCTTGCCGCCGTCGACGGCGATGCCTTCGAACGCATCTGCCCGTTGATGGAGCGCCACCCGGACATCGCCTCCTCGCGGATCCAGCTCAGCGCATCCGCCGACAGTGGGCAGCGGGTACGGTTCCGGCAGTGCCGGTCCTATTGAGTGCCGACCCTATTGAGGGCTGTCCGGAACGGCGCTGGATGTCCGGGGCTGGCGCAAGCGCGGCGGGGCTGACCCGCCCTACCAGTGCACGCCTCGCATCATGGCGGCGAAGGCGATCTGTTCCTGGCTCGGGGTTTCGTCGCGCAGTGCGTCGCGGTCGCCCTTGGCCGCCGCCGAATCCGGGAACAGTTCGAACGCGGTGTTCATGACCACTTCGTAGGCCTTCGGGGCGACGGCGTTGAGCAGGGCCGAGAAGATGCCCAGGCGCGTGGCGATGCGGCTGGGCTTTTCGATGATCGCCTTGACCAGCAGGTCGGCGGCTTCTTCCGGGGTCAGGGTCGGCACGCTGTCGTACATCTTGGTCGGGGCGATCATCGGCGTCTTCACCAGCGGCATGTTGATCGTGGTGAAACTGATGCCCTTGCCCGACAGCTCGCCCTGGGCGCAACGGCTGAACGCGTCCAGTGCGGCCTTCGATGCCACGTAGGCGGAAAACCGCGGCGAATTGGCCAGCACGCCGATCGAACTGATGTTGATGATGTGGCCCTTGCGACGCTTGGTCATCGTCGGCATGAACCCCATGATCAACCGCAGGCTGCCGAAGTAGTTCAGCTGCATCGTGCGCTCGAAATCGTGGAAACGGTCGTAGCTGAGTTCGATCGAACGCCGGATCGAGCGCCCTGCGTTGTTGATCAGCACGTCGACATGGCCGTGCTCCTTCAGGATCTTCTCCACCAGGCGGTCGCAGTCGGCCATGTCGGCCAGGTCCGCCGTATAAGCGAACACCTTGCCGCCCTTGGCCTTCATCTCGTCGCGGGCCTTGAACAGTTCCTCCTTACCGCGCGCAACGATCACCGTCACCGCGCCGGCTTCGGCGACGCGCTGCGCGGTCGACAGGCCAATGCCGGACGAGCCGCCGGTGATGACGACGACCTTGTTGCGGACCTTGCCCTTCAGCGAGCGATCGATAAACAGATCGGGATCGAGATGGCGCTCCCAATGATCCCAGAGTCGCCACGCGTAGGTTTCCAGCCTCGGCACCGCGATGCCGCTGCCCTTGAGCGTACGCTCGGTCTCGCGGCTGTCGAAGCGCGTCGGATAGGTGATGAACTTCAACACCTCCTTGGGAATGCGGAAGTCGCGCAACAGCATGCCGATGAAGCGCTTGACCGGCGGCAGGCTGCCGACCGCGCCACGGATCCCCGACGGCACGAACGCGAACATCCGCGCATCAATGCGCATCGTCATCTCTGGCGCGTGCCCTGCCCGGCAGAACGTGTTGAGCACCTCGCCCACCCGCATCGGCTCGGGATCGGTCAGGTGGAAGGTATGCCCGTCCAGCCTGTGCTTGTGCGCGATGTGGTCCATCGCATCGACCACGAAATCGACCGGCACGATGTTGATGCGCCCGCCTTCGAGGCCCAGCGTCGGCATCCACGGCGGCAGCATCTGGCGCAGCTTCTTGATGAAGCTGAAGAAGTAGTACGGTCCGTCGATCTTGTCCATCTGCCCGGTCTGCGAATGGCCCACGACCATGCCCGGGCGATAGACGCGCCAGGGAATGCGGGTTTCCTCGCGTACCAGGCCTTCGGAATCATGCTTGGTGCGCAGATAGGGATCGTCGAGCCCTTCCGCCTCGTCGAACATGTCCTCGCGGAAGATGCCCGGATACAGGCCCGCCGCTGCGATCGAACTGGTGTGGTGGAAGCATCCCGCCTTCAGCGCCGCCGCAAGGTCCAGCGCATGCTGGGTGCCATCGACATTGGCCGTGCGCTGCGCCTCGGCGTTCGCGGTCAGGTCGTAGATCGCGGCGAGATGGAAGAAGTGCTTGACCTTGCCGGACAGGGCCCGCAGCTGGACGGCAGTAAGTCCGCATTTGGGCTTGGTCATGTCGCCGGTCACCACGACCACGCGCTTGCGGTCCCACCCCATCGACGTGGCGATCGCATCGAATTTCTTCTGCGAATCCTCGCGCACCAGCACGTGGATCGTGCCCTTGCGCCGCAGCAGCTTGTCGACCAGGTAACGACCGATGAAACCCGTGGCACCGGTAACGAAATAAGCCATCAGACTTGCTCCCAGATGATGTACCGGCGCAGGCGGGCGCCCTCCCGCCACTACGTTGCCAGAGCCGGGGCGGCAGGACAATCCGCAGGCGTATTGACCGCCCCCGGGGCGCGTGGTGTCATGGCGCCACGCCACCGGGAGGACACTATGGCTGGTTCCAAGCAAGCAGATCTGCAGCAGGCATTCGAACAGGCCGCCAAAGACGTCAAGACGCTGCCGGAACGCCCCGACAACGACACCCTGCTGCGGTTGTACGCGCTGTACAAGCAGGGCGCTGACGGCGATGTCTCCGGCGAAAAGCCCGGCTTCTTCGACTTCGTCGGCACCGCCAAGTACGAGGCCTGGGGCAAGCTGAAAGGCACCGCGCAGGATGCTGCGAAGCAGCAATACATCGCCCTGGTCAAGACATTGGCCGGCTGAGCCGGCCTCCGGGCGCAACGACGACGATGGCAAGGGACACGCGCCAGCGGATCCTTTCGCGCTCGCTTGCGATGTTCAACGCGCAGGGCGAGCCGACGGTCACCACCAACCACATCGCCGACGAGCTGGAGATCAGCCCCGGCAACCTGTACTACCACTTCCGCAACAAGGACGACATCATCGAGCAACTGTTCGTGCGCTACGAGCAGCGCATGGATGACGCCCTGACCCCACCCGATGGCCGGCTGCCCGGGCTGGAAGACATCTGGCTGCAACTGCACCTGGTGTTCGAGTGCATCTGGGATTACCGCTTCCTCTATCGCGACCTGCTGGAAATCCTCAGCCGCAACCGGCGCCTGCGCATCCGCTTCGCCCGCCTGCTCAAGCGCGCCGACGAACGCGCGCGCAACGTCATGCGCGGCCTCTCGCAAGCCGACGTCATCCGCGCCTCCGCCGCCGAGCTCGACGCCGCCGCGACCAACCTGCTGGTGCTGGCGACGTTCTGGCTCAACTACTCGGGCGTGCGTGGCGAGAAGGACGAGCACGTCGCGATCCGCGACGGCATCGTGCAGGTGATGATGCTGCTGTCGCCGTTCCTGCGCGACGCCGAACGCGTGCACCTCAACCAGTTGGTCCGCGCCTACACAGACTGACCCGACCACCGCAAAGGACATTCCGATGGCCAAGTCCACCTGGACCGCGTTCCCGCATGACAGCAAGCCCTACCGCTACGCGGGCGACGCCCTGAAGAAAGCCTGGCCGCGCCTGCATGCCGGCGACCTTGAACCCTTCCCCGACAGCAAGCGCGCGGCCGCATTGCTCAAGGCCGCGGGCAAACACGCACCCAAGGGGCTCGACGCCGATGGCCTGGCCGAAGCCCTGCAGGAGGCCTGGCGCGCCTTCCATGCCGGCGACTTCAAGGCCGCATTCGAAGCGGCCGAGGCGTTGGGGCCGATCGGCGCATCGGTCGCCACCAAGGCCATCGGCATCCATGCCACCTACCTGGTCGCCGCCGACGCCGAGAAGCTCAAGCGCTTCGAACAGGCCGCGCAACTGGCCGAGGCCGCGATCAAGGCGATGCCCGACGAGGCCAACCACCACTATCGCCACGCCTTCGCGCTGGGCCGCTACAGCCAGGGCCTGAGCATCGCCAAGGCGTTGCAGCAGGGGATCGCCGGCAAGGTCCGGCAGTCGCTGGACACCACGCTGAAACTGGCCCCCAAGCATGCCGAGGCGCATACCGCGCTGGCCCTGTACCACGCCGAGATCATCGGCAAGATCGGCGCAATGATCGGCGGCCTGACCTATGGCGCCAAGGCCAGCGAGGCCCAATTGCACATCAAGACCGCGCTGAAACTGACGCCGGACTCCCCGATCGCCCATATCGAGCACGGCAACGTGCTGATGCTGCTGCACGGCGACAAGCAGGAGGATGCTGCCGCCGCAGCCTACGAGAAGGCAGGCAAGCTGAAGCCCGCCGACGCCATGGAGGCCCTCGACGCGGACTACGCCCGTTCCCAGCTGGAGTAACCGCTCCGCGCCACAGGGCGCATTGCCGCGCCCTGCCCGGCTTGCCGAGTCCCGCGCGAGCCCGTAGAATTCGCGTCCCGATCCGGTTGTCGGCCACCAGGCCAGCACAACCGGGGAAGAGTCCAGCAGAACATCGCCCTCCTCCCACCGGTCCCGGCCAGGTCCAGGGGTCTCCATCTTCGGGCGGTTAGCTCAGCGGTAGAGCATTGCCTTCACACGGCAAGGGTCACAGGTTCGATCCCTGTACCGCCCACCAGACGCAGCACGATTTCGACGAACCCGGCTTGATGCCGGGTTTTTCGTTTTTTGCCATGACCATACGATGGCAGCGCCAATCTCAACCCACGCGACGGCGCGCCGGACAATGGCGCCATGACCACACGTCCGCTACCAGAGTCGTTTCCACCCGGCACCCTGTTCGCCAACGTCGGAGGTGTTCCGGTGACGGAATCCCCCGATGGCGACGTGGAAGCCTGGGATACGACGTCCCCGCGTCGCTTCCCTGCCACGCATCTGGCCCGGGAGGGCATGACGATCTCGGAAGGCACGTTCCGCGCCATGGTCGCCTGCGAGCGCAGGCGCTATCGGACGGGCGTCCATCCATAAAAAACGGCCTGCAATCAGGCCGTTTTCTTTTCCGCATCCAGCAACGTCGTGGAAGCGACGTCGCCGGATCAGCCTTGCACCCGCATTACCAGAACGTGTACTCGAACTGCACGTTATAGGAACGGCCGCGCGGGTCAGCGACGCGGGATTCCCAGGCGGCGCCGTCGCCGTGGTCGAGGTAGCGCAGCGTGAACGGCGGGTCGGTGTTGAGCAGGTTGCGCACGCCCAGGGTCACGCGGGCGTTCTCCATGCCGGTCCAGGCCACGCTGTAGTTGTAGGTGATGTACTCGTCGACATTCGCGTCATACGCAGACGGGGTGTAGACGCCATTGCGCAGGCCCGGCGGGATGTAGTCCTTGTACCCGTCGCGGTAGATCTGGGTCAGGGTGTGCATCCAGTCACCCTTGGCCCAGCTCACGCCCAGGGTGTGCTTCCACTTCAGCGGCAGGTTGAAGTAGTTGTCGTACTCGCCGACCAGGTTGGCGCTGTAAGGCTGGGATTCCAGGCTCTTGGTCTTGAAGGTATCGAGGTAGTTGCCGTTGAGGTGGACGCGCCAGTTGCCGCCGGCCAGTTCTCCCAGCAGGTTGGCATCGATCTCGACGCCGCGGGTCAACGTGCCGCCGGTGTTGACGAAGCGCTGGTCGAGCTGCACCACCGCGCCGCTGGCATCGCGGATCCAGTTGGCGGTGAACAGGTCGTAGTCGGCGATCAGGGTGTCGACGCTGACGCCGGAGCGGATCGTCGACATGCGCTCGATCTCCCACAGATCGACGCTGAGGTTGAAGTTCGGGCTGGGCGCAAGCACGAAGCCGATGCTGCGCTGCTTGGCTTCTTCAGGCGCCAGGTTGGGATTGCCGCCCGTCAGGATGTTCGGCGTGATCTCGGCGCAGCCGGGAATCGCCGGGTTCGGGTTGCCGCTCGGGCAGGTCGCCGGATCGGCGATGCCGCGTGCGGTGTACGGCGTCTCGGTGATGCCGCGGAACAGCTGCACGAAGCTGGGCACCTTGAAGCCGGTGCTGTAGGCGCCGCGGAACGCCAGCCAGTCGACCGGCTGGTACTTGAACGAGTACTTGGGATTGGTGGTGGAACCGAATCCGTCGTAACGGTCGTAGCGGCCGGCCACCGTCACTTCCAGCGAGTCGAAGATCGGCAGGTAGACCTCGGCGAAGGTCGCCTTGACGTCGCGGCTGACCGGAGCGAGGTAGTTGGCGGCGTCGCCGGGGGCACCGAAGATCCAGGCATTGCCGCCACCCGCGCTCGGCGGGCCATTGAAGCTGTATTCCTCGCGACGCAGGTCCACGCCCACCGCGGCCTGCACTTCGCCGCCCGGCAGGTTGAAACCGAGACCGCCCGCGAAGCTGGCGTCGATGATGGTGCTGGTGCTGTCGCCGCCGTAGAGCTCGACGCCCTGCGCGGACGCAGCCTGCAAGGCAGCCATGGCGGCAGCGCTCTGCTCCTGGCCGGGCATCAGGAACGGGTTCAGCAGTCCGGCGCCCAGGATCTGCTTCAGCTGCGGCGTGTAGTAATAGCCGCTGCCGAGGATCGAGGACGAGCGGCTGGCCGCACGCGACAGGCCGATGTTGTAGTCCCAGCTTCCCAGTTCGCCTTCAAAGCCGACCAGCACGCGGGTCGAGCGCGTCGTGGTCTCGATCTGGCGCGGGCCGCAGGCGTAGCAGCGCCAGCGGTAGTTGATCGGATTGCCGTAGACCATGTTGGCGGTGCCGAAGTAGTCGACCAGCGCGTCGTACACCATGTTGTAGGTGTCGCGGGTCAGGTCGTTCAGCGGATACGGATTCAGTGCGACCGCCTCGGCCGTCGGCGTGGCACCGATCGAGCTCGAGATCTGCTGCGCTTCGAAGTGACGCGTGGCAATGACTTCCGAGCCCATCGCCTCGATGTAGGCCTGGTGGCGGTCGGAGATCTTGAAGGTCGCGCGGCCGAGGAACTGCGTGGACTCGACCGGCTGCTGGATCGTGCGTGCGCGGCCGTAGTCCCAGGCGCAGGCGTAGCGGTTGACCGGGGTCGCCCAGATGCGCTCGTCGTACGGACCCATCATGTCGCCGCCGGCTTCGCAGCCTGCCGCGCCGGGGAGATCGAGGATGTTTACACGCGTCTGCTGCGTGTTGTCGAGCGGATCGACCAGTCCACCGGTGATCAGACCGCCGGCCAAAGCGGTCACCGTCGCGAACGGCGGGCCGCTGGTATCGGGCGACAGGCCGCGGTCGGGCTGGAAGCTGTTGGCGAAGTCGCGGTCGCTGCCGCGCAGGATGTTGTTCTTCTTGTAGCTCAGCGTGCCCCAGACATTCCAGCGGTCGACATCGAGGTCACCGAAGCCAGCGATGACGTTCGCCGAATAGATGTTGCCGCCGCCGTCATGGGTGGCGTCGATGTTGGTGGTCACTCCGGCGCCCTGGTAGTCGCTGCGGGTGATGAAGTTGATAACGCCGCCGATGGCGTCGGTGCCGTAGACGGCCGAGGCACCGTCACGCAGCACTTCGACGCGCTCGATGGCCGAGAACGGGATCGAGTTCAGGTCGACCACCTGGCCGGCCAGGCCATGCGTCGCGACGCGGCGGCCGTTGAGCAGGACCAGCGTCGCATCGGCGCCCTGTCCACGCAGGTTGGCACCGGACACGCCGTTGTTGCCGCGCGTACCCGGAGGCGCGATGCCGCTGTTGGCGGCCAGGCTGTCGCCGCTGTTGCTGGCGATGTTGAGGTACATCAGCAACTGCTCGGCCGAGGTGATGCCCTGTGCCGTGATGTCGCTCTTCTGGATCACGGTGATCGGAAGCGCGGTTTCCACTTCGGTGCGCTTGATGCGCGAACCCGTGACGGTGACCGCATCCAGGGTGGACGCAGCGGGCTGCCCCTGCGACGCGGTGTTGGATTGCGCGAACGCACTGCCGGACGCCGTGATGGCGACCAAGAGCGCAGCGGTAAGCGTACGAACCTCTGGAATGTGGCGTGAGACAGGCATGCGGCTCCCCTAAAGCTGGTCAATGAGTAAGGTGGCTTGGAACAAACAAAACAATGGCGTTGCGGGCGCGGCAGGATCCTGGCCACCTGGACGGCGCCATCAATGCCCTGCCTGTGTCATCCCCCCCTGTGGGTACCATCCTGGTCATGACCGCTTGGATCCTGATTAGCATTGCCGGACGGCGTTTGTCAATTTTTTATTCTTGATTTCCAACCAAATGAAAGGGATTATTCTTGAACGATTCGCGTGCCCGGAGATCCTGCATGGTGCTTCCCGACAATCGCTCCGCCCGTCCGGGCGCATCGATTCACGTCGATGACCGGCCGACGCGGCGCCGCCAGGGCTGGTCCCTGTTCGCGCTGCTGGCGATGGGATTGCTGGCGCTGGCCGTGGCCTGCCCTGCGGTCGCGGCAGACCCGCCGGCCGAGCCCCAGGCGCGCGACCATGACGTACCGGGCGTGCGCGAAGTGCAGTTCTCGGCCGACTACTGGATCAAGCGCGTCCGCAATGCGGACCGGATGATCTTCGATGGCGACGGCGTTGCGACCCAGAATGCGGTCATGCAGCGACTGGATGGCTCGATCCACGACCTCGACGCCCTGCCGGTCACGCTCGAAGCCGAACAGGTGCGGGCCTGGATCGACGCGGTCTCGAGCCGCCCGACACGCACGCTGTACGACGAAGCCGGCAAGGAAGGCACCAGCCGCGCGATCGACAAGCTGATCACCGCGCTGGACCTGCGCGCCCTGCCGCAGACCCAGGTCACGCGGTTCGGCATGGTGGTGCATCGCGCCGACCTGCGCGCGTTCCCCACGCACCTGCGGGTGTTCAGTGCGCCGGGCGACAACGACATCGACCGTTTCCAGGAAAGCGCGCTGTTCCCCGGCACGCCGGTCGCGGTGGTGCACGAAAGCCGCGACCGCAACTGGTACTTCGTGGTCAGCCAGACGTACGCGGCGTGGGTCGAGAAGAAGCACATCGCGCTGGGCGAACGCGAGGCGGTGCTCGGCTATGCGCGCAAGGCCCCGTTCCTGGTCGTGACCGGCGCCACCGCGCGCACCGTGTTCAACCCCGAGCACGCGGACGTCTCGGAGGTGCAACTGGACATGGGCGTGCGCCTGCCGCTGGCCGACTGGCCGGCCGACCAGCCGCTGCATGGCCAGCACCCCTACACCGGCCATGCGGTCGTGCTGCCAACGCGCCAGAAGGACGGTTCACTGGCCTTCGTGCCGGCCCTGATCCCGCGCTCGGCCGACGTGAGCCTTGGATACCTGCCGCTGACCAAGGAACACCTGCTGCGCCAGGCGTTCAAGTTCCTCGGCGAGCGTTACGGCTGGGGGCATGCCTACAACGCCCGCGACTGCAGTGGCTTCGTCTCCGAGATCTATCGCAGCTTCGGCATCCTGCTGCCGCGCAATACCAGCGCGCAGGCGGTCAGCCCGGCGTTGAACCGGATCGTGGTCGACGACAGCGTCAGCCACGCGCAGCGCCTGAAGCTGCTGCGCGAGGCCCAGGTGGGCGACCTGATCTACATCCCCGGCCACGTGATGATGGTGATCGGCCAGGAGAACGGCGATACCTACGTGATCCACGACACCGCCGGCATGAACTATCGCAACGCGGCCGGCGAGTTCAAGCGGCTCGCGCTCAACGGCGTCGTTGTGACCCCGGTGCTGCCGATGCTGGCCAACGCCGAGCAGCAGACGGTCGACCGCATCACCAGCATCCAGCGCATCCGCCCCTGAGGCTTCCCTATCGGCCGGACGCCCCGGCAGGACCCCGACTGCATGAAGATCACCGAAGTGCGTCTCGGCATGGTACGCGTACCACTGAAGACGCCATTCAAGACCGCGCTGCGCACCGTCACCATCGTCGAGGACGTGGTCGTCAGCGTGCACACCGATACCGGCCATGTCGGCTATGGCGAGGCGGCCGCGACCGCGGTCATCACCGGCGACACCCATGGTTCGATCATCGAGGCGATCTCGAAGATCATCGCACCGCGTATCGTCGGCGAGGAAATCGCCAACCTCAACCGCATCACCCGGCTGATCCAGACCGCGCTGGAGCGCAACAACAGCGCCAAGGCTGCGGTCGAGATCGCGATCTACGACCTGTTCGCGCAGCTCTATGGCGCGCCGCTGTACAAGATGCTCGGCGGCGGCGATCCGGTCATCACCACCGACCTGACGATCAGCGTCGACTACATCGACAAGATGGTGGCCGATTCGATCTCGGCAGTCGATCGCGGCTTCGCGTCGCTGAAGATCAAGGTCGGCAAGGACATCGGCGTCGACATCGAACGCGTCAAGGCGATCCACGCCGCCGTCGAGGGCCGTGCCCTGCTCCGCCTTGACGCCAACCAGGGCTGGACGGCGAAGCAGGCGGTCTATGCCATGCGCACGCTGGAGGATGCCGGCGTGCACCTGGAGCTGCTGGAGCAGCCGGTCCGCGCGCACGACATCGCCGGCCTGAAGTACGTCACCGACCGCGTGCATACGCCGGTCATGGCCGACGAGAGCGTGTTCGGCCCCGATGAAGTGCTGGACCTGATCAAGCAGCGGGCGGCCGACATCATCAACATCAAGCTGATGAAGACCGGCGGGCTGTCGAACGCGATCAAGATCGCCGACATCGCGGGCATCTACGGTGTCGACTGCATGATCGGCTGCATGATCGAGACCAGCATCAGCGTGGCCGCCGCCGTGCACCTGGCGGTCGCCAAGGCCGACGTGATCACCAAGGTTGACCTCGACGGACCCTCGCTGTGCGCCTTCGACCCGGTCGTGGGCGGCGTGACCTTCAACGAATCCGAGATCTCGATCAGCGATGCGCCGGGGCTGGGCATCCGCGAGATCCGCGGCTACGAACCACTGCCCCTCTGAACGCCGCAGACCCCATGCCCCTGCTCAAGATCCGAGCCGAGCGCGACCAGATGTCGGCCATCGAGCGCCGGATCGCGGATTACATCCTGGAGAACGCGCATTTCCTGCGCGACTACTCCTCGCAGCAGTTGGCCGACGCACTGGGCATCAGCCAGTCCAGCGTCGTCAAGTTCAGCCAGAAGCTGGGGTTCAAGGGCTATCCGGACCTGAAGTATTCGATCGGCGAATCGATCGCCCGCAACGGCGAGCATGGCACGGCCTCCAGCGCCGGCCACGACGACAGCCCGCACAACCTGCTGGCCGCCGAGCTGTGGCAGACCAAGGCGCGCGCCGAGGAAGAAACCCGGCTGATCAATCCCGAAGGCAGCATCGACCAGATCGTCGAGTTCATTCGCCAGGCCGGGAAGATCTTCGTGCTCGGCGTCGGCGAGGACAGCATCGCCGCACGCTCGTTCGCGATCCGGCTCTCGTCGCTGGGCTTCATGACGATCCATCACTTCGATCCGGTGCTGATGCCGACCGGCGTGCTGATGGCCACGCCCGGCGATGCGCTGGTGGTGTTCTCCGAACATGGCCAGCAGGCGGCGTACTGCCGCCTGGCGCGCCTGTTCAGCGATCGTGGCGGCAAGGTCGTCAGCGTGACCCGTCATACCGGCAACCCGCTGCGCGCGCATGCGCACCTGCCGCTGCTGGTCTCCGCGCACGACGATCGCCCGCATGTCGAACCGCTGCTGTACCAGAGCGCGCTACAGCACCTGCTGGACGTGGTGTTCCTGGTGCTGTGCGAAGACGAGCAGCGGCGACGCCAGCTCGACGACATCCAGGCCCAGGTCCGCCACCTGCTCGACAACTGATCCGCCCTGCCTCCTCCGGCAACGACAGGACACCCCTGATGCTTCCACTGCGACCTGCACACCCCAATCCTTTTCTCCGCACGCTCATGCCCATCGCAGGGCTGCTGTCGATGCTGGCGCTGCTGGCGGGCTGTGCGCATCGCGACATCGACCGCGGCAGCACCGCAACCGCATGGGCGCAGTCGCGGCAGCTGGTGCTGGTGACGGCACCGGGATGGGACGACACCCATGCCACGCTGCGCCGCTACGCCCGCCGCAGCGATGGCACGTGGCAACCGGTGGGCAGCGCCGTCCCGGTCAGCCTGGGCCGCAACGGCAGCGCCTGGGGCCTGGGCCTGCATCCTGCGCAGCACGACGGCCCGCAGAAGCGCGAAGGCGATGGCCGCGCGCCGGCGGGTGTGTTCACGATCGGCACCGCCTTCGGCTATGCCGACAGCGCGGCTACGCCCTTGCCGTATGCCGCGATGGGCCTCGACGACTACTGCATCGATGTCGCCGACTCGCCGCTGTACAACCGCATCGTCAATGCCGGCGTCGTCGGTCGCGCCGCCGTCGAGGGCTCGACCGAGACCATGCGGCTGGACCTGCACAATCAAGGCGATCCACGTTATCGACTGGGGTTCGTCATCGAACACAACCCCCAGGCCTTGCGCGGTGCCGGCAGCTGCATCTTCGCCCACCTGCGACGCACGCCTGAAGAAACCACAGCCGGCTGCACCGCGATGGGCGACCCCGAGCTGGAGACCTTGATGGCCTGGCTGGATCCGACGCAGTCGCCAGTGTTCGTGCTGCTGCCCGAGCCCGCGTTGAAGTCAGTGGCAGCGGCATGGCATCTTCCGGTGGTCGCGGCTTCCAGGTGATCGCTTCCTTTACGTGATCCGGGAAAACGCCACGCGCGATCATCCACCGCATCCTCCGCAACCGCACTCCCCCAGTTTCCGCCAGCATGACTCCCGCGACCGGCACGCCGCCGGTCCTCTCCACGCCACGCGAGCAATCCATCACGATGAGCAGCACTCCCGCCCCCAGGCGTTTCCGTCTCACCGGCCCGGTCAGGGTCCTGTTGTCGCTGCTGGTCGGCGCGGTGGCCGGGTTGTCGCTGGCGATCCATGACCAGGCCTTCGCGCTGCAGGTGGCCGACGTCGTGCAGCCCATCGGCAGGCTGTGGTTGAACGCGCTGCAGATGACTGTGGTGCCGCTGGTGACCGCACTGGTGATCGTCGGCATCAATACCGCCAGCGATGCCGCGGCCTCGGGCCGGACCGCACGTACGGCGATCGCGGTGTTCATCGTGCTGCTGATCGCATCGGCGACGTTCTCGGCCTTCGCCGCACCCGCATTGCTCGGCCTGGTGCCGCGCGACGACAGTACGATCGCCGCCTTCCGCGCCGCGCTGCAGGCGCCCGAAGTGCTACCGGTGCCGCCCTCGGCCGGCCAGTGGATTTCCGCGCTGATCCCCAGCAACGTCGTCGCCACCGCCGCTGCCAGTGCGATGCTGCCGCTGGTGGTGTTCGCGATGTTCTTCGGCTTTGCGCTGAGCCGGCTGGAGACCGAGCGCCGGGAGCGCATCCTCGACCTGGTGCGCTCGATCGGCGACACCATGATCGTCATCGTGCGCTGGGTGCTGTGGGCCGCGCCGATCGGCGTGTTCGCGCTGGTGCTGGCGGTCTGCGCCCGCGTGGGCCTGAGCATCCTCGGCGCGCTGGGCTACTACATCCTGCTGCTGTGCACGATCTACATCTCGATCACGGTGATGCTGTACGGCGTCGCCGTCTTCGCCGCCGGCGAACGCTTGAAGCGCTTCGCGTCCGCACTGATCCCGGTGCAGGCGATCGCCGCCAGCACGCAATCCTCGCTGGCCTCGCTGCCGGTGATGATCGACAGCGCACGCACCCGGCTGGGCTATCCGGTCGCGGTGACCTCGCTGGTGTTGCCGATGGCGGTCTCGCTGTTCCGCATCACCAGTCCCGCCCAGTACATCGCGGTCGCGACCTTCATCGCCTGGCTCTACGGTATCGAGCCGACGACGACCCAGTACGCGGCGGCGATCTTCCTGGCGGCCGCGATCAGCATGGGCGCGGTCGGCCTGCCCGGGCAGGTCAGCTTCATGACCAGCAACATGCCGATCACGCAGACCATGGGCCTGCCGGTGGAACCGCTGGGTGTATTGCTGGCAGTGGACACGATCCCCGATGTCTTCTGCACCATCGGCAACACCACCGGCGACATGACCGCGACCAGCATCCTGGCCAAGCGCGCTGCACGGGATGCGGCGGCGGCCGGAGGCGATGCATGAGCAGGCCGGTCCTGCTGCACAACCCGCGCTGCTCCAAATCGCGTGAGGCGCTGGCGCTGCTGCAGGCGCACGGCGTCGAGCCCGACATCGTGCGTTACCTGGAGACACCGCTGGATGCCACCGGACTGAAGAAGCTCGTCAAGCAGCTGCGCCTGCCGGCCCGCGCCTTGCTGCGCACCGGCGAAGACGCCTACAAGACGCTGGGCCTGGCCGATCCGGAGATCGGCGACGACGCCCTGATCGCGGCAATGGCCGCCCATCCCATCCTGATCGAACGCCCGGTCTTCATCCGCAACGGGCACGCAGTCATCGGGCGCCCGCCCGAACGCGTGCTGGAACTGCTGGGCGACTGATGCGGCAGCGTGCTCGGGCGCAGGTCGAAGCCCGCACGCGCCGCCCGCTACTGCAGCTTGCTGTTGCGCATCTCACCGATCTGGATCGGCGCATCGAAGCTGTCGGTTCGCGATTGTGCCCAGAAGCGCTTGAACACCGCATGCTCGGGCACCCGGTCCAGCAGCTCGCCCGGCTTCAGGAAGCGGTACAGCATGCCCAGCGAGCGCACCTCGGTCGGCGACAGCCTGCGCAGGATGTGCTCGGGGCCAAGTTGAGAGGGATGCTCCAGGCCCGCCGCGCCCAGCAGGTCGCGCAGGGCCTTCAGGGTGTTCTGGTGGAAATTGGCGACGCGTGCCGCCTTGTCCTCGACATCCAGCGCCTTCCAGCGCGACGGATCCTGTGTCGCGATGCCGGTCGGGCATTTGTCGTTGTGGCAGCTGCGCGACTGGATGCAGCCCAGCGCGAACATGAAGCCGCGCGCGGCGTTGCACCAGTCCGCGCCCATCGCCATCGTGCGTGCGATGTCGAAGGCGCTGGTGATCTTGCCAGCCGCGCCGACGCGCACCTGGTCGCGCAGGCCGATGCCCACCAGCGTGTTATGCACCAGCATCAGCGCCTCGTGCATCGGCACGCCGACATGGTTGATGAACTCCAGCGGCGATGCCCCGGTGCCACCTTCGGCGCCGTCGACGACGATGAAATCCGGCACCAGCCCGGTCTCGAGCATCGCCTTGGCGATGCCGAACCATTCCCAGGGATGGCCGATCGCGAGCTTGAAGCCGGTCGGCTTTCCACCCGACAACCGGCGCAGCCGCTCGACGAACTGCAGCAGCTCGACCGGGGTCGAGAAGGCCGAGTGCGCCGCCGGAGACACGCAGTCGACGCCGATAGGCACGCCGCGCGTGGCCGCGATCTCGGCGCTGACCTTGGCCGCCGGCAGCACGCCGCCGTGGCCGGGCTTTGCGCCCTGCGACAGCTTGATCTCGATCATCTTGACCTGGGGATCGCTGGCATTCGCCGCGAAACGCTCCTCGCTGAAGCGGCCCTCGTCGTCACGGCAGCCGAAGTAACCCGATCCGATTTCCCAGACCAGGTCGCCGCCGCGCTCGCGGTGATACGGCGAGATCGAGCCCTCGCCGGTGTCGTGATAGAAGCCGCCTCGCTTGGCCCCCTCATTCAGCGCACGCACCGCGTTGGCCGACAGCGAGCCGAAACTCATCGCCGAGATGTTGAACACACTGGCATCGTAGGGATGCGCCGTCTGCGCGCCGATCTGCAGGCGGAAATCGTGCGAGGCCGCATGCGCCGGCCGCATCGAGTGATTGATCCACTCGTAGTCCAGCCCATAGGCGTTGAGGTCGCTGCCGAACGGCACGACATCCATGACATTCTTTGCACGCTGGTAGACCAGCGCACGCTGTTGGCGCGAGAACGGCACCTCGGCAAGATCGTCCTCAATGAAGTACTGGCGGATCTCCGGACGGATCGACTCGAACCCGTAGCGGAAATGCGCGAGCAGCGGATAGTTGCGGCGCAGCGTCGCCCGCGACTGCCGCAGGTCCATCGTGCCCAGGATCGACAGCGCACCGAACACCAGCACGCCCCATCCCCACATCGGTGAGCCCATCATCATCAGCGACAACGACACCGCCGTCATCGCCAGTACGGTCGCGTAAGCGAGGTAGCGACTCATCGCATTCCTGGCAGGATCAACATGCGGACCATTGTCGGCCCCGGCGTCCCACACTGTCCACCGCAACCCTGAGCCGGGTGTTCATTCACTCCGGACACACGCCTGCAGGCATGTCCAGGGCCACGCGGGGTCGACCTGGATGCTCCTCCGGGTCTGACACCACCCCCGAAGGTTCCGTTCGAGCGCCGGATCAGGCACGCTATGCCGATGCCCGGATGGCGAAACTGGTAGACGCAAGGGACTTAAAATCCCTCAGTGGCAACACTATGTCGGTTCGATCCCGACTCCGGGCACGAAACAGATCACGATCCGTGATGGCGCATCCCGCCCCCTGCACCGGTGAACGGTGAAGCTGCCCCGACGCTCCTCAGTGGGGGAAAGCGTCGTCCTTGCCGTCGGCGGTCGGCCCCACCATCAGGATCAATTGCTCACGCAAACCTTTGGCCATCATCCGACGATCGAGGGAGTCCTCTTCATCTGCATGCTCGGCAACCTGATGGATCGACAGCGAGATGCTCGCCTCCAGTTCCGCGCGGCTTTGCGACTTTGCGATCAGCTGATTCACGGCGATGCCCAGCGCCGCAAGCTGGCCGGAGAGCAGCATGAATTTGGCGCGGGCCGATGCGTTCAAGACGTTCCTTGTCTGGGTGGATGGATGCGAGCTGGAAGATATCAGATTGATCGCAACAGGATTTTCTGATTGCTGCCCTTGAGCGATCGCAGACGCGATTCCATACCAGTGCCTGCGCTGTTCAACGCGACCTTCAGACCGAACGCGACAACCCGCCGTCGACGCGGATGTTCTGTCCGGTGATGTAGCCGGCGCCTGACGACAGTAGGAATGCGATCGTGGCGGCGATTTCCTCGGTCCTGCCATAGCGCCCCATCGGTACGCTGTCGCGTCGCTCGTCGGTGCCCGGCAGGCTGTCGATCCAGCCGGGCAGCACGTTGTTGATGCGGATGTTCTTGGACGCATAGGCATCGGCAAAGAGCTTGGTGAAGCTGGCCAGGCCGGCGCGGAATACTGCGGAGGTCGGAAACAGTTCGGACGGCTCGAACGCCCATGTGGTCGAGATGTTGACGATGGCACCGCCGCCCTGCCGTTCCATGATCGGCGCGACCAACCGGATCGGACGCACTGCACTGAGAAAGTAGACCTCCATCCCCTTGTGCCAGTCGTCGTCGCTGATATCGAGGATCGGCGCCCGTGGGCCGTGACCGGCGGAATTGACCAGCGCGTCGATCCGCCCCCATGTGTCCATCGCGAGGTCGACGAGCCGGCGAACGTCATCGTTGGACTGGTTCGAGCCGGTCACGCCCACGCCTCCCAGCGCCTTGGCCAGCGCCTCTCCCTGACCGGACGAGGACAGCACCGCCACGTGGTATCCGTCCTCGGCCAGCTTCCTGGTGGCCGCAGCGCCCATGCCGGAACCACCGGCGGTGATGAGCGCAACTTTTCCTGTCGTCATGCGGATCTCCACATCCCCACCGGCTCAGTCCTTGTGCGGCTGTTCGATGCTGATCCATTCGAGATGTCGGGGAATGCGGATGCTCGAACCCGGCGATGCCTCACGCGCTTCTGCGACGAACGGTTCTGCCTTCTCCTGCCTGGACGACGCCAGCGCGGCCTCATCGTCATACGGCACGAAAAAATTATCCCAGTGCGTCGCGAACACGATGCCGGGATGCCCCGTCCCCGCGAGCAGACGCTCGGTGTAGCGGTATATTTCGGTGCGCGACGATCCGGCGCCGGCAAGCAGGACGTCGGGCGTCAGCCCCTGGATCTCGCGTTCGATGAAGTTCATCGATCCCATCGTCAATACCTCATGCCCCTCGAAACGGCACAGGTACATAAACGATCCACCCTCGATCAGATGCGACAGGGTGACCGGGCCTTCGAGCTTGTCCGGGTGCTGCCTTGGATCGAAGTACTGCTTGCCGTCCAGCGCCGAGTGCAATGAGGGCAGCACGCGGATCGACAGGTCGCCGAACTGGTAGTCCTCGCCGCCGACGATCGTGTAGATCTGGCTTTCGGGCACACCTGCCGCCCGCAGGATGCTGCTCGCGGACGCGGACGCCAGCACTTTCGCGCCGGTCTTCCGGGCGATGTACGGGACATCGAAGATGTGGTCGGGGTGGGCGTGCTGCACCAGGACGTAGTCCGCGCGCTCGATGAGGCGGTCGATCAGCGCGGTGTCGGGCTGGAGCTCGTCGGACATGCCGTAGACCTTCTGGCCCGGCTTGCCTTGCACGCTGCCGTAGGGCACCCGGGAAATGTAGGGATCGACCAGCACGACGGTATCGCCCGATCGCATCTCCCAACCGGCCGCGCCCAGGTAGCGCAGCTGGAGTTCGGTGGCGGACACGGGCGATCCGGTCAGCGCGATGCAGATCAGCACGAGGATGGTCAGCAGCAGTCCCGCTGCCTTGTGATGCCTGATCGTCGCGAAACGCTGGCTTTCCGGCCACATCGTCGAACCCCTTGCGTGCATCCACAGGTATCGGAACAGGCGTCGCCGACAGTCCACCGTCGGCGTTCGAGACTTGAACTGCTCAGGCCACCTCGGCGATCGGGCCAGGCCGTCCGATCAGATAGCCCTGCCCGCAGGCTACGCCCAGATCGATCAACGCATCCTGCTCGCCCCGGGTTTCGATGCCTTCGGCGACCAGGGTGATGCCGGCGTCGCGCGCGAACGACACCACGGCTGCGGCGAGTTGCCGATGCTTGAGCGTGCTGTCGATGGCGCGCGTCAGCGAGATGTCGAGTTTCACCAGGTCCGGCGAGAGCCTGAGCACATGGCGCAGGCTGGCATAGCCGGCACCGACATCGTCGATCGCGATCCTGACGCCTTTCGCCTGCAACGCAGCCACGCGTTGCGCCAACGCATCGTAATCCCGCACCTCGGAATGCTCGGTGATCTCGACCACCCACCCGCCCAGCACGGGACATGGCGGCAGCTTGTCGAAATCGAACTGCACCAGCGTTTCAGGCGAAATGTTGATCGAGATGTACCCCTGGATGCCGTTCGAGCGGTTGACCGCCTCCGCGATGGCGTCGATGCACGCCATCTCCAGCTCCAGGCCCATGCCCAACCGGTTTGCCGCGTCGAACCAGCCATCAGGCGGCGACGGTACATCCTTGGGGAAGCGGCTCAGGCCTTCGTACCCCACCACCTTGCCGCTGGCCATCTCGATGATGGGCTGGAACACGGGCGTGATGCGACGCGCACGGATCAGCTCCGACAGCGTGCGTCGCTCCTGGTCGGCTTTTTCGCTGGCGGACGCGTCGGCTTGCCTGATCTGCGCCATGGCCTGCAGCGTGCCTGCATGTTCCAGCGCGGAATGCAGCGTGGCGCCCATGAACGTGGCCAGCGCGCGCAGGACCTCCATGTGCTGCCGGCTGTAGGCATTGGGCTTGTCGGACAGCACCTTGAGCACACCGACCAGCAGGCCGTCGCACATCAGCGGCGTGATCAGCGCGGATCGCAACCCCACCCGCCGACAGGCTTCCAGGTTGACCCTCGGGTCGGTTTCGCTGTCCTGGCAGCGCAGCAGCTCGCCACGCGAAACGCACAGGCCGGACAGGCTATTGGCATGCGGGATGCGCAGCCCGACGTGTCCGGCGACGCTTCCACTGCCGGACCAGTAGATCAGGTCGTCGCCATCGACCATCTCGACGACGGCTCCGGTCGAACCGGTCAGCGCCTGCGATTTCTGGGTGATGACATCGACGACCCGGTTGAGGTCGAGCCCGGCACGGGCGATCTCGGACTGCGTGTTGATGATGTCGGCGAGCGCGTCCATCTCATGGACGTCCAGCCCGGGCGCAGCAGAACGCGCGGGACGGCGCCGCGCATATTCAATGATGCTGCTCGGGTGCAGGGAATGCTCAGCCATGCGACGCCTCCGCTCGCGCCTGCCTGGGTGCCCGGGTCCGCGGGCACAGGATCGCCGACATTACTACGAACAGCAGCATGCCAACCAGCTCGCGCGTGGCCGGCATCGACAACCACCAGAAGAGGAGGATGACGGCCGCAGCCATCGGCAGGACGCGGCCACCGGGCTCGACGAAGGCTGCGGGTCCGCCGCCGATCGTCCGGCGCAGTTCCGCAGGCGCAGCCAGCGCGCCCTCATGGCGAAGGTTGTCCATCCTTGCTCCCCCTACCCGTGCAGCCCTTTGGACGGCGCCGGCCCGAGCCGTCGCCCCTTAGGGTTATACGCGCTATCGCCGCCGATCAGGCCATGACTGAATACAGGGAGGTGCGGATTGAGGCCACCCCGCCCGGAAGAGCTGGCGGCGTCGCCGACACCCAGGACGTCCCGACTTTGCCCGAGGCGCGGACAGCGCCTGGCTGCGCACGCGACCACCGGTGCGTCCCCGCCTCCCCTGCCCTGACCTGTTGAGGCATGCCCACGCCTGGCGATGGGCCAGGCCGCGGGGAACCAGTCAAACCGGAAGGAGTCCGATCACAGCAGCCGCGGATAGGTGTAGCGGCATTCGATCAATTCGACCTCGCCTTCCAGCGTCTCCGCCTCCAGCACCAGATCGCTGCCGTGGGTCCTCGACTTGCAGTCGACCATGGCCAGCGCGACCTGCAACGCCTGGTCACGCTCCGGGAACCAGAACGACAGCCGCCCGTTGTCGATCAGTTGCCAGCCGCCGTCACGGGCCTTCAGGCTGAGGTCTGCGTCCATGGCGGTCCCTGTGGAGAAGGTCGCCCCGGCCCAGCATCCGACGTGCTCAACGTCGCGGACCTGTTCCCTTTGCTGAGCGGCTTCCGTTGCCGATGCAAGGCCGTGCTGCCGGGGCGTAGGCAGCATGTGCCTGCCGGGCGCGCCGCACAGTCAGTGGAATCCCCGGCCTGGGGTAGGAGAAGTCCTACCGCGGCAGCCTCGCCGGAGCCTGCCTCCCCTCAGGCAGTCCCGGCGAACATCTGCTCAGTAACCGGTACGGAAGCGCGACATCCGGATACGGATATGGCGGACGGTTT
This sequence comes from Luteimonas sp. RIT-PG2_3, assembly GCF_054902115.1. Classification (NCBI taxonomy): domain Bacteria; kingdom Pseudomonadati; phylum Pseudomonadota; class Gammaproteobacteria; order Lysobacterales; family Lysobacteraceae; genus Luteimonas; species Luteimonas sp. RIT-PG2_3. The sequence continues at coordinate 39,438 of NZ_JBUBPF010000009.1, read as the reverse complement.
CCGCGTCGTTCGGACGCCTGACGGCGCCGGGCTTGGTCAATCCCTCGACCGGGTTCCTTTCCAGGATTTCGTCGATGTCGTCCATCGTGTTCATGGCGATCTCGAGCAGGCGGCTGGCCCGCAGGACGACGTCGCTGTCGGTCGATATGCTCACATCGATACCGTGGGACACAAGGGTTCGGCGCAGGGTGTCAAGGGGCATGTCTGGATTGACGAAATAAGGGCTGCTGACAATTCCTTGACGTTCCGTATTCAGTCAATAGGGGGTTGTGCTGATTTCTCAACTGCCTGCGCCTTGAATGCACGCCCCCTTCCATATCGTTCTCCAGCCACGGCCGGGAACGGCAAGTCCGCTCAGACCGCAGCAGAACCTTCCCGCTGCTCAAGGAGCTTCTCGGCGATCTTGTCTGCGGCCACCCGGTGCTGCAACGACTTGCACAGCGCAATGCCGGCCGGCGTCAGCGCAAGGCCATGCTCGCCTTCCTCGACCAGGGCGCTTTCGGTCAGCCGCTTCTTCATTTCAGCCTCGACGATGGCCGCTTCGTTGGACTGATTGATCTGCTGCAGGATGTCCAGCAGCGCCAGGTCTTCAAGGGAAATCGGGTCCATTGTCGTGCCACGGGGCTGGTTGAGTACTGCGAAGTATAGATTCCTGCGATCCAAATAGCGTGCTGATCTTGGGGGCCCGATCCCGCCCCGCCCGCAGGGCGTGCGCCCGAGCCGGCGCGGTGCGGCAATGCACGCACAACCCGCCCGGGCACCCCTCAGACGCGCGGCGGCAAGACCAGCGGCGAACCCTGAACGCGATTCATGAATGCGATTTTTCGCTCCTGCGCGCTGCGGCTGGGGGACGGGGGGCCGCCCACGTTCCAGCCTGCTGCCGGGGAAACCATCGCCTACCCGCGGCCCTCAGGCGACAGCTTGTCACGCGTCGCGGGTCCGGCCATTCCGCGACGCGTACATCACGACGCGTGCGTGGCGGCACGTGCATCACGGACGACAGACACCCCTGCATGGCGATGCGCATGCGCGCAGCCTGCGGAGACAGCATGCTCCGTGCCTCCCCCTTGCCCGGCGCGCGCGAAGAACATGGCGCGGCACACTTGCTCTCATCGCGCGACGCGTTCGTCATCGCGATGAGGGCGTCATCCAGGCAATGTTGCGCTGCGTGCTTGATCGTCACGCACGACGCGGCCGGACATGCGTGGCCTGCGTTCGAAGGCGAACGCGGCAGCATCGGCAAACCGCAGACAAACAAAACCCCGGCATGGCCGGGGTCCGTTTGAACATGGAGCGGGAAACGAGACTCGAACTCGCGACCCCGACCTTGGCAAGGTCGTGCTCTACCAACTGAGCTATTCCCGCTTGGATGTCGCGATGTTTGGAGGCCTGGGTCGGAATCGAACCGGCGTACGCGGATTTGCAGTCCGCTACATGACCACTCTGCCACCAGGCCGGTGACGCGGCGTTCATGATCGGGGAACAGATGATCCATGACCAGAACCGCCGATGAAACCCCATCGAAGAACCGATCGATGGTGACACTTAAAAACAAAACCCCGGCGTAACCGGGGTTATGCTGAACCTGGAGCGGGAAACGAGACTCGAACTCGCGACCCCGACCTTGGCAAGGTCGTGCTCTACCAACTGAGCTATTCCCGCGGAGGAGCCGAGATTTTACTTCCCGCGGCGCGGCTGTCAACACTTGATTTCTCGTCGGCACGCAGAACCGGCCATGCCGCCCGCAGATACGCCAGTCCCGACCACAAGGTCAGTACGGCGGCGGCCGCCAGCAGCCAATCGCCGATCAGGAACACGATATCGCCCATCCACGGCACCGGCCGCGGCGGCTTTTCAGGCGTCACCGAGTAGAGCAGGCACAGCAGGGCGACCATCTGCGCGATGGTCTTGATCTTGCCGATCGCGGCGACCTTGACGGTCGCGCGCTGGCCGAGTTCGGCCATCCATTCGCGCAACGCCGAGACCGCGATTTCGCGCCCGACGATGACCGCCGCCCAGAACGCCATCCACGGCGTCGGATGCCCCTGCACGATCAGGAACAGCGCGACCGCGACCATCAGCTTGTCGGCGACCGGATCCAGAAACGCGCCGAACGCGGAGTACAGGTGGTAACGCCGCGCGATCCAGCCGTCCAGCCAGTCGGTGATCGCCGCCAGGCCGAACACCGCCGCCGTCGCGAAATTGGTCCACTGGAACGGCAGGTAGAACACCAGCACCAGGACCGGAATCATCAGGATCCTCGCCAGCGTCAGCCAGGTGGGAATGGTCAACTTCATCGCGATGGTTCGTCCTTTGAAGGCGGATGGCCGACCTGCTGCAGGCCGTGTAGGGTCGCATAGATTCGCTCGGCCAGGGCCTGGTTGATGCCCTCGACCTGGGCGATCTCCTCGGCGCCAGCGGCCTTGAGGCCGCTCAAACCACCGAAATGCCGCAGCAGTCCGGCGCGTCGACGGGGGCCGATGCCGGGAATGTCCTCAAGGCGGCTGGTGTTGCGGATCTTCTGGCGGCGGCCGCGATGGCCGGTGATCGCGAAACGGTGGGCTTCGTCGCGGACCTGCTGGATCAGCTGCAGGCCCAGCGATTCTGCGCCCGGCCGCAGCTCGCGCCCGTCCGGCAGCAGGAGGGTCTCGTGCCCCGCCCTGCGTTCGGCCCCCTTGGCCACGCCCACCAGCATCACGCCGTCGATACCGGCTTCGTCGAGCACGGCGCGCGCCTGCGCCACCTGCCCGGCGCCGCCGTCGATCAGCAGCACGTCGGGCAGCATGCCGCCGCTACGGCCCTCGCCGTCGGCCGTCCTGCGGAATCGGCGCGTCAGGGCCTGGTGCATCGCGGCGTAGTCGTCGCCCGGTTCGATGCCGGCGATGTTGTAGCGGCGATACTGCCCACGCACCGGGCCTTCGCCATCGAAGACTACGCACGAGGCCACGGTCGCCTCGCCCATCGTATGGCTGATGTCGAAGCACTCCAGCCGTTGCGGCGGCGCGTCCAGGCCCAGCAGTTCGCGCAGCGATTCCAGCCGTGCCTGTTGCGCGGCGCGGCTGCCCAGTTCGGTCGCCAGCGCGATCTCGGCATTGCGTTGCGCCAGGTCGAGATAGCCCGAACGCTCGCCGCGCACGCGCCGCTTGAGCTGCACCTTGCGGCCGGCCGCGATGCTCAGCGCCTGCTCCAGCAGCTCGGCATCCTCGATGTCGTGCCCCAGCACGATCTCGCGCGGCGGCGTCTGTTCGGCGTAGTACTGCGAGACGAACGCAGCGAGGACTTCGCCCGGATCCTCGCTGCCGTTGGTCTTTGGAAAATACGATCGCGTGCCCAGATTGCGGCCATCGCGGAACGCCAGCAGCAGCACGCAGGCATGCGTGCCCTGCATCGCGCAGGCCAGCACATCGAGTTCGGCAGCGGTGCCATCGACGTACTGCCGCGCCTGCAGCGTGCGGATGCCGGAGACCAGGTCGCGCAGCCGCGCGGCTTCCTCGAAATCCAGGCGCAGGCTGGCCGCTTCCATCGACTGGCTGAGCTCTTCGCCGAGCTGGTCGCTGCGCCCTTCCAGTAGCATGGTGGCGCGCTGCACAGAGGCCGCGTAGTCGCGTGCAGGCACCAGTCCGACGCAGGGCGCGCTGCAACGCCCGATCTGGTACTGCAGGCAGGGCCGCGAACGGTTGCGGAACACGCTGTCCTCGCAACTGCGCAGCTTGAACAGCTTGTGCATCATGTTCAGCGTATCGCGCACCGAGGTGACGCTGGTGTACGGACCGAAGTAGCGCCCGGCGACATTGCGTGGACCGCGATGCACCGCGATCCGTGGCCAGGGTTCCTGCGTGACCAGCACGTAGGGATAGCTCTTGTCGTCGCGCAACAGCACGTTGTAGCGCGGCTTCAGCGACTTGATCAGCTGGTTCTCGAGCAGCAGCGCCTCGGCCTCGGTACGCGTGACCGTGACCTCCATCGAGGCCACCTGCGACAGCATCGCCAGCGTGCGCGGCGGCTTTGGCGTTGCGTTGAAATAGCTCGCGACGCGGTGCTTCAGTGCGCTGGCCTTGCCGACGTACAGCGCACTGCCATCGGCGGCGAGCATCCGGTAGACGCCCGGTGCGGTGCTGAGGCCGCGCACGAAGGCCTTGCCGTCGAAGGCCTTGCCATCAAGCGGGGCTGGGGCGGCGGCGGACGGGGGCATGGCAGCGGAACCTGACGCGGGAACGTTGGGTGGCGTGCTCATTCGCCAATCGGCAGATGACGCAGGGTGCCGTTGCGCGGATCCAGCCGCAGCACGGCATGGCCGTCGGTATCGGCGATCCAGACCGCGCCGGCGGCGACCAGCAGGCCGGCCGGGGAATGCAGGCGTTGCGGCAGCTGGAACGAGCTCAGCTCGCCTCCGCCCAGGCGCAGGCAACGCAGCGCGTCGTTGCCGCTGTCGGCGATCCACAGCACCGGAGCATCCGGATCCAACGCGATCGCCTGCGGCTGCTGCAGGCGCGCGTCGACACGCTTGCCGTCGGCCATGCCCGAGTGCCAGGCATCCTGCCCCACCAGCGTGGATACCTGGCCGGAGCGTGCATTGATGCTGCGGATCGCGGACCCGGCGCCATCGCAGACGTAGACGACCTGCTGCACCGCGCTCAGCGCGACCGGTTCGGCGAAGGCCGCCTCGGCGCCCTGGCCGTCGACGACATCGAGCGCGCCCGAGCCCGCGAGCAGGCTGATGCCGGGATTGCCGAGGTCGTAGCTCCAGACCCGGTTGTCGCCGGTCGTGGCGATGAACAGTCGGTCGCCCGACAAGGCGACGGCACGCGGCTGGTCCAGTTCGACCGCGCGCGGGTCGTGCACCGGTCCGGGGACCGGCGCGCCGGAACGACCGGCGCCGCAGACGGTATCGATATCGCCGGTGCGCAGCTTGATGCGACGCACGGCATGGTTGCCGGCATCGGCGACATACAGCAGGTCGTGCTGCACGCAGATGCCATGCGGACGGTTGAACGCCGCCAGCTCCATTGGCCCGTCGATGAAACCGGCGCCACCGCTGCCGAACTGGCGCAGCAGGCGTCCGCCGAGGTCGCATTCGAGGATCCGGTGGTGGCCGCTGTCGGCCACGTACAGATAGTTGCCGGCCATCGCCAGCCCCATCGGGAAGCTCAGCGGCAGCGTCGGTTCGCCGATGCGGCGCATCTCGATCGGGTCGGGATTGCGCGCCTGCGGCACCAGTTCGTCGCCGAGCTTGCCGACGCGGGCGTCGAGGTCGCGGATCGCGCCATCGCCGATGATGTGTTCACGCACCTGCCCGTTGCCGTCGATCAGCACCACGGTCGGCCAGGCTTCGATGCCGTACTGCTGCCACAGCGTCCAGTCCGGGTCGTGCGCCAGCGGGAACTCGTACTTGAGCCGGTTGAAACGGCGGCCGACCCGGCGCGCATCGCGCTCGTGCTCGAACTTGGGCACGTGGATGGCGACGACATTCAGGCGATCGCCGTGGCGCTTGCGCAGGTGGGCCAGGTCGTTGAGCCGCTGCAGCGACCAGGCGGAACCGGCGTTGACGAAGGCCAACGCGCAGACCTTGCCACGCAGCTGCGACATCCGCAGTGGCGAGCTCAGGTTCAGCCACTCAAGGCTGGCGGGAAATTCGGGGGCGATCGCAGCATCCATCGTCAGTCGATTATGCGGGAATCGGACACCGGCTGCGGGCGATGACCGAAGCGGTGGGCCAATGCGGCCCCGGCGGCGGCATCGAGCTGGTGCCAGACCGCCTCGAACTGCGCCGCAGCACCGGTATACGGGTCCGGGACCTCGACCTGCCCCATCCCGGCCCAGTCCATCAGCAACAGGCTGCGCGCGCGGGCATGCGCCGGCATGCGCGCCTGGACATCTGCCAGGTTCTGCCGGTCCGCGCACAACAGCCAGTCGAAATCGCTGAAATCCGAGTCCTGCAGCTGACGTGCGCGCAGCCCGGACAGGTCGACGCCGAGGCGCCGTGACGTCGCCACGCTGCGATGGTCCGGTGGCTGCCCGACATGCCAATCGCCGGTGCCGGCCGAGTCGAATTCGACGCGCGCGCCCAGGCCCGCCCGCTGGAAGCGATGGCGGAACACGCCTTCGGCAGTCGGCGAACGGCAGATGTTGCCGAGGCAGACCATCAGCACCCGCATCGGTTCAGCGGCCATGCTCAAGCACACAGCGTGGCGAGGTGCGCTTCGGCGCGTTCCAGGTCTTCGGGCGAGTCGACGCCCGGCGGGAACGCGGCCGGGCTCAAGCCGACGACGATCCGGTACCCGGCTTCCAGCACCCGCAACTGCTCCAGCGATTCGAGCTGCTCCAACTGACCGGGCGGCAGCGTCGCGACCTCACGCAGGAACCCCGCGCGATAGCCGTAGATGCCGATATGGCGCAGCCAGGGACCGGGGAACGTCAACGGCGCCTGCGATGCCAGGGCGTCCCGGTCCCACGGGATCGGTGCGCGGCTGAAATACAGGGCATGCCCCTGCCCATCGCGCACCAGCTTGACTGCGTTGGGGCTGAACAGCGTCTCCCGGTCCATGACCGGCGTCGCTAGCGTCGACATCCGCGCGTCGCTGCCCGCCAGCAACTGCGCGGTCGCGCGGATGCCGCTCGCCGGCGCGAAGGGCTCGTCGCCCTGCAGGTTGACGACGATAGTGTCGTTCGCCCAACCCGCGATGTCGGCGCATTCGGCCAGGCGGTCGGTCCCGGAGCGATGCGCGCGCGAGGTCATTGCGACCTGCACGCCGACATCCTGCAGGGCATCGACGATGCGCTGATCGTCGGCTGCAACCCAGACCTCTCGCGCACCCGCCGCCAGCGCGCGCCGGGCCACGTGGATCACCAGCGGCGTCCCTCCGAGCAGGCGCAGCGGCTTGCCGGGCAGGCGGGTGGCGTCATGGCGGGCGGGAATGGCGACGACGAAGTCGAGCGCAGCGGCGCTGGAGGCAGTGGAACCGACGGGGCTGGTCATGCCGGGAATTCTGGCATGGGCCACAATGCCCGGCGAATCGCGATGGTCATCGAGGGGTCATCAAGCGATCATCCGCTGTGCAAGGCTTGCTGCGTCGGGCTGAACCACGGCCGGATCACGCCGGACGGGCTGGGCTGCGCAGCTTGCCGATCCGGTCGAGCAGCGCGACCCAGAACGCTTCCGGCAAGCGCGCCTCGATGGGTACGCTGAACATCCGCGGCGTCGCGAATGCCATGCATTTCACGGCGTCCTTCTCGGTCATCAGGATCGGCAGGTCGCTGCCGAACGCGAGGTCTTCGGCGCTGTACTGCTGGTGATCGGCGAACGCATGCGGCACCACCGCGATGCCGAGCCCGCGCAGCATGACGAAGAAGCGCTCGGGATCGCCGATGCCGGCGACGGCATGCACGCGCTGGCCCTGGAACGCCGCCAGCGTCTGCGCGCGTCCGCCGGCCAGCGGCGTCGCCAGGCCAGACGCAAGCCACATCGGCCATTCGCCGAACGCCGGGGCGGCATCCGGTTGGCTGCCGGTGTTGAGCACGCGGAAATCGCAATTCTCCCCACGTGACGCCGGTTCGCGCAGCGGCCCTGCAGGCAGCAGGCGACCATTGCCGTAGCGGCGACGCCCGTCGATGACCTCGATCTCGACGTCGCGGCGCAGCCGGTAGTGCTGCAGGCCGTCGTCGCACAGCACGATGTCGCAGCCGGCCGCGGCCAGTGCCTTCGCCGCCGCCGCGCGATCGGCATCGACGCGGACCCTGGCACCGGTGCGGGCGACGATCAGGACCGGCTCATCGCCGCCCAGGCGTGTCTCGGTATCGGCGTCGACCCAGCGCGGCGATGTCGCCTGCTCGCGCCCGTAGCCGCGACTGGCAACGCCCGGCGTCCAGCCCGCCGCGCGCAGGCGCTCGACCAGCGCGATGATCAACGGGGTCTTGCCGCTGCCGCCTGCGATCAGGTTGCCGACCACGACGACCGGCACCGGCGCCGCTACGCTGCGCAGCCATCGGCGGCGATAGAGCCCACGGCGCAGACCGGTGATCGCGGCATACAGCGCCGACAGCCCGCGCATCGGCCACGGTGGCAGCCGGCCGTCGAACCAGTAGCCCGGGGGCGTCCGCTTCTTCGGTCCACTCATCGGCACGGCACCCTGCGCACGCTCACGCTTCGCCCGACTCCCGGAACTGCATCCGGTGCAGGTGTGCGTACAGCCCGCCGCGCGCCAGCAGTTCGGCATGCGTGCCCTGCTCCACCAGCTTACCGTGGTCGAGCACCAGCACCTGGTCGGCATGCTCGATCGTCGACAGGCGATGCGCGATGACCAGGGTCGTGCGGTCGGGCATCAGGCGGTTCAGGGCATCCTGGACCAGGCGCTCGGACTCGGTATCCAGCGCGGCGGTGGCTTCATCCAGGATCAGGATCGGGGCATCGCGATGGATCGCGCGCGCGATCGCCAGGCGCTGGCGCTGGCCGCCCGACAGCAGCGCGCCGTTCTCGCCGATGCGCGTGTCCATGCCCTGCGGCAGGCGTTCGATGAACTCCCAGGCATTGGCGGCTTCGGCGGCGCTGCGCAGGCGCGCGGGATCGGCGTCGCCGGCATAGGCGATGTTGGCGCCGACGCTGTCGTCGAACAGCATCACGCGCTGACCGACCAGTGCAATCTGCCGGCGCAAATCGGCCAGGCGGTAGTCGTCCAACGCCACACCATCCAGCGTGATCGTTCCGGAGGTCGGCTCGTAGAAGCGCGGCACCAGCCGCACCAGGCTGGTCTTGCCGCTGCCGGAGCGGCCGACGATCGCGGTGACCGTGCCCGGCCTTGCGCGGAAGCTGATGCCGTCAAGGGCGACGCGGCCATCGGCGTCGCGCTGGTAACGCAAACCCACGTTGTCGAACACCAGTTCGCCACGCACGCGGTCGACGATGCGTTGCCCGGTATCTTTTTCTTCCTCGGCATCGAGCACCGAGAACAGCCGCTCGGCAGCGGCAACGCCGCGGCCGATGACACTCTGCACATTGGTGATCCGCCGCAGCGACGGGATGATGCCCATCATCGCGGTCATCAGCTGCATGAACTCGCCGGGATTCAGGCGGCCGGCCAGGGCCTCGCGGATGGCCACCCAGACGATTGCCGCCAGCGCCAGCGCGGCCAGAATCTGTACCAGCGCCGACGACATCGCGCGCGTGGTCTCGACCTTCATGTTCAGGCCGAGGATGCGGTTGGCCAGCCCCGAGTAACGCGCCTGTTCAAACCCCTGCGCGCCATGCACCTTGACGTCCTGCTGCGCGGCCAGCGACTGTTCGGCGCTTTGCGCCAGGTCGCCCATGCCGTCCTGGATACCGCGGCTGATCTTGCGGTAGCGCCGGCCGACGTACCAGACCAGCACGCCGATCAGCGGCGCGATCAGAATCATCGCCAGCGTCACCTTGACGCTGGTGTACAGCATCAGGCCCAGCAGGAACACGATCGTCAGGCCATCGGTGACGATCATCTTCAGCGCGTCGGAGCTGGCCTGGGTGACCTGCTCGGTATCGAAGTTCAGCCGGCTGACCATCGCCGGCACCGACTCGACGTCGAAACGTGCGCTCGGCATCCGCAGGTATTTGCCGAGCACCTGTTCGCGCAGGTCGCGGACCACGCTGCGGCCGGTGCGCGCCATGCCGTAGTCGGTCATGAACGTCGCGATGCCGCGCACGACGAAGATCACCACGATCGCCAGCGGCAGGATCACCGCCATGCCGGGCTTGGGATCGACGAAGCCGTCATTGGTCAGCGGCTCCATCAGCTTGACGAAGGCCGCACCCGCCAGCGCCTCGATGATCATCGCCACGGTCGCGACCGCCAGCAGCGGCCAGTAGCGCGCCGCATGGCCAAGCAGGCGCTTGTAGATCGGCCACGCGCCGACGGTCACGGCGTCGTCGCTGGGACGGTTCATGGTGTTTCTCCTGCAGCGGCCTTGGGCGCGCGTGGTTCGCTGGCGGCCGTGCCCTGCGTGGTCTGTGCCTGCGCCTGCGCGGCCTGCTCGGGCGCGGTCGCGTTGGCGATGCGCTTGAAGCCGAGCTGGCCGAGGGCGTCATACGCCGTCACCACCGCCTGCCATGGCGTGCGCGCGTCCGCCCGCAGCAGCACGGTGCGCTCGCGGTCGTCGCCCGCCACTTCGGCGATGGTGCGTTTCAGTGATTCGACATCGGTCCGCAAGGCTTCGCGGTCGTCGACGAAATAGCGGCCATCGGCATTGATCAACAGGTTCAATGCCGCGCCCTGGGTGTCGTTGCGTTCACCGGCCGCGCGCGGCAACTCCAGCTTCAGCACCGAACGCGCATCGAAGGTGGTGGTGATCACGAAGAAGATGATCAGCACCAGGATCACGTCGATCAGCGGCACCAGGTTGATCTCGGGCACGTCTTCGGCACGCCGGTCGCGGATACGCACGGACTCAGTCCTGCCCGGCGGCGGGGTCGGCCAGCGGGGTGGCGACGCTGCCCGGCGCCAGCCGGCGCGCGCGCGGATCGATGACGTCTATCAACTGGATGGCCTCGTGTTCCATGTCGACGATGTAGCCATCGATCCGGGCACGAAAATAGCGATGGAACACCAGCGCCGGCACCGCGACCACCATGCCGGCCGCCGCGCAGACCAGGGCCTTACCGATGCCGCCGGCCAGCTGGCTGACATCGCCCACACCATGGTCCATGACCCCGAGGAACATCTGGATCATGCCGACGACGGTGCCGAACAGGCCCAGCAACGGGCCGGCGCCGGCAATCGTGCCCAGCGCATTGAGGAAACGCTCCATGCGGTGGGCGACATGCCGGCCGACGTCCTCGACGCGCTCGCGGATCTCTTCGCGCGGGCGCTGGCGCACGTCCAGCGCCGCCGCCAGCAAAGCGCCCAGCGGGGAATTGGCACGCAGGGACTCGATATGCGCCGGATCCAGCCGGCCGCGCGTGGCCCAGCTGCGCACTTCGGCGCCCAGCCCGGGCGGCAACACGGCCTTGCGGCGCAGCGCCCAGAAGCGTTCGACGATGATCGCCAGCCCCAGTGCCGACAGCAGCAGCAAGGGCAGCATCGGCCAACCACCCGCCATGACCAGCTCCAGCACGCATTCCCTCCGGCCGCCCCGGCCTGCTCAATCAAGGCGATAGGATAGCCCAGGCTCCGTACCCTGCCGCATTCGCGTGAGCCGTTCCGCGTCCCAAGCCCGGCGCTGGCGGTCGCGCTGCCCGGCGACCGAGAGTCCGGCGCGATCGAAACGGATCCGCAGCGCCCCCTGCGCAGGCGTGGCATGGACCTGCGCGCCGGCCGCCTGCCAACGCGCGACGACCGCCGGCTGCGGATGGCCGAAACGGTTGCCGTGGCCGGCCGACACCACGACGTGCCGGGCCGAGGTCGCGGCCACGAAGCGCGGATCGGACGAACCGCGGCTGCCGTGATGCGCGGCCAGCACCACGTCCGCACGCAAGGCCTCGGGATCGCGATGGGCCAGCAGCCGCTCGACGACCGCATCAATGTCGCCAGGCAGCAGGACGCTGCCGTGTGCGCTGTCGATCCGCAACACGCAACTGGCCGGATTGCGCAACGGCGGGAAGTACAGGTCGGGATGCAGGAAGCGGAACCGAACGCCGTCGACGCGCCAGCCACTGCCGGCCAGGCATGGCGACGAGCCCGCCAGGGGCTCATGCCTCGGTGTGAACACCACCGGTGCCGGAAAGACGCGCCGCACGGCGTCGAACCCGCCGACGTGATCGGCATCGGCATGACTGATGATGATGGCATCCAGCCGACGCACGCCCAGTGCATGCAGGGCCGGCACCACGACACGTTCGCCGGCATCGTAGCCGTCCGGCACCACGGGCCCGGCGTCGTACAGCACGTCATGAGCGGCCGTGCGCACCAGCACCGACAATCCCTGCCCGACATCGAGCACGACCAGTTGCATGTCGCCGGGTGCGGGCAGTTGCCGATCCGGCCACAGCAGCGGCAGCCACAGCAACGCCGCCAGCACCTTGCCGGGTACGCCACGTGGCAACAGGATCCAGAACGCCGCCAGCACGGCCAGCGGCAACGCGAACCAGCGCGCCTCCGGCAGCCACCACAAGGCCAGCGGACTCGACGCCAGCCAATCGAACAAGGACCAGCTGGTGTCGAACGCCCAGGCCGCCAGTCGCCAGGCCCAGTCGCCGCTGCCGCTGGACAGCGCTTCCAGGCCGGTCCCGAGCAGCGCCAGCGGCACCACGACGAGGCTCCACCAGGGAATCGCGACCAGGTTGGCGACCGGGCCGGCCAGCGACGCCTGCCCGAACAGCACGACCGTCAACGGCAGCAGGCCCAGCGTCGCCACCCATTGCGAGGACAGCAGACCGCGCAGCAACGACTGCCCGCGCGCGTCGGGCAGGCACCAGACCAGCCAGGCGACGCCGGCAAAGCTCAGCCAGAAGCCCGCCGACAGTACCGACAGCGGGTCGACCAGCACCATCGCGATCGCGGCCAGGGCCAACGCGTCGAACACCCGCAGCTGTTGCCGCGTCAGCCGCGCTACCACAACCACCGCGATCATCAGCACCGTGCGCACGGTCGGCAGTTCCCAGCCCGCGACCGCCGCGTAGGCACTGGCGCCGAGCAACGCCACGATAGCGGCGGCCTGCGGTCGCGGCAGGCGGCGCCCCAGCCCGGGCAGCAGCCACCACAGGCCGGAGGCCAGCATGGCGAAGAAGCCGCCGACCATGCCGACATGGAAACCGGAAATCGCGATCAGGTGCGTCAGCCCGGTCGCGCGCAGCGCCTCCCAGTCGCCATCGGTCAGCGCGCGGGTATCGCCGATGGCCAGCGCGCGAATGAAGCGCGCGCCCTCAAGATCGACCGCGGCCTCGATGCGCCCGGCGACCGCATGCCGCCAGCCATCGATGCCTCGCCCCTCGGCGTCGCGCTGAAGGACCTCGCGGGTGCGCACATAGCCGACCGCGGCGACACGCCGGGCCAGCGCATGCTTCTCGCTGTCGAACCATCCGGGATTGCGAAGGCCGCGCGGCGCCCGGACACGGACGGTGACTTGCCAGCGGCTGTGGGGCAGCACATCGGCACGCCGCCGGTCGACGCGAGAACGCGGGTCGTACCACGACAACCGCAACAGCCGGCCGCGCAGCGGCTCGGCGATGGTGGTGGCATCGTCGACACGGAACATGAACTGCGTGCGTTGCTTCTCGTGCACCGGCAATCCAACGACGACGCCGCTGATTGCGATATCGGCCCGCTCCAACTCCACCGGCAGCCGCAGCGACAGGCTGTGCGCACCATGCAATCCGCACAGGCCGAAGCCCAGCAGCAGCGCACCCAGACCGCGCGCGACCCGACGCCCCTGCAGCCACGCGGCCATCCCGGCCGACGCCAGTGCGGCCGACAGCCACATCGGCAGGAACCCAGGCAGCAGCAGGCAGCACGTCGCTCCCGCCACCACGCTGCCGGCAACGGCGATGCCCAACGGCCGCCATTGCTCGCTTGCTCCACCCGACACAGGGCATCTCCATATGCCACCCGACACCTGCAGCTTGCAGGTCGACGCAAGGCGGTTGCATCAGGCAAGCCAGCCCGTGCGGATAGGATTTTCCCGATGGGACGCGATATCCGGGCCGCGCCTGCTTTCCAACGCGCATGCCGCTTGCGGCAAGACCAGCCGCACGGGCCGCCGCCGATCGGAAAGCGCCCGATCCGCGGGAGGCGGTGCCTGTTGAGCGGCCCCTGTTGGGGCGCCGCCGGCGAAGCGCCGCCTGTTACATGCCCGCGTAGTTGGGACCGCCGCCACCCTGCGGGGTCACCCAGACGATGTTCTGGGTCGGGTCCTTGATGTCGCAGGTCTTGCAGTGCACGCAGTTCTGCGCGTTGATCTGCAGGCGCGGCCGGCCCTCGGCCTCACCGACGTATTCGTAGACGCCCGCCGGGCAGTAGCGCGCTTCCGGGCCCGCGTACTCGGCCAGGTTCACCGCGACCGGGATCTCGGGGTTCTTCAGCGTCAGGTGGCTGGGCTGGTCTTCGTCATGGTTGGTACTGCTGAGGTAGACCGAGCTCAGGCGATCGAAGGTCAGCACGCCGTCGGGCTTGGGATAGCTGATCTTCTGGTGTTGCGCCGCCGGCTCCAGCGACGCATGGTCGGAGGTCTTGCGGCGCAGCGTCCACGGCGGCGTGCGGATGCCCAGTTTCGGCAGCAGCCATTGCTCGATGCCGTTCATCAGCGTCGCGATCCACAGGCCCTTCTTGAACCAGCCCTTGAAGTTCTTCGAGGCCTGCAGCTCGTCATGCAACCAGCTACGCGCGAAGGCGTCGGGATAGGCCGTCAGCTCGTCGTGCGCCCTGCCCTCGGCGACGGCCACGAACGCGGCTTCGGCCGCCAGCATGCCGGTCTTGATCGCGGCATGGCTGCCCTTGATGCGGCTGGCATTGAGCGTGCCGGCCTCGCAGCCGACCAGCGCCCCACCGGCGAACACCAGTTTCGGCAGCGCGCCGATACCACCGGCGGTGATCGCACGCGCGCCATAGCCGATGCGTTTGCCGCCTTCGAGATGGACGCGGATCGACGGATGGGTCTTGAAGCGCTGGAATTCCTCGAACGGGCTCAACCAGGGGTTCTTGTAGTCCAGGCCGACGACGAAGCCGACCGCGACCTTGTTGTCTTCCATGTGGTACAGGAACGAGCCGCCGTAGGTGTCGCTCTGCATCGGCCAGCCGGCCGTGTGCACGACCAGGCCAGGCTGCGCCTTGTCCGGTGCGACCTGCCACAGCTCCTTGATGCCGATGCCGTAGGACTGCGGGTCACGGCCCTCGTCGAGGCGGAAGCGCGCGATCAGCTCGCGACCGAGATGGCCGCGCGAGCCTTCGGCGAAGATCGTGTACTTGGCATTCAGTTCCATGCCGAGCTGGAACTGGTCGGTCGGCTCGCCGTCCTTGCCGATGCCCATGTTGCCGGTCGCGACGCCGCGCACCGCGCCGTTGTCGTCGTACAGCACCTCCGCCGCGGCGAAGCCGGGGAAGATCTCGACGCCCAGCGCCTCGGCCTGCTGCGCCAGCCAGCGCACCACGCTGCCGAGGCTGATGATGTAGTTGCCGTGGTTGTTGAGGCTGTCGGGGATGAAGGCCTGTGGCGTCGCGATCGCGCCGCTGGCGGTCAGGAACAGGATCTGGTCGCCGCTGACCGGCTGGTGCAAGGGCGCGCCGCGCTCCTTCCAGTCCGGGAACAGTTCCGTCAGCGCACGCGGGTCCATGATCGCGCCCGACAGGATGTGCGCGCCGGGCTCGGACCCCTTCTCCAGCACGCAGACCGACAGCTCGCGCCCCTGCTCCGTCGCCAGTTGCTTCAGGCGGATCGCGGTGGCGAGGCCACCGGGACCGGCACCGACGACGACCACGTCGTATTCCATCGATTCACGGGGGCCGTAGGTCGACAGCAGTTGGTCCGGGGTCATTGGCTTAGCTCCTTGCGGTGCATGGCGGGATGCATGGCGGGGCACATCATGGAATATCGACAGGTGGAGGGCATCGGGGACGCGGGCGTGGCCAGGGAGGAACCGGCTGCGCTCCGCGTGGCCCAAGGGGCCATCGCATGCCATCGGCTGAACGGAACATTGTAAACGTCGCCCCGCGCATACGCGTGCTTCGGCAGCGTTTTAAACGCACGAAGACTTCGGCATTTTCGATGACTGCTATCGCGGGAACATACTGCGGCCACGGCGCCATCCGGCCGATCCCCTGGGGGACATCGGCGCGGACGGCCTCAACGACAGGCACGCCCGCCGCCCCGGTCGAGATGGAAATGATCGGCATGCGCCTGGTTGTAGTCGGGGCCGAGCACGACATCGAAGTAACGGCAGGCACCGTCGCGCACCTCGCGCAGGAAGCCTGCGGGATCGGGTGTGGCCGGTCCCGCACCCGCGCCGCCGTCCGTGGTCGAGGGCCGCACGTCATCGCCGCGCGATCCATCGCGATGGCCTGACTCGCGGCCCGCAGGCGGGGCCGGCTCCACCGCCTTCCAGTCGTTGACCAGACGGATGCGCTTGCCGTCGGCAAGCACGAAGCCGGCGATGTCGAGGGCGTCGGCGGTCGCATGCCGGCTGCGGCGGGCACCTTCGCGGCCGTACAGGTTCCGGCACGAATAGGAGCCGAAATGCTCGATCGCGGCGACCTCCTGCCCCAGGTAGGCCGTCGCCGCCTGCTGCAGCACGTGGCGTTCCCACATCGCCAGCGACAACGCGGCCCGACAGCTCAGCGCGAAGGGCTCGCCGACGGCGACGCTGCTGCGCGCGATCCGGATCGCGTTGTCGAAGCCGCAGCCAGGCGCCGTGCGCTGGTCTTCGATCGGCGTGTAGCGCAGGCGCGTCTGCGCCAGGGTCGCGCGGCACAGCACAGGATCGGCTGCGGCGCGCGCCAGCTTGTACTGCGTCAACAGGTTGGGCGTCTCGTCGAGGTGCAGCGGCGCCCACGGATTCCAGCGCTCGGGGACCTGTACCCAGCCTGCCCGTAGTCCGGTCCATGCCAGCGCGGCGGTCGCCAGCAGCAAGGCCAACAGCAGCCACGTGCGCAGGACGGATCGTTTCCCCGATGTCGATGTCATGTCCCGAGCATGCCCGCTGCGGGGTCAAGCGGGCGTCAGCATTCGAGAAATCGCGCAAGGACAGCGCTGGATGGCCTCGTCGACAGCGTCGGCGCGTGCGCGCGGGCCTCGCCACAGCGGCGTCGATCCGCATTGGAACGATCCGTTACATCGCAGCCGGTCGTTGCGCCGCGATCGCATCTCCACACTCAGGCGCAATCACCGGTCGAATCGCCGGCTGCCTACCGTCCTCCCACTCCCCTCACCTTCCAAGAGTCCGCCATGACCAGCAATGCCTTCATCGACGCCATCTCCCGCCGCCGCACCCAGTACGCCCTCGGCCCATCGCTCCCGCAATCGCAGGACGAGGTCACCGCGCTGATCCAGCAGGCGATCAAGCTCAGCCCGTCGTCGTTCAACTCGCAGAGTTCGCGCGCGGTGATCCTCTATGGCCCGTCCAGCCAGACGTTCTGGAACATCGTCAAGGATGAGCTGCGCAAGATCGTCCCGGCCGACACCTTCGACGCCACCAGCAGCAAGATCGATGGCTTCGCGGCCGGCGCCGGTACCGTGCTGTTCTTCGAGAACCAGGACGTGGTGAAGGGGCTGCAGGATGGCTTCCCGCTGTATGCCGACAACTTCCCGGTCTGGTCCGAGCATGCCAGCGGCATCGCCCAGTTCGCGGTCTGGAGCGCGCTCGCCAATGCCGGCATCGGCGCCAGCCTGCAGCACTACAACCCGCTGCCGGATGCCGCCGTCGCAGCCGAGTGGAACCTGCCGTCGAGCTGGAAGCTGCGCGCGCAGATGCCATTCGGCTCGCACGAGGCGCCGATCGGCGACAAGACCTTCGTCGACGACGCCGAGCGCTTCCGCGTCTTCGCCTGAGCGGGCCCGGGATCGACCGGGGCGTCGCGCAAGTGCAGTGCGATGCCTTCGTGCCCGTCATGGCCGTGATCGTCGCCGGCATCGCGCCGGCGGCGTCAGCGTATTTGTGGGACCGGTCGCAAGCCTGACGCCCTGCCGGCCGGCGTGCATCGCTCAGCGCTCCCCGCTGGCCGTCAGGCTGCGGCAGCGATCCTGATGCGCGGCGTCAGCGCGATGTTCTCGTGCTCGCTCATCAACTGCAGCTCGCCGTCCTGGATCATCGCGGTCAGCCGCATGCCGCGCGCGAGCAGCGCCGTGGTGGCTTCGACATCGGCCGGGACCAGGTCGATGACGGTCAGGTTCTTCAGCCGCGACAAGCCGGCACCGACCTTGTCCCACCAGATCTGCGCGCCGTGGCCGCTGTAGTTGACCAGCACCACCTGGCGCGACTTGCCGGCGGCCTTGCGGACGCGGCTCTCGTCGGGCTGGCCGAGGTCGATCCACTGCAGGATGTCGCCGGTGTAGTCGCGTCGCCACAGGTCCGGTTCTTCTTCCGAGCTCAGGCCGCGGCCGAATTCGAGCCGGTCGTCCGCATGCAGCGCGAACGCGATCAGGCGCACCATCAGGCGCTCTGGGGTCTCGGACGGATGCTGCGCCAGCGTCAGGTTGTGGGTGGCGTAGTAATGCCGGTCCATGTCGCTGACCTGCAGTTCGAGTTTGTAGATGGTGGCGTTGGGAGCCATCTGGAATCCTGTCAGGTAGGTCTGGCATCCAGGCGACCGGCGCATGGCGGCGGGCGGCCTGTCGTGAAGAAACTGCGGTGGAAGGCGGTGATGGCGGCTCACGCCTGTCGCGGAAGATGCGCGATGGAGAGGGCACGATAGAAAGGACACGGAGGAGCGCGCGTGGCCGGGACCACGCCCGGCGGAGGCGCGATTGTAGGCGCGGCAACCGCACGATGCATCGCCGCCCGTCCTGTCGCAGTGTCGCGACGCGGGCCTCAGTCCTGTTCGGCGGCCTCGCGCCCCTGCTGGCGGATCACCGCTTCCTGGCGGGCATCCTCGATCGACCACAGCACGGCGCGGGTGTCGGCCTTGTGCTGGTCGAACACGAAATGACCGGTCAGGACGCTATCGGCACGCAGTTCGCCCTTTTCGAACAGCGCCCACATCTCCTCGCCGAAATGGGTCTCGGCCAGCTCCGGCGCAAACCTGGCCAGGTTGTCGCGCAGGTTGTGGACATCCCGCAGCAGCATCGCGCGGGCGGCGTTGTTGCCCCCGGCGCTGACGACCTGCGGGAAGTCGATGATGACCGGGCCATCGGGCGCCACCAGCACGTTGTACTCGGACAGGTCGCCATGGATCAGGCCCTGGCACAGCATCCGCACGACGTCGCCGATCAGCATCGCGTGGTAATCCCGCGCCTGCGCCGGCTCCAGCTCGACCTCGCCCAGCCGCGGCGCGCTGTGGCCCTCGGCATCGACGACCAGGTCCATGACCAGGACGCCATGGAAGAAGCCATGCGGCTGCGGCACGCGCACGCCGGCATCCATCAACTGGTAAAGCGCGTCGACCTCGGTGTTCTTCCAGGCCGTTTCCTGCTCGCGGCGGCCGAACTTGCTGGCCTTGCCGATCGCCCGCTGCTGGCGGCTGCCGCGGACCTTGCGGCCCTCCTGGTACTGCACGCGGGCCTGGAAGCTGCGCTGGGCCATGTCCTTGTAGACCTTGGCGCAACGGACGTCCTCGCCGGACCGGACCACATAGACCGAGGCTTCCTTGCCGCTTTTCAACGGCCGCAGGACTTCATCGATGATGCCGTCATCGATCAAGGGCTGCAGTCCCTGGGGCGTTCTCATGAAATGTCGCGACACCGGCATGAATGGACCGCCATTGTCGTCGAATTGTCGTGAACGGGTGCGCTTATGACCGGAAAACATGAACAGGCGCACGCCCCGGCGGCCGGGCCGGGGACCCGAGGTGGTACCATGCCTGTCTCGAGCCGTGCTCGACCCGCGCGTCACGCGCGACCTTCAACGTCGCCCGCCTCGCTTCCACCCACGCGTCATCGTCCCGCTTCCTCGCGATCCGGGACGACGCTCCCCAGGAAGCGACGTGCCCGGTTATGCCACCCGCAATCTCACAGTCCAGGTCGGCGGCCACGCCTTCCACCTCAGGGTCCTCAGCGACCGCCAGCAATTCGCCGATCCCGACAGCCATGGCGCACGCCTGGGCATCTCATCGGCGCAATGGAGCCTGTTCGGCCAGTTGTGGCCGTCGGGCCGCCTGCTTGCCCAGGCCATGGATGGCGCCGACATCAGCGGCAAGCGGATCCTCGAGATCGGCTGCGGCATCGGCCTGGCCAGCCTGGTCCTGCAACGCCGCGGTGCCGAGATCGTGGCCTCAGACATCCATCCGCTGGCCGAGTCGTTCCTGGCCTACAACGCGGCCTTGAACGCCCTGCCCGCCGTCAATTACCGGCAGATGCGCTGGGACCAGCCGCTGCACACCATGGGTGACTTCGACATGATCATCGCCAGCGATGTGCTGTACGAACGCGATCATGCCGTGCTGCTGGCCGGTGTCGTCGCGCAACTGGCACGTCCGCTGGCCGAGGTGCTGGTGACCGACCCGGGACGTGGCAACAGCGCGCCGTTCACGCGCCTGCTGGAAAGCCAGGGTTTCTCGGTCACCGAGTCGCGTTGCGCGATGAACGACCAGGACACCGTCGGCAAGCGCGGCAGGATGCTGCATTACCAGCGCGATGGCCTGCTGCCATTGGGCCCGCGGCCGGCCGGCCTGCTGCACTCATGAGCGCTACCGCGACCAGCGTGTCCGTGCATGTGGACGACGACGCCGATTGCGGCCAATGCGACGCCGTGTGCTGCCGGCTGACCGTGGTACTGCAGCCCGAGGACCGCGTGCCTGAACGTTTCACCACGTATACCGATGCCGGCCTGCACGTCATGGCCCGCGACGAACACGGTTGGTGCGTGGCGATCAACGAAGCCCGCATGTGCTGCTCGATCTATGACGCCCGACCGCAGGTCTGCCGCCGCTTCGTCATGGCCGGACCTTATTGCCTGGGGGTGCGCGAGGACTACGCAGAGCGCACTTCCCGCGGCATCCCCCTCACCCTGTATTGAACGGAGGCAGCCCCATGCCACGCCAGAAGAAGACCGACATCCCGCCATCGAACACCAGCCACCTGTTCGGCAGCCGCAAGAGCAACGATCGCGGCGCCAACGTGACCAGCGAGCGCATCGCCTCGGACCTGGACCAGTTCCGCAAGTCGGGCGGCCGCATCGAAGTGCTGGGCGTGACCCGCTCGCTGACCAAGATCGACGACCTCGGCCCCGCGACCGCAAAGACGCCGGAGCCGGCGCCGCGCGCCCGCAAGTCCTGATTCCGCGCGGTCCCAGTGCCGCATGCCGAGCGCCCGCAAGGGGACCGGCAGGAGCCTGGGCGCCACTTTATGCGACGATGCGCGCCCAGGGGGACAGGCGATGTCTGCCTGTCGGCGATCGCGGGTTCGGCCTGCGAGCGCTTGAGAACCCTTCCCAGATTCCATTCCACCAACGAGTTGAGCCGTGGCCAAACCAAACTACTCATTCGAGAAGCGTCAGCGCGAAATCGCCAAGAAGAAGAAACAGGACGAGAAGGACGCGCGCAAGCGCGAGGCCCGCGACGCCGCCCAGGCCGCCGCTGCCCCGTCCGGCAATCCGTCCGGCCAGTCGGGGACCGGGACGCCGTCCTGACCCCTGCCCTGTGCACGGCTGACGCGCGGCCGGACGATGCCGTCCGCCGTGCTTCCGTGCCCGATGCAGCGCATCGGGCCAGCATCGAGACAGGCCCGTCCGACGGGCCCGCCTCGGACAGAGCCCGCCCCACGATCCCATCCCGTCAAACCCGTGTTGGACGGACCTGCTCCGTCCCGTGACACCGGCAGGCACCTGCCGGCCCAGGCTTGCACAGCGCGCCTCCGGCGCGGACATTGTCGATCCACGCCCTGCCCGGTCGTCGTTGCGCCATCCCGCCCATGAAGCGAGCCCCGGCCATGCCTGCGATCCCCGCCCTGTACGCACATCCCTTCTCGTCGTATTGCCAGAAGGTGCTGGTCGCGCCGTACGAAAACGACACCGTGTTCGAATACCGGCATCTCGGCGAAGGCACGCACATGGCCGACATGAAGGCGCGATGGCCGATCGGCCGCTTCCCGGTGCTGGTCGATGCCGGCCGGAGGATCCCGGAAGCCAGCACGATCGTCGAACACCTGGCCCTGCATCACCCGGGCCGGTACGACTGCTGCCCGAGCCGGCCAGCGAAGCGCTGCAGGTGCGCGGACTCGACCGGTTCTTCGACCACTACATCTCACGCCGCAGCAGAAGATCGTCGTCGACCGCCTCCGGCCCGACGCGGATCGCGACCCGCATGGGGTCGCCGAAGCGCGACGGCTGCTCGACACCGCCTATGCCTGGCTGGACGCCACCCTGGGCGACCGCGAATGGGCCGCAGGCAACCGTTTCACGCTGGGCGACTGCGGCGCCGCGCCATTCCTGTTCTATGCCGACTGGACCCATCGGATCGACCCGCGACATGCCCGCGTGCTTGCGTACCGGCAACGCCTGCTGGCACGCCCGTCGTTCGCACGCGCGGTCGACGAAGCGCGACCCTACCGGCAGCTGTTTCCGCTGGGGGCGCCGGATCGGGATTGATGGGGCCGAGGGGGCCGACAGGATTTAGGGATCGCTTCTGGCTATTGGCGGGGCTGGACCCGCCCTACGACAACGCGAGGTTGCGGCGGCGGGCGACTTCGGCGTCGAGGTCGGGGTCGACGGTGGGGGCTTCGATCGAGAACGGCAGCATCGTGGCGTTGCCTTCCTCGAACATGCAGATGCGGTTGCGGCCGGCACGCTTGGCGCGGTACATGGCCTTGTCGGCATGCGACAGCATGCGGGTCAGGTCATGGCCGGACATGCTGGTGTCGGTGACGCCGAAACTCGCGGTCAGCTTGAAGTCGTAGCCATTAGAGGCCGCGTCGATGCGGCTGAAACGCGCCAGGGCATCGGCCGCCAGACGGCGTGCCATCTGCATGTCGTAACCGGGCAGCAGGATCGCGAACTCTTCGCCACCGAGACGGCAGAGGCAGTCCTCCGGCCCCGACAACGGCATGCAGGCCGCCGCGATCTCCTTCAGCGCCCAGTCGCCGGCCGCGTGGCCGAAACGGTCGTTGACCTGCTTGAAGTGGTCGAGGTCGAACATCAGCAGCGCGACCACGCGACCTTCCTTGAGGCACTGCGCCAGCGCCCTCTCGGACTTCTGGGTGAAGTGATGGCGATTGCTGATGCAGGTCAGCGTATCGATCTCGGCCATGCGCTTGAGCCGCATCTGCAGGCGCTTGGTCTTGTAGGCCCAGTAACTGATCGTCGCGGTCAGGAACACCAGCAGCACCGCCACCAGCAGCCAGCTCTGCGCACGCTGTTCGGTCACGCGTTTCTGCAGCTGCAACAACTGGTTCTTCTGGCTCAGCAACTGGATCTGCTGGGCCTGCTGCTGCGATTGGTGGCGGACGACCTGGTAGGCCATCTCGCGCGATTTCATGTCGTTGAAATGCGCCTTGTCCGCCTGCGCGTAACGCAGGTGCGCATTCAATGCGGCCGCATCGTCGCCGCGCGACATCGCGATCTCGTACAGAGTCCGATAGGCGACGACCAGCGGCAGCGAGCTGGCGATCGACGACGCCATCGAGATCGCCGCCCGCGCATGGCGGTCCGCGCGATCGATGTCGCCAAGCTTCATCCGGTACTCGGCCAGCATCGCGTGGTACTGGCCGATCAGGGTCGGATAGCCAGTGTCTTCAACGCGGGCCAGATACCCCTCCAGCAGCTCGATCGCTTCGCGCGTGCGGCCCTGCACGAACATGGACTTGGCCAGGTAGGTCCGCGAAAACCCGGCCATGATCGGCTCCTTCAATTCATCGCAATGACGGATCGCCGCCTGCGCATCTTCATCGGCGATACGTTCGTTCAGCCCGAGCGCCGCCTCCAGCAGCAGATTGTTGGCCGCGCACTGGGTCCGCGGCAGCGGAACGCCTTCGAGCACCTGCACGGCATAGTGCCGCGCCGTCGCGTACTCACCGACCTGGCTGTAGGTCAGGCCGGCCACCATCAGGCCGCGATGCAGCACGTCGCGATCCTTGACGTCGGCCTGCAAGGCCAGCATCGCCTCGATCGCAACCAGGCCCTCCTCGAACTGGCGGGTGATGGCATAGGTATTGGCCAGCATGGAGCCGGCGAGGAAGCGCAGCGTCACGTCCTCGGCCCCGGTCGCCAGTGGCTTGAGCTTGGCGATCGCCGCAGCCGATTCACCGGTGGATATCAGGCGATGCGCACGCAGCAGCGCGAGGCGCTGGCGCTGTGGCGTGGTTGCTCCCTCGACCTGCCGGTCCAACTGCTCCAGCAGCACGGCAAACCGCCGCGCATCCGAGGTACGGACGGCATCTGCTTCGCCGAGCAGGGTTTCGAACGCGTCGTTGGCCCACACGGGCGTCATCGCGCAGGCCAGCAGCACGATCAGGGTGGTGCGCAACAACGAATGCAACCGCATCTTCATTCGTCTACCTCGCCACGTTCCTTGTTGTGGCGACCGCGACCGGTGGCCTCAGTCGGGTCGAACCGGTCCGTCGCCGTCGTGCTCGTCGTCCGGCGATGGCTTGCCATCGTCATCGTCGTCATGACGATCCGGTGCATCCAGCGGCTCTTCGGTCTCGCCGCCATCGGGCGTCATGATCATGCAGAACATCGCGGGCCGGACGCGCAGCAGCGCGCTCAGGCCATCGGCGTCGCGATCGAGAAGTGCCTGGCGTTGCGCGCCCTCGATATCGAGCGCAGCGACCGCGGCGTCGTAATCGTCCGCGTTCCACGCATACAGCGGCCGGCTGGCCATGGCTTCCAGAAATGCAACCGCATTGGACATGCAAAAATCCCCTGACGTCATGCTTTGTTGATCGTGTCGATCGGCGCACTGCGGTCCAACGCGGCGATCCGATCGAGCATCGCCTCGTCGCGTTCCAGGGGTCGAGCCGGTGGAAGGACCCAGGTCGTCTGCGTCTTCAGATCCGCCTCGACAATCCCCTCCAGCGGAATCCCATCGATCCGTGGTCGCGCGATCGGAAGGGTAGCAGCTTCATAGAGCAGCGTGGGGTGTCCTGGCGGATAATCCTCCAGCAGGCGCTCCAGCAGCAGTCGCCGATGCCCGGGGCCGGTCGTTGTTCTGCCGGTGGAACGATCCCCGGCAACTCCGATCTGCCACAACACCAGATGGGCCGATGGATCGATCCGGCGACGGTAGAACATGAACTGGCTGGCCTCGTAGTGCTGGCAGCCATGGCTGCCAGGATCAATGCCGAGGTCGCTGTACAGGCAATCCTCGGCCGAGATCCCGGGCTCCATGTGGGCGACATGGCCCTCTTCGCGCGCCTGGGCGATCGCCCGGTGCGGCACCAGTGCGAACACGCCCGGATGGCCGTAGAAGGCGCCGCAGACGTTGCGGCCGGCGCGGACCTCCACCAGCATCGTCTCGACCATGGCCCGGTAGGTGTCGTGGCGCGAACTGCCGGCCTGGTAGAACGGTTGCAGGCTGCGGACGTCGTGGTGCATCTGCTGGACCCAGAGTTCAACGATCGGGTCCGAGACCGCGACGAACACCACGTCGGCCTGTTCGATATGGCTGCGCGCGCGCGGCCCCAGGTGGGCTCCCAGCATCATGCCCAGGCCGACGCAGGCCAGGCTGCCCTGCGATGCGCTCATGCGGCGATCACCTCGCGCACCAGGCCGCCGACATCCGCCCATCGCGCACGATCCATGGACCAGTGCAGATATCCCGCATGTTCGCCATCGAGGAGGAAATGCAAGCGCTGCATCAGCCCCCGCGCAGCGGGATTCGCGGGCAGGTGCCGGGTCCACAGGCGGCCAGGTCCCTTACCCTCTGCCAGCCAGTCCAGCAGTGCGGCGATCGCGGCACTGGCATGGCCCTGTCCTTGCGTGCCCTGCTTCTGCGTGCCCGCCCCCGACGTGTCCTGCACGTGCGCATGCGGGGCCAGCAGCAGGCCAAGCTCGGCCGTCTGTCGCCCGGCATCGAAGACCAGCGCCATGAGGCCGATGCCCTTGAGTTCGTCGCTGTCGCGCGGCACCAAGACCCAGTACCAGGCGCGCGCCGGCGTGGCCGACTGCTGCCGGAGCACGAGTTCGAACCCCTTTCCCGCAGCCTCCGCCGTCAGCGGCGGGCCGACATGCCGCATGACGCCGGCATCGCAGTACGTGCGCAGGTACAGGTCACGGTCGCCGACCTGCAACGGACGCAGACGCAATCGCCGCGTCTGTAGCCACGGGATCGGCGGAAGCGCGTCGGCGCGGTCGGAAGTGCCCGCTGCCGGTATGTCGATGGTGGCAGGCGCCGGCACGCTGGCACGCGCGGCCTGGACGGGATCGGCGCCCATCATTCGCCTGCGGTCCGCGCCAAGGCATGCAGCAGGTCGACGTAGGACTTCTCGACGTCCGCCAGCCCTGCCGCGGCAACGCCTTTGGCCGGCGCGATCAGCATGTATTCGTCCGGGCCGTGTGCGCCGGAGCCGTGTCCAAGTCCTCCGAACACGAACGGCAGCTTCAACGTCCGCGTGAAATGGTGGAATGGCGCGCTGCCGCCCAGCCACGGGGCGACCCGCGGGGTGGCCCCGTACTTGTTGAACACTCCGATCGCCGCCTGCACCAGGGGAGTGTCGACGGCGGTGGCGGCGGCGGGATAGCCCGACATCGGCCGCACGACGAGATCGCTGAAGCCCTTCGCATCCAGGTGTGTGCGGATCATCCGGTACACCGCGTCGGGCTCGAGCCCCGGCGGCAGGCGGGAGTCGATCTTGGCGGTCGCCACGTGCGGCAGGATGGTCTTGATGCCTTCGCCGGTATAGCCGCTCCAGATCCCGTCGACGTTGAACGTCGGGTCGAACAGGTTGCGCACGATCGCATCGCGACCGGTCTCGCCATTGATCCAGCGCGAGACGCCGAACGCGCGCTGGCGCACCGCGTCGTCGGCATGCCGGGCCTCGGCATTGATCAGCCGCTGCTCCTCGAGGCTCGGCGGACGCACGGCGTCGTAGTAGCCGGGGATCAGGATCTCGTTGCCATCGGCACTGGTCATCGACGCGATCGCCTGCACCAGCCGCAGCGTCGGCGAATCGACCAGCGACTTCAGCGAACCGTGCACTTCGGACTTCGCCGGCCCGCCCCAGCCGCCGCCCTTGGCTTCCAGCTCGAAATAGACGATGCCCTTGACGCCGAGGTTGAGCATCGCCTCGCCGGTCGGGTTCTGGATGTTCATCGGGAAGAAGGCGCCGTCGGCGGCCTGCAGGCGTTCGCGCCATGGTTCGATGACGGCGCCGAAGTTCGGCGATCCCAGCTCTTCCTCGCCCTCGGCGACGACATACAGGTTGACCGGCAACGTGCCGTGCGTCTTCAGCATCGCGTCGACCGCATTGAGGAAGGCGCGCTGCGGACCCTTCTGGTTGGTGGCGCCGCGCGCCATCAGGACCTTGCCCAGCTCATGGTCGACCAACTGCCCGGCGAAGGGATCCTCGACCTGCCAGTTGTCCTCGATCGGCTGCACGTCGTACATCATGTAGACCACCAGGGTGGTGTCGGCGCCGGCATCGAAATGCCCCAGCACGCCCGGATGGCCGGGCGTCTCCACCAGCCGGACGTCCTGGAAGCCGAGTCCGCGCAGATCGTCGGCCAGCAGGGCCGCCATTGCGTCGATGCCGTCGTCCTGCGCGCTGATCGAACGCTGGCGCACCCAGCGCTGCAGCTGCACGACATGGCTGTCGAGGTCGGCGTCGATGCGCCGGTAGACGTCGTCGTGCCGTCCGGCATAGGCCGGGATCTTCGACGCGTCGAAGGCTTCGTCAGTGGTGAATGCATGTCGCGGGCGCACCGACTGCGCCTGCGCCCCGGCCACGGCCAGCGGCAGCACCGCCATCAGCAGCGCGCATGCAAGGGACGCGCATGCAAGTGAATGGATACGTGTCATCGGGATCCTCCATGAAGTGTGTCCGACACTATAACTGTGCCGTTCATGCCCGGCCCGACGCAGCGCGCCGGCTCAGCCTTGCAGCGGCATGCGATCGTGGCGTTCGAGGACAGGCGATCCGGGTTGCGCATCGGGACGTCGACGCCAGACAACATCGCCCTGCACGAACAGGCCGGCACGCTGCGCCGCCGCGCTGGCGATCCACAGCGTGGCCTGCTCGGCCAACGACAGGTCCAGCAGGCGCCAGCGCAAGACCAGTTCGCTCGCAGGCGTTGCGGTCAGCCGATGCGGTTGCGACAACAACGGCGCCAGGCGGGTGCGGTCGAGGACAGGCTGGTCGGTGATCACACGCAGCGCGGCGCCCAGCAAGGCATGCGCCTGCAGCGCTTCATCGGCGGCCCCTGCGACCAGGTAATCCATGCGCAGGTGCAGGTCGCGTCGTCGCGCTGCCGGATCCTCACCGGCACTGGGCGCTTGCCTCCATTCGGCGGGCTCGGTGATCCGCAGCAGGTGCAGCCACAGGCCGGCGCCGGTGTCCTCGGGCGCACCGACCACGACCGGCACGCCCGCCGGCAGTACCGATTGCAGCAGGCCCCGCAGCGCGTCGCTGGCAAGGGCAATCAGGTCGTCTGACGACATCGCAACTCCCGGAAGACGGTAGTGAAGACGGCGGTACGGCGGATGCCCGCGATCCACACGTTCGCGGCACACCTGTTCGCGGTGTACATGTTGGCGGAGCACATCGACGCCGCGCCCGGACGCGGGTGCGGTGTCGATGAGGCTGAGTATCCAGCCCTCGCAGCGCAAGGCAGGCACGCAACCAGTACACTCCCCAGCCCACGCCCAAGCAAGCCATGATGACCCTGTCCACCCGGCTCGACAAATACGTCAGCGAGATGATCGGCTGCTCGCGCGCCGAGGCGCGCCAGTACGTCGAGGGCGGCTGGGTGTCGGTCGATGGCGTCGTCGTCGAACAACCGCAACACATGGTCGATGCCCAACAGGTCACGCTGGACGCCGAGGCCCGGCTCGGTGATGCCGAACCGGCGACGCTGTTGCTGCACAAGCCGGCGGGCATCGACAGCGAGGCGGCGATCGCGCTGCTGACGGCGGCGTCACGCAGCGACGTCGATGCCAGCGGCATGCGCATGCTCAGGCGCCACCTGCAGCGGCTCGAGATCCCGCTGCCGCTGGAGGCCGACAGCAGCGGCCTGCTGGTGCTGAGCCAGGACCACCGTGCCCTGCGCCGGTTGACCGAGGACGCGGCGATGCTCGAACAGGAGTACGTCGTCGAGGTCGAAGGCGAGGACCTGCCGCCCTACGGACTGTCGCAGCTGGCGCGGGGCATGCAGGACGAGGGCCGCGTACTGCCGCCCTGCAAGGTCAGCTGGCAGAGCGAACGACGCCTGCGTTTCGCGATCAAGGACGTCCGCCCCGGCCAGTTGCAGCGGATGTGCGCCCAGGTCGGCCTGCGCGTGACCGGCATCCGGCGGCTGCGCATCGGCAGGATCGGACTGGCGAAGATGCTGCCCGGCCACTGGCGCTACCTGCCCGGCGACGCGCGCTTCTGATGCCTTGGCGTGGCGCAGGCAGCGCCCGCATGCGGTCTTGCCCTCCTGTCATGTCCGATCGGCGGCACGCGGCGGTCATGGCCAGGCGTGGACGGGTAATCTGGACCTCCCCACCCGCAAGGACCCACGTCGATGCGCCTCCGTGCCCTGTTGTCCGCCAGCGCCCTGCTTGTCGCGCTGGTCGCCCCGGACTGATCTGCCCCGCGCCGGCCCATGCCAGCGCCGAGACCGCGGCGCCCGCTCCCCGGATCACCGTGATCTATGACGCCTTCGGCAACGACGATACGCTGCAGAAGGACTGGGGCTTCGCCGCCCTGATCGAGGTTGACGGCCAGCGCATCCTGTTCGATACCGGCAACGATGCCGAGATCTTCGCCGCCAACGTCAAGGCCAAGGGCATCGACCTGGCCGACCTCGACATGGTGGTCATGTCGCATCGCCATGCCGACCACATGGCCGGCCTGGCGGTCGTGCTGGCCGCCAATCCCGGCGTCACGATCCACGCCCCGCAGGAAGGCTTCGGCATCTATGGCTCGTCGCTGCCCTCGAGCTTCTACCGCAAGGACGCCTCGCTGCCCGCGCACATGCGCTACTACGATGGCAAGCCCGAGGAGACGCTGAGCTTCGGCAGCGCGTGGCCCGGCGCTCACTTCAATCCGCTGGCCAAGACCACCGAGATCGCGCCCGGCGTGTGGGCCATCGCGACGGTTTCCGATGTCGCCGGCACCCGCGAGCTTCGGGAACTGTCGCTGGCGGTGCGCACGCCGCAGGGTCTGTTGG
The DNA here is from genome assembly GCF_054902115.1 of Luteimonas sp. RIT-PG2_3. Lineage (NCBI taxonomy): Bacteria > Pseudomonadati > Pseudomonadota > Gammaproteobacteria > Lysobacterales > Lysobacteraceae > Luteimonas > Luteimonas sp. RIT-PG2_3. Next base: position 9,596 of record NZ_JBUBPF010000009.1, on the reverse strand, counting down.
TGGTCGTCGGCTGCTCGCATCCGGGCCTGCCGCTGATCGTCGCCGAGGCCGCCAGGCTCGAGCCCGACATCCACCTGGTCATCGGCGGCTTCCACTACGTCAATGCCGATGACGCGACGATCGCCGGCGTCGTCGCAGCGCTGGCGCCCTACGATATCGACTTCATCGCCCCCGGCCATTGCACCGGCGAGGCCACGTTCGCCGCGCTGCTGCATGCCTACGGCGATCGCTACCTGTATGCCGGCCTGGGCGCCGAGCTGGTGCTGGACCGCAAGCAGGGTCCGGACCGGCCTCGCGGAGCGGCAGCGCGCATGAGCGACCTGGAACATCTGGCCTACCAGGCGCTGGCCTTGCGCGGCGACCATCCGCACGCGCACCACGCGCATCGCTGAAAACCTGCTCACGCTCTTGCTGCGCTTGCCATCTGGCGCGCGTGCGGTGCTCGAAAGAACCGCCTGGAGCGGTTCTTGACAGCGCATCGCGCTGGCCCGAAGGGTGGCCGCCATGGATGGCGGCCAAAAATGCTCATGAACATGTTTGTCGACAGGCACATGCACTGCGCTTTCTGCGCTCCGCCACGCGCCACCTGACTGCGCTCGCGACAGATCGTAAACAGGTTTTAAGGCAGTCGAGTACGCGGCCGGGCGCCTCCAGCGCCCGGTCGCCCTTCCCGTCCTCAGCGCGAGGACGCCACCGTCGCGCGACGCAGCGGCTTGCCGGCCAACACGCCGGTGGGCTTGCCGCCATCGAGCACCAGGGCGCCATTGACCCAGACGCGCTCGATGCCGACCGAGGTCGCGGTGGAATCGCCGATGACCGCCTTGTCGGCCACGGTCTCGGGGTCCAGCAGCACCAGGTCGGCATAGGCACCGGCGCGGATGACACCGCGATCGCCGAGCCCCATATGCGCCGCCGCCGCGCCGCTCATCTTGTGCACGGCCTGCTCCAGCGACAACAGCCGTTTCTCGCGCATGTAGACGCGCAGCACGCGCGTGAACGCGCCGGCACCGCGCGGGTGCGCACCGCCCAGGTTGCCGTCGGAGCAGATGTTGCTGTGCGGCCATGCGATCAGTTTGGCGACATCGTCCTCGCGCATGCTGGTGGCGACGACATTGACCTGCGACTTGGCCTTGTCGGCCTCGGTCAGCAGCCTCATGACCACCGCGGCATCGTCCATGTTCCACAGACGGGCGATCTCGGGGATGCGCTTGCCGACCAGCGTGGGATCGGGTTTGTAGCCGGACACGATGATGCCTTCGGCCGGTGCGAGGCTGCGCAGCACGAACTCGGTGGTCTCGCGGTTCTGGAAGTCGCGATCGGGGAACAGCACCGACAGCCAGGAGTGCCAGTACTCGTACGGGTAGACATCGCCGGTGACGTCGATGCCCTCGGCACGCGCACTGTCGAGCATGCCCAGGTAACGGTCGGCCTGCCCCCACCAGTCGGTCATCGCCAGCTTCATATGCGACACCTGCACCGGCATGCCGGTCACGCGGCCGATGTCGATGGTCTCTTCCAGCGCCCGCCACAGGTCGCGATCCTCGCTGCGCATGTGGCTGATGTAGCGACCGCCGACGCTGGCAGCCTCGCGCGCCAGCGCGACGACCTCATCGCGTGCCGAATAGATGCCGGGGTCGTACTCCAGGCCCGTGGACAGGCCCAGGCCGCCCTGCTGCATGCCCTCGCGCACCAGCAGGCGCATGCGTTCGAGTTCGGCCGGCGTCGCGGCGCGCCGGTAGTCGTCGCCCATTACCGCGCGGCGCACGGTGCCATGCCCGACATAGGACGCGACGTTGACCGCGACCGGGTCCGCTTCCAGGCCTGCGAAGAATTCACCCAGCGGCTTGTGCCCGCCATCCTGTCCGATGACGATCGTGGTCACGCCCTGGGTGATGACCGCCGGCACGTCGCGCTGCGTTTCGATGCCGCGATCGTGATGGCTGTGGGTGTCGATGAAGCCCGGTGCCAGCACCCGCCCGCCTGCGTCGATCGTGCGCTCGCCACTGCGCGGCGTGAGCTGGCCGACCTCGACGATGCGCTCACCCTGGATGCGGACCGCGGCGTTCGCCAACGCCGGGGCACCGGTGCCATCGACGACCCTGGCGTTGACGATCAACGTCGATTCAAGCGGGATGGACGCGGGCGGAGCGGACGCGAGCGGTGGGGACGCGAGCGGTGCCGCTGCGAACGCCAGCGCAGACAGGGACAGCAGGGCCAGTGCCAGCGTCGCCGCGAGCCTGCTGGCGATACTGGGGGTTTCAGTCTTCATTCGATGCTCCGGTGGTGGTCTGACGCAGCCGCTTGAGTTCGTCGTCGAGCTTCAGGAATTGCTGGGCGTCGCTCGAGCGGGCGCCGTAGTAGTCCATGCCGTCCTTCAGGACCTGCGCGGCCTCGTCGCGCCGGCCATCGGCTTCGAGCGCGTTGGCAAGGTTGCGGAAGCCTTCGGGATAGGTGTCGCGCATGACGCGCAGGATCTGTACGGCCCGCGCGGGATTCGCCGCCTGTCGCTCACCCGGCAACGGCAGTTGCGTGTAGGCCGCCCAGATGAAGGCCTTCATCGACGGCGCGACCTCGAAGCCATAGCGATCGCGCAGCGCCGTGTAATGCGCGTCCAGGGCCTCCAGCGGGTCGCGGCCCTCGCGTTGCGCGCGCTCCACCACGGGACCGTGGTGCCAGCCGTCGAACAGCTGCTTCAGGCCGTCATACAAGGCCAGGTGGACCATGCCGTTGTGGTCTTCGCCCGCCTGCGCAGCGCGCGAACGCAGCATCAGCTTCCGTGGCGGATCGGCGTCCAGCAGCGCCTGCAGTTGCTTCAGGTCGGCGTTGACCGGCGTACCGGCGGTGAACAGATAGCGGAAACGAGAGCCGTCGAGCCCGTGCAACGCCGGCGGCAGGCGCGTCAACAGCGATTTGCGGTCGTACCAGACCGATGGATCCAGCGCGAGATAGGCATCGAAGGCCTCCGGCCGTTCCACCAGCGCATGCAGGGCAAACAGGCCGCCATACGAATGACCGACCAGGATCCGGAAGTCCACGGTCCGGAAGCGTTGCTCGACCCAGGCCGCGAGATCGTCGCGGACGAAGCCAAGGAAGCGGTCCGCACCGCCACCGACCCGGGCCTCCGCGGCGACACGGCTGTCGGGCGTCAGGTCGCGATCGCGCTTGGCGTATCCCACCCCGTTCGGGATCGCCACCACGATCACTTCCGGCATCAACTGGTTCTCGGCCAGGAAGGCCGCCAGTCCGGACGCATGGTCGACGTGCGCATCGCCATCGAGCAGGTACAGGACGGGATAGCGCTGACGGGACGTGGTGTAGCTGTCGGGCAGCCGGACCACGACCCGGCGCCACTCCGACAGCGTTGGCGACCAGACGGTCTCTTCGATCAGCGCCGGTGCGGCGGCTTGCGCCAGCATGGGCAAGATCCAGCCCGCCAACGCCAGCAGCAGCGCGAGCACCTTCCAGCCTCGTCCATGACCGGCTCGCGGAGACGTCGCGGCAGCGACGCCCCCGCGCATCGGTCCCGGCCTCATGGCAGCGGCGAGTCCCAGCTGTCGGCAGGCCGCGCGGTAAAGCGGTTGATCCGACCATCGGCAGCCAGCGTCACGATGACGTTGCCGAAGCCACGCTCGAAGCGCGCGCGGTAGCGATAGGTACGATCGTCGCCGGGCTCTTCGTAACCGAACAGCTTCAGCTCCTTCAACGCGCCCATCGTTGTGCGGAACGGGTCATAGCTGGCGACGACCCGCTTGTGCAGTTCGGGTGTCTCGAACCTGCCCTGCACGGAAGCAGGCAGGTTCGCCGGCGCCAGGATCGTCTGCACCAGGCGCGTCACCTCCGGGTCGCGTTCGGCGATCGGCGCGCCGGCCGGAGCGGCCAGGCGGGGATCGAGCAGTCGCGCGACATTGACCGCGATCTCGTCGGCCCTGCCGGCCGTCCTGTTGGTCAGGGCTACCAGCGCAGTGTCCTCTTCGAGATAGCGCACATAGAAGGTCGAGAAGCCCTGCCAACCGCCGCTGTGATACTGCGCGGCGTGCCCGTTGTGCTTGCCCAGGAACCAGCCGAAGCCGTAGGGATAGGTCTTGCCGCTGTTGAGCCGCGCCGGCGCCAGGATCTGCGCCCAGGATTCGGGCTTGAGGATCCTGCGTTCGCGCACGGCCATCTCCCATTTCGCGAAGTCCAGCACGGTCAGGTACAGCGTGCCGTCACCGGTGGCATTGGCGGTCGGCGCGACCCAGTCCTGGTTGTGGAGCTGACCGGCGCTGTCGAGCGTGTAGCCTGCTGCACGGTTGGGCACGATGCCGGCGTCGTCGATCTGGCCGGCGGTGTGCATGTTCAGTGGCCGGAACACGCGCTGCTTCAGCACATCGCCGTAGGCCACGCCACCGACGTGCTTGACCAGATAGCCCAGCAGCGCATAGCCGGTGTTGCTGTAGCTGAGCTTCTGCCCCGCCGGAAAATCGATCCGGGCGCGGTAGAAGAACTGCATCATCTGTGCGTCGCTGTAGTCCAGGCGCAGGTCGAATTCGCCCGGGGTGACCTTGCCGTAGGTGTAGTAATTGCGGCCCAGGCCCGAGGTATGCGTCAACAGGTGTCGCACCGTGATCCTGTCCCAGGTCGCAGGTGCGTCGGGCAGGTAGGTCCGGATCGGTGTGTCCAGCGCCAGCTTGCCATCCTCGACCATCAGCATCACCGCAACGGCCGTGAACATCTTGCCGATCGAACCGGACTGGAAGATCGTGTCGACGTGGACCGGGACGCGGTGCTCGAGGTTGGCGTAACCGAATCCCTGCGCGCGCACGATCTCGCCGCCCTTGATCATCACGACCGCGGCGCCGGGGGTGTTGGTGGCTGCCAGGTGCTCGCGCATGAAGTCGTCGACCTCGTCGGCGAGGACGGGCGCGCAGGTGCAGGCAAGCGCCAATGCCATCAGGATCTTCTTCATGTCACCACCGCCCCCGCAGCGACAGCGTCACATTGCGCGGCGTGCCATAGACCGTCTCGGTGCGCCCGCCCAGGCCGAAGGCCTGGTAGTAATGCTTATCGGTCAGGTTCTCGATGTAGACGCCGACGTTCCATGTGTCGCTGACGCGGTACTGCAGCGCAGCGTTCCACAGTGCGTAGCCGCTTTGCCCGAACCGATAGCCGTAGGTGAAGGTCGAGTTGGCGGTCGGAAACGGGACCATGTAGGTCTCCGACTGCGTGACGACGCCGCCGTTCAGGGTCCAGCGCGACCAGCGCCCGGGCAACTGCCAAGTGCTCCACAGCTTCAGCATGTGCTTGGGCGTCATGTGGATGTAGTAGACCCAGTCGGCGTCGGACGCGAATTCGCTGCTGCTGTAGGTATAGCCGCCGAAGACCTGCCAGCCCGGCAGCACCTCGCCGCTGACTTCGAGATCCACGCCCTGCGTGGTCATGTCCGACTGCGGGAAGAAGCAACAGATCGCGCCCATCTCGCCGGGCGTGTTCGGATATGAGGGGTCGCGCGACGCCTGTCCCGAACGCTCCAGCCGGAAGGCCGCGGCCGACACATTGAGAAAGCCCATGACTTCGCCCTTGATGCCGATTTCCATGCTGGCGCCTGTGACCGGATCCAATGGGGTGCCCGGCAACGGGGCCTGCAGGCGGTTGGCCTGGACCTTGAAGGTCTCGGCATAACTGGCATAAGCGGTCCAGTCCTTCGCGAAGTCCCAGGTCAGCGCCGCGCTGGGAATGAACGCACTGTCGCTGTAAGCGGTGACCACCGGCGCGCCGAAGACATAGTTCCCCTGCACATCCAGGGTCACGACCTGGTTGGCCGTGCGCTGGCGGAACTTGCCGTAGCGACCGCCCAGGGTCAGCTTGAGCGGCTCGGCGAGCGTCAAGCCGACCGTGGCGTAGAAGCCGCTCTGCGCCTGCCTGTTGTCGGGCGAGTAGCGCGTCATGATCGCGGCCGGTTCCGGATAGTCGGCGGGATCGAAATCCCAGGGATTGATCGGCCGCCCGTTGTTGATACCCCATGCGTAGCCATCCAGCCTAGACAGGCTGCTGCCGTCGCCGTCGATCTTGGCGTAGTCGGCGCCCACGGTGTAGCGATGCTCGCGCCCGAACAGCGGGAAGTGGCCATTGGCGGACACATCCAGCAGCGTTTGCGTGTTGAAATTGTCGGTGGCCCAGCCGCCGGCAAACATGCCAGCGCCGGTGACCGGATTGACTTCACCGTACGGCGTCACCGTGCGACTCACTGATTCCTGGTCGGTCCGGGTCAGGTTCACCTTCAGCAGGCCGGTCTCGCCGTACTGCTGGTCGACGCGCAGGAAGGCTTCCTTGGTCGTGAAGTACCAGTGGCTCCAGTCCGGGTTGTAGGCCCAGTGGCGCGGGAGGTCGAGCGCACGGCCATCGGTGTAGCGACCCGTGCCCTGCGGCGAGTAGCCGTCTTCCTTGCGGCGCTCGTAGCTCGCGCCGGTGATCAGCAGCGTGCTCGGGGTCAGGTCGTATTCCAGCGTTCCGAACAGCGTCTTGCGGTCGGATTTTGCGCGCTGGTAGAAGTAGCCGCTGTCCTGCATGGCCGCGACCGCGCGCCCGCGCAGGCGACCGTCACTGCTCAAAGGGCCGGTGACGTCGACCTCGCCGCGATAGAAATCCCAGCGACCGGCGGTCAGGTTGATCTGCACGGCCTTCTTGGCCCTGGCGCGCTTGCGCACCAGGTTGATGACGCCGCCGGGCTCGCCGGCACCGGTGAACATGCCGTCCACGCCACGCAGCACTTCCAGTTGTTCGTAGGCAGACATGTCCGGCGTCAGGTAACCGCCGAAGCTACCGGTCAGGCCGGCCGCACCGCCATCCTTGAGGACCGTCTGCACGCGGATGCCGCGCGAGAAGTACCAGGATTCACCGGAACCGTAGCCCGCGACGGTGACGCCGGTGGTCTGCTTCATCGCGTCTTCCAGCGAGATCAGGTTCTGCGCTTCCAGGCGCTCGCGCGTCACCAGCGTCACCGACTTCGGGGTCTCGCGCAGCGTCTGCCCGGACTTCGATCCGATCGCCACCTGGTTGCTCATCGACGCGAACACCTTGACCGTGTCCAGCGCCTTGACGTCGGCGCCTGCCGCCACGCCACCGGCCGGCAGGCCGCTGTCGACCTGCGCACCGCTGCCGCCCTTGACGCGGATCGTGGCGACATTGTCAGCGCTGTAGACCACTTCCAGGTCGGTCTCGCGCAGCAGTTGCTCCAGCGCCTGCCTGCGGTCGTATTGGCCCTGCAGGGCGCGCGCATTGAGGCCGGTGATCGCATCGGGGCGATACAGCAGCTGCATGCCGGCCTGCTCCGCGAACGTGCGCAGCGCTTCCGACATCGGCTGCGCCGGGATGTCGAATGCGATGCCGCTGGTGTCCTGCGCCAACGCGGCGGTGGAGACCGACAGGCACAACGCGGTGGCGCACAGACCAGCGCGCAACGCCGTCGCGATGCTCTGGTGCAGGGGATGGAAGCGGTTCTGACGCAGCATGAAGGATTCCCGGAGTTGGTGTCTTGCGGAGGCCTGCAGCAGGCCCATTCCTCAACAACGAACCGCGACGGGCGGATTTCCCCCAGTCGGATCGTGACGGTATGACGTCACGCTGGTGTCGGTTGGAGACGATGCCCGGGGCGCGTCCATCGCCACAGGCAAATCTGACGCAGGAAGATCAATGCAGGCAGCGCCACGCACGCAGATCAACGCGGGCGCATCCCTGCAGGTAGGTCACGACAGGCACCTCAGCATTGGTACGTCAGACCAGGCGGATCAGCACAGGCACGTCAGGCAACGCCAGGCATGCGCCATCTGGGCGCAGCGCGTGCCGATCTACTCGACGCGCACGCGCTCGCCACCCGGGCGACTGACCGTCAGGCCGAAACCATCCTGCAGTGTGCTCAGCAGGGCTTCGGCGCCCTGCGGATCGGCACGGAAGGTACCGCCAATGGCGATGTCGCGCGCGCTCGCGCCCAGCTCGATCTGCAGCGGCGTGTAGCGCCGCATCTGCGCCACGACCTCGCTCAGAGGCTGGTTGTCGAAATGCACCAATCCCTGGCGCCAGGACAGTTCGCGCCCGACCTCCGCCTGCGGCAGCGCACGCACCTGCACGCTGGCGCCACGGGCATCGATCTGCTGGCCCGCGCCCAGCAGCGAAGCCGGCAAACGCGGCAGGTCGCCATCGGCGGGCACGTCCATCAGCGCCGCGCCGACCACGCTGACCTTGCCCTCGCTGACGGTCACGCGGACATCCTGTTCGCGCCGGTAGACGCTGAACGCGGTGCCGACCGCCCGCACCCAGGTCTGGTCGGCGACCACCCAGAACGGACGCTCGCGGTCATGCGCGACCTTGACGAAGACTTCGCCACGATCCAGCCGCACCACCCGGCGGTCGTCGCGATAGCTGACACGCACCGCGCTGTCGCTGTTGAGTTCCAGCGTCGAGCCATCGAGCAGTGCAATGCTCGCCCGCTCGCCCACGCCCGTCCTGAAGCTCGCCGGGGGATGCACCGACCACAGCACGCCGGCGATCATCACCGCGGCCACCATCGCCGCCGCCGCGAAGCCGCGCCAGCGCGCCTGCCAGGGCGGTTGCGTCTGCGACGCGACCTGCATCGCATTGCCGAACGACACCGCGCGCACCGTGCGACCGGCATCGAGGCATTGCTGCCAGGTCTGCGCCATCTGCTGGTAGGCGCGCGCATGCCGCGGATGCCGCGCGCGCCAGGCTTCGAAGCCAGCCCGGTCCTCGGCGCTGACATCGTCGGCATTGAGCCGCGCGATCCACGCCGCGGCTTCGCGCTCGGCGTCCTCGAGCGATGGCAATTGATGGATCTCGCTCATGTCCTGGTCCTGCCCTCATCCATGTGCACGTCCGTGTGCGCGTCCTTGCGTACGTCCTTGCCTGCGTCCATGTCACGGTAGCGCCGACGCATATAGGCATGCGTGTCCTGCAATCCACGGGAAATGTGCTTCTCCACGGTCTTCGGGCTGATCGCCAGCTGGGCAGCGATCTCCTTGTACGAGCATCCCTGGAACACCTTCAGCACGAACGCGGCGCGGCATTGCGGTGGCAGGCGTTCGATCGCCTCCCGCAACAGCCGCGTGGCCTCGTCGGCGATCAGTCCGTCCTCGGGCGAGGCGCCGGGCGCCTGCAGACCATCGACGGCATCGAGATCGGCCTGCAGCTCGGCATTGGCGATACGGTGGTCGCGATTGGCATTGAAGGCCAGGTTGCGCGCGGCGGTGAACAGGAACGCCCGTGGCGTTTCCACGCTACCGCCCTGCGCATAGGTCCGCGCATAGGCTTCCTGGACGATGTCCTCGGCGGTCTCCCGCGACCCCACCAGACGCCGCACATAGCGCAGCAATCCCTGCCGGGTCTCGGCAAAGAACTGCGCAAAGCGATGTTCGGGGAGCTTTTCCATGGGATCTCGATCAGGCTCGCGCACCCTACGCCGTCCCTGTAACCGGCGGCAAGGACAACGCGGGATCCATGGCACGCCCCCTGCCGCGCGTGCACGCGCGGCGGGATCGCTGGCGAGGCCAGGCATGGCAGGAATGCAGGTTCATCAGACAGCACGACACGGCAGGAGCGCATATCCC
>NZ_JBUBPF010000008.1:0-207982 GCF_054902115.1 Luteimonas sp. RIT-PG2_3 | reverse complement strand
TGCAATCAAGCCCGTGCGCACGGCGGTGCGCGTCGAAGACGGTGCGCGCAACCGCTCGCTGCGGCGGACGGCGTCCATCAGTCCTCGTCCGCCGCCTGGCCGGGCGTCCGGCGCCGCACCGACAGCGTGTCGGGGGTGCCGTCGGCGGCCATCGTCGAGCTGGCTTCCAGCACGCCGTTGCGGCATTGGGCCTGGTAACGGCGGACCTGGCGGTCGCCGTTGGCCTGGTCGGAGAAGACGTCGAGGTTGCCGCATTTGCCCAGCTCGCCCAGCGTCTTGCGGCCGCTGTCGAACATGCGCTGGCGCCACTCGCCGCCGATCAGCGGGAAGTCCTTGTCGGTCAGCGCGCCGGCGGCGACACGCGCGAGCGTCCTGCTGGTCGACGCGGTCAGGTCCGGATGCGCATCGGCGATCTTCGCAGGCGCCGGTTCGGTGTAACGGCTGTCGTAGCGGCTGGCGACGCCGTTGAGCAGTTTGGTGGTATCGGCGCTGGTCGAGTTGGCCAGGATCACGATCGTCAGGCCGTCGTCGATGTAGCGGCGCAGGTTGGTGCGGAAGCCCTGCCAGGAGCCGCCGTGCTGCATGATTTCACCGCCGTCCGGCGCCTTGGAGAGCGTCCAGCCGAAGCCATAGGGATAGCTGGTGCCATTGTCGAGCGGCGCAGGGCGGGTGATCTCCTTCCACGATTCCGGCTTCAACAGCGCCTTGCGGCGCACGCCATCTTCCCAGTTCACGTAGTCCAGCGCCGACAGATACAGCGAGCCGTCCGCGGTGGCGTTCAGCGACTTGGAGACGAAGGGCTGGTTGGTGTAGTCGCCTTCGTCGCCGACGTAATAGCCGGCCGAGCGGTTGGGTACGATGGCCTCGTCGCTGATCACGCGCGCGGTGCGCATGCCCAGCGGTGCGAACACGCGCTTGGCCAGCACGTCGCCGTAGAACTCGCCGCCGGCCTTGCGCACGATGATGCCCAGGGTCGCGTAGCCGGTATTGCTGTAGGACCAGCGACGCGCCGCCGGGAACAGCTGCGGCACCGCGTAGTAGGCCTGCAGCAGGTCCTCGTCGGTGTATTCGCGACGGTAGTCCAGGTCCGGATCGCCGAGCCCGCCGGTGTGGTTGAGCAGGTGCCGCAGCTTGATCGGCGCCCACGATGCGGGCGCGTCCGGCAGGTAGGTACGGATCGAGGCGTCGAGGTCGAGCTTGCCGTCTTCCACCAGCAGCATCACCGCCATGCCGGTGAACATCTTGCCGATCGATCCGGACTGGAAGATCGTGTCCGCATGCACCGGGACCTGGTGTTCGATGTTGGCGTAGCCGTAGCCCTGCAGCTTGATCGGTGCGCCGTTGCGCATGATCGCCAGCGCGACGCCGGGGATCTTCTGCGCGGCCATTTCCTGCTCGACGAAGCGGTCGATGGTGTCATGCGCGACGACGTTGTCGGCGCGCGACTGCGCGAAGGTGGTGGCAGGGACCAGGGCGAGGCCCAGCATCAGTGAGAGCGCGAGACGTGTCATGGTGGGCCTGCAGGCTGGAGCGAGGTGGAGTGGCGCGAGGTGGCGGGCGTCGTGCGTGTCGAAGGCGCCCGGTCAGGGCGCCTTGCGTACTTCGATCCAGTGCGACACGGCATTGCGGGTCTTGGGATCCTGCGGCAGGTCGGTGCCCCAGTTGACCGAGCTGGCGCTGCCGTTGAGCACGTTGCCGCGCAGGGTCATCGACAGCCGCGTCGTTGAAGGATGGCGCAGGGTGTCCTCGGTGTCGACGCGCGAGACGACCTGGCCGAAGAAGCGGCCGTCCTCGAAGCGCGGATTGTTGACCAGCGTTTCGAGCTGCTTGCCGAAGCGGGCATGGACGTCGCCGTCGGCCTGGAATTCCAGCTCTACCGGCACGTCGCCGGCTTCGGTGACGACCGCGCCGGTCCAGCGGCCGAGCAGGGCCGCCGGTGCCGCGAACGGCGTTGCGGGTTCGCTGTTGTTGCTGGCGGCCGCCTCGGCCGGCCAGTTGGGCAGCAGTTGCCGCGCGATCGCGTCGGCGATCTTCGAGGGCAGCCGCGAGCCGCTGTTGCTGAGCACGACGACGGCGATGTTGGCATCCGGGTACAACTGCATCTGCGTCTGCACGCCGCCCATGCTGCCGGTATGCGAAACGACCTTGTGGCCGCCCTTGAGGTCGAAGCCGAAGCCGACGCCATAGCCACCGGCATCCGGCCCCTTGCCCTCGGACGCGGTCGGCTTGTGCATAGCGTCGATGGTGGCGTCGTCGAGGATCTGCTTCTGGTCGGGCAGGTGGTTCTTCAGGTGGAACATCGCGAAACGGATCAGGTCGTGCGCACTGGCATAGACCGCCGAACCGCCCGGGTGGTCGAAGTCGTAGAACGGCAGCGGCTTGCCGTCGAAGCCGTAACGGGTCGCGGCGATCTTCTGCAGCTGTGGCGCGATGTCGACCGAGCTATGGGTCATGCCCAGCGGCTCGAACACCTGCGTGCGCATGTAGTCGATGTAGCTCTGCCCGGAGACGCGCGCGATGATGTCGTCGAGCACGCCGTAGCCGAGGTTGGAGTACTCGTAGATCTCGCCGGGCGCGGTGACCAGGTTGCCGTAGCGGCGCAGGGTCTCTTCCATCGGCGGGCGCCGCACCGGTTCGTCGACGTAGAAGAACTGGTAGTGCAGCGGCAGGCCGGCGGTGTGGTTGGCGACGCGGCGGACGGTGGCGTCGCGGGCATCGCCGACGCGTGCGACCAGCTTGGCCTCGCCCAGGTAATCGTTGGCCGGGCGGTCGAGGTCGAGCTTGCCGTCGCGCACCAGGGTCATCAGGCCGGTCGCGGTGATGGGCTTGGAGATCGACGCCATCGAGTACGGGGTGTCGGGGGTGGCGGCGCGGCGGGTTTCGCGGTCGGCCCAGCCGAAGCCTTCTTCCCAGACGATCTTGCCGTCGCGCGCGACGGCGACCGTGATCGAGGGGACCTGCGGGTTGTCGGCCAGTTCCTTGCGGATGCGGGCGCGCAGGGCATCGAACTCTGCCTGCGTGGCGACCGCGGCGTTGGCCTGGTCGGCGGCGAAGGCGGGATGCGCCAGCCCGCAGGAGAGCGCGAGCATCAGGGCGGTGCGGGCGAGCAGGGTCATATGGTCTCCGGGCGGCGATGGCGGTGCGCTGCTCAGCGCGACGGCAGCTGGAGCACTGGCGGGTGGAGCAGTGGCAGGTGTGGTGACGCGTGTTTTGCGGTGCAGCTTGTTGCAGGACGCCTGACGCAGTGAGCCTGATGCAGCGGGCTTGATGTAGTGAGCCGGTTGCAGCGGGGCAGGCTGCAACCGGCTATTGGCTATCCGACGGTGATCACTTGCCCTGGTTGCCCGGGCGGCGCAGGACCTGGCCCGGCAAGGCATTGGTGATGCGTGCCTCGTCGATGGCCAGGGTGCCGTTGATCAACAGGAAGTCGACGCCCTCGGCATATTGCAGCGGATTCTCGAACGTGGCCTTGTCCTGGATCTTCTGCGGATCGAAGACCACCAGGTCGGCGGCCATGCCGACCGCGACCAGGCCGCGGTCGTGCAGGCCGAGCAGGTTGGCCTGCATCGAGGTCATGCGCCGGATCGCGTCTTCCAGGGTCAGCACCTTCTCCTCGCGCACGTACTTGGCCAGTACCCGCGGGAACGCCCCGAAGGCGCGCGGATGCGTGCTCTTGGTGGTGGCCGGGTTGATCGGCGGGGTATCGGTCTCGACCATGACCCAGGGCTGGCGCAGCGCGAGCTGCTTCTGCGCCTCGTCCATGGTCTCGGGTGCGACTTCGACGCCGCCGACGGCGGACAGGTCGAAGAACATGTCCCAGACGTCGCGCTTGGCGTCGTCCGCGGCCTGCTGCACCGACTTGCCGGCGATGTCCTTGTCCGGCCAGCGACCCGAACCGGTGATCAGGATCTTGTCCCAGCGCTTGCCGGTGTGGCGGTACCAGTTCTCCCAGCCGACCGCCGGGTTTTCCAGCTCGACGCGGATCTTCTGGCGGACGGCCGGATCGGCCAGCGTCGGCAGGAATGCCTCGGCGCCCTTGGAGAAGTGATGCGGCGGGATCAGCGAGACCAGGTCCAGGCCGTTGCGGATGTAGGGATAGATGTCGGCGGTGACTTCCAGCCCGCGTGCGCGTGCCGCAGCGATGCGCTCGACCGCCTTGGCGACCAGCGGCCAGTTTTCCTGCCCCGCGGCCTTGAGGTGGTAGATGTGCACCGGCACGCCGGCGCGCTCGCCGATCTCGATGCTCTCGTCGATGGCTTCGAGCAGCTTGTCGCTCTCGTTGCGCATATGCGTGGAGTAGATGCCGCCGTGACGGGCGACGACCTTGGCCAGCGCGACCAGTTCATCGGTCGAGGCGTAGATGCCCGGCGGATAGATCAGCGCGGTCGACAGTCCGGTCGCGCCATCGCGCATGGCCTGATCGACCAGCGCCTCCATCTGCTTGAGCTCGTCGGCGGTCGGAGGACGGTCCTCGTCGCCGATGACGACCTGGCGGACCTGCGCGGCACCGACGTTGAAGGCGACGTTGATCGGCAGCTTGTGGCGCTTGAGGATGTCGAAGTACTGGGCGTAGGTCTCCCAGCGCAGGGCTTCGTCGCCGACCTGCAGCGGCTGCGGCTGGGTATGCGCGTTCTGCGGCGCATGCGAGGAGCCTTCGCCGCTGACGTGGGTGGTGATGCCCTGGCGCAGGCGGCTTTCGGCGGCGACGCGGTCGGTGATGTAGATCGCGGTGTCCTGGCCCATCAGGTCGATGAAACCGGGGGCCACGACACGGTCGGCGGCGTCGATGACGTGCTTGGCCTCGGCGCCCTGCAGCTTGCCGATCGCCGCGATGCGGCCATCGCGGATCGCGATGTCGCCGCGATACCAAGGATTGCCGCTGCCGTCGACGATGCGCGCGCCGGTGATCAGGGTGTCGTACGCCACCGCCGGGGCGGCGGTTGGCGCAGGCGCGGCATCGGCGGCGGTCGGTGCCGCTGCCTCCGGTGTGCAGCCGGCGACGGCCAGGCAGGCCGCCGCGAGCAGGCTCGGAAGACCGCGCATCACTGTTCGCTGCTCGCGGCCGGGACCGGCGCGTGGGCATTGCCGACGCGGTCCAGGCGGATGTTGCGGGCGCGACCGTTGTGCACCATCAGGCCATTGATGCGGCCGCCGCCATCGCGCTGGAAGATCACCGTGCCCAGCCCCCAGCCGGTGGATTCGAAGCGGTCGACCTGCACGGACTGCAGTCCGATCGGCTTGTCGGTCCACAGGCTGGCGACTTCGAGCTTGCCGTCGACAACGTTGACGCTGTAGGTGATGTCCAGCTCCGGGCTGTGGTAGTCGCCACTGTACTGGGCGAGGTCGGCGGCGGGCGCCTCATAGGCCTCGATGCGCTCCAGGCGCTGGCGCACGGTGTCTTCCTTCTCCAGCTCGTCCAAGCCCACGACCTTGCCGTCGGCCGACAGGACCGGCGTGAACGACTGCTGGTCGGGCTTGCCCAGATCGAGCTTGCCGTTGGAGCGCAGGATCAGCTTCTGCGGTTCGCCCCAGCTGCTGACGCGGTACAGCGCGCCGTCGCGGTGCTCCACGCGCAATGCAGTGGCGTAGGGCGTGATGTAGGTGCCGACGAAGCGCGCGAGGTCGCCCTTGGTGTCTTCGGCCGGGATCTCGGCCTTGGCCGTCTCGGCCACCGCCGGCAGGTACAGGTCGGCGATCTTGCCGATCTTGTCCATCATGTCGAACGGCGTGTTGGCGGTGATCGAGACCGCGAAGTCGTGCTCGGGATAATAGACGAACAGCGCGCGGAAGCCGGCGTCGGCGCCCGAATGGGTGACGATGGTACGGCCGTTGAGGTCGGTGCGCTGCAGCGCGAACGCGTAGTTGATCGGGGTGCCGTCATCGAGCGTACCGTTGGTGCTGATCTGGTCGATCAGCGCCTTGTCGCCGACCACCGGCTTGGTGAAGTTGCCGGCCCACTTGGCCAGGTCCTCGACGGTGGTGAACAGGCTGGTCGCGCCGACGTTGTCGTAGTTCAGCAGTTCGCGTTCCCAGACGGCGGTTTCCTTGCCGTCCTTGTCGCGGCGCTTGGCATAGGAGTTGGCGCGGTGCGGCACGATCTCGGTGACGTCGTCGAAGAAGAACGTGCGGTCCATGCCCAGCGGCTTGAAGATCCGCTCGGTGGTGAACTCGCGCAGGGTCTTGCCGCTGACCTTGAAGACGATCTCGGCGAGCAGGGTGTAGCCGGTATTGCAGTACAGGTACTCGGTGCCCGGGGTGAAGTTCAGCCCCTGCTGGCGCGAGACCATGTTGACGATCTGCTGCTGGGTCACGCGGCCTTCGGTGTTCTGGCCGCCGATCGAGAACAGCGACCACTGGTCGCGCAGGCCGCTGGTGTGCAGGATCAGGTGGCGCACGGTGATCTTGTGGCCCAGGTCCGGCACGTACGGCAGGTAGGTGCGGATGTCGGCGTCGAGGTCGACCTTGCCTTCCTTCGCCAGCAGGGCGATCGAGAAGGCGGTGAACTGCTTGGACACGCTGGCGACGTGGAACTGGGTCTGCGGCGTGATCGGCTGCTCCGACTCCAGGTCGGCGGTGCCGTAGCCCTTCGCGAATACCAGCTTGCCGCCCTGGTAGACGCTGACGGCGCCACCCGGGGTACCGGCCACGGCCTGTTCGGCGAACAGGGCATCGATGCTGGCCTGGTGGGCATCCACGGTGACCGATCCGGTCGGCGCTGCGGTTGCGGTCGCCGAGGGCTCGGAAGCCGGTTGCGAACAGGCGGCCATGGCGAGCAGCAGGGACGAGGCCAGAATCAACATACGTGGGCGCATTGAGGTATCCGTGAGGTGGAAGGGACGGCGACAGGCAGAGCACCGGCAGCGTAAGCGGCTGGCCCGGTGGCGGCCATAGGCGAAATTACCGTATTCGTACAGATGACCCCGGCACGCTTTGCCGATACGGTCGCATCGGTCGTATCCCCCGACATGCCAGCAAGTCACCCAACAACGAGTGCCGACAGGACATCGCTTCCGCAATGAAGATCATCCATTCCCAGACCCATGAGCGGCATCACGCCGTGGCCGAATTCAACCGCGGCGCGATGGTCGACGCCTACGAGAGCCCCGACCGGGCGCAGCGCGTCATCGCGACGCTGCGCGAGCAGGGCCTCGGGCCCGTGCTGCCGCCGCAGGCCTTCGGCGAGGCGCCGCTGCTGCGCGTCCACGATGCCGCCTACGTGGCCTTCCTGCGCGGCGCCTATGCCGAGTGGAAGGCCGCCGGCCGTCCCGGCGACGCGCTGCCGATGGCCTGGCCGATCCGCGACCTGCGCAACGACCGCATCCCCGACTGCCTGGATGGTCGCCTGGGGCATTATTCATATGACATCAGCACCGCGATCACGGCCGGCACCTGGGATGCGATCACCGATGGCGTCGACATCGCCCTGACCGCCGCGCGCGAGGTGCTGCAGGGCGATCGCGCCGCGTTCGGCCTGTGCCGTCCGCCGGGCCACCATGCCGCCCGTGACTACTACGGCGGTTATTGCTATCTCAACAATGCCGCGATCGTCGCCCAGTACCTGCGCGACCACGGCGCCGAGCGCGTCGCGATCCTCGACGTCGACTACCATCACGGCAACGGCACGCAGTCGATCTTCTACGACCGCGCCGACGTGCTGTTCGCCTCGATTCATGGCGACCCGGCGACCGAGTATCCGTACTTCCTCGGCCATGCCGACGAGCGTGGCCGTGGCGAAGGCGAGGGCTACAACCTCAACCTGCCGCTGCCGGCGGGCACCGAGTGGGCGCAGTGGTCGCAGGCGCTGGAAACCGCCTGCCAGGCCGTGACCGATTTCGCGCCGCAGTACTGCGTGGTGTCGCTGGGCGTGGACACCTCCGAGGACGATCCGATCTCGCGCTTCCGCGTCAAGCGTTCGCAGTTCCCGCTGATCGGCCAGCGCATCGCCGCGCTCGGCCTGCCGACGGTGCTGCTGATGGAAGGCGGCTACGCCACCGGCGGCATCGGCGAGAACGTCGCCGGCGTGCTGCAGGGCTTCGAATCGGCCTGAGGCATGCGCCGCTGGCGTCGACATCGCGCATGACCGGCGGTCGATGACGCAGCAGAGGGAGGCAGGTCTCCGAAGGCCGGGCATTCAATGCCCGGCCTTTTGTATGGCGGGTCTCGACTCGCCATTGTTCTTGCGTCCACTCTCAAACCCAAAGCGCCCGATCGCAGACACGTGCCTCAGCCGCGGTATGTGGCGGCTCATGATGTTGTGGTCGCGCGGGTCGAGACCCGGCCCACGGAATTGCTGCCGGGCGGCGTGTTTCGGGTAAGAATACGGATGAGCCAGGGCGGTGGCCGTGGTAATGATGGCGGCCAGGTGTCACGGAATTGCAATGTCCAGCGTGTCGCGACCGGAATGTGAAGGGATCCGGTCGTGCGAGCCAGGCGTCGATCGCATGACGATCGCATTGCGGTTGTGTTCGCCCCCATCCGCCCCCCTTGAGAGTCCCCCCTGGACAGGTCCGAAGGCAATCTGCTGGTCGACGCACTGGTCGAGCAATACGACACGCTGGTGGGGCGACTGCGCCGCCGTTTCGGCGACCATGACGCCGCCTATGACGTGATCCACGATGTCTGCGAGCGCCTGCTGGTGGCGCCACCGGTGCACGAGGTGCATTCGCCGCAGGCCTTCCTGCAGCGCGTCTCGGTGGATCTGGCGATCGACCGGCATCGCATCGATGCCGGCCGCGAGCGCCTGATCGAAAGCGCAGGCGAGGACCTGCTGGACGCGGCACCGGCGCGCACACCCGAGCAGGCCACCGCGCACGGACAGATGCTGGCGTCGATCTCGCTGGTCATCGATGGCCTGCCGCCACGTTGCCGCGATGTCTTCATCCTGCACAAGTTGCATGAGGTGCCGCAGGAAGAGATCGCGGCACGGCTGGGCATTTCCCGTAACATGGTCGCCCGGCACGTCATGCGCGCGATGCAGGACCTGCGCCGTTTACTGGACCACGATGGGCGAGTGCCATGACCAAGACGCCCCCGCCTGATCCGTTGTCGCCCTACCTGGACGCCCTGCGGACGCAATACCCGTCGCCGGACGCGATCTATGGCGCGGCCCGTCGCCGTCGCCGCCTGCGCCATGGCGTGACCGCACTGGCGTTGGCCGTCGTCGCCGCAGTTGGATGGGTCGCCGATCCGGCCTACCGCAGCGAACAGTTCCGGACAGACATTGGCGACACCGGCGACTGGGTGCTCGACGATGGCAGCCGCCTGACCCTGGATACCGGCAGCGAACTGCGCGTCGAATGGCGGCTGCGCTCGCGCAGGCTAGTGCTGCTCGAAGGCGAGGCGCTGTTCGATGTCGCGCCCTCGGCGTGGCGGCGTTTCGAGGTCCATGCCGGCGATGCGCGGATCGAGGACATCGGCACGGTCTTCAGCGTCCGTCGCGAGTCGGGCGAACTGCGCGTGCAGGTACTGGAAGGCGCGGTGCGCATCCATGCCCCCACCACCTTCCAGGTCGCGCCTGCCGGCACCACGGCGGCAGATCGTGCCGATGCGCGCCAGGCCGAACCCTCCTTGCTGGTGGCATCGGGACAGCGGGTGGATATCGCGTCGCACGGCGATACCCGGCAGCTGCCGCTGTCGCAACACGCGCTGGCGTGGTCGCAGGGGCGGCTGGTGTTCGATGCCGTCCCGCTGTCGCAGGCCGTCAGCGAACTCCAGCGCTATCGTGCCGAACCGATCCGCATCTCCGCGCCCGACGTCGGCGACCTGCGGGTGTCGGCGCAGGTGGAGCTGGGCAACGTCGAGACGGTGCTCGATGCCTTGCCGAGCATCCTGCCGGTGCAGGTGGTACGCAACGACGATGGCAGCGTGGACATCGTCGCCAGGCAGTAGTCCCATACTGCAGTCAAGCGCCGGTCGGCCGTATGGCCGGTCCCGCCCATCCCACCTGTACCGCTTGTGCCGGCAGCCCGTGCCGGCATCGGAAAAATATTTCGCTGGTGACATCAACATCGTGCCCGCGCCATTCGGCTTATCAGGACCCCGTACCGGAAGCCGTTCATGCCCCGCACCCGTTCCCCGTTCCGCCGCCGCCCTCTGGCGCTGATGGCAGGCTTGCTGCTCAGTGCCGCCGTGATGGCGCAGGCCCCCTCGGCGATCGACATCGCCCCGCAGCGCCTCGACCGTGCCTTGAATGCGCTGGCCGCACAGACCGGCGCGCAGATCATCTTCTCCAGCGCCACGGCCGAGGCGCATGCCGCCCCGTCGGTCAAGGGGTCGCTGACCACGCGCCAGGCGCTGCAGCGGTTGTTGGCGGGGTCGGGGTTGCAGGTCACCGAGCGCAGCGAGGGCGTGTTCGTCGTCGTCGAAGCAGGTGCCGCGACCGCGCCGGCTGGCGATGCGACGACGCTGGGCGAGGTCAAGGTAGTCGGCCGCCTGCTCGACACGCTGTCGATGATGAAGCGCGGCGAGACCCTGCGCGATACGCCGCAGGCGGTGACGATCATGACCCAGCAGCGCATCGAGGAGCAGAAGCTGGTCACAGTCAGCGAGGTCCTGGCGCAGGCGCCGGGTGTAACCGTCGAGAACGACTTCTTCGGCCGTCCCAACAGCTACTACTCGCGCGGTTTCGCGATCACCAACATGCAGGTCGACGGTACCTCGATCGACGTCGGTCGCAGCTACTACTTCAATCCGAACCTGGCGATGTACGAGCAGGTCGAAGTGCTGCGCGGTGCCGACGGCCTGTTTGCCGGTAATGGCGACCCCGGCGGTACCGTCAACCTGGCGCGCAAGCGCGCACGCGCGACGCCGCAGCTGCTGGTCGACCTGTCCGCCAGCCGCTGGGACAGCTTCAGCACGCAGGTCGACGTCAGCAGCCCGCTGGCGCTGGATGGCCGCGTGCGCGGGCGCTTCGTCGTCAACCTTTACGACCGCGAGTTCTACTACGACACAGCCAAGGACCAGGGCAGCTTCTTCTACGGCACCATCGAGGCCGACATCGGCGATCGTACCGTGGTCATTGCCGGCGCAAGCAAGGAAAAAAGCGACCAGCTGCCGTGGCAGGCCGGCCTGCCGCGCTACGCGACGGGCGAGGCGCTGGGTATTGCGCGCTCGACCGCGCTGACCGCCGACTGGAGCACCTGGAACTCCAGTGCAAAGGAATACTTCCTGCGCGTCGAGCATGCGTTCGGCGAACGCTGGATGCTGGCCGCCAGCGCAACGCGCGGCGAGTCCGCGGTCTACACCATCAGCGGCGCCGCCTACGGCTACGACCAGAACTTCAATCCGGGCATTGCGCCCGGCAGCACGCAGGGCAGGGCACAGGGCAGCGGCTACAACTACGACTCCAAGCGCACGATCTACGACGTCAGCGTCCAAGGCAAGTTCGATCTGTTCGGTCGCCAGCACAGCGTGTTGCTGGGCGCCGACGTACAGCGTCTGGACAACATCAGTTCGCCGATGAGCTTGACCTGGAACGGCGCCACCTACGGACCGATGGTCGACATCTTCGATTTCGATCCAGGCTCGATCCCGCGCCCGACGCAGATCTATACCTCCGCGACCGGCAACAACATGACGCGCCAGGAAGGCGTCTACGGCAAGCTGCAGCTGCAGGTCAGCGAGCCGCTGCGCCTGATCGTCGGTGGCCGTTACTTCAACTACGACTTCTATCGTCCATCGAAGACGTTCAGCCCGGCCGGCGCCGTGCTCTCCACGGGCGCCACCGGCTACAAGGAGGACGGCATCTTCAATCCCTATGCCGGCGCGCTGTACGACTTCAACGACAACTGGACCATGTACGGCAGCGTCACCGAGATCTACCGGACCCAGGCCAGCTACCTGGCCGGTCCGCAGCCGGGGACCACGCTCGATCCGATGACCGGCCGCAACTACGAGGTCGGCGCCAAGGCCGAGCTGCGCGACCGCAAGATGGGCCTGTCGTTCGCGTTGTATCGCACCGAGCGAAAGGGCGAAGCCGAGCGTGACTTCAACTATCCACCAAGCACCGGCGGCGACTACACCGGCAACTGCTGTTACATCGCGCTCGGTGAAGTGTTGAGCCAGGGCGCGGAGTTCGAGATGTTCGGCGAACTGCGTCCGGGCTGGTCGCTGTCGGCCGGCTATACCTACAACGAGAACGAGAACAAGCGTGCCGGCACCAGCTTCCTGTCGCTGGCGCCGCGCCACCTGCTGAAGGTCTGGAGCACCTGGAAGGTGCCGGGCACCAGCGACCGGTTGTCGGTGGGCGCCGGCTTCACCGCGCAGAGCGAGCGCTTCGTCAGCGGCACCTTGCGTGCCTACAACGCGGACAGCGGCCTGTTCGATGGCGAGCTGATCCCGTTCCAGTTCGTGCAGGGCGGCTACGCGGTTGTCAACGCGATGCTGAACTACCGCATCGACGACGCCTGGTCGATGGCGGTCAATGCCAACAACCTGTTCGACCGCACCTACTATCGCGGCCTCGGCGCGCTGGCGTCGGGCAACTACTACGGCGAGCCCCGCAACGTCGTCGTCAGCCTGCGCGGGAAGTTCTGAGCATGCACATCCCGCACCGGTGGCTGGCGGCACTGATCGCAGTGGCCTGCCTGTCGGCGTCCTCGTGGGCGATCGCACAATCGGTGGCGCCATCCTCGACCATGGATCGAGCCGTGCACGCCGGAACACACGCCGGCGTCCGCGCAGAACATGCCGTCCACGCATTGACCAACGCGCGCCTCGTCCTGACGCCCGGCACGACACTGGAACGCGGGACCCTGCTGGTGCGCGATGGCCGCATCGTCGCCGTCGGGGCGACGGTGGCGGTGCCGGCCGATGCGGTCGTCAGCGATGTGGGAGGCAGGACGATCTTTGCCGGCTTCATCGACGCGCAGAGCGACTATGGACAGCCGGCCGAGGGCGACGACCCGCAGGCGTCGACCCCTTCGCCGGGAGCGGCGCCCGCGCCTGCACCGACGCACGCCAACAGCAAGGTGTTTCCGGACAACGATCCGCAGCAGCGCTTGCGTCCGGACGCGGCTCGGGCGGCAAGCCTGCGCCGGCTCGGTTTCACCAGCGTGCTGTCGCAACCCAGGGCCGGGAGCTTCCGCGGCCAGGCCACGCTGTTGAGCACGGCGGACGCGGCCGGGACGGCCCAGCTGGTGGTCGCGGCGCGTGTGGCGCAGGTGCTGGCGTTCGAGACCAATCCGGTCCAGAGCGAACGCTATCCGGTGTTCCCCGGTGGTGCCACGGCGCTGGTGCGGCAGACCCTGATGGATGCGGACTGGCAGCGGCGATACCAGGCCTGGCAGATGGCGGCGCCCGCGCGCGCGCGGCGGCAGGCGATAGCGCCCGAGCCGGCATTGACGGCGCTGGAAGCGGTCGTTGCCGGAACCCAGCCGGTGATCTTCCAGGCGCCCGGCGAACTCGATGCCGAACGCGCGCAAAGGGTCGCCGACGAGTTCGGGCTGCGCTGGATCGTCATGGGCAACGGCTACGAGTATCGCCATGTCGCCGCGCTCAAACGCAGCGGCGGCGTCATCGTGCCGTTGCTGTGGCCGGAGGCGCCCGATGTATCGAACGACGATGTCGCACTGGATGCCGCGTTGGAGGATCTCGAGCACTGGGAGGCCGCGCCGTACAACGCCGGCGTGCTGGCTGCCGCCGGCGTGCGTTTCAGCCTGAGTGCGGCAGGCCTGGCCAAGGCCGAGGACGTGTTCTGGCCGAGGTTGCGCGACGCCGTCCGCCATGGACTCGACGAGCAGGCCGCGCTCGCGGCACTGACGACGGCGCCGG
Organism: Luteimonas sp. RIT-PG2_3; assembly: GCF_054902115.1. NCBI lineage: Bacteria > Pseudomonadati > Pseudomonadota > Gammaproteobacteria > Lysobacterales > Lysobacteraceae > Luteimonas > Luteimonas sp. RIT-PG2_3. The sequence continues at coordinate 194,212 of NZ_JBUBPF010000008.1, read as the reverse complement.
CGGCGATGCTCGGCATCGACACCGAGGTGGGTGCGTTGGCACCAGGGCTGCGGGCGCAGTTCGTGGTGGCCGACGCCGATCTGTTCCGCTCGCCGCAGGCGCGGATCCATGAGGTCTGGATCGATGGCGTGCGGCATGCCATCGAGCCTCAGCCCGCTGAACGTCAGCCCGTTGAACGTCAGCCCATCGAGTCCGCCGAGGCGACTGTCGCCGACACGGTGTTGCCGGCGTCCCTGCAACTGCCGCGTTTCCCGGCCGGCGTGCATGGCCGCACCGGGCTGCCCGAGCAGCCTGAAGCGCTGCTGGTGCGGCATGCGACGATCTGGACCCAGGGCCCGCAGGGCGTGCTGCGGGAGGCCGACATGTTGGTCGAACGTGGTCGCATCCGCGCACTGGGCCAGGGACTGCAGGCGCCGGCAGGGGCCGTCGAGATCGACGCGCGTGGCCTGCACCTGGCGCCTGGCATCATCGATGCGCATTCGCATATCGCACAGAACCGCGGGCGTGCCTTCACCGAAGCGTCCGACGTGGTCACCGCCGAGGTGCGGACGCAGGACATGCTCGATCCCGGCGACATCAGCATCTATCGCCAGCTCAGCGACGGCGTGACCTCGGTGCAGCTGCTGCAGGGCTCTGCCAACCCGATCGGCGGCCAGGCCCAGTTGATCAAGCTGCGCTGGGGCAGCGATGGCGAAGGCTTGAGGCTGGCCGATGCGCCTGCGTCGATGAAGTTCGCGCTCGGCGAGAACGCCAAGCAGTCGAACTGGGGCAGCGGCAAGCGCTTTCCGTTGACGCGGATGGGCGTGCAGGACGTGCTGCGCGATGCCTTCGCGTCCGCGCGTGCGTACACCGCGGGGGCCTCTGCGGCGGCGTCCACGCCGGACGCCGCGCCATGGCGGCGTGACCTGCGCCTGGAAGGTGTCGCCGACGTCCTGTCCGGCCGCAGCATCGCGCATATTCACAGCTACCGGCAGGACGAGATGCTGGGCTTCCTGCGACTGGCGCGCGAGTACGGCATCGTGCCGGTGTTCCAGCACGCCGCAGAGGCCTACAAGATCGCGCCGGAACTGGCCGCGGCCGGCGCAGGCGCATCGACGTTCGCCGACTACTGGGGCACCAAGATGGAAGCGGCCGACGGCACCCCGTATGCGATGGCCCTGCTGCAACGACAGGGCGTGGTGGTCAGCCTCAATTCGGACTCCACCGGCGGCGTCGTGCGCCTGAACCACGCCGCCGCACGGGCAGTGCGCTTCGGCGGCCTCAGCGAGATCGAGGCGCTGGACCTGGTCACGCGCAATCCGGCGCGCCAGTTGCGCGTCGACGACCGCATCGGCTCGCTGGAAGTGGGCAAGGACGCGGACTTCGTGCTGTGGAGCGATGCGCCGCTGTCGACGCGCGCGGTGCCGCAGCAGACCTGGATCGATGGTCGTCGCTATTTCGACGTGGCATCCGATCTGGCCGAACAGCTACGCATCGACCGCGCACGCGCGCGTCTGATCGCAAAAGTCCGCGCCCGCACGGCCGGAGGTGAGGAATGATGCGCATGCATGCGTTGCAACGGTGCTGGGCCTGGGCGCTGGCCGGGACGCTGGTCCTGGCGGCACCGCCGGCCATGGCCGCTGGACAGGTCCTGCTGTCCGGTGCCGACCTGTACACGGTCGAAGACGGCATCATCCGTGGCGGGCAGATCCTTCTGCAGGACGACCGTATCGTCGCCATCGGTACGCATCTCCAGGCGCCTGACGGCACGACCCGGATCGACCTGGCGGGCAAGCGGATCTATCCCGGGCTGATCGATGCCAACAGCATCCTGGGCCTGTTCGAGATCGGCGCGGTGCCGGCATCCCACGACTTCGCCGAGATCGGCACGCTGAACCAGACGCTGTCGGCCGACGTGGCGATCAATGCCAATGCCGAAGCCTGGAATGTGGCGCGCGCGAATGGCGTGCTGACGGCGTTGATCGTGCCGCAGGCCAAGGGCGAGGGCCTGATCGTCGGCCATTCGTCGCTGATGAAGCCGCAGGGCTGGACCGGCGAGGAGATGACGCTGGTCGAGCGCGTCGCATTGCACCTGCGCTGGCCGGCCAGCCCGGAGCCATTGCAACTGCTGGAGCAGACCTTCGCCGATGCGCGCGTCTATCGTCCCTCGTCGCCGGGCGGGGCGGGTACCAGCGATGCCCTTCGCCTGCAGTCGCTGCAGCCGATGCTGCAGCGGCAACTGCCGCTGATGATCCATGTCGACGACGCGGCCGATATCCGCCAGGCGCTGGCGTTCGTGCACAGGCACAAGCTGCGGGCGGTCCTGGTCGGTGCGGCCGAGGGCTGGCGCGTGGCGCCGGAGATTGCCGCCGCGCGCGTGCCGGTCATCGTCGGCAGCGCGCATGGAAGGGGCGTGTCGCGACGCTGGGAGCGCTACGACAGCGTCTATGCGAATGCCGGCAAGCTCGCGGCAGCCGGCGTGATCGTTGCGATCGCCAATGACGGCAACCTGGGGGCGACGCGGACCGACAACCTGCCGTACCAGGCCGCGACCTATGCCGCCTATGGGTTGGGCGACGATGCCGCGCTGCGGGCATTGACGCTGGCGCCGGCGCAGATCCTCGGCATCGACAAGCGGCTGGGCTCGCTCAGGCCAGGCAAGGCGGCGACATTGTTCGTCACCGATGGCGACACCCTCGACATCCGCAGCCTGGTCGAGCGGGCGTGGATCGATGGCGTCGAGGTCGACCTCGCCAACAACCACCACATGCGGCTGTACCAGCAATACCTGCGCCGCGCCGAGGGGCTACCGAAGGACTGAGCGGGCAGCTTCGAAGGCCGGGCATTCGGTGCCCGCGCACACCGTAGGACGGGTCGAGACCCGCCGTACGGCGCTGCGTCCTCCAGCTCAGCGTGCAGGCGCTTCGACGCGCACGAACTCGACCGCGCGGACGCGGCCAACGTCGAGTATGAAACCGGAGACGCGACGACTGCCGTCGCGCTTGAAGGCCAGGCTGGTGGCGTAGTTGCCGCCGGTGGAGAAGGTATCGCCTTCCGCGCCCTTCAGGGATTCGCCCGGCAGGTAGCCGACGGTTGCGGTCAGCACGCCGTCGATGGTCTCGACACGCCAGTTGGCGTCGAGTTCCTGGCTGTAATAGACGCCTGTGTAATCCGACAGTGGTCCGGCCGGCGTGAACTTCAGCGGCTTGGCGGGCGCGTCATCGTCGTCGTCGTTGTTGCGGCCGGTCGACAGCGGCACCGTATGCGCCTTGCCTTCGCTGAACCTGCCTTCCAGCATCACGTCGGCGACGGCCTGGGTGATGCGCGCAGCCGGAATGCCGCCCTGGTTGCACAACGCGGTCACCGCGAGCTTCTGCGCCGGGAAACGCAGGAAGTTGGTCGCATAGCCGGGAATGCCGCCGGAGTGGCTCAGCGTCGGCAGGCCGCGATAGGTGCCATGGCTGATGCCGAGCGCGTAGTCGATCTGCTTGCCGTCGACCAGCACGCCGTGCCGGGTCATGTCGGCCATGACCCGCACCGGGTCGCGGCCGAGCTTGGGCGCCAGGAACTGCTGCTCCCAGCGCGCCACGTCCTGCACGGTGGTCAGCACGGCGCCATCGCCGACGATCTCGTAGGTCGGGCGCCAGATGCCGACGCTGCCGTCGTCGCGGCGTAGGTGGCCGACTGCCCGGTTGGGCATGATCATCGTGCGGTCATCGTAGAAGCGCGTATGCAGCATGCCGAGCGGCTTGAAGATCCGCGCATCGGCGTAATCGCCAAGCGACTGTCCGCTGACGCGCTGGACTACCAGCATCATCAGGAAGTAGCCGGTGTTGCTGTACAGGTACTCGCTGCCGATCGGGAAGTTGAGCCGCTTCTGGCGCGCGATCAGCGACAGGATGCGCTCCTCGCTGACCGCATCGACCCAGTTCCAGCCCGACAGGGCCAGCAGGCCGGGGTAGTCGCGCAGGCCGCTGGTGTGGTTGGCCAGCTGGCGCAGTGTGATCGTGCCGCCGTAGTCGGGCAGCTCGGGCACGTACTTGCGGATGTCGTCGTCGAGCGAGACCTTGCCGTCCTCGGTCAGCAGCACCAGCGACAGCGTGGTGAACTGCTTGGACATCGAGGCGATGTTGAACACCGTTTCCGGACGGTTGGCGACGCCCTGCTCGAGTTCGGCCATGCCATAGCCGCGTTCGAACACGACTTCGCCGTCCTGGATCGCCGCGACCGAGCAACCCGGTGCGTCGCTGCGCGTCCAGGGCGCCATCAGCGTGTCGATGCGCTTGGCCTGTTCGGAGGTCGCCACGGTGACGGCCATCGCGGGCGTGGCAAGCAGACTGGCGATCACGCAACCCAGCAGGCGGAGTTTCATGGGTGGTCCTTGTGCGAGCGTTGAAGACGAGACGAGACGAGACAGGGCAGTGCGGCTTACTTGACGACGCCGGCAGCCGCGACGGCCAGCTGCGCGGCCGACGGGTGGATGCGGCTGCGGCGGCGGCTGTAGATGAAGTACACGGCGATGCCGACCAGCATCCAGATGCCGAAGGCGGTCCAGGTGTGGCTACCCAGCATCAGCATCAGGTAGCCGCACGACAGCACGCCCAGCATCGGGATCAGCGGCGAGAACGGCGTGCGGAACGGGCGGTGCAGGTCCGGCTGGGTCTTGCGCATCACCATCACCGCCGCGCAGACCACGACGAAGCAGCCGAGCGTGCCGATGTTGGCCAGCTCGGCCAGCCGGCCGAGCGGAACGAAGCCGGCGAACAGGGTCATGATCACGCCCGACAGGATCACCGCGCCCAGCGGAGTCTGCGTGCGCGGATGCACGTAGCCGAAGAAGCTGGGCAGCAGGCCATCGCGGGCGATCGCCAGCAGGATGCGGGTCAGTCCGAAGTAGGTCGCCAGGATCGCAGTGGTCAGGCCGGCGACGGCGCCGATCGAGACCAGGCCGGCGGCCCAGCCCTTGCCGATCCGCAGCAGGCCTTCGGCCACCGGCGAGGCGACGTTGAGCTCGCTGTAGTGGACGATGCCGGTCAGCAGGCCGGCCACGCAGATATACAGCAGGGTGCAGATCAGCAGTGAACCGATCAGCCCGATCGGCACGTCGCGCGACGGGTTGCGCGTTTCGTCGGCGGCGGTGGCGACCGAGTCGAAGCCCAGGTAGGCGAAGAAGATCGTGGCGGCACCGGCCAGCACGCCGCCGAAACCGAAGTGGCTGTCGCCATTGGCATCGATGATGGCCGGCGGGATGAACGGCGACCAGTTGGCCGGGTTCACGTGGCCCGAGGCGATGACGATGAACAGCACGATCGCGGCGACCTTGACCAGCACCATGATCGCGTTGAACGTCGTGCTGATCTTGGTGCCGAAGCCGAGCAGGGTGCCGGTGACGACGACGATCAGGGCCGCCGGCAGATTGATGATGCCGGGGTTGTGCAGGTCCAGCGGGCCCGCGGTCAACGCGGCGGGCAGGCTGACGCCCATGCTGGCCAGGCCGCTGACGGCATAGGCCGACCAGCCGGTGGCGACGGCCGGCAGCGCAATCATGTATTCGCACAGCAGCATCCAGCCGATGATCCAGGCGGGCAATTCACCGAGGCTGGCGTAGCCGTAGCCGTAGGCGCTGCCGCAGCCGCCGACGCTGCTGGCCAGTTCGGCATACGACAATGCCGCGCAACCGCAGGCGAAGCCGGCGAAGATGAAACTCAGCACGATGGCCGGCCCGGCCTGGGTCGCGGCGCTGATGCCGGTAAGGACGAAGATGCCTGCGCCGATGACGGCGCCGATGCCGAGCAGGGTGAGGTCGGTGGCCGATAGACTGCGTTTGAGTCCGGTGTCGCTGTTCTCGTGGGACGTGATGGGCTTCTTGCGGAACAGGCTGGACGTCAAGGACATGCGCTTTCCGGGGTGGTGGTGGCGGACGCAGGAAGGGCATCGCGCTGGTGGCGATGCCCGGGGGTGTTGCCGTTCTGCGGTGCACGCGTCGCGGAACGGATCCGCGACGCGCTGGTTCAGGGCATGCATGGTCAGGGCAGGCCCGTTCAGAGCAGGCTTGTTCAGAGCAGGCTTGCTCAGGGCTGGCTGGCTCTGACCGCGCCGGTTCCGGGCCGGTGCTCAGCCCCAGAAGTGCGGCCACGGCGGCGTCATGACGCCCTTGTCGTAGACGATGCCGCCCGGCCAGTCCTCGGCCTGCAGCACCGGGCCGTCGAGGTCGCAGACATCGCACAGCTGGCCCAGGATCATCGACGGCGCCATCGCCACCGAGCCGCCGACCATGCAACCGACCATCAGCCGCAGGCCCGCGTCCTGCGACGCGCGCGCGAACTTCAGCGCCTCGGTCAGGCCGCCGGTCTTGTCGAGCTTGATGTTGACGAACTGGTAGCGACCGACCAGGTGCGGCAGGTCGGCGACGGTGTTGGCGGCTTCGTCGGCGCAGATCGGGATCGGCGAGGTGTAGCTGATCAGGTCGTCGTCGCCGTCGATCGGCACCGGTTGTTCCAGCAGGCTGACGCCGAGCTCGACCAAGCGCGGGGCGATCTCGCGCAGTTCGGCCACGCTCCAGGCCTGGTTGGGGTCGACCACGAGCTTGGCGTTCGGGGCTTCGCGGTGCACGGTGGCGATCGCGTCGAGCGGTGCGTTCTGCGCGACCTTGATCTTGATCCACGGGTGGTCGGCGAGCGCGCGTGCGCTGCGTGCATAGCCGTCGAGGTCGCGGATGCCGATGGTGATCGCTGTGGTGATCGGGCCGCCGCTGGGCACGCCGGCACGCTGCCAAGCGCGCACGCCGGTACGCTTGGCCTCGAGGTCCCACAGCGCGGCGTCGATCGCATTGCGTGCGCCGCCGGCGGGCAGCAGCGGCTGCAGCGTGTCACGGTCGATGCCGGATTCGATCTGGCCGCGGATCGATTCGAGCTGCGCGATCATGCCGTCGAGGGTTTCGCCGTGGTAATCCACGCCGACCGCTTCGCCGTGCGCGACCACGCCATCGGATTCCAGCCGGACGATGATGACGTCCGACGAGGTCTCGGTGCCGCGCGAGATGGTGAAGGGTTCCTTGAGCGGCCAGGATTTCTTTTCGATGTGCAGTCGGGTCATGCGGAGAGCAGCCTGTCGATGATGGGTTCAGCGGAAGTGCGGATCGGGTCGAACGCGGGCACGCCGAGCAGTGCCTCGGCCTCGCGCAGGGCGGCGTCGGCGGCGGCATCGTCCAGCGACGACGTGTTCAACGAGACGCCGACGACACGGACGTTGGGATTGGTCAGTTCGGCGGCCTCGATGTAGCGGCGTGCCAGCACATCGAGCGACGGAATCTTGACCTGCGGCGCCATGCCGATGTGCGTGCGCGACGGATCATGGCACAGCACCAGCGCATCGGGTTGCGAACCGTGTACCAGGCCCAGGGTCACGCCGGCATAGGCCGGGTGGATGATCGAGCCCTGGCCTTCGACGATGTCCCAATGTTCGGGCGCGGCGTCGGGCGACAGCGATTCGGCGGCACCGGCGACGAAGTCGGAGACCACGGCATCGAGCGGGATGCCGTTGCCGGCGATCATGATGCCGGTCTGGCCGCTGGCGCGGAAATCGGCATCGACGCCGCGCGCCTGCAGGGCCTTGGCCAGTGCCAGCGCGGTGTACTTCTTGCCCAGCGCGCAATCGCTGCCGACGGTCAGCAGGCGCTTGCCGCTGCGCTTGAGGCCGGTGGCGATCGGCAGGTTCTCCGGCGGCACGCGCACGTCGATCAGGCGCACGCCTTTTTTGGCGGCGGCTTCAGCCAGCTGCGGGATCGCGTTGAGCCGGGTATGCATGCCGGCGACGATGTCCATGCCGGCGTCGATGGCCTGCAACAGGGCAGGCAGCCAGTGCGCCGGGATGCGGCCGCCGGGAGGGGCGACGCCGATCAGCAGCGAGCGCGCACCGGCAGCGACGGCGGCAGCGGCATCGAGGTCGGGCAGGCCGAGCGTGACCGGGCACTCGGGCAGGCGCCATTGGCCGGTGACGTCGTCGGGCGCCCAGTCGCGGATGCCGAACGCGGTCTTGGCGTTGGACGGGATGTCGACATCGCCGATGAACAACAGATAGGGCTTGCGCAGTTCATGGCGCGGCGAGGAAGGTGACGCAGGGGAGGTCGAGGTCATGTCTGGGAGTCGAATGGCCAGGCCGGACGCAACCGGATCTGGCGGATGGGAGAACGATGCGTCGCAGTCTCGGAAATGCGGAGCAGCCCGCCTATCCGTGAAAACGCCGAAATTGACGCCCGATCACCGTCCACCGTGGACGGGCGTTGCTGCGGGTTGCCGTGTGTCGCGGTGGCTCGCGGTACACGGAAGGGGGCGTACGTCAGGACGCGGGCTTGCCGGCGGCCGGGTCGGCCCAGGTCCAGTCGCCCGGCGTCGCGCGACAGCCGCCGTCCGGCCATCCGCTCCAGCCGCGGCCATGCACGACACGACCGCTGGCGGCGCCGGTCGGCTCGCCCTTGTCGAGCGCGACCACGCCGTTGATGACGACGGTCGAGACGCCGGTGGCGTAGTGGTGCGGATCCTCGAACGTCGAGTGGTCCTTGATCGTGGCCGGGTCGAAGACCACGACGTCGGCCATGTAACCCTTCTGCAACAATCCGCGCTCGCGCAGGCTCAGGTGCTGGGCCGGCAACGACGTCATGCGGTGGATCGCCTCGGTCAGCGTCAGTACCTTCTCGTCGCGGACGTAGTGGCCGAGGATGCGCGCGAACGTGCCATAGGCGCGCGGATGCGGATTGCTCTTGAGGTTGTCGCCCTCTGCAGTGATCGCCGGGCCGTCGGAACCGAAGCTCATGTACGGCAGCTGCATCTGCCGCTTCTGGTTGTCTTCGGACATGCCGAAGTAGGCGACGCCAACGCGGGTGCCGTCTTCGATGACCAGGTCCATCGCGGTGTCTTCGGCGCTGGTGCCGCGCATCGCCGCGACCTCGGCCAGGGTCTTGCCGACCAGGGGCTGCAGCGCGGGATTGCGGAACGCCACCAGCAGCATGTTCTGCGGGCCGCCGACCGCGCGGAACAGGTTTTCCCAATCGTTCTCAGGCGCGCGCATTTCCGCGATCACGCGCTTGCGCACGGCCGGGTCGCGCAGGCGTGCGGCCCAGGCGTCGTACCCGCCTTCGCGGACCCACGGCGGCATCGAGGCGTCGAGGCCGGTCGCCGAGGCCGGGTAGGGATACATGTCGGTGGTGATGCGCACGCCCGAGGCGCGCGCGGCATCGATGCGGGCGACGACCGGATCGAGCTTGTCCCAGTTGGCCTTGCCGCCGATCTTCAAATGGTAGATCTCGGCCGGCGCACCGGAGTCGCGGGCGATCTGGATGGTCTCGTCGACGGCCTCGAGGATATGGTCGGTCTCGCTGCGCATGTGGGTGATGTACATGCCACCGCATTGGCCGGCGACCTGCGCCAGCGCGGTCAATTCATCGGTCTTGGCGAACGTGGCCGGCACGTAGATCAGCGACGAGCCAACGCCGAGCGCGCCATCCTGCATCGCGTCGCGGACCAGGCCCTGCATCTGTTGCAGCTGCGCGGCATCCGGGGTGACGTCATCCTCGCCGAGGACATAGCGACGGACCGTGGCGGCACCGACGAACGAGGCGACGTTGGGTGCGATGCCCCGGCTGGCGAGCAGGTCGAGGTATTCGCCCAGCGTGTTCCAGGTAGCGGGCGACTTGCGGTCCTCGGCATAGTTCGCCTTCATGCGCTCGTTCCACGGACCCATCGAGCTGCCTTCGCCGAATATTTCCAGGGTCACGCCCTGGCGCAGGTCGCTCTGCGCGCGGCCGTCCTCGAGCATCGATTCGTTGGCCCAGCTCAGCACGTTGATGAAGCCCGGGGCGACCGCAAGCCCGGTGGCGTCGATCTCGCGTGCCGCCTTGCCTTCGATCGCGCGGCCGATGGCGACGATGCGATCGGCGGAGATCGCGACATCGGCGACCTGTGGCGCACCGCCGCTGCCGTCGTAGACGGTCCCGTTGCGGATCAGCAGGTCGTATTGCGGCGTGCTGCCGATGGAGGCGGACGCATCCGCGTCGCCGGAGCGGTTGCAGCCCGAGAGGGCTGCGGTCGCGGACATGATCGCGATCGCGAGCGGCAGCAGCGGGGCATTGCGGAGTGACATGCGGTCTTCCTGGAAGACGTGTCGGTGGCGACACGGACGGCCACCAGACTCCCGCCGGGGCCGTTCATCCGCAATACGTGCTAATGCTGAAAAACCATCGAGGGCCCGGATCCGGGCCTCCCGCGTCGTCGTCGCGCCGCGTCAGGGCCGTGCGCGGAGCAGCCTGCAACGGCAAAGGCCTGCAGTGAGACGGGCATGCAGTGCGACAGGTATGCCGCTCAGCGGGCCGCCGACGCCGGGGCGGCCGGGCGCGGAGGTGTCGTCGTGGCATCGGCAAGGTCGGGCAGGCGCACGTCGGTAGGCGGGGTCTGCCCGGCCAGATGCGCGACGAAGTAGTTCCAGATCTTCCGGTTGACATAGCCGTTGCGATAGAAGGCCTGGTGGTTCAGCGACGGATGGATGAACAGTTCGAAGTCCTTGTTCGCGCGGATCAGGGCATCGGCCATCTGCAGCGTATTGGCGACATGCACGTTGTCGTCGACGTAACCGTGCGCGAGCATCAGCTTGCCCTGCAGGCGATCGGCATGCAGCAGGTTGGTGGGTTCGAAATGCGCCGGGTATTCCTGCGGCCTGCCGCGCTCGCGGTTGACCGGGTAGATGAACAGGTTGAAATCGTGGCTGCCGGCACTGGCCACGCCGACCTTGAAGAACGCGGGGCGTTCGAGCATCGCGTGCACGGTGCTGTAGCCACCGGCGGAATGCCCGTAGATGCCGACGCGGTCGATGTCGATGAAACGATGGCGTTGCGCCAGTTGCGTGATCGCCGCGACATGGTCGTCGAGGTTGATGTCCCAGCGGCCGAAACCCAGGTCCTGCATCGACTGCGAACGCAGCGGCGTGCCGCGCCCGTCGACATGGATGACCACGAAGCCGAGCTGGGACAGCGCCATCGCATTGAGGCTGTCGCGCAGGAAGCTGCGCGGCGTCTGGATCCTGAAGTTGGCGCCGTACTGCGCGTCGATGATCGGGTAGCGGCGCGTATCGTCGAAGTCGGACGGCAGGAACATCACGCCGTATAGGTCGGTAACGCCGTCGGCGGCCTTGACGCTGAAGCGTCGCGGCGAGGTCCAGCCGAGCGCGTCGAGCGCGCGGGTATCGGCCTTGCCCAGCGCGACCGCGCGCGTGCCGTCGCTTGTGCGCAGCGTGTGCACGGGGGACATCGCCACGGTCGACGCGGTGTCGATGAAATGGCGGCCATCGGGCGAGAACTGCACCTCGTGGTGCGCATCCTCCGGTGTCAGCAATGTCAGTCCGCTGCCGTCGAGACGCACCCGGTACAGGTGCGAATAGTAGCGGTCGTGGCCCGGTTCGCGCCCGCCGGCCAGAAAGTACAGCCAGCGTCCCTCGGTATCGATATGGGCGACGCCATGCACGCTCCATTCGCCCTGCGTCAGCGCCTGTTTCAGCGCGCCGGTACGACCGTCATGGAGGTAATAGTGGCCCCAGTCGCTGCGCTCGGAATAGACGATGATCTCGTCGCCATCGCCGACCGGCAGGAAGCGCTCGCCACCATCGATATCGGGCTGCAGCGCGGTCTTCGCCGGCCCGTCGGACAGGATCGCGCGGGCGCGTCCGGTCCCGGCATCGGCCTGGTACAGCGTGATCGAGCGGAAGTCGCGGGTCTCCGGCGCGGCATAGATGCTGTTGCCGTCGCGGCTCCAGCGCAGTCCGCCTTCCGGCGTCGGCGAGTAACCGACACCGGGCCTGGGGATGTCGAGGTTGGTGCGCGTGCCGCTGCGCATGTCGAACACGATCAGTTCGGCTTCCTGCCGGTGTTCGCTGTCGGGCCAGGCGGTGTTCTGCAGGTGCAGGTACGGCACCTGATGGCGCGCGCCGGGCACCAGCGGCACCACGTGCGGCAGCTTGTAGAGCTTGCGCTCGTCGACCCGGTAGGTCAGGAAACGATGGCCATCCGGCGACCAGAGGCCGTAGGGACGCGATGGCGTGCCCGCGAGGCGGCTGGTCAACGAGGCCGAGGTCCATTGCGGCACCAGGCCGTAGACATGGTCGGGCTCGGCATCGGTGGTCAATGCGGTCTGCTGCGTGGCGCCGTCCTGCGTCAGCGCGACGCGGTACAGGTTGCCATCGACGACGCGGACGCCCCATTGACCGTTGGGCGACACGACGATGTCATCGTCGAGCTTGCGTACCGGCGCGGGTGCTGCGGTCTGTGCGGGTGGCGCCGTCGACAGGGTTTTCTCGCCGGTCTCCAGGGCGACTTCGTATTGCACGCTCTGATAGGGCAGGCTTTCATCGGACAGGCTCTCATCGGGCGGGCTCCGAGTCGACCGCTCGCCGGCGTCATCGCCCGTCGACGGAATGTCCCAGGCGTAACGCAGGACGCGTCCATCGGCGCTCCATTGCGGTTGCAGGCGCATGCCGCGAACGTGGCGAGTGATCATCCACGGCAGGTATTGCGCCGCATGCTGGTAGCGCGATCGCAGGTCGATCCCGGCGTCGGCACCGGGATCGATCGCGCGGCGTTCAATGGCGCGCGTGTCAGGCGCGCGCTCTCCAGGCGCATGCTCCCCGGCCACGCCATGCCTGCCGTGGCCGGCCAGCAGCAGGCCGGCCACGGCGATGCCGAGCGTACGACGCAGCACGCCGGAGCAGGCTGTGCTAGGCGTGCGCGCGGACGGCAGGCCTGCGGCAATGGCCCGGATGTTCCGGGACAGGTCGCGAAGACGCATACCGCGACGACTCATGGCGTCGTCTTGGCCACCACCGGCAGCACGACCGCGCTGCCCTGGGCGCCGCCGATCGCCAGCTTGATCGTCGCCTTGCGGTAGTCGCCCGGCTGCGCCAGGAAGATGTTGTCGACATAGGTCTGCGGATTGCGGTCGTACAGCGGGAACCAGCTCGACTGCACCTGCACCATGACCCGATGGCCACGCAGGAAGGTGTGGTGCACATGCGGCAACGCGTAGCGGATCGCGATCGGCGTATTGGGCGGGATCGGCGAGGGATGCTCGAAGCTCTCGCGATAGCGGCCGCGCAGGATGTCGGCCGACAGCATCATCTGATAGCCGCCCATCTCCGGTTGTTCGGGCACCAGCGCCGGATGGACGTCGATGAGCTTGACGACGAAATCGCCATCGCTACCGTTGGTCGACAGTGTCAGCGCGACCTGCGGTGGGCCGCTGATCTGCAGGGGTTCGGTCAGCGGCTCGGAGACGAAGGTCAGCACGTCGGTGCGGCTTGCGGCTTCGCGCTGGTCGTCGACCAGCCACTTCGGCCACTGGTCGCCACCGATCGGCTGCACCGGTCGCGACGTGAACGGCACCGGTTTGGCCGGGTCGGACACATACTCGGCCTCGCTAGCCGTCGCCGGGGCCTGGAAGCCCAGGCCGGCATTGGCCTGCAGGTAGATCGGGCGCTGCTGCACGCTACAACCGCTGGCGCAACCGGCCGGCCACGCCGGCAGTCGGTCCCACTGGTTGTCGCCGGTGCGGAACGCGGTGACCGGTGCGATGTCGGCCTTGGGCGCATCGTCCTTGAGGTACTGGTCGAGGAAGGGGCGCAGGATCTCGCGACGGAAGGTGCGCGCGGTATCGATACCGAACTCGATCGCGCCCAGGTTGCTGGCGCGTTCCTGCTGACCGCCGTGGTTCCACGGGCCGATGACCAGGAACACCTTGTCGTTGCCGGTGTCCTTGGGCTCGAGCGCGTCATAGATCGCCATGTCTCCGTAGATGTCTTCCTGGTCCCACTGGCTGTGCACCAGCATCACCGGGATCGTCAGCGGCCGGCTCGCCAGCAGCTTGTCGACGGCCTGGCCCTGCCAGAAGGCGTCATAGGCCGGGTGCTGCAGCAGGCTGCGGAAGAAGCCGATCTGTTCCATGCCGCGCGCCTTGGCCAGCGCACCGGCCGAGCCGGCCTCGAGGTAGAGGTCGTACTGGTCCTGGTGGCTGGACCACCAGCGGTGCTTGCCGGCCCTGGTGCCGACCTGGTTGTAGATGAAGGGCAGCATCATCTGGCGGAACGCGCCGTTGTGGAACCAGTCGTCGCCGCGCCAGCTGTCGACCATCGGATTCATCGGCACCGCGACCTTCAGCTTCGGGTGCGGATCGATCAGGCCCATCGCCGCGGTGAAGCCGTTGTAGGAAATGCCGAGGATGCCGACGTTGCCGTTGCTCTCGGGCACGTTCTTCGACAGCCAGTCCACGGTGTCCCAGGTGTCGGTGGCATGATCGACGCGGGTGGGGTTCAGCGGTCCGCGCAGCGGGCGGTTGACGACATAGTCGCCCTCCGAGCGATGCTTGCCGCGCACGTCCTGGATCACGCGGATGTAACCGAACTCGGTCGACAGCTCGGGGAAGTTGTCATAGCCCTTGAGCGTGGACTCGAGCTGGTTGCTGTTGCTGCGCTCGGTCATCGCATCGGCGTTGTAGGGCGTGCGCGTCAGCAGCATCGGCGCGCGTTGCACGCCCTTGGGCACCAGGATCACGGTGTGCAGCCGGACCCCGTCGCGCATCCGGATCTCGACCTCGCGGCGCTCGAAGTCATAACTGTCGCGGACCGGCGTGAAGGTCTTGGGCATGTCGCTGTCCAGGCGCGTGGCCTGGCGTGCCGACAACGACAGCGGCAGCAACGCCAGCGAACAGAACAGCAGCAGGGTGCGGTAACGGGTGGACATGATGGCGTTGTTTCCTGGTCGAGGCGGGCGTGCTTGACGCGGGCGTACTTGGAATCGACTGGCTTGAGCGCGACGTGCAGGGTGGCCACGTGACGCGGGTAAACGGCGCGGGTGTCAGTCCTTTGCGGCCGCGGCCGCGTGCAGGATCGGCTGGCCGGGGAACTGGCCGGTGGTGCGGCCGTTGTCCCAGACCCGCTGGCCGTTGACCCAGACGCCGCTGAAGCCCGATGCCAGCGCCTCGGGCGTCTTCGTCGTGGCATGGTCGGCGACGGTCGTGGGATCGAACAGCACCAGGTCGGCCGACTGCCCGGGTTTGAGGGTGCCGCGATCGGCAAAGCCCATGTGCGCGGCCGCCAGCCCCGACATCCGGTGCACGGCCTGCTCCAGGGTCAGCACGCCGTCGCTGCGCACGTACTTGGCCAGTACGCGTGCGAACGAGCCCGCGCCACGTGGGTGCGCGCCGTCGATCTCGCCGTCGGAACAGATGTTGGCATGCGGCCAGCGCATCATCGTCGCGATGTCGGCCTCGTCCATGCTGGTGCCGATGATGCTCTCGTCGGCGTCCTTGTCGATGGACTGACGGATCAGGGCCAGGTACAGCGTGGCTGGGTCCTCGCCGCGTTCTGCGGCGACCTCGGCCAGCGTCTTGCCTTCGATCGAGGGATCGGCCGCAAAGGTGCCGAACAGTACGCCTTCGGGCTTGATGAAGTTGCTCAGTGCATAGCGTGCCGCGGCGACATCGTCGAAGTCGCGCTCGGGCAGCACCACGGTCATCGTCGATTGCCAGTACGCATACGGATAGATGTCGAGCGTGGCGTCGAGTCCATCGGCGCGCGCGGCGTCGAGCTTGCGCAACAGCTCGGGCGCCTGTCCCCACAGCGAGACCATCGCCAGCTTGGCGTGCGACAGCTGCACCGGGATGCCGGCTTCGCGGCCGACCCGCAGCAGCTCGTCGATCGAATCCCACAGACCGATGTTCTCGCTGCGGATATGGCTGATGTAGCGTCCGCCATACGGCGCGGTCGCCTTGGCCATCTCGACCACTTCCTCGGTCGAGCCGTAGATGCCGGGGTCGTAGCCCAGGCCACTGGACAGGCCGATCGCGCCGGCGCGCATGTCGGCATCGACGAGGTCGCGCATGCGTGCGATTTCCTCCGGCGTCGACACGCGCTTGTAATCCTCGCCCAGCACTTGTCCGCGCAGCGTGTTGTGGCCGGTGTACGAGGCCACGTTGACGGCGACGGGCCTGGCGGCCAGTTGTTCCCACAGCTTGCCCAGCGGGAAGATCGATCCGCCATCCTGGCCGACCACGATGGTGGTGACGCCCTGGCTGACCAGTTCGTCGGCGGTGGGTGTCTGCTCGAGCCCACGCTCATGATGGCTGTGGGTATCGATGAAGCCTGGCGCGAGCACCTGGCCGCCCCCATCGATGACGGTTTCACCGGGGATGGGCGCCAGCGTCGCCGCGACTTCGAGAATACGGCCGTCGGCGATGCGGAC
This sequence comes from Luteimonas sp. RIT-PG2_3, assembly GCF_054902115.1. Lineage (NCBI taxonomy): Bacteria > Pseudomonadati > Pseudomonadota > Gammaproteobacteria > Lysobacterales > Lysobacteraceae > Luteimonas > Luteimonas sp. RIT-PG2_3. The sequence continues at coordinate 177,960 of NZ_JBUBPF010000008.1, read as the reverse complement.
GGCGCCGGTGTAGGCGGGCGCGCCGGTGCCGTCGACGAGGCGGACGTTGTTGATCAGGGTCGAGGACACCGGGGTCGGCGCCGGTGGGCTGCAGGCGGGCAACAGCAGCGCGCACAACGGCAGCAGACAGGCGAGCAGATGGTGTTTCATGGTCCCACTCCTGCAGAAAAAGGTGCGGCCCGTGGGCCGCGAATGGCATGGCGAATGGCGGGTGACGATCAGGCCAGGGCGAATCGCGGCGATGGCATGCACGGCGGCGTGGCCGGGGCAGAGGGCGGCACGCGGCGTTGGCCCGCCAGCGATGCCGGGGCCACGGGCGGCTGGCGATCGGTGCGTCGAGCGCGTGTCAGAAGGTGCCTCGGCTGCCGGTGATGATCCGCATGCCCGATGATCCTGCGTTGTCCAAGCCGGCAGCATCAGGGGAATTACGTATTTTCCCCGCCGGCTGCAGCCGTGATGCAGGGTTGTCACGGGCGTCGGCGGACAGCGCGTCGGGTGTCCGACCTGCACGGCGCATCGCTCGGGCGGGCTTGTCTGCCCAGCCCGCCTGCTCAGGCAGCCGGCTCAGCCAGCGCGCTCAGGACGCGCCCGCTCAGCCAACCCGCTCAGTCGGCGGACGTGTCCGGGCGTGCGCTCGTGCTGCGCGGCGACCTGGGCGCATCGGGCTGCACCTCGAAATCCACGGCGCCCTCGGTCAACGGCAGGACCTCCTGGATCAGGGTCTGCAGGAAGCGGCCGGGTTCTTCGATGAAGGGGAAATGCGCGCTGCGCTCGAACGTCACGAAGCGCTTGTGCGGGGCCTGGATGCGATCGAAGTACTCGCGTGCAGGTGCATACGGGGTGTGCAGGTCGTAGCGGCCCATCAGCAGCAGCACGGGAATCTTGAACCGTGTCGGCTGCGGGTACGCGCGGAAAGCCTCGTCCGGCGTATTGATCAGCATCTGGTCGATGAACCAGTCATCGCCGCTGGACAGACGCTGGCCTTCTGCGGCCGTGTATTCGGGGGCGAAGTCCGGCAGCACGCCGAACAGGTCGAGGTCGGGCAGTCCGTACCAGCCGCCGTCGTAACGCCGTGCCCATTTGCGGACCAGCCAGACGTCGCGGTTGGACTTGGCGATGTCCTTGCCAGGATACGCGCCGACCGTGCGCAGCTCCGCCAGCGCTTCCTGGTCGCCGCGCGCCTGCGCGATGTCGAACAGGCGATCGAGGATGCGCTGTTCCTGGCCATTGGTGGTCTGCCCGACGGCGACATAGGCATGCAGCCACTGCGGATGGCGGTCGGCGACCTGCATGCCGACCTTGGCGCCATGCGAGTAGCCCAGCAGCACGATCTTGTCCTTGTGCAGGCGCTGGCGCAGCAGGGCGATCAGCTCGCCGGCATCGCGGACGATCTGCTCGGTGGTGATCGTCGGCGACAGCGCCTGGTCGTCCTGCGGATGATGGCTCTTGCCCGCGCCGCGCTGATCCCAGTGCACCACGGTGAAGAAGTCTTCCCACGGCTTCTGGAACGCCCAAGCGGTCGGCATCATCGGCGAGCCCGGACCGCCATGGATGAACAGCAGCACCGGATTGTTGCGGTTGAGGCCGCGGATCGAGATCCACTGGCGCACGCCACCGAGTTCCACTTCCTCCAGCACGTCGATGCCTTCGGGCGTGCTGATGCGTTGCAGGTCGGCGATGCGGTTGACGACCTCGGTGCGGGTGAAGCTGGCGTGTGTGGCGGGCGTGGCGTCCTTTGCGGCGGCGTCGGCATGCGCCTGCGCAACCGCACAGGCCATGCCCAGGACAGCGGCCAGCACGATGACCGCCAGCCGCTGGCCGTGGCCGCGCCGGGTGGAGCGGGCCATGTTCATTCCTGGACGCGCTGGAAGCCCAGCCCTTTCAGGCGACCGGTCTCCAGCGTGAAGCCGGTGACCTTGCCGCCGGCATCGCGCTGGAAGTCCAGCGTGACGCCATCGTTGTCCTCGCTGGCGCCTTCGAAATGATCGGCGCGGGTCGCGACGAAGCGTACCGGCGGCAGGTGGCCGATCTGCGTGACCAGTGCGTTCGCGACGGTGTCGGCACGCAGCGTGTAAGCGACGTCGAGCTCGTCGCTGTAGTAGCGGCCGACATGCTCGTCCAGCTTGACCGCAATGGTCGCCTTGGCCTGCTTCGGATCGGGCTGGTAGGGGCCGGGGCGCTCGGGTGCCTTGGTGGCGCTGCCGCTGCTGAAGCGGCCGTCCAGCACGACATCGGCGACGGCCTGGGTCAGGGCGGTGGCCGGGCTGCTGCCCTGGTTGCACAGCACCGTCACCGAAACCCGCTGGGTCGGGAAGCGCAGCATGTTGGTCGCGTAGCCGGGGATGCCGCCGGAATGGCTGACCGTCGGCAGGCCGCGGTACTGCCCGTGCGTCAGCGCCAGCGCGTAATCGATCTGCTTGCCGTCGTTGAGCACGCCGTTACGCAGCAGGCCGTCGACCAGCGCCTGCGGTTCGCGGCCCAGCGTCGGGGTCAGGAAGTTGCGTTCCCAGCGTTGCATGTCCTGCACGCTGGTCAGCACCGCGCCATCGCCGACGATCTCGTAGGTCGGGCGCCAGATGCCGAGGCTGCCGTCCTCGCGCAGCAGATGTCCGATCGCGCGGTTGGGCATGATCATCGTGCGGTCGTCGTAGAAGCGCGTGTGCAGCATGCCCAGCGGTTCGAAGATGCGGGCGCGGCTGAAATCGCCGAGCGACTGTCCACTGACGCGGTCGACGATGATCGCGAGCAGGATGTAGCCGGAGTTGCTGTACAGATAGCGGCTGCCGGTCGGGAAGTTCAGCTGCTTCTGGCGGACGATGGCCGACAGCACCTGCGACTCGGTGGCCTCGTCGACCCAGTTCCAGCCGGCCAGCTCCAGCAGGCCCAGCCAGTCGCGCAGGCCGCTGGTGTGGTTGGCCAGATGGCGCAGCGTGATCGGCGTGCCGTAGTCGGGCAATTCGGGGATGTAGCGACGGACGTCATCGTCCCAGGACAGCTTGCCGTCCTGTTCGAGCAGCGAGATCGACGTGGTGGTGAACTGCTTGGACAGCGACGCGATGTTGAACACCGTGTCGGGCCGGATCGCGACGCCCTGTTCCAGGTCGGCCATGCCGTAGCCGCGTTCGAACACGGCCTGGCCGTCGCGGGTGACGCTGATCGCACAGCCGGGCGCGTCGCTGCGCGTCCACGGGTCGAACAGGGCATCGATCTTCTGGACGACCTGCGCAGGCAGGACCGCCGGCGCGGTGGCGGCAAGGGCGGGCGCGGAAACGACAGGCGCGGCGAGCAGCAGGGCGAACGACAGCATGAGCGGGCGCATGGCACTCCGGGGACGCGATGATCGGGCAGGGATCGGTGGCCCGCCGCGGCATGGGCGCTGCAACGGGTTCCAGGCTGGGGCAGTGACCGCCACTGGCCAGGCCCTGTCGCGGACGACAGGGCGATGGCGAGCGACTCAGGGTCGCAGCATATCCGACAACCAGCGCGACGCATCGTCGAACGCGCGGTTGGTGATGCGCGAGATCGACACCGCTTCGAGGAAGCTGTGTGTCGCGCCCGGATAGATCACCGCCTGTGTCGACACGCCGGCGCGGCGCAGGCGATCGGCCATGACCATGCTTTCGTCGAACATCACGTCGCATTCGGGAATGCACATGAAGGCCGGCGGCAGGTCGCGGACATCGGCATGGATCGGGGCGGCCAGCGGGTTCTTCGGGTCGCCGTCCGGGCCGAGGTAGTTCTGCCAGAACGCATACATCTCGCCGGAATCCCACATGTAGCCGCCATTGCCGTAGCGCTCGTAGGACTCGGTGTCGCAGGCCGCATCGAACGCACCGTAGTTCAGCAGCATCGCCTTGACGACATCGCCCTGGCCGGCATCGCGCAGGCGCATGCAGGTCGCGATGGTCATCGCTGCGCCGGCAGAATCGCCGCCGACCGCGATCTGCTCGGGGTCGACGCCGACCTCGGGCCCATGTGCGCGCAACCAGTGCACGACGGCCAGGGTTTCGTCGAGCGCGCGCGGGAAGCGCACTTCCGGCGAAAGGGTGTAATCGACCGCGATCAGCACGATGTCCGCGCGTTCGGCGTACTCGCGCATCAGGCGATCATGGGTATCGATGCTGAAGATGGTCCAGCCGCCGCCATGCAGGTAGACCAGGGCCGGCTTCGGGCCGGCAGTGCCGTCCTTCGCGACGGGGTCGAGCACGCGGACGCGCACGCTCTTGTCGTCGACCGGGATCTGCAGGTCGGTGGTCTTGGCCATTTGCGGGCCGCCCTGGCGCCAGTAGCTGCGCACGGCCTCGGCGATCTTGCGCTGCTCGGGGATGCTGACCGAGCTCATCGCCGGGTGCTCGCGCCAGCGCTCGCCCATCTTGGTGACGAAGGCGCGGATCTCCGGATCCAGGCCGTCGTTGTGTTGGGCCGCCGTGGGCTGCGCCTGGAGTTCCCGGGTGTTTTCCTGGTTCATGCATGTCCTGCCGTGTGTTGCGTTGCGGATGGTGCTGTGCCGGCCCTGTGGGCCGGATGTGTGTGGTGTCGCCGATGGCTGGGCCCGCCATGTCCCGGGGTCGATACCGGGACCGTCATGCCGTCGCGTTCACGGGCAGCGCGAAGCGTGCGGTGGGGCGCGTGCGTGCAGGATGTCCTGGCCGTCCGTCGGGGAGGGCGGTCGCCGTGCGTAGGCGTGCCGTTGCGCGGTGGCGACGACGTAGCGCAGGGTAGCCAGCGCACCCTGCGGCAACGTAGCCGCGCTGGGCGCAATACCTGTGCGTTCGGGCCAGCCTGTCGCAGGCGCGTGCGCGCACGATGTTGATTCTCATTGCGACGCCGTGGTCGTGGTCGCGGCCTTCGCGGCGGCGTCGTTCAGAAGATGGGTCCGGTACCAGTCGAGCAGGCGCTGCGACAGGTCACGGCTGAAGCTGGGACGATGGATGCCGTGGTGTTCGTCGGGATAGATCACCAGTTGGGTCGGGATGCGCAGCGTCTTCAGGGCGCGGTACATCTGCTCGCTGCCGCTGACCGGCACGTTGTAATCCTTGGCGCCGTGCAGGAACAGCGTCGGCGTGCGCACGCGGTTGGCCTGGAACAGCGGTCGCGATACCCGCATCCACATCTCGGTGTTGTCCCAGGGCGTGCCCCATTCCAGTTCGTTGCCATGCGCGTACAGGTCGGTGCCGTACAGCGAGGTCTTGGTCGGCGAGCCGGCGCCGGACACCGCGGCCTTGAAGCGGGTGTCGCTGACGATGATGAAATCGGTCAGGAAGCCACCGTAGCTCCAGCCGCCGACGCCGAGCCGCTGCGGATCGGCGATGCCCATGCCGACCACATACTCGATGCCGGCCAGCGAGTCGGTCACGTCGCGATTGCCCCAGTCGCCGAAGATGCCGCGGCCGTGCGTCCGGCCGCGACCGAGACTGCCGCGGTAGTTGACCTGCACCACCGCATAGCCATTGGCCGCCAGCAGTTGCACGGTGGGGTCGAACCCGTATTCGTCGCGACCGTAAGGGCCGCCATGCAGCCACATCACCGTGGGATAGCGGCGGCCGGCCTGGTAGCCGACCGGGCGTGCGAGCAGGCCATGGACGTCTTCGCCATCGACGCCGCGGAACGCGATCGCTTCGCGCTTGACCAGGTCGAGTCCGCGCGTCCATTCGGCATTGTGCCGGGTCAGCGCACGCAGCTTGCCGTTCTCGAGCGCATGCAACTCGGGGGGGACACCTTCGCTGGCGGCGACCACGGCGATGCGGCCATCCCGCGACTGGCTCATCGATGCGATGTAATGGCCGCCCTTGAGCAGCGGCTCGACCTTGCCATCGTTGGCCGGAACCTGCGCCAGCACGTGTTCGAGATCGTCGGCGGCCAGGAAGCGGATCGTGCGGCCGTCGGGGCTGAACACCGGATCGCCGATGTCGCGGTCGAGCGCGGTCGCCAGGCGGCGGATCGGTCCGCCTGCCGCCGGCACGCTGGCGAGATCGAGCTGGTTGTACATCCAGTACTGCGGATCGCTGCCGTGCGCGAAGACGATCTGGCGCCCGTCCGGGCTCCATGCGGGCGCGCCTTCGTAGCCGGGAAAGTCGGTCAGCCGCGTCGGCGTCGAACCGGCGCGTGTGGGCGCCACGAAGATGTCGCCATAGTCGCTGTGTTGCCAGTCGGGTTGGCGGTTGCTGACGAAGGCGATGCGATCGCCATCGGGCGACCAACTCGGGCTGTCTTCCTCGAACTCGCCACCGGCCGTCAGGGCGTCAAGCGTTTGCGCCTGCAGGTCGTAGAGATAGATCCGCGGCGGCTTGATGCGGTTGTGCAGGTAGCCATCACCGGCGTCCTCCTTGAAGCGCACGCGATCGATGACCCAGGGCTCGGGGATCTGTTTGCCGTCGGCTCCCTTGCGCAATGGCGTCTCGACACGGCGCACCAGGGCGAGCCGGCGGCTGTCCGGCGACCAGACGTAATGATCGATGCCGCCGCCGACATCGGTCGCGCGCTTCGGCGCGCTGCCGCCCCGGCGGTCGAGCAGCCAGAGCTGGCCCGGGGCGTCGCCCTGGGACTGGATGAAGCTGATCCAGCGGCCATCCGGGCTCCAGCGGGGCGCGCTGGCGCCGTCCTCGGGCCGGGTGACCCGGACCGGTGTCGCACCGTCCCAGCCGACGCGCCAGATGCTGGTGCGCTGGGTATCGGCGGCGACGTCGGTGGTGGTCACGGTGTAGAGGACATCGCGCCCGTCGGGCGAGATGTGGGCGTCGCCGATGGTCTCGATGCGTTCGAGATCCGCGATCGTCGCCGGGCGGGCCGACGCCGTGCTGGCGATCAGCGACAGGGACAGCGCGGCCAGCAGGCTCGCCAGCAGGGATCGGGTCGTCATCGGTCGGTTCCATGTCCGCGCAGCGATCGCGCCCGTGTGGGCGGATGATCGCAGCGGGGTGTGATGTGGCACGGCATGGCCGCGCAGTCGTGCATCCAGGTCACGACAGGTGTCGCCGGTGGGCCGGTGACACCTGCCGCAGGGGCGTTGCAGGTCTAGAACTTGCCGCGCAGCGTGAACATCACGTTGCGGGGTTCGCCATAGAAGTGGTTGCCGCTGGGATTGGAACCGACAGAACCGGCGTAATAGGTCTTGTCGAAGATGTTGTTCCAGTTCCAGCCCAGGGTCCAGGTCTCGTTCAACAGGTAGTTGACGCGGATGTCGGCCACCACGTAGCCACCCTTGTGCAGGACGTACTCGGAGAACGTATCGTCCGGAAAGTAATGGATGAACGGCCGGTCGATCTTGCTCTGCCCGATCACGCCCAGGCCGATCGACAGCCGGTCCTGCGCGAACGGCAGGCGGTAGTTCGACCACAGCTTGACGATATGCTTGGGCGTGAACGTCGCGAACGGCTGGCCGACGCCGGATTCAGGATCTTCCGGGTCCTCGTCGGTCCTGACGTTCTTGGTCGTGTTGTAGGTGTAGCCGAAGTTCATGCTCCAATCGTTGGTGATCAGGCCATTGAGCTCGACCTCGAAGCCATCGCTGCGGGTCTTGCCGCTGGCGATGGAGTAGCTGATCTCACCACCCGGCGGGTATCGCGGGTCGGAAATGGGGCGATTGCTTTCTTCCAGGCGAAAGACAGCGAAGGATGCGATCAATCGGCGATCGAACAGTTCGCCCTTGATACCGACTTCCATGTTGGCCGATTCGGCGGGCGGCAACACCCGGCGCTGATCGTTGATGGCCGCAGTCGGCGTCAGGTAGTCGGTATAGCTACCGTACATCGACCAGGTATCGTTGATGCGCCAGGTCACGCCGACCAGCGGAGACATCTCGGCGTCCAACTTGACATCGCTGATTTCGTCTACCTCGTCCCCCGCCGGGTCCACGCGATAGGTGACCCCATAGGTCTTCCACCAGTTGAAACGCGCGCCGAGAATGAAGGTCAGGTCGTCGGTGGCCTGCAGGGCGATCTGGCCAAACAGGCCGGTCTGCGCGATGTAGTTATCCGGGCGGTAGTAGTCGATCGGCTGCCAACCGGGGTGGTAGACACTGTTGGGATCGAAATTGCGGACGTCGAACGTTGCGCCGTCCACCAGGATGTCTTCAGTGGTGTCGGCGTAGTACCAGGAGTTGTGCTGGATCTGACGGTTGGCGCCGAACAGTACCTTGTGCTCGCGGCCCCAGAAATTGAAAGCACCCTGCAGCGTGAAGTCGAAGGCCGACTGCTCGCGCTGCAGCTGCAGCTGCTCACCGAACATGTCCATCCAGTCGCGGGACGCAAACCCAGTCGCGGGATCAATGCCGCCCCACCAGTACGCGTAATCGTTGGTGCTGTTGGTGTCGAGGTAGTTGACCATGAACTTCGCCGACCAGTCGTCGTTGATCTGGTGGTTCAACTCGACGAACAGGTTCTTGGTGTCGTAGACGAAGTTGGCCCAGCTCGGGCTCAGCAGGGTCGAGCGTGGCAGGCCCATGTCCCTGCCGTCATAGTAGAACGGCACGCCGGGCGTGTTCGGATGGGCGTCGGTGTCCTGCCAGTGCGAGGCGATCCGCAACGTGGTCTTGTCGGTCAGGTCCATCTCGACGGTGCCGTACAGCAGGGTTTCCGAGAAGTCGGCGTAGTTGTAGAAGTAGTGCTTCTCGTCCTGGGCCAGCACCGCGCGGCCGCGGATCCGGCCGGAGTCGTCGAGCGGACCGGTGACGTCGATGTCGAAGTGGTAACGGTCCCACTGGCCGGCGGCGATGCCGGTATTGAGCTGGAAGTAGTCCATCGGGCGCTTGCGGCGCATGTTGATGGAACCGAAGCCGTTGATGCCGTTGAGCACGCCGTTGGAGCCGCGCAGCACTTCGACGGCTTCATACATCGCCATGTTCGGGCTGGCCACGGTCTCGGCGGCGGTGGTCGTGGTCATGCCGTCGTACTGGATCGATTCGATCTCGTGTCCACGGGCATAGATGGTGTTCTCGATGCTGCTGTCTGCGCCCAGGATGATGCCGGGCGTCTGGATCATCACGTCATCGAGGCTGCGCAGGTTCTGGTCTTCGATGCGACCGGCATCCATGACCGTCACCGATTGCGGGATTTCGCGCAGGGCCAACGGCATGCGGCCGATCGTGGTTTCACGGGCGACCGCGACGCCGACGACCTGGACCGAGTCGAGGGTCTTGGTCTCGCGTTCGACGCGTGCCTTGTCTTCTTCGCTGGTCGATTGCGCGGCGGCCTGGTTGGCGATCAGCAGGGCGGCCGCAAGCGGCAACAGGCGCAGCGCGGCATGGGGATGTTTGCGGGCGGGGGATGAGCTGGGGTGACGGGTACGACAGGATGTCGATGTGGTTCCACGGTGCAGCATGGCGATTCCCTGACTGGCTGTGACCCGTTGCGGGTCTGTTGACGTGCGGAATCGGCGTGGGCCGAACGCTGGAACCTCCCTTTCCAGTCGTGTGATTACGCTATGTCCGCTGCTTTCATAAATAAATAAGAAATTCCACGTAAATATTATGTCTGTAATAAGAATGCGGATTTAGTGCGGCATGCAGATGCGCTCCGCGATCACGTCGAAGACGTGCGGAGGCCGGGGTGTCCGTAAGTGGGTGACACTCCTGTCGAACGCAGGCGAAGACGATTCGCGATACGTGCTTACCGCGCCTCTTTTTTTGGCTGGGCCGCAGGCCTGGCTGGGAACGGTGCATTGGACGTTGCAATGGATCGGGTGGTGCGATGTGGGTGCAGCGTTTTCTGTGCAACCTTTGAGAGGATGGGGTGCCGCGGTTCGCGTTCTGGCGGCGTGCGGAAAATCTGATCGCTTGAATATGGCTTGCCGTGAAACCGCCTGCTCGAAGCGCCTCCGTGCTGGATGCATCCAAAGGTGTGACCTGTGACTGCCTAACAGCTGTTAACAGGTGCTGTGCATCGATGCGGTGGGCAAACGTGTTGGTGGACGTGTCGGCGGGTATGGGGCCGGGCTCGCAGCTATTCGCTGAGCAGACGGCTCAACTGGATCCGGCTGGAGACTCCGAGCTTGCGGTAAACCGACGAGACCTGGAATTCGATGGTGCGCCGCGACCGGCACAGCTTGCTTGCGATTTCCTCGTTGCGCATGCCGTTGGCGACCAGTTGCGCGACGCGGCGCTCGCGTGGTGTCAGCGTCTGCAGGTAGGTGCCGTGGGAGGCGGTGTCGCTGACGGTGTCCTGCGGCGCGGCATCGGTGCGCAGGGCCTTGACGTCGACGAGTTCGACCAGATGGCAGTTGCACATGTCCGGACGCGCGGTCTGCGTCTGTGCGGAGACGCGCAGCGACAGGGTCGCGATCTGTGGATGACGGATGGTCGCGGCGCCACGGGCGCGCAACGATTCCAGCGAGGGCAGCGGATGGGGTGCGAACAGCGCACCGCTGTCGGCCTGCAGTTGCCAGGCCGGATCGGGCAGTCCTTCATTCCAGCGTCGACACGCTTGCCGGGCCATGTCGTTGCCGAACAGCACGCGGCCATCGGCGGAAATCAGCAGCACCGCGGAAGGCAGGCAGTCGAGCAGGCATTCCAGCGTGACATGCCGCTGGCGTTCGGCATCGAGCGCGCGCAGCCTCTGCAGGCTGTCGTCGACATCACGGTAGATGTCCTGCAGCAGTTCGGTGGCCTGGCGCGAGAACGTCTGGTCCTTGTCGCTGCAGGCGACGCTGAGGACGGTGTCGAGCTGGTCGTCGCGCCAGAACGCGGACTGCACGAACTCGTTCCATCGACAGCCCTGGATCTGCAATTGCCGGCGACGGCGTGCGCCGGGGTCGTTGCGCAGGATCTGCGAGTACGAGTAGATCTGTCGGCGCGGGTGACGCGCCAGGAACGGACCGGCGACACTGAGGCTGACCGGCGGCTGCGCACTGGAAGGATTCGGCGCGCGCACGTTCTGCAGGGCGCGGCGCGGCTTGAAGCCTTCGAAGTCGAAGAACAGCTCGCAGGCAGCGTAGGGCAGGGACGCATCGAAGACGTCGACGCAGGAACGCCAGAGGCTGTCGAGGTCGGGGGCGTGGCGCAAGGCGCGATGCGCGGCGGCAGCATCGCTCTGCGTGTATGGCGGTGTCGGCAGGTCGCGGATCAACATGGTCTGTCTCCGAACGGACCCTCCCCAGGGCTGGTGGCCGGCAGGGTCGTGTGGTGGACGGCCGCGCCGGAGTGCAATATCAGCGTTCCATTGCCGGTGCCGCTTCCATTCGGAGGTGCTGCCCGGGTCGCCCCGGATGTCACCGCCTGTGGATTCGAGCCTAGCGATGGCGCCGGAACAGGCTTTAGCCGGGATGGGCGCAATGTCTGTGCGTTAGGGCCAAATCGGGCTCACCCCCAGTTGCAGCAGGGCCCGGGCCTCTCCGCGCGAGCGGCAAGGGACGTTCCGGTGGCGGGATGGCCGGTACCAGGCGCGGACGCTTGCCTGTCCATCCGCCAGTCCGCCTGGCGGTCGGGTCGTCTGTCGGTGACCACCCGCTTGCCTGTGTTCCGGGCGGCCGGATCGCCAGCGCCAGTTGAACGGCGCACTCAGGTGAATCCACGGGGCATATTGATTCCTGATCGCATTTGCGATCTGATCTTGAGCGTTGATTCCGGACCCTCGTCGATGAAGCACAGTCAGGACTATCGCGACGACAGCCGGCCTGTCGTCGGACTGGAAGATGAATACGGCGTCGCCTTCGTCGACCCGATGCACAGCCATTCGCGGGCGCAGTTGCTGTACGCCTCGTCGGGTGTCATGGCCGTCACCACCGAGCGCAGCAGCCTGGTCATCCCGCCCCGTCGTGCCGTCTGGTTGCCTGCCGGGATGCTGCACGAGGTTTCGTATCGCGGCCCGGCCTCGTTGCGCACGCTGTACATCGACGCCGCGCATGCGCCCGCGCCCGACCAGTGCAGGGTGCTGGAAGTCTCCGATTTCCTGCGTGCGCTGATCATCGAGGCGGTCGGGTTCGTCGAAGGCTATGCGCCCGACAGCCGCGAAGCCCGCGTCGTCGACCTGCTGCTCGGTGAGATCGCGCGCATGCCGACGGTCTCCAACGTGGTCGGCATGCCGAGCGAGCCACGCCTGAAGGCGGTCTGCCGGGCGATCCTGGACAATCCTGCCGATACGCGGACCATCGACCAGTGGGCGGTCCTGACCGGCATGAGCCGGCGCAACTTCACCCGCACGTTCCGCGAAGAGCTGGGCATGGGCTTCGCGTTGTGGCGCCAGCAGGTGCGCCTGATGGAGGCGGTGTCGCAGTTGTCGATCGGGCGTCCGATCGGTGCGGTCGCCTTCGATGTCGGCTACGAAAGCCCAAGTGCGTTCACGGCGATGTTCACGCGCGCGTTCGGGCAGTCGCCCAGCGCTTACATGTCGCGCTAGAGCTTCCGCGCCGAGGCTGTCAGCGGTACAAGGCCTCTCGCAGCTTGTGGCCTGGTCGCAGCCCGCAGCCAATATACGTAATTTTTCGGATGTCGCCCTGGCGGCTGCCCGCGATGATGTACGGTCGACTGGTCGTGCCATGCATGCAGGCCACGTTGTTCCGCTTGATCGTGCCGCCTGACAGGAGACCACCCATCGTGCCATCGCGCCTGCTTTCGCCGCTCCATTCGTTGTTCCAGGTGTTCCGCGCGTCCCACCCGGTAGGGTCTGCCTCATCGTCGCTGACGGCGCGCGCCGTCGTCCTGCTGACGGTCCTCGGCGGCACGGCGGGGGCGGCGCTGGCGGCACCCCCGGCATCGGCGCCCGATCTGACCGCGCGCTACGAGAAGGCGTCGCAGTACCTGCCGTGGACGATCAAGCGCCACGTGCGCGGCATGTCGGTCAGCCCCGACTGGAGCGAAGACGGCAAACGCGTCAGCGTGGTGCTCGATACCGCCACCGGCAAGCGTGAACTCCGCATCGACCTGGCGAGCGGCGCCCGCAGCGAAGCGGCGGCCACGACCGCTGCGGCAGGCGAGGGTGCGCCCGCGCATCCGGAAGACCTCGACGTCTCGCCGAACGGCAAGTGGGCGATCCGCGTCGTCGACGGCAACCTGCACCGGATCGCGATGGCGACGGGGCAGGCGACACCGCTGACCACCGACGCCGAACCCGATTACGTCTACGCGCTGGTGCCGCACAGCGACCTGCGCTCGCTGTCGAAGAAGCTCGCCGGCGATCCGCCGATCCCGTACGGCCTGTGGTCGCCCGATGGCGAGCGCTACCTGACCTACCGCGTCGACGAGCGCCATCTGTACAAGCTGCCGTTCGTCATCAGCACCGATCCCGGTGCCAAGCACCAGCGCCCCTGGGTGCACTACCAGAACACCGCCTACCCGGACGACGAGGTGCAGCGCGCCGAGCTGATGGTGTTCGACATGCGCAATGGTCGCCGCACCAACCTCGAGATCCCGAAGCCGGTGATGGCCTTCGTGCCGACGCCGGAAGGCGGCCTGCGCTGGAACCGCGATGGCAGCAAGGTCTTTGCCGCGCCGGAAACCCCCGACTACAAGTCGATCACCGTCTACGAGGCCGATCCGGTCACCGGCAAGGCGAGGGCCGTGCTGACCGAGACCACCGAGCTGACCTACCGCCCGGACGTCGACGAAGCCCTGCGCTTCCACCTGGTCGGTGACGGCAGCGAGATCGTGTTCTATTCCGAGCGCAGCGACTGGGGGCACTACTACCTCTACGACACCGCGACCGGCCGCCTCAAGAACGCGATCACCGCCGGCGACTGGGCGATCCACTCGCTGGTACGCATCGATGCCCAAGGCCGCTGGCTGTACTTCCTGGCCGGCGGTCGCGAGGCCGGACGCGATCCGTACTACTCGCACCTGTACCGGGTGTCGCTGGATGGCGGCGAGCTGCAGCTGCTGACCCCGGAGAACGCGCAGCATTCGGTGCAGTTCTCGCCGGACGGCCAGTCCTTCGTCGATACCTATTCGACCGTCGACACGCCGCCGACGCACGTGCTGCGCGGCAACGACGGCCGCCAGATCGCCGAGCTCGGCAAGGCCGACATCAGCGGGCTCAAGGCCCTGGGCTGGACGCCGCCGCAGCGCTTCTCGACCAAGGCCGCCGACGGCGTGACCGACCTCTACGGCACGCTGTTCCTGCCGTACGACTTCGATCCGGGCAAGTCCTATCCGATCGTCGAGTCGCAGTACACCGGCACGCAGAGCCTGTACGCGCCGCGTCGCTTCCTCGAGGACAAGGCCAGTGCGCTGGGCCTGGCGCAGCTGGGCTTCGTGGTGATGATGTTCGATGGCCGTCCGACGCCGTTCCGCCGCCAGTCGATGCAGGACCTGGGCTTCGGCAAGGCAGTCGCCGCACCGATCATGCTGGAGGACCACATCGCCGCGATGCAGCAGCTGGCCAAGCGCCACCGCTGGATCGACATCGAGCGCACCGGCATCTACGGCCACTCCTGGGGCGGCTATCGCGCCGCGCGCGCCCTGCTGCAGTTCCCCGACTTCTACAAGGCCGGCGTCGCCACGGCGGGCAGCCACGACAACTACCTGTTCGTCTACGGCCACAACCGCTGGTACGGCCATCCCAAGGACTATCCCGACAGCTACGACAACCAGACCAACATGGACCTGGCCGGCAACCTGAAGGGCAAGCTGCTGCTGGCGCATGGCGAGATCGACGACGACGTGCACATCGCGCTGACGATGCAGCTGGCCGACGCGCTGATCCGCGAGAACAAGGATTTCGACCTGCTGGTGCTGCCGCGTCGCGACCACAAGAACCTCTGGCAGGATGGCTACATGATCCGCAAGGCCTGGGACTACTTCGTCCAGCACCTGCGCCACGAGACGCCACCGACCGGTGTGCGCGTGCCCGACTACGAGGGCACGGCGTATCGCCGCCCGATGCATCCCGAGTGATACGGACATCTCCTGCAGCAGGCCTGTTGGCGATGCCTGACCTGTTGCCTGCCTGTTTTGCCTGTTCTGCCTGAAATTGACCCGTCCCGACCTTTGCTGGAGCTCCACATTGCCTGACCCTGCACCGATCCTGCCGGCATCGATTCCGTCCCGCCTCGCCCTGGCCGCGTTGCTGGCGTTGGTTGGCGTCTTCGCCGCGTCGTCCGCAACTGCCCAGACAGCGCAGGCGCAGGCAGCCGCAGCCAAGCCGGCCAAGGTCGATCCCGCGCGGATCAAGGTGCAGTACAACGCCATGGTGCCGATGCGCGACGGCGTGACGCTGTCGACCGACATCTATCGTCCGGTCGGCGAGGGCAGGCATCCGGTGGTGCTGTCGCGCTACCCCTACGGCAACGGCGACGACATGCTGTCGAGCGCGCAGGGCTGGGTCGATGCCGGCTACGTGTTCGTGCAGCAGGACGTGCGCGGCCGCTACGATTCCAACGGCACGTTCTATCCGTACATCAACGAGGGCACCGACGGCTTCGACACCATCGCCTGGCTGGCGACGCAGCCCTGGTCGGATGGCCGCATCGGCATGACCGGCGGGTCCTACCTGGCGGCCTCGCAATGGCTGGCCGCACCGCTGCATCCGCCCGCGCTGGTTACGATCGCGCCCGCGGTCGCGCCGTTCAACTACTACACCGACGTGGTCTATCCGGGGGGCGCCTTCGCGATGATGTCGCGCGTCAACTGGGGCCTGCTGATGGCCGGGCGCAGCAACCAGGCGCAGCCGCTGGACATCGATGCGATGTACCGGCACCTGCCGCTGAAGACCACCGATGCCGCCTTCGGCCTGGACATCCCGTTCTGGCGCGACTGGGTCGCGCATCCGTCGCTGGACGCGTACTGGCATCCGGTCGACGTGGAGCGCGTCGGCAAGCAGCTCGACGTGCCGGCCCTGAACGTCGGCGGCTGGTACGACGGCATCCTGGGCGGCACCTTGCGCAGTTATGCGACCGCGGTGCGCGACAGTCGCAGCGCGACCGCGCGCCGCGGCCAGAAGCTGGTGATCGGTCCCTGGGACCACAAGGTCGGCCGCAATGGCGCGACCCGGCTGGGCGAGCTGGAGTTCGGCCCGGACTCGTTGCTCGACCTCAAGGCCATGCAGGTGCGCTGGTTCGACCACTGGCTCAAGCAGCAGGACACCGGCTTTCTGCGCGAGGCGCCGGTCCGCCTGTTCGTCATGGGCGAGAACCGCTGGCGCGACGAACAGGAATGGCCGTTGGCGCGCACCCGCTACACGCGGTACTACTTCCACAGCGATGGCAAGGCCAATACCGCCGATGGCGATGGTCGTCTGGACACGCGCAAGCCGCGCGCCGCCGACACCGACGCAGGCGCCGCCAGCGCCTATCGCTACGATCCTGCCGACCCGGTCATGACCCTGGGCGGCAACCTGACGCCGGAGCGTTACGCAGGGCCCTACGACCAGGCCGCCAGCGGCCGCCGCGACGACGTGCTGGTGTTCACCAGCGCGCCGCTGGACAAGCCCGTGGAAGTCACCGGGCTGATCTCGGTGACGTTGTACGCGGTGTCGTCGGCCCCCGATACCGACTTCACCGCGAAGCTCGTCGACGTGCATCCCGATGGCAAGGCCTACAACCTCGCCGACGGCATCATCCGCGCGCGCTATCGCAAGTCGTTCCAACAGCCCGAGCTGCTGACCCCGGGCGAGGTCTACGAGTACACGATCGACCTGTGGGCCACCAGCAACCTGTTCAAGGCCGGGCATCGCATCCGCGTCGACGTCTCCAGCTCCAACTTCCCCAAGTACGACCGCAACCCGAACACCGGGCACGCGTTCGGAGCAGACGCCGAACTCAAGGTCGCCGAGCAACGCGTCCTGCATTCCAGCCGCTATCCCTCGCATATCGTCCTGCCCGTCATTCCACGCTGAGCGCCTGAACGGAGCCCGGCTGCGCGCCATGCGCCCGCAGCGGGCTTCGCACGGATCCTGAGGAGAGTCGCATGCGCCATGTCCTGCATCGTGTTGCGTTGCTGTTGATCGCTGTCGCCGCGTTGCCGGCGGTCGCGCAACGGCCGGAGAAGCGCGAGAAGCCGGAACCGGCGATTCCGGCCGATGTGTTCGCTGGCGAGCCGCGCGGCCCGTATGCGACCGGCACGTTGGAGACGTTCTGGGTCGATGCCGCGCGCGACGAGCCGCGGACGTTGGATCCCGACGACCGCCGCCGTCTGCCGGTGCAGATCTGGTACCCGGCCACGGTGGCCGACGATGCCGCGAAAGCCCCGTACCTGCTGCATCCCGAGCGTTACATCGTCGAGACCCGGGCCGCCGACCACGGCGAGCCCGACAAGGACTGGCGTGGCCAGCTGGGTTGGCTGCGCAAGGTCCGCCATGTGCGCACCAATTCGGTTGTCGAAGCGGCCCTGCCTGCGGGCGGCGGCCGGTACCCGGTACTGGTCTACAACCATGGCGGCGGCAACCCGCACTTCACAGCGACTTTCCATACCGAGTTCCTGGCCAGCCACGGCTACGTGGTCGTCGCGGTCGGCCATCCAGGCTTCAACGGCGTGATCCGCCAGCCGTTCCCGGATGGCTATACCTTCATCGACCATGCGCAATCGCCGCGCGGCAAGAGCGATGCCGCCTTCGATGCCAGCGAGAAGGCCGCGACCGCGAACCTGTCGTCGCGCGAGCGCTTCGATCGCATGTTCAGCGACGGCAGCACGGCGCGCAACGTCCTCGATGGCGTGCGCGACGTCAGCTTCGTGCTCGACGAGCTGGCCAGGCTGGACGCGGATCCGGGCAGCCGTTTCCACAAGCGGCTCGATCTCGACCACGCCGGTGCGATGGGGTGGTCGATGGGCGGCGTGGTGTCGCTGCAGGCCAGTCTCGACGAGCCACGCATCAAGGCGGCGATCAACGAGGACGGCTGGCCCTACGGCCTGCTGGGTGCCAATGGGGTCGTGCCCAAGGGCTCGCCGCGTCCGGTCATGGTGATGAATGGCGTGCCGGCGATCGCCGAGGCGATGCGCGGGCCGGTCGATGCCTCGCTGCGCGAAGAATACGCGTCAGCCGATACGCATTTCTGGACGATGTTCGCGCGCAGCCGCGCGGACTGGTACTGGTTGCGCATCGAGGGCGCCGACCACGGCCATTTCTCCGACCATCCGCTGTTCAGTCGCGGCAACGACACGCCCGGTGCGATCCATCCACGGCTCGCCCACACCATCGTCAACGACTATGCGCTGGCGTTCTTCGACAAGCACCTGCGCGGCCGCGATGCGCCGCTGCTGTCGAACGGACATGCCTACCGCGACGCCAGCCTGATGTGGAAAGGTGAGCCGCGTCCGGCCGACGACGAGGACTGAGGCGCGTCGAGTCCGCTCGCGTGCGCGAGCGCCGCGCGTCTTGCCTGGGTTTGCAGTAGCGCACAGTCGTCGGTAGCAACGCGCCTGGGCGCGAGTCGCGACACCTGGTCGCGCGTCGACACGATCCGGCGATGGACCGGCACGTACCGAAGCGTTCGTCGGTACGTGCCGGCAGGGTCTCGTCTGGCGTGACTCGCCAGGCCTGCGATCCGTGGGGTCGCGTCCGCTGTCAGCCCTGCGCCATCGACTCGATTTCGGCGATCAGCACATCGGTATCGCGCTGGCGGCAATAGCCCTTGATGGTCCGCAGCGAATTGTCGTGGCGCTCGGCGGTCATCGTCGCGCAGGCGTCGGGCACCAGGGTGACCAGGTAGCCCAGGTCGCAGGCGTCGCGCACGGCCGATTCCACGCACTGGTCGGTGACCACGCCGCACAGGATCAGCTGGGCCACACCGAGGTTGCGCAGCACGTAATCGATGTGGGTCGACACGAACACGCTCGATGACGACTTCGGCAGCACGATCTCGTCGCCCTGCGGCGCGATGGCGTCGAGCACCTTGGCGTCCCACGAGCCCTTGGGCACATGGAAACCGCTGATCTTGTAGTCCAGCCCGCGGTCGCGTCCGTCCAGCGTCAGGCTTTCGATCGTGGTGTACATGACCTCGATGCCGGCCGCGCGGCAGGCCGCCTGTAGACGCTGCATGTTCGGCAGCGCGGTGCGCTCCAGGCGGTCGAAGTAGTAGCGGTAGTCGCGCTGCAGGGTCTCGGCATCGAGCTCGGTGAACTCGCCGCCATCGCGATGGGTCGACCAGTTCTGCACGTCGATGAACAGCAACGCCACCCGGCCGGGCTGCAGCGGGATCTCGCGCGAGGTCGTGGACAGGTGCACGCTGGCGCGGTTCGCAACGGAGCCGGACGGAGCAGGGCCTGACGAAGCGGGCGTGGCAGAGTCATTGGACATCAGCGGGAATCCTGCAGCAGGGCGTCGATGGGAATGGCGGCCAGGGCGCGCGTCAGGCGCTGGCTCCATTCGGCCTGGCCGGCCGGGGTGGAGATCAGGTCGTGCCGGATCTCGATCAGCACGTTGGGAATGCCGCGCTGCAGGCCATGCACCGGGATAGCGTAGTCGGACAGGCCTTCGATCGCATAGGGCTGGTTGCGTTCGACCAGCAGTTCGGGCTCGGCGGCGACCAGGGCATCGAACATCGCATCGGCCAGGCGGCTGTCGCGCAGGTCGTACAACAGGCCCAGGTGCAGCGCACGCGGTTCGGGATTGCTGCGCAGCACGGGCGTGAAGCTGTGCACGGTCACCAGCGCACGCAGGGGGCGCTGGTCGAGGGCTTGGGCGATCGCGCCATGGAACGGCTGGTGCACGAGGTCCCAGCGCTGGCGCCGCTGCGCGTCGTCGAGCCCGCTGTTGCCCGGCACCTCGGTGCCGTCGCTGACCTGCGGGATCAGCGTCTGCGCATCCCAGGGGCGGTTGCAGTCGATGACCAGCCGGCTATAGGGCTGCAGGAAGAGTGGCGCGTCGAGCGCGTCGCTGATGCCCTTCGCGACGGCGGCGGCGCCGATGTCCCAGGCGATATGGCGCACGCGCTCGTCATCGGGCAGGCCCAGTGCGTCGAGCGTGGCCGGGATGGCATTGCCGGCGTGTTCGCAGACCAGCAGGAACGGCGAGGGGCCGTGGGGATTGCTGACCTGCAGCGGCGGCGGTTCGCTGCGGCCCAGCAGTGGCGGAAGGGAAGAAGGGGTGCGCGTGTCCATGCCTGTACTTTGAGAGGATTGAAGTCAGACCTTGCGGGTCCAGGAAGGTCAGACCGTGTCGGTCCGTGTCGTTCAGACCTTGTCGGTTTTGGGCGCTGGCAGCAGGCCGTTGGGCCGTACCAGCAGGATCAGGATCACCACGCCAAGCGCGAGCGGCTCGCGGAACTCCTGCCAGGCATCGGGCAGGTACGCGGCGAAGAAGATCTCGATGAAACCCAGCACCAGGCCGCCGACGACGGCGCCGGACAAGCTGCCCAGGCCGCCGATGATCGCGGCAATGAAGGCCTTCAGTACTGGCGTGAAACCCATGTACGGATCGACCGAGGCGCGTTGCGAGACCCACAGGATCGCGGCGATGCCTGCGAGCAGGCCGGACACCGCGAACGCACCGGAGATCACCGCGTTCGCGCGCACGCCCATCAGCCGGGTGGCACCGAAGTCGAGCGCGATCGCGCGCATCGACAGCCCCAGCAGGGTACGGGTCAGGAACAGGTTCAGCAGCAGCATCGTCGCGCCGGCGATGACGATCGACAGGATCTGGTTGACGCCGACGACGAAGCCGCCGAGCTGGACCGTCGACGTCAGCAGGGCGGGCAGGGTGACCGGCAGCGGACGCTGCGAGATCAGGTTCTGGAACAGGATCTGCAGGATCATCGCCGCGGCGAAGCTGGTGACCAGCAGGGTCGCGCCGCTGGCCTTGCGCACCGGCCGGAATGCGATGCGTTCGAGCAGCATCGCCACCACCATCGCGCAGACGATGCCCAGCGGCGCCGCGAACACGAACGGCAGGCCAGCTCCCATCGACAGTACGATCGCGTAGGCGGTGACGGTCATCAGTTCGCCATGGGCGAAGTTGATCAGGCCGACGATCGAGAACACGATCGCCAGGCCCAGCGCGAGCAGCGCGTAGGTGCCGCCGAGGGCGGTGGCGCTGATCAGTTGTTGCAGGAAGTAATCCATCGGTGCCTAGCCCTCAGTGCGCCAGATAGGTCTGGGCGATGACATCGGAATCGCGCAGCGTCGCGGCGTCGGCCGCGGCCACGATGCGCCCGGACGCCATGACGTAGCCGCGGTCGGCGATCTCCAGCGACATCGCGACGTTCTGTTCGACCAGCAGGATGGTCACGCCGCGCGTGCGCAGCGCGGCGACCAGTTCGAACACCTGCTCGACGATCTGCGGCGCCAGTCCCAGCGAGGGCTCGTCGAGCAGCAGCAGTTCGGGATCGCACATCAGTGCGCGCGCGATCGCCAGCATCTGCTGCTGGCCGCCGGACATCGTGCCGGCCATCTGCCGGCGCCGCTGCGCGAGGATCGGGAACAGCGTCAGCATCTCGTCGAGGTGTTGTTGTGCCTGCGCGCGACCGGACAGCGCATAGCCGCCCAGGCGCAGGTTTTCCTCGACGGTCAAGCCGGAGAACACGCGACGGCCTTCCGGGCACAGGGTCAGCCGGCGGCGCGCCAGCGCTTCAGTCTGCAGGCCCTGGATCTGTTCGTCGCGGAAGTTGACCTGGCCGGCGGTCACCGGCGCCAGTCCGACGATGCCGTTGAGCGTCGACGACTTGCCGGCACCGTTGGCACCCAGCAGGACGACGATCTCGCCCTTGTTGACCTCGAACGAGACCGACTGCACGGCCTCGACCGCGCCATACGCGACCTTGAGCTCGTGCACGCGCAGCAGTCGATCGGCACGTGCCTGCGCCGGGCCTGTCTGCGGTGGGCCGTCTGCAGGACCGGGGTGCCGTGATGCGGAGGGGCTGGGCGATGACATGGGCGTGGCGTCCGGCATCAGAAGCGGGGTGGCGGGACCAGCGCCGGATCGGGCTGCAGGTGCGCGACCAGGCTGCGGCCCGATGCGCCGATGCGGACCAGCGCGACCTCGCGCTGCGGCATGCCGTCGGTGCCGAGGTAGGTGATCGGCGAGGTGATGCCCTTGACGTTCGACAGCGACGCGATCGCATCGCGCAACGCCTTCGGCGTCGCCTGCGGGCCGGCGGCGGCCACTGCGGCGGCGATCACGCGCGACAGGTCGTAGCCGACGGCATCGAAGACCGTGTCCGACGGCGCGCCGTAGCGTTGTTCGAACTGTTGCAGGAAGCCCGCATACGCCGGGTCGTCGCCCGCGAAGCCGGCGGTGGTGTAGACCACGCCTTCGGCGGCGGCGCCCAGGCCGAGGATCGTCGGCGTGTCGATGCCATCCGAGCCGATGACCTGCGCGGTCACGCCGGCCGCACGCAGCTGGCGGATGAAGGCCGGGAAGTCGGGCTCGTAGGCTGCGGTCATGATGACGTCGGGCGCTGGCGTCAGCGCCTTGATCCGGCTGATCTCTGCAGCGAAGTTCTGCTGGCCGGTCTTGTAGACGATGTCGCCGACGACGTTGCCGCCGAGCTGCTTGAACACCTGCGCGAAGTACAGCGGCAGGGTGGTGTACTGGGTATCGGGCGACTGCACGATGGCGGCATTGCGAAAGCCCTGCGCATGCGCCCAGGTCGCCGATGCGGTGGCCTGCATGTTGTCGGCGGGCACGTTCCCGAACAGCCAGCCCTGGCCGCTCGGCGCCAGCGTCGGGCTCGACGCGCAGGTCGAGAACGCCGGGACTTCGGCGTCGGCAGCCAACGCGGCGGCGGCGATCGCGAGGTCCTGGTCACACGGCAGGATCAGCAGGTCGACATGGTCGTCGATCAATTCCTGGGCGGCGATCGCGGTCTGCGCAGCATCGGAGCGCACGTTCTTCTCGACCAGGACATATTGCGTGGGGCCGGCGGCATTGAGCTGCTCGATGCCCAGGCGCAGGCCGCGCATCACCGGCACGTCGAACGGCGCCAGCGTCCCGGTCTGCGCGGTCGCGACCCCGATGCGCACGCTGCCGTCATCGACCGCCGGGGCCTGCTTGGCGCAGCCGGCAAGCATCAGCACGCCGCCCAGCGCGACACCACCCAGCAAGCTGCGTGGACGCAGCGTCGATGCACGGCGCACCTGCAGGGAAGACGGCGGCATGGGGTGGTCGGTCATCGGGACTCTCCTGGCAAACGGGATGCGTGGGGCTGGACGGGCGGAGCGGCTTCAGCAGGGCTGGGTGTCAGCAGGGCGGGCGTTGTCATGCGTCTGGCGCGTCGGGCGTGGCCGCGGCGTGGCGACGACCGAGGTAGGCCTCGACGACGGCCGGATCGCGCTGTACCGCGTGCGGCGTGCCGGCAGCGATCAGCCGGCCTTCGTTGAGCACGATCACGCGATCGCACAGGCCGGTGATCAGCGGCAGGTCGTGGTCGACGATGACGATGCCGAGCGCGTAGCGCTGCCGCAGGACCTGCAGGCGTCGCATCAGGTCGGCGGTCTCGTCGTGGTTCATGCCGGCGGCAGGTTCGTCGAGGAACAGGAAGCGCGGCGACAACGCGAGCGCACGCGCGATCTCGACCCGGCGGCGTTCGCCATAGGACAGCGCATCGGCGCGTGCCGACGCCTGTGCGGACAGGCCGAGTTCGGCCAGCAACTGGTCGGCGCGGGCCTCGGCATCGTGACGTGGCGTCTTCGGCCAGCCGTGCAACGCGGCAACCAGCACGTTCTGGCGCACGCTGAGGCTGTCGAACAGCCGGGTGTTCTGGAACGTGCGTGCGATGCCGCGGCGTGCGAACACCTGCGCCGGAAGGCCCAGCAGCGGCGCACCATCGAGTTGCAGGCGTCCTTCGCTGGGCGCGAGCACGCCCGACAGCAGGCTCAGCAGGGTCGACTTGCCCGAGCCATTGGGCCCGATCAGGCCGAGGATCTCGCCCTGCTGCAGATTGACGTCGACCGCATTGACCGCGACCAGTCCGCCGAAGCGGCGCGTCAGCGCCTGGCCTTCGAGACGGCTGTGGCGCTGGCCCGGAGGCGCGGAATGTGTTGTGGCGTTGCCGGGGACAGGCGCTGGCGCGATGCCGTCGCTGGCGGCGTCGACAGGGGTGTCTACTGGCGCCGGTGCGTGCTGCCGGCGCGCGGCCAGCACCTCGTCCCATTCGCGATCGCCGACCAGGCCTTCGCGGCGCCGGCTCATGACCAGCAGGATCGCCAGCGCGATGCCGATCTGCGCGGCACCGAACAAGGGTGGCGTCTGCATGCCGAACAGTTGCAGGCCGCCTTCGGCGTGCCGCAGCAGCTCGGCGATCAGCGTGATCAGCGCGGTGCCGGCGACGGCACCGCTGACGCTGCCCATGCCGCCGACGATCAGCATCGCCAGCAACAGGAAGGTGTCGGTGAAGTAGAACTTCTGTGGTGAGAACGTGCCGAGGAAGTGCGCCAGCAGCGCACCCGAGACCGCGACCATCGCACCGCTGATGACCCAGGCCAGCAGACGCTGGCGTTCGATCGCGATGCCGGTCGAGCGTGCGGCGAGGGCGTCGTCGCGCGCCGCGCGCAGCTTCAGGCCGGGCACCGAATCGCGGAACAAGCGCGCCAGCACAACGACCGCGATCGCCGCGCCGGCCGCCAGCCACAGACCGGTGTCGCGCGGCACGCCGAAGAAGGCCTGGCTGCCGCGGGTGAGGTCGCGTGCGCCGATGATCAGGCCATGCATGATGATCAGCAGGCCCAACGTCGCAATCGTCGCCGACGCCGCCTCAAGCCTTGAGATCAGCAGGCCGGTCAGCAGCGCCACGCCGACCGCGACCATCAGGGCCGCGACCAGTGCCGCCGGCAGCCCCCATTGCAGTTGCGCCAGCCAGTCAGGCAGGTGCGGCAGCACCGCGTGCTTGAGCACGACCGGCAATGTCAGCAGGCCCGAGACGTAGGCGCCGACGGCCATGAAGGACAGGTGCCCGAAGCTGAGCACGCCCGAGTTACCGCAGTAGACGCCCATGCCGACCGTAGCCGCCAGGGTGATCATGAACAGGGTCAGGGTGCGCTCGGCGCCACCGCCCAGCAGGTGTCCGACCAGGGCGACGACAAGAATCAGGGCGGCCCAGCCGGCTGCCGGGAGCAGCATCGGCAACGACGTCGAACGGGCGGGCGGGGCAGCGGTCTGGCTGACGGGCATTGGCAATTTTCGAGTCAGGCTTGACGGAAACTTATCGTCTTGAATGAAAATTTACAATCACATCTATTGTTTTTCTCATAAAAGATTTGTTATTTTCAGTGGCAAGGGGCCCTTGACGGCCTCGGAGCCCACGCGATGCCAGTGAAATCCGTGAAGTCCACGCTGCAGCAACTCGCTCCCGGGATGACCGCGGCCGAGCGTCGCATCGCCACGGTCGTGCTGGCGGATTTCCCGTTCAGCGGGCTCGGCACGATCCAGGAACTGGCGAGCAAGGCCAAGGTCAGCGCGCCGTCGATCACCCGTTTCGTCAGCAAGCTCGAATACGCCGGTTACCAGGAATTCCAGCGCCAGCTGATCGAGGAACTCAAGGAAAGCGCGCGCTCGCCGGTCGACCTGCGCGGTCCGCGCCCGCAGCCGCAGCAGGGCTTTCTGGCCGACTACTTCCGGCGCATCGCCGAACGTGTCGCCGATGCCGCCGAAAGCGTCAGCGATGAAGAATTCCAGGCGTTCTGCGCCTTGCTCGGCGATCCCTCGCGCACGGTCTTCATCATCGGCGGCCGGGTCAGCCATGGCCTCGCCAGCGTGATGGCGACGAGCCTGCAGTTCCTGCGCGCGGACGTGCAACTGGTACCGTCCGATCCGGAACAGTGGCCCGAATACCTGCAGCGCATGAAGAAGCGCGACGTGCTGGTGATGATCGATTTCCGCCGTTACCAGAAGAGCCTGGAGCGCCTGGCCGAAGTCGCGACCATGCAGGCCGCGCCGCACATCGTACTGATCACCGACCAGTGGCTGTCGCCGATCTCGCGCCACGCCAGCCGCGTGTTCGCGTTGCCGGTCGGCGTCGACACCGCCTGGGACAGCTACACCGCACCGCTGGCGCTGATCGAAGCCGCCGTGGTGATGGTGTCCGAGCGCGACTGGAACAACACCCGTCTCCGTATCGAAGCCTGGGATCGGCTGCGCATCAATGCGCACGACCCGGCCACGCCCCTCTTGCTGGAAGGAAGCCCCCATGCGTCATGAGCCCTTGATGATCGCCTGCCTCAACGACCTGTCCGGCAGGACACGCGGCAAGGGCTACCCGCAGGCGCAGCGCGAGCAGCGCTTCACGTCCGGCGTCGGCTGGACGCCGGCCAATGCGCTGATCAGCTGCTTCGACCATATCGTACCCAGCCCTTACGGTTCGCTCGGCGACCTGGTGCTGCGTCCCGCGCGTGATGCCGAGGTCGAGGTCGAACTCGACAGCGGCCAGCGCGTCCATTTCGCGCTCGGCAACGTCGCGCATACCGATGGCACGGCCTGGGAATGCTGCCTGCGCACGATCGCGCAGGATGCGCTGGCGCGCCTGCACGCCGAGACCGGCCTGCAGGTGTACGTGGCGTTCGAGCACGAGTTCGTGTTCACGCCCAGCCAGGCCGCAACTGGCCAGGACGCGGCCGGCGACACCGGTGCGGCGTTCTCGCTCGATGGCTTCCTGCGCGGACAGGGCTTCGGCGAGACCTTGATGGGCGCGCTGCGCCAGGCCGGCGTGCAACCCGATACCTTCCTGCGCGAGTTCGGCCGCGACCAGTACGAAGTCACCAACGATCCCGCACGCGGCATCGCGGCCGCCGACCAGGCCGTGATCCTGCGCGAGCTGGTGCGCGAAGTCGCCCGTACCCAGGACCGCAAGGTCAGCTTCGCGCCGCTGCTGGCGCCGGGCGGCATCGGCAACGGCGTGCACGTGCACCTGAGCCTGCTCGACGATGCCGGCAAGCCGGTGATGTACGACCCGGCCGGCACCCATGGCCTGTCCGCACAGGGCGGCGCGTTCGCGGCCGGCATCCTCAAGTACCTGCCGGCCTTCGTCGGCCTGACCGCGCCCAGCGTGATCTCGTACGGCCGCCTGGTGCCGCATCGCTGGAGCGCGGCGTTCAACAACCTCGGCTTCCGCGATCGCGAATCCGCGCTGCGCATCTGTCCGACCTCGGCCCGCGACGACGCCGGCCGCGCGCGCCAGTTCAATGTCGAGTTCCGCGCCGCCGATGCCACCGCCAATCCGCACCTGGTGCTGGCCGCGCTGGTGTCCGCCGGCCTGCAGGGCATCCGCGATGCCTTGCCGGTACCCGCCGCGACCCAGGACGACCTGAGCCTGCTGTCGACTGAGGTGCTGGCCTCGCGCGGACTGGTCCGCCTGCCGCAGTCGCTGGAGTCGGCGTTGTCCGCGTTCGAAGCCGATGCGACCGTGCGCAGCTGGTTCCCGCCGGGCTTTGCGGACATCTACCTGACGCACAAGCGTGGCGAGATCGCCTATCTCGACGGCAAGGACGAGGCGGCGATCTGCGCGGCCTACCTGCAGGCGTATTGAGCGACATGACCACGCCCAGCCTCTCCAGCCTCTACGCCCGCGACCTCGCCGTGCATGCGCGGCTGCAGAAGCTGCGCTTCTTCCCGAGTGCGCTGACCGGTGGGCAGGGCTGCCGGGTGTTCGACGACAGCGGCCGCACGCTGCTGGATTTCTCGTCGTCCTGCGGCGCGGCCTCACTGGGCTACGGGCATCCGGCCTATGTCGAGGCGGTCGAGCGCGCGGTGCGCAGCCCGGGCGGCGCGACCGTGCTGACCAATGCCAACCAGCCCGCGACCGAGTTGGCCGAGCGCCTGCTGGCGATCACGCCGGCATCGTCCAAGGACGACGCCCAAGGCGGGCGTCGCGTCTGGTTCGGCCACTCCGGTTCCGATGCCAATGAAGCCGCGCTGCGCGCCGCACGACTGGCGACCGGCCGCGAACGCGTGCTGTGTTTCGAAGGCTCGTACCACGGCGGCAGCGCCGCGACGATCGCGATCTCCGGTCACAAGACGCCGATCGATCCCGTCGACGCCGCGCGCCGCGTACTGGTGCCGTTTCCCGATGGCTTCCGCGGTGATGACAGCGGCGCATCGGTGCTGGCCGACATCGAGCGCCGTTTCGCCACCGATGTCCCGCCGTCGACGATTGCCGCCGCCTTCATCGAACCCTTGCAGGGCGATGGCGGCTACCGCCTGCCGCCGCCTGGATTCCTGGCGGCGCTGGCGCAGTTGTGTGCGCGCCACGGGATCCTGCTGGTCTGCGACGAGGTCAAGATGGGCCTGGGGCGCAGCGGCCTGTTGCACTGCTTCCAGCACGAAGGGCTGACGCCCGATATCGTCACTTTCGGCAAGGGACTGGGTGGTGGCCTGCCGCTGTCGGCGGTGGTCGGCCCGGCGCGCATCCTGGATATCGCCGCGGCCTATGCAATGCAGACGCTGCAGGGCAATCCGGTCTGCGCCGCCGCGGGACTGGCCGTGCTCGAGACCATCGAGCGCGACCGCCTTGCCGACAACGCGGCCGCGGTCGGCGACCACCTGCGGGCGCAGTTGCAGGCGCTGGCGGCGACGCAGCCGCTGATCGGCGAGGTCCGCGGACGCGGCCTGGCGATCGGCGTCGACCTGGTCAGCGATCGCACCGCACGCACCCCGGCCACGCGCGAGACCGCGCAGGTGGTCTACCGCTGCTTCGAGACCGGGCTGCTGCTCTATTACGTGGGCATGGACTCCAACGTGCTGGAAATCATTCCGCCGTTGACGCTGACCCGTGCCGAGGCGGACGAGGGGGTGTCGATCCTCGCCGCTGCGCTGGACGATGTGGCCGCGGGGCGTTTCGACGCCGCGGCGATTGCAGGATTCGAGGGATGGTGAACGGCGCATGGGCGCTGCAGGAAGGGTAGGGACCTCATGACGCCAAGGGGCGTCGTGGCACCGCCAGGGGCGGTGGCAAGGGAGGCGATGACAGCCGGATCCGCGCGTGCCGCGGCGACAGTTCCTTTGATGGAGAGCCACACATGTTTGACGATGCCAATCCAGACGTAGTACCCGCACTGATGTGCCTGGACGGAGATGGCACTCCCTTGTTCACGACCGAGCGTGCGCGCGTGCTGTGCGATCGCTGGAACCGCAATCTCGACGAGAGTGGCGGATGCGGTCCGATCCAGTCGTTGCGGCTGCCCGCGACGATCGATGCGCTGATGGGATTCGCGGGGCAGGGCAACGACAGCCCCGAGCGCAGTCGCGACGATGCCGCGATGCCGGCACGCTGGTCGATGGTGCATCCGCTGGTCGATGCGCTGACGGTCACCGTGCATGCTGGCGTGCAGTCGCCGGCCGAGCGGGCCGGACGCTATCTGCTGTGCTTCGAGGAGCGCGCCAGCAGCAGCGACCGCCTGAAGTGCCTGTCGCCGCGCGAACGCCGCGTCGCGCTGCTGGCCGCCGAAGGCCTGCGCAACGAGCAGATCGCCGAGCGCCTGTGCCGTTCGCGACGCACCGTGGAGTTCCAGCTCAATTCGGTCTACCGCAAGCTCGATGTCTCCAGCCGCACGCAGTTGTTGCGCGTGCTGCTTTGAGGCCCTGTCCACGCGCTTGCTGCGCTTGTCATCCGACTGCGCTTGCGGCAGGTCGTGAACAGGTGCCGAGTCTTTGAAACCATGGCCCGTCAACGGCCAAGTCGTTCTTCCAGGAGTCGCCTGATGTCATCTTTCCTCCGCCCGTGGCTGGCGATGTGTTGCACGGCCTCGCTGGCCGTGATCGCCTTCGTCGCCAGCGACGTCGCTGCACAGAGCGCGCCCGCCAGCCGCATGCAGGCAGGCCAGCCGCCAACAGGGTTCGATGTGCGGACCTCGGATATTCCGGCGACCTTCCTCAACGCACCGGCCGGCGCCGACTACGTGCGCGAGGAGGCGATGATCCCGATGCGCGACGGCGTCAAGCTGTTCACGGTGATCTGGCGCCCCAAGCGCAGCGATGCGCCGACGCCGGACGCCGGCATGCCCATCGTGTTGACCCGTACGCCTTACGACGCCGCCAGCCGGCCCGCCTACACGCACCGGCCCAACAGCCCGCGCGTGGCCGCCGCCGTCCCGCTGCCGGACGCGCCGCTGCTCCAGAACGGTTACATCCGCGTCTACCAGGACGTGCGTGGCAAGTACGGTTCGGAAGGCCACTACACGATGAACCTGCCGTTGCGCGGGCCCTTGAACGACGGTCCGGTCGACCAGGCGACGGATGCCTGGGACACCATCGACTGGCTGGTCAAGAACGTCCCCGACAACAACGGCAAGGTCGGCATCATCGGCGTGTCGTACGAAGGCTGGACCGCGTTGATGGCGTTGTTCGATGCGCATCCGGCGCTGAAGGCCGCCATCCCGATGAACCCGATGGTCGACGGCTGGATCGGCGACGACTGGTACCACAACGGCGCGTTCCGCCAGTTCTCGCTGGAGTACGTCTACCGCCAGACCACGGTCAAGGGCGCCAGCGAGCCGCCGACCGGTGGCCGCGACACCTATGCCGCGTACCTCGCGACCGGCTCGGCCAACGACATGGCGCGCAAGCTCGGCGTCGACCGCTTCCCGGCCTGGCTGCGCAGCATCGACAACCCGGCGTATACCGATTTCTGGAAAGCGCAGGCCGTCGACCGCCTGCTCGCCGCGCACCCGACAAAGGTGCCGGTGCTGACCGTGCACGGGACCTGGGACCAGGAAGACATCTATGGGCCGATCGCCGCCTACACGGCAATGGAAAAGACCGACGCCCGCAACGATCGCAACTACCTGCTGATCGGGCCCTGGTTCCATGGCCAGCAGGATCCCTGGTTCCACACCGTCGGCGGCGCCAGCATCGGCGCGCTGCCGCTGGGCCGGGACACCACCCAGGACTTCCTGTTCGACGCGATGCTGCCGTTCTTCGACCAGCACCTGAAAGGCCGCAAGCCGGCCACGCCGATCCCGCCGGTGCGCACCTTCCTGACCGGCGACAACCAGTGGCGCAGTTACCAGAGCTGGCCACCACGCGCGGCGGCCACCAAGCGCCTGTACCTGCACCCGGGCGGCACGCTCTCGTTCGCTGCCGGCACCGGCGCCGGAGAGGGCGGCTACGACGAATACATCTCCGATCCGGCCAAGCCGGTGCCGTACCGCGTCCAGCCGATCATCCCGCAGGCGTCGCAGGATTCCACCTGGGGCATCTGGCTGGTCGACGACCAGCGCCCGTTCGCATCGCGGCCGGACGTGCTGACCTATGTCAGCGAACCGCTGACCGAGGCGATGACGCTGACCGGTGACGTGGTCGCGCAGTTGCAGGCCTCGACGACCGGTACCGACGCCGACTGGGTGGTCAAGCTGATCGACGCCTGGCCGGACGAGGAGCCGTTGCATCCGCAACTGGGCGGCTACCAGTTGATGGTGTCGGCCGACATCCTGCGCGGGCGCTACCGCGAGGACTTCTCGGTGGCCCGGCCGATCACGCCCGATGCGACGCTGCCGTACCGCATCCGCATGCCGCATGCCAGCCACACCTTCCTGCCCGGGCACCGGATCATGGTGCAGGTCCAGAGCAGCTGGTTCCCACTGTACGACCGCAATCCGCAGACCTTCGTCGACAACATCGCCCGCGCCGTGCCCGGCGATTACCGCAAGGCCACCCAGCGCATCCACGCCGGCAGCCATATCGAACTGACGGTGCTGCCGCGGCCTTGAGCGGGCATCGCCTGTCGGCCGGATGTTGCCGCCGGGATGACACCCGGATGCGCCGTCCGCGGATGCGTCCGCGGCGCACGCAGACCAGCTGAACGCCGGTCCACCCTGCACAATGGCCCATGTGCAGGGTGGATCCATTCGGTTATCTTTGCGCACGCAGTAAACACGTGCGATGAGTGTCACCACCGATGAGCGAAGACAGGAAGACAGGGGAAGACGAGCGCGATGCCTATCGCCTCGACGCGCAACTGCTGTCCGACCTGTGGATCTTCCGTGCCGCTGCGCGCTTTGGCAGCATCACCGCCGCCGCCCAGCATCTGAACGTCACCCAGGGCGCGGTCAGCCAGCGCGTGCTGCGCCTGGAATCCCGGCTTGGCGTCGAACTGTTCCGCCGGCACAAGGGCAAGATCGTGCTGACCACGACCGGTCGCACCGTGCTCGATGCGATGAACAACGTCTCGACGGGCCTGACCGAAGCGCTGGGCCGGATCGACAGCTCCGGTCGCGCCGCGCTGGTGGTCAGCTGTTCGCCATCGCTGGCCACCGAATGGCTGATGCCGAACCTGCAGGAGTTCTACCGCGACTGCCCCGGCATCGAGCTGATGGTGCGTGCGGAGATTTCCGGCCCGTCCGCCAGCTGGATGGAGCAGCAGCGTATCGACGTGCTGATCGACTACATGCATGCCGAGGCGTCGGACCTGGTGGAGCTGGCGACCGTGCAGGAATACACCTTCCCGGTCTGCTCGCGCGCCTACCGCCGGCACCTGGACGCGCAACCGCCCGGCGAGCGCAGCGTGGTGCTGATGCACGACGACGATGCCTGGCAGGAAGGCGAGGTCAGCGGCTCCGAGTGGCAGGAGTGGCTGATCGCCGCCGGCGACCGCCGCGACTTCTCGATCAAGTCCGAGCGCCATTTCAACCTGGCGTACTTGGCTTACCAGGCGGCCGTGTACGGGCAGGGCGTGGCGGTCGGGCGTGCGATCAGCGTCAACCGGATGCTGATGAGCGGCGATCTCGTCGCCGCGGTCGACCTGCCGCCGATTGCCAGCGCCCATCACCGCGTGTTCGCGCTGCGTGCCGTCGCCGCCGATTCCCCGGCCGCGCGCTTCGCCGCCTGGGTCGAGAAAGGCATGCTGAAGACCCAGCAGGCCACCTTCGACAGGTTGGCGCCCGCTGCCGTGCCTGGCCTGATCACGACTGACTGATTGCTGGAAGGCCATTTGCCTGCGGTACGCCGCAGCAAATGATGTTGATAAATGCGATCGAGTGGGAAGCAACGGCTGCCGATCGGCATTCCAAGTAGCTCGACGCCTGCCCAGCTGCAGCGCTAGCCCAAGTAAGCGGCGTTTGCGATCGAGTGCCTGCCAGCCGTCCACACCTCTTCGTTGCCGAACATCCCGGCGCGCCGTGCTGCTTGCGATGTGCTGGGCCCCGCGATGGCACATGGCCTGATCTCGACGGAATGCTGCCTGGAAGGACAGCAATTACAGGCTTTCACCGCAGAAAATGACGTTGACAAATCAATCCGGATGAGACAGGTGATTTCTCGGATGACGGGAATTTAACATCGCAGGAAAGTCCTGACTCCCCTCAGCCAACGTCAGCGAGATGGAGTCCTTCATGGCAGTACAGTCCCGTTCCTTGCGTACCCCCGTGCGCAACTTCCAGCGGCTCCTGCCGCTGACCATCGCAATGCTCTGCGCGCAACACGCAATGGCGCAGAACCCCAGCGACGCCCCCGCGTCGACCAACGATCGCACGACCACGCTCGACAAGGTCGTTGTCACCGGCTCCAACATCCGCACCACCACCGCGGCCGAGGAAGGTCCCGCGCCGGTCGCGGTGATCACCCAGGAAGACCTGCAGCTGCTCGGTTACACCGACATCAAGGACGTGCTGCGCTTCGATGCCGCGTTCACCGGTTTCAGCGAGACCGAGGGTTACCTGTCGACGCGTTCGACGGTCAACATGCGCGGCCTCGGCGAGGAGTACACGCTGGTGCTGCTCAACGGCCGTCGCTTCTCCGCCGAACAGGCTGCCGATATCTCGCTGATCCCGATCAGCGCGGTCGAGCGCATCGAAATCCTCAAGGACGGCGCGTCGGCGCTGTACGGCTCCGATGCGGTCGGCGGCGTGGTCAACATCATCACCCGCACCAAGTTCGACGGCATCGAAGTCGAGGCCTATTACGGCAACACCACCGATACCGACGTCTCCAACAACCAGTTGCGACTGGTCTTCGGCGGCGGCGACGAGAAGTTGAAGTTCCTCGGCGCCTTGTCGTATACCAAGCGCAACGACCTGTATTCGGAAGATCGCGACATCACCCGTTCGCAGGACCTGCGTCCCTATGGTGGACGCGACGGGCGCAGCACCGCGACCAATCCCGCGCAGTTCAACGTGCCCGGCCGCGGCCAGCTCCGCCTGGATACTTCGCGCTTCGGTGTCGGCCAGTACAGCCTGGATCCGGACGACTACATTCCATACAACCCGGAAACCGACAAGTGGACGCGACCGTACCGCTCGGTGGTCATGCCGCTGGAGCGGACCAACCTGTTCGCGTCGGTCGAGTCCAAGCCGTTCGACAGCGACTTCACGCTGTTCGGTGAAGTGCTGTACTCGGATGCGAAGAGCAACTATCGCGGGGGCTCGACGGTGATCGGCATCAGCGGCAACGATCTTGGCCCGATTCCCTCGACCAATCCGTACAACCCCTTCGGCGTCGACATCAGCAACTTCAGCTATCGCACCTACGAACCGCTGTCGGGGATCCTGTCGGCGCTGTTCTTCTACGATACCAAGGCCACGCGCCTGGTCGGCGGTTTCCGCGGCTGGTGGGGCGACTGGAGCTACGAAGGTGCCTTCAGCCATTTCAGCGAAGAGACCATGACCACCGATCCGGCGGCCTGGTCCAAGGAAGGCCTGCGCACGGCGATCAACCGCACGGGTCCCGATGCCTTCAACCCGTTCTGTTATGGCTGCAACACGCCCGACCAGCTGGCTGGCGTGGTGTTCACCGTGCACAACAACGAGCGTTACGTCGCCAAGACCATGGACTTCCGTACCAGCGGCCCCTTGTTCGACAACTGGGCCGGTACGGTCAGCGCTGCGGCCGGGCTCGAGTATCGCGAAGAGAACTACCGCTTCAACCCCGACGCGATGTACGTCAGCGGCACCATCCTCGACTCGGGGACGCAGATGAACGAAGGTGCGACGCGCGACGTCAAGGCCCTGTTCGCGGAAATCAACCTGCCGCTGGTCGGCGCCGGCGACAACACCAATGGCGCTCCGCAGCTGGAGCTGAACGTCGCCGCGCGTTCCGAGAAGTACAGCGACTTCGGCTCGACCAGCAACCCCAAGGCCTCGTTGCGCTGGCAGCTGCCGACCGCGATCCCGATCATCGCGCGCTTCTCCTACGGCACGTCGTTCAAGGCGCCGCGCCTGGCCCAGTTGCTGGTGTCCGGCGTGCGCGTTGGCGATGAGACGTTGATCGACCCACTGACCAACCTGCCGGTCGAAGCCGTGGTCGTGGGCGGGACCAATCCGGCGCTGCAGCCGGAAGAGGCGAACTACAGCAACATCGGTCTGGTGATCTCACCACTCGACAATGATCGCGATCGTCTGACCTTCGCGGTCGACTATTTCCGCGTGCGTCAGCAGGACGTGATCATCCAGCCGACCGCGCAGGACGTCATCAATGGTGTGTCGCCGGGCTCGGTCGACCGCACGCCGGGCCGGGCGCAGCAACTGTACGGCAAGGATGGCGATCTGCTGGTCTTCGCAGGCCTGGTCAATGGCGGCGACCGCAGCACCGATGGCGTCGACGTCAATGTCAGCTGGGAACACCGCAACGACACCTGGGGCAACCTGACGACGACGCTGTCGACCAGCCGCCTGCTCAAGCGTGATGTCGACATTGGCGATGGCCGTGGCGACATCGACTACGCCGGTTACACCCCATACCCGCAGTGGCGAGGCAACCTGATGATCGACTGGGAGAAGAACGCCTGGCGCGCCGGCATGGTCAACCGGTACATCGGTGGTTTCGATGGCGTGCTGCCGGGTCAGGCATCGGCGAAGGTCGGTTCCTACACGCTGACCAGCGTGTCGCTGCAGTACGACATGTCGAAGTCGGAGAACCAGTGGTTGCGTGAGAGTGGCTGGACGCGCAATACCACCATCAAGTTCGGTATCGACAACCTGATGGATCGCGACCCGGTGTTCGTCTACTACCAGAATGGTTACATGCCGACCTTGTCCGACATCATGGGT
The DNA here is from genome assembly GCF_054902115.1 of Luteimonas sp. RIT-PG2_3. NCBI lineage: Bacteria > Pseudomonadati > Pseudomonadota > Gammaproteobacteria > Lysobacterales > Lysobacteraceae > Luteimonas > Luteimonas sp. RIT-PG2_3. The sequence goes on along the minus strand of NZ_JBUBPF010000008.1, from coordinate 142,196 downwards.
CGCTCGTACTACATCTCGATCAAGCGCAGGCTGTAACCCGGTCGCAATCCGATCGCATCCAACGCCATCGGTGCACCTCGCGCCGCATCGTCGTCATGACGATGCGGCGCTTCTTTGCCGGAACAGTTGTCATTGTTCATCTCCTTTTTTTACGTTTCAGCCGCTGCCTGACTGCAGCCAAAAGATCGCCGCGCCATCTGCGGCAGATTCTCATGTTGTCGCGCGCAACACGGGAAGAGTTGTTGTTGTGCCCGGGGTACCGCCGTGCAGGTGCTTTTACGGATGACGCGTTTGTTAAGCAAACGCAAAGTCGCCCGTCCAAGCCACCCGTTAAAGACCCCCAGCCACACCAATCAGCTAGATGGAGTTCCAGATAATGGCAGTTGCTTCACGTTCCACGCGTCACGCGTACTCGAAGGTTCCGCGGCTGTTGCCGCTTGTCGTCGCCCTGTTGTGTGCACAGCAGGCCATGGCACAGGACGCCACCCCGCCAGCAGGCGAGGGCGCCACCAATCTCGACAAGGTCGTCGTCACCGGCTCCAACATCCGCACCACCACCGCCGCCGAAGAAGGCCCAGCCCCGGTGGCGATCATCAGCAGCGAGGACATCGCGCTGCTGGGTTTCAAGGACGTCAAGGACATCCTGCGCTTCGACGTCGCCTTCACCGGCTGGAGCGACACCGAAGGCTATGACGCGCGTTCGACCGTCAACATGCGCGGCCTCGGCGACCAGTACACCCTGGTGCTGTTGAACGGCCGTCGCTTCTCGGCCGAGCAGGCTGCGGACATGTCGCTGATCCCGATCGGCGCGGTCGACCGGGTCGAGATCCTGAAGGACGGCGCGTCGGCGCTGTACGGCTCCGATGCGGTCGGCGGCGTGGTCAACATCATCACCCGCAAGAACTACGACGGCGTCGAGATCGAGGCCTTCCACGGCAACACCACCGATACCGATACTGCCAACAACCAGGTGCGCCTGACCTTCGGCGGCGGCACCGAGCGCCTGCGCCTGCTGGGCTCGCTGGGCTACAATAAGCGCAACGGCCTGTACTCGCAGGACCGGGAGATCAGCAGCACCCAGGACATGCGCCGCTTTGGCGGCTACGATGTCCGCAGCAGCGCGACCAATCCCGCCGTCATCAACGTGCCGGGCCTGGGCGAAGTGCGCCTGGATACTTCGCGCTTCGGCGTCGGCCAGTACAGCAACAACCCGGCCGACTACGTCCCGTACAACCCGGAGACCGACAACTGGAGCCGGCCGTACCGCTCGCTGGTGATGCCGCTGGAACGCATCAACTTCTTCGGCCAGGCCGAGTGGGTGCCGTTCGGCGACGATTTCACGCTGTTCGCCGACGTGCTGTACTCGACCGCGAAGTCGAAGACCCAGGGCGGCACCAGCGTCATCAGCTTCTCCGATGCCTCGATCGGCGCGGTGCCGGGCAGCAATCCCTACAACCCGTTCGGCGTCGACATCACCGACATGTCCTACCGCGGCTACGAGCCCAACGCCGGGCTGCTGTCGTCGCGGGTGACCTTCGACACCACCGCGACCCGCCTGATGGGCGGCTTCCGTGGCTGGCTGGGCGAGTGGAGCTACGAGGCCGCGGTCACGTACTTCCGCGAGGACAACCGCGAGACCAATTACACCGCGTTCTCCAAGAGCGGACTGACCAGCGCGTTGGCGCGGACCGGCGCCGATGCGTTCAACCCGTTCTGCTACGGCTGCAACACCGCCGCGCAGATGGCCGGCATCCTGATCCCGGCGGACTATGATCGCCAGTACACGATGAAGTCCTTCGACGCGCGCACCAGCGGCCCGGTCATGGACAACTGGGCCGGCACCATCAACGCCGCCGTTGGCACCGAGTATCGCGACGAGTCCTACCGGATCACGCCCGATGCGCTGTACCTGTCGGGCGACGTGGTCGGCTACGACGCCGACAGCCTGTCGTTCCAGAAGGGCGAGCGCCAGGTCAAGGCCCTGTTCGCCGAAGTCTCGGTGCCGCTGCTGGGCGCCAACGACTACACCCGTGGCGCACCGGCGCTGGAGTTGAACCTGGCCGCGCGTGCCGAGCGCTACAGCGACTTCGGCTCGACCAACAACCCCAAGGCCTCGCTGCGCTGGCAGCTGCCGATGGCGTTGCCGGTGATCCTGCGCGCGTCGTGGGGTACGTCGTTCAAGGCGCCGTCGCTGTCGTACCTGCGCGCCGGTGGCGACGAGCTGTACACCACCACCTTGCGCGACCCGTCGATGAACACCGAGGTCGAGGCCCTGGTGGTCACCGGTACCAATCCGTTCCTGCAGCCGGAGGAAGCGCGCTACACCAACTTCGGCATCGTGGTCTCGCCGCTGGACAACGAGGTCGATCGCCTGACCTTCGGCGTCGACTATTACCGCGTGCGCCAGACCTCGATCATCCTGAACCCGAATCCGGTCGACGTGCTGACCGGCGTGGTGCCGGGGCAGGTCGATCGCACGCCGGGCGCGGCGCAGGACCTGTATGGCTACGACGCCGACATCATCGTCTACGCGCGTCCGGTCAACGGCGCCAGCCGCGATACCGATGGCATCGACTTCAATGCCAACTGGGAACGCAGGACCGACAACTGGGGCAACTTCACCACGGCCCTGTCCGCCAGCCGCCTGATCCGCCGCGATGGCGACAATGGCGATGGCAAGCCGGCGTTGTCGCTGGCCGGCTTCGCGACCTACCTGCACTGGCGGGCGAACGCGATGATCGACTGGAACAAGGATGCCTGGCGGGCAGGCTGGGTCTATCGCTACATCGGTGGCTACGACGATGGCGACGGCCCGCTGTTCCTTGGCGCGCGTCGCGGTTCCTACAGCCTCAACAACGTGTCGCTGGCCTATGACACCAGCAAGTCCGCCAACAGCTGGCTGCGCGAGAGTGCGTTCACGCGCAAGACCACGCTGAAGTTCGGCATCGACAACGTGTTCGACAAGGGTCCGGAGTTCCTGCTGTGGCAGAACGACTACGTGACCAACCTGTCGGACATCCTCGGTCGCTCGTACTACATCTCGGTCAAGCGCGAGCTCTGAAAGAACGCGGTCTGATCCCGATGGCATGATCCGGGGCGTCGCCGGCCTGCACTGCCGATCACCGCAGTGCAGGGCGGTGGCGTACTCTGGAAACAACGACGGCGATGCCTGCAAGGGCATCGCCGTCGTCGTGTCCCGCTTGCTGGTCTAACTGAAAACTGATTCGCGGTTCGATGGTTTCTCAATCGTCGGTGCTTCGACGACTGGACGCGGGGCGACGCGTTCGTCGACAGCCGCACGTCAGGGTCGGTCTTGCGCGGCGCTCCCACGCGGGAGCTTTAACGCGACGCCCTGCTGCGGGCCTGCTCGTACAGCGAGGGCGCTTGCATCGACTGGAACTTGAACGGCGCCAATGCGATCCGCTCGGGCATCGCCGCGAGCTGCACCTTGGCCGGGGTCGATGAAACCGGTGCGATGAAGTCCAGCACCGCCTCGCCGAAGGCCTCGTTGCCGGGGACGTAGGCGGGCGTCAGGATCTCCTTGCGCACGCCGTGGGTGCCGCCTTCGACGATGACCAGGCGGCCGTTCTTCAGGTAGGGCACCTGGCTGATCGCGTTCTCCATCGGCGTGGACTGGTCGACGTCGCCCTGGATCAGCAGGGTCGGCACGGTGATGTCGAAATCGGCCCGGAAGGCGTCGCCGACATTCGGCGTCGGGGTCAGGTCGCGGGTATAGGTGTAGCCGGAGTTGATGTCGCCGAGCCAGCGGCGGGCGGCCTCGCGGTCCAGCACGGCCTGGCGCTTGGCGCTGATGCCCAAACCGTTGTCGATCAGCAGTTCGATCAGCCCGTTGTGCGGGTCGGCGCGGCGGTTGCGCGCGGCCAGGTGGGCCAGGAAGCGGTAGTCGCCGCGATCGAGCTCGAGCAGGAACTTCGGCCAGGCTTCGACGTTGCCGCGCAGCTCGCCGCCCACCGGATACAGCACGCGCCGCAGGTCCTCGGCATCGACGGCGACCGTGACCCGCTGGCCGCTGTCGGGATCCTGGATCTGCACCTGCTGCGGTTCGCGGGCCAAGCGCTCGACGACGCGCTTGTAGACGCCGGTCAGGCGCACGCCGCGCAGGTCGGCCGACAGCGCGTCGGATTTCGCCGCGTAATCGCCGATGCGCTGCAGGGCCAGCCAGATGCCGTCGGGGGAGTCGTAGGCGTAGTCGAGCGGTTCCAGCCCGGTCAGCACCGCGCGTTCGACATGCTGCTGGTGCAGCTTCAGGTAGGACATGCCCCATTGCGAGCCGAAGCTGGTGCCGTACAGCACGAAGGTGTCCACGCCCAGGGTCGTGCGCAGGGATTCGATGTCGGCGACCAGTTCGTGCACCGCGTATCCGGTCAGGTCGACGCCCAGCCCGGACCAGTGCTTGAGGCCCGCCTGCAGGCCGTCGCGCACACGCTGGCGCTCCTGGTCCGGCGACAGCGGCTGCCCCAGCGGAGCCGCCGCGGTCGGGAAGTCCAGCGCCGCGGCATAGCTGCCGTCATGCACGCCGCGCTGCTGCAGCACCACGTAATCGCGGCTGCGGGTGACGTGGCGGATCATCCGGATCGTGTCCGGCCAGGCGCGCAGGGCGGCTTCGTCGATCAGGCTGCCGGGACCGCCGGGCAGCATCACCACCGGCGACGGCACCGGGGTCGCGGTCTGCGCCGGGAAGCGCAGGTAGCGCACCGCGATCAGGCGCGAATCGGGCTTGGCACGGTTCTCGGGCACCAGCAGGAAGCCGTTCTCGTACGGCAGCGGCGCGCCGTCGCCGACTTCCATGCTGCCGGGTACGGTGAAGTGCCCGGCTGCGTTTGAATGACTGGCAGCGTCGACCGCCACTGCGGGCGAGGAGGCGGCGAAGGCAAGTGCCATCGCCAGGACAAGGGACAGCCGGCGGCCGGGGCCGCGTGGATCGCGCATCGGAGACTCCCATCGAAGATCGTGGAGTGGCGGTGCGATCGGGGTCGCGCCCGCAGCTACGCCCGTGGTCACGCGCTGGGCGAGCCCGAGCATAAGCAGTCATCAGCGCGGATGAAATGGCATCAGTTTTTCTATTGCCCCCCAGTAGAAAAGATGCATTGCCTTCGGTTGCCGGCCATCGCTAAATCCATGGCAACCGGCGCGGCGTCCTGCCGGGGCAGACAATTACTGGAGAGCCACGATCATGTATCGCGACCTGTGTCCATGTTCTACGCCTGCGTGGTGTCATCCCGATGACAGCACCGTCGCCACCGCGTCCGCCAACCCGTCAAAGCGGGGACCGGCCCTGCTGGAGCGCGCCGGATGAGTGCGATGGCCTGCGAACGCCTGGCGCCGGAGAGCCTGCCAGCGGTCATGTGCCTGGATGGCAATGGTGATGCCGTCTTCGCGACGCCGGAAGCGTCGCGCCTGTTCGATCGCTGGAACAGCGGTCTGCGCAAGATGTTCAAGCCTGAGGCGGCGCGCCGCTTCCGCTTGCCCGAGGCGTTCGAGCACCTGCTCGCCGACGGCCAGGACGGCATTGCCGTCAATGATGATGCCGGCAGCGCCCGCGGCGTCCGCCTGCGCCATCCGGCCCTGCCGTCGCTGGCGGTGACCGTGGAGCGCGGCAAGCTGCCGATGCCCGGCACGCAGACGCTCTGCTACCTGCTGGTGTTCGCCAACGAGGAAGAGGTCGAGCTCGACGACAGCGAGGACGCCAGCGACCGCGATCGCGCCCTGCTGCAGCTCACGCCCTGCGAGCGCCGGGTCGCGCTGCTGGTCACCAAGGGCATGCGCAACGGCGAGATCGCCGAACACCTGCACCGTTCCAGGCGCACCATCGAGTACCAGCTCAACACCATCTACCGCAAGCTCAACCTGAGCTGCCGGACGCAACTGGTGCGGGCGCTGGTCTGAGAACCGCAGCCGGGATCGCGGTCTTGCGCAGGCCCGCCCAGAGCGGGCCTGTTGCATTCCAGGGCCCGGCACTTCCCTCAATGTTGTTGCAGAGATCGGCCCAGGTACGCCACTACGCAGGTAAACGCTTCCAAATACGGAGTTATTACCGATGCGTAGCCCGCTTGGGGCTTGCTCTACTGTGCGTCCCGGCCTTTCTGAAGTGATCCCGTTCTTGCCTGATCTCCGCTGCCTTCGTCTGCTGCTGGCCTGTGCGGTCATGACCGCCGGCGCGGCGATGTGTGGCGAGGCCGTGGCGGCCGATTACAGCTGGCTCGAGGCCCGCGCGGCCGAGGCCCGCAAGGTCTGGACGATTCCAGGTATCGCGATCGCGGTGGTCTCGACCGACGGGACGCTGTACACGCTCGGCTCGGGCGTGCGCGATGTCGCCGCGCCCGGCCGCGTCGATGCCGACACCCGTTTCCTGATCGGATCGGTCTCCAAGTCGCTGTCGGCCGCCGTCATCGGCACCTATGTCGACCAGGGCCGCCTGCGCTGGGACGACCGCGTCGTCGACCATCTGCCATGGTTCCGCCTGTCCGATCCTTGGGTCGGCGCCGAGACCCGGATCGAGGACGTGCTGTCGCATCGCGTCGGCGTGGAAGCGACCGACTGGATGGATGACGTGCCCGGCCTGAGCTGGCGCGAGTCGGTCGGCCGCCTGCGCCACCTGCCGCAGGCGCGTCCATTCCGCACCGACCTGCTGTACGACAACTTCATGTACAGCGTCGGCGGACAGATCGTCAACGAGATCGACCACGACTACGCGGATGCCGCGCGATCGCGCCTGTTCGCCGCGACCGGCATGACGCGCACGCTGGCCGACTTCGAGCGCGTCATCGATCCGCGCGGTGTCGCCGCCTGCAACGAATGCGAGATCGTCGGCGCAGGACTGTCGCCGGCACGCGCCGCACGCAATGTCGACAACGTCTCGTTGCCGCATGTCGTCGCCAACAACGTCGCGGTCGCCTCGGCCTGGCGCCACCAGTCCTCGGTCTCGGCCGGCAGCGCGCTGTCGAGCGTCAACGACCTTGGCCGCTACCTGCGCATGCTGCTGGGGCGCGGCCAGATCGACGGCAGGCGCGTGCTGTCGGAGCGCACCGTGGACGAACTGTTGCGGCCGCGCATCTTCGACGTCGACCGTCCGCCTGTTCCTTCCACCGACGATGTCGCCGGCCAGCGGAGCGCCCGCTGGGGCGAGGCCTACGCGCTGGGCCTGTTTGTCGGCGAATACGCGGCCGAGAAGGTCATCCACCATTCCGGCGGCATGCTCGGCGCCGCCGCGCAGATCGCCTTGCTGCCCGAACGCGGCATCGGTGTCGTGGTCCTGGCCAACCAGCGCAACCTCGATGGCAACGCGACCACGGCGCTGCTGTACGAGGCGCTGGACCTGGCGCTGGGCCTGCCGACGGTGGACTGGATCGCGCGGCTGCGTCCCTCCGGCGCGGGCGAAGACACGGACGCGAAGGCTGCCACAGGCGAAGGCGAGGGTGGCCGCACGTCCACGACGGACTCGGGCGCAGCGCGACTTGCCGATGCCAGCGTGGTCGGCGATTTCTGCCATCCCGCCTATGGCGTGGTGCATGTGCGCACGTCCGCCGATGGCCTGCGCCTGGACCAGGGCCCCGAGCGCGTGGGTGCGTTGGGCCGCGACGGTGCCGGTGGCTTCGTGCTGCGCTGGAACGGACCGCGTAACGCGCCGCAGCCGATCGATTTCGATATGTCGTCGAGCGGAGCGCCGCTGGCGATCCGCTTCGGCGACGTGCGTTTCCCTGTGTGTCCGGCGGTCTCCGTCGGTGTTCCGGAGTCTTCGCGATGGTAACCCTCGTCAGTGAAAAGCAGGCCGCTGCGCTGGTCGGCATCGAGGACGCGATCGCGGCCACCGAGGCGGCCTTCGTCGCGCTCGACCGTGGCGAATCGCTGCTGTTTCCCGCCGTGCGCGGCCATGGTTCGGATCCAGGCACGCGCTTTGGCGTCAAGGCCGGTTACGACGGTCAGCGGCGGACGCCCGGACTCAAGGTCGGCACCTATTGGCCCGGCAACCGCACGCTCGGCATCGGCAACCACGGTTCGACGACGCTGCTGCTCGACGATCGCACCGGGCGTGTCGATGCCATCGTCGCCGCGACCCACCTGACCGCGTTGCGCACGGCCGCCGCAGACGCCGTGGCGGTGAAATACCTGGCGCGTCCGGATGCCTCGGTGCTGGCACTGGTCGGGACGGGCCACCAGGCTTATTACGATGCGCTGGCGATCCATGTGGTGCGCCCGTTGCGCGCGGTGCTGGTCTGCGGCCGCAACCAGGACGCGGCCGTGCAACTGGCGACGCGCCTGCGCCAGGCCGGCCTGCCCGCCGAGATGGCTGCGCTGGACGAGGCGCTGGCCCGGGCGGACCTGGTCAGCACGATCACCGCCTCACGCGAACCGCTGTTCGCGGACGGACTGCTGCGCCCCGGCACGCATGTGTCGGCGATGGGGGCGGACGGTCCGGGCAAGCAGGAATTGCCGGTCGCGCTGGTCGCCAGGGCGTCGTTGTGGGCCGAGGACCCGGCGCAATCGCAGGTCATGGGCGAGTTCCAGCATGCCGCTGCCGCGGGCCTTCTGGACGCTGGTGGTGTGCAGTCGCGCCGGGTGCAGTCGCTGGGTGCGCTGATCGATGGCCGCGCCGCAGCGCCGGCTGGCGACCCCATCACCGTTTTCGACAGCTCCGGCGTCGCGCTGCAGGACCTTGCGATCTGCGCGCTGGCGCTCGACCGCGCCCGCGCCGCCGGCATCGCGGTCGATGTCGACCTGGACTGATCGGGCATGACCGCTGCATCGCAACCACGCGTCGATACGGACTAGATCTGGGGCCAGGCCAGCGTTGAAGGACTGACGCCGGCCCGGACTGATGCAACACACAAGACATCGCATTACCACACGGACGCCTCCATGCCATCTCCCGTTACCACGTCTCCACCACGCTCCACGTCCGGCACGGTCCTGCCGGTGACGATCCAGGATATCGAGGCCGCGGCGCGGCGCATCGCGCCGTACGTCAAGCGCACGCCGGTGCTGACCTCGCATCGCCTCGACCATCTGCTGGGGGCGGAGATCCATTTCAAGTGCGAGAACTTCCAGCGCATCGGGACGTTCAAGGCGCGCGGCGCGCACAATGCGGTGTTCGCGCTCGATGAAGCCACGGCGGCGCGCGGCGTGGTCACGCATTCATCGGGCAACCATGCGGCGGCGTTGAGCCTGGCCGCCAAGACCCGCGGCATCCCGACCTGCATCGTGATGCCGACCAACGCACCGCGTACCAAGGTCGAATCGGTGCTGCGCCAGGGCGGAGAGATCCGCTTCTGCGAGCCGACCATCGCCGCGCGTGAGGCCGCTGCGGCCGATATCGTGCTCCAGCGCGGCATGACCCTGGTGCATCCGTATGACAACCTCGCGGTGATCGCCGGGCAGGGCACGGCCACGCTGGAACTGATGGACGAAGTGCCGGGCCTGGATGCCGTGCTGGCGCCGGTCGGCGGTGGCGGGCTGATGTCGGGGACCGCGATCGCCGCGCGCGCGCGCGCGCCGGGCATCCGCATCGTCGCCACCGAGCCCGAGCGCGCTGACGACGCGTACCAGTCGTGGACGCGTGGCACCCGCATCACCGACCTGCATCCGGACACGATCGCCGACGGCCTGCGCACGACGATCGGCGAGAACGGCTTCGTGATCCTGCGCGAGACCCTGGACGATTTCGTCACCGTCAGCGAGGACTCGATCGTCCAGGCGATGCGCCTGGTCTGGGAAGTATTGAAGATCGTCATCGAACCCAGCAGCGCCGTCCCGGTCGCTGCACTTCTGGAAGGAAAGGTAGGCGTGGAAGGCAAGCGAGTGGGCGTCATCATCAGCGGCGGCAATGTCGATCTCGATCACCTGCCGTGGCAGGGCGCGCGCGCATGAGTGCGGTCCTGCTCGCAAAATCGCGTGCCGAGTCGCTGGTGCGCGGCGAAGCCACCGTCTGGCGTCGCCAGCAGCCGTCCGCCGATGCGATCACGATGGCCGAGGTGGAAGACGCGCGCGCACGCTTCGAGCGCTTCGCACCGGTGCTGCGCCACCTGTTCCCGGAATCGGGCTGGGACGGCCGCGTGCAGTCCGCGTTGCTCGACTACCAGCCGCCCGGTGGCCAGGGCGGCGCGTCTGCGTTGCCTAGGGTGCTGATCAAGACCGACCACGCGCTGCCGATGACCGGTTCGATCAAGGCCCGTGGCGGCGTCCATGAGCTCCTGTGCCAGATCGAACGCATCGCCCGCGCCGAGGGCCTGCCGATCGATGGCGACATCACGGCCGCGCTGACCTCGCCCGAGGCACGTGCTGCGATGGGCCGGCATTCGGTCATCGTCGCCAGCACCGGCAATCTGGGTTTCAGCATCGGCCTGGTCGCGCGTGCGTTCGGCGTCGGCGCCGAGATCCACATGTCGCGCGATGCCAAGGCCTGGAAGAAGGACCGCCTGCGCAAGCTCGGCGCGCGGGTCGTCGAGCACGCCTGCGACTTCAACGAGACCGTCGAGCGTGCCGGGCAGGCCGCAGCGACCCAGCCGCAGGCGCACTTCGTCGACGACGAGACCTCGCGCGAGCTGATGCTGGGCTACGCCGTGGCCGCACAGGAGCTGGCGCTGCAGCTGCAGGCGCGCGGCATCGTCATCGGCCCGGCAAAGCCGCTGTATGTATACCTGCCGTGCGGCGTGGGTGGCGCGCCGGGCGGGGTGACGTTCGGGCTGAAGCACCTGTTCGGCCCGAACGTGCACTGCGTGTTCGTCGAGCCGACCGCGTCGGCCAGCATGTTCGCGGCGCTGGACCGCGAGGTGCCCAAGCCGGTGCATGTGGCCGAACTGGGCCTCGACAACGACACCATCGCCGATGGTCTGGCCGTGCCGCGGGCGTCGCCGCTGGCGCTTGCGGTCGTCGGCAAGTTGATCGACGGCGTGGTCGCGGTCAGCGACCGTTCGCTGCTGCAATGGATCCGCACCCTGTGGAACGACGCCGGCCTGCGCCTGGAACCGGCCGCTGCGGCCGGCTTCGCGGCCCTGGGTCCGTGGCTGGACACCCTGGCCCGGCAAACACCGGATACCATTAGCCTGGTCAGACACGATGCGGTGCATGTGGTCTGGACTACGGGCGGCTCGCTGCTGCCGGACGATGAATTCAACAAGCTACTCGAGGACGGATGAGGATGAAGAACTTGCCTTTGGCGGGATCGTGCACGCTGCTGCTGGCGTGCCTTGGACTGACGGGATGCCTGAGCGGCAACCCTGACGGCGCGGCAGCCGGGTCCTCGAAGCAGGCCGCCAGCTCCGCCAACGGCTATCACGCCTCGGTCGTACGTACCGGCTACGGCGTCCCGCACATCACCGCCGACGACTGGGACAGCCTGGGCTACGGCTACGGTTACACCATCGCCGAAGACAACCTGTGCACGCTCGCCGACGCCTTCGTCACCGTGCGTGGCGAGCGCTCGCGCTGGTACGGCGCCGACGGCGCGCTGACGACGCCGAGCACGCTGACACTGACGGCCAAGCAGGCGACCAACCTCGAGCTGGACGTGTATTTCCGCAGCGCCGCCGATGCGGAGTACCTGGCCAGGTACCGCGCCGCGCAGTCGCCCGAGTTCAACAAGCTGGTCGATGGCTACGCCGCCGGTTTCTCGCGCTATGCCGAGGAAATCCGTGCCGGCCAGCATCCCGGCCGGCATGCCGATTGCCGTGATGGCGGCTGGGTCGGCGCGATCACCAGCGACGACCTCTACCGCCGTTTCCATGCGCTGATGCTGGCGCTGACCGAAACCCGGCTGATCAACGAGATCGCCAATGCGGCGCCGCCGTCGGCCGCCGATGCCAAGACCTCGAGCGTGTCCGCGTTCGATCCCAGCCAGCTGATCCCGAAGGTCGATCCGACCCCGCTGGGCAGCAACGCGATGGCGTTCGGCAGCGATGCGACCGGCACCGGACACGGCCTGCTGTTCGGCAATCCGCACTGGATGTGGATCGGCATGGACCGCTTCTACCAGGTCCACCTGCGCATCCCTGGCAAGGTCGACATCCAGGGTGTGTCGATCATGGGCATGCCGCTGGTGCTGATCGGCTTCAACCAGGACGTGGCCTGGAGCCACACCGTGTCGACCGGTCAGCGCATGTCCTTCTACCAATTGAACCTGGTCGACGGCGACCCGACCTCGTACGTCTTCGACGGCAAGGTCCGCAAGCTCGAGACCTCCGAAGTGACGGTGCCGACGCTGCAGGCCGACGGCAGCCTGGTCGACGTCAAGCGCACGCTGTACCGCTCGCACTACGGCCCGATGCTGGCGCGCGACTGGAACGGCAAGCATGCGATCAGCGTGCGTGCGGCCAACCTCGACAACCTGCGGACTTTCACTACCTGGATGGACTGGTCGCAGGCCAAGAGCCTGGACGCGTTCATCGACATCCATCGTCGCGGCGTCGCGCTGCCGTGGGTCAACACGCTGGCGGCCGGTCGCAACGATCCGCGCGGCTGGTATGGCGACCTCAGCGTGATCCCCTACGTCTCCGATGCGCAGCAGAAGGAATGCGGCGTGGCGCCGTTGACCCTCGACGGCTCGCGTTCGCAGTGCGACTGGATCGTCGACCCCGACAGCGCGCAGCCGGGCGCCTTGCCGGCCAAGCTGCTGCCGCAGGTCACCACGCGCCGCTTCGTCGCCAACATGAATGACAGCTACTGGCTGGCCGATCCCGACAAGCCGTCGACCAGCTCGCCCAAGGTGGTGGGCGACACCAATGCGGTGCAGTCGTTCCGCACCCGTATGGGCCTGGTGCTGGCGCGCGAGCGCCTGGATGGCAGCGATGGCCGTCCCGGCAAGCTGGCGACCAGCGAGACCGTGCGTGACATGGTCATGGACGGCCGCAACATGACGTCCGAGCTGTTCCGCCCGGCGGTGCTCAAGGACACCTGCGCCAAGCCGCAGGTGACGCTGGCCGATGGCAGCAAGGTGAATATCGGCCCGGCCTGCCAGGTGCTGGCCAAGTGGGATGGTCGCGGCAATGCCGATTCGGTCGGCGCGCACATCTGGGAAACCTTCTGGGCCCAGCTGACGCGTGCGGTACCGTCGGACAAGCGCTACCTGACGCCGTTCAACGCTGCCGATCCGGTCGGTACGCCGCGCGATCTGGACACCACCCAGCCGGGCGTCGCGCAGGCGCTGGCGCAGACCGTGGTGCTGCTCGACAAGCGCGGCATCGCGCTCGACGCGCCGCTGCGCAGCTACCAGTACTGGACCGACAGCGATGGCAGCAAGCTGGCCCTGCCGGGCGGCTGCGGCGAGAGCGGTTACTTCGCGATCGCCTGCACGCGCATCTCCGCCGACAAGACCGAGGTCGTGCCGCACGGCAACAGCTACATGCAGGTCGTCGGCTTCGATGCCTCCGGCCCGCAGGCATGGACGCTGCTGATGTCGTCGCAGGCCACCGATCCCGCGTCGCCTTACTACCGTGGCGGTACCCGCCTGTACGCCCAGAAGACCTGGCAGCGTGCGGCCTACACCGACGCTGAAATCAACGCGCAGGCGATCAGCCGCGTGCAACTCGATGGAGCCGTGAAGAAGTGACAGAACACACCGATCTGCAGCAGGCCGATCTGCAGCAGCCTGCGTCCGGGTCGTCTGCCCTGGGGCAACCCGACCCGAAGCAGCTTGCCACCTTCGTCGACACGATCTGGGACGACCAGATCGTGTCCGAGCTGACGCAGTACATCCGCATCCCCAACAAGTCGCCGATGTTCGATGCCGACTGGGAAGTCCATGGCTACATGGCGCAGGCCGTGGAGCTGATGACGGCGTGGGCGGGCAGGCAGCCGATCGAAGGCATGCAGATCGAAGTGGTGCAGTTGCCGGGCCGGACCCCGCTGATCTTCATCGAAGTGGCGGGGCAGGTCGACGATACCGTGGTGCTGTACGGTCATCTCGACAAGCAGCCGGAAATGACCGGCTGGGACGCCGACAAGGGGCCGTGGACGCCGGTGCTGAAGGACGACCGCCTGTACGGGCGCGGCGCCGCCGATGATGGCTATGCGATCTTCGGATCGCTGACCGCGATCGCCGCGTTGCAGGCGCAGGGCATCGCGCACGCACGCTGCGTCGTCGTCATCGAAGCCTGCGAGGAATCGGGCAGCTACGACCTGCCGTATTACGTCGACCACCTGGCCGCGCGCATCGGCAAGCCATCGCTGGTGGTCTGCCTGGATTCGGGCTGCGGCAATTACGACCAGATGTGGCTGACGACCTCGCTGCGCGGCACGCTGGCCGGCGATCTCAAGGTGCAGGTGCTGCACGAAGGCGTGCATTCGGGCGATGCGTCCGGAGTCGTGCCGTCGAGCTTCCGCGTCATGCGCACGCTGCTGTCCCGGCTTGAAGACCAGGACAGCGGCCAGGTGCTGCCGTCCGAACTGCAGGCCGAGATTCCGCAGCAGCGCATCGACCAGGCCGGCGAGACTGCGGCGATCCTCGGCGATGAAGTCTTCAGCAAGTTCCCGTTCGTCGACGGCATGCGCCCGGCCCTGGACGATCCGCATGCGCTGATCCTCAACCGCACCTGGCGGCCCAGCCTGTCGATCACCGGCGTCGACGGCATCCCGTCGATCACGCAGGCCGGCAACGTGCTGCGTCCGCAGACCACGCTGAAGCTCAGCGTGCGCCTGCCGCCGACACTGGATGCGCGCAGCTCCGGCGCGTTCATCAAGACGCTGCTGGAAACCGATCCGCCGTACGGCGCCAAGGTCAGCTTCGACGTGCAGAAGGCCGGCAGTGGCTGGCATGCACCGCCGTTGGCCGACTGGCTGGCGTCCTCGGTCGATGCGGCGTCGCGCACGCATTACGGCCGGCCGGTTGCCTACAACGGCGAGGGTGGCTCGATTCCGTTCATGGGCATGCTCGGCGAGAAGTTCCCGCAGGCGCAGTTCCTGATCACCGGCGTACTCGGGCCGCAGTCGAATGCGCATGGTCCCAACGAGTTCCTGCACATCCCGACCGGCAAGCGCCTGACCGCCTGCGTCGCGCAGGTCCTGGCCGATCATGCAGTCGCCAGCCGTGCCGGCCTGACCAGCGGCGCCGCCGCGACCAGCGCCCACAGCCATGTCGGTGGGGACGGCTGCTGCGTCTGACGCCGCCGCGACCGTCCGCGACACCACCATCGCAATGACACCCCGGGCCTGCGGATCCCGATCCGCGGGCCTGGCCGTGTTCAGATTGTCCGTATTGCAAAAAGATGACCGCGCGTGGACTATCGGAGCCTGCACGTGCGATCGGTGTGGACCCGGTTGCCGGCACGTCGCGCAGGGCAAGGAGGCCGCGACGCCTTGGAACCTGCTCACGATCTTGCTGCGCTTGCCATCTGGCGCGCGTGCGGTGCTCGAAATGCTCATGTATCTGTACGTACATTGCGCTTTCTGCCTGCCTTTCACTGGCATGCACAGCACGCGCCACCTGGCTGCGCTCGCGACAGATCGTGAACAGGTTCTCAGCTTCTGACGGGACCCGAACATGTCGCTCGCCCACGCCCTGACTTCTGAACTGCGCAACGACCCGGCCTCGCTGATCGACATGCAGGGTGCGCTGGACATCGACAGTGTCTGGCAGTCCTGCCTGCGACTGATCGGACAGGTGCTGCCGTACTCGGCGTGCAGCCTGTTCTTCGATATCGACGACATGCAGCCGCGACGCGCACGACACCACGTGGTGCATCCGGCGGCACCGGCGTTCGAACCGGCGACCAGCCTGACCGTGGTGGGGCCGTACCTGGCGGCGCACCCGCAGAGCCGCTTCTACACGTTTGCCGATGTCGCCGAGCTCGACCCGGGCGCGGCCGGGCGCTGGCAGGCGCAGGAGTCGGAGCGCTGCTGGGACGAGTTCGCGCAACTGGCGTTCTGGCGAGAAGGGCGCCTGGAGGCGGTGCTGGGCGTGGGCTGGGACAGCCGCCAGACCCGCGTCACCCAGACCGACCTGTCGTTCCTTGAGCGCCTGCATCCGCTGATCGAGGCCGGGCTGTCCAGGCTGCACGCACTGCAGTCCGAGCGCATGCGCCGCGAAGGCCTGGAACTGGCGCTCGAACAGATGCCGCTGGCGGTGATGATGATCGGCCTGGACGGGCAACTGCTGTTCTCCAACGAAGCCGCGCGCCGCCAGTGCATGGTCTGGAACAACGGCCTGGACGTGCGTTCGCGGGCGCTGCGCCTGCCGGACGGCATCGATGAAATGCTGGAGGCCGCGAGCGCGGTCGACGGGGCGCCGGCCGATGGCGGCGACCATGAAACCCATCGCGTCGCGCATCCGTTGCTGGCGCAACTGTCGGCCACGGTCAGCCTGCGCTGGGATTCGGCCGGGCTCAACCGCCTGCCGTGCTATGTCGTGGTGTTCGACGAACCGCATCCGGTCCGCGACGGTACGCCGATCAACCAGCGGGCGATGTTGCTGCAGAAACTGTCGCCCAAGGAACGCCGCGTCGGGCTGATGGTGGCCGAAGGCCTGCGCAACGAAGAGATCGCCCAGCGGCTGTGCCGCTCGCGGCGCACGATCGAGTTCCAGGTCGCATCGATCTACCGCAAGCTCGAAGTCGCCGGGCGCGGACAGCTGATCCGCCTGCTGGGCTGAAGCTCGAGCCGGCGCGTGCCGGCTCGATGCCGGGCGACGGCGTCCGACCGTACTGCAGCGGATTGGGTTGCATTGGATTGCATCGGGGCGTTCCCGTACGGCAGGATAGGTGATTCTGCGGATGTCGCAGCGGGTCCGCGTCGCTAATCTGCACGCGTCCTTCGCTGCGTTCCCTGGCGCAAGCGAGGATGGTCTACCCGGCTTCAGTCGGTCTCCTTGTTGATGTCTTTCGGCGTGTCGTGCTTCCCCGGTGCGACACGCCTTTTTAATGGCCGGTCCGACCGGCCCTGTCATGGAGCGTTGCCTTGGATATCGCGGGTCCTTACCTGATTTTTGTTGGTGCCGCACAGAGCCCCCTCGACGCCAAGACCGGCTTCGGACTGCTCGACTGGCAGCCCGAGCGCTGCGCCGGCCAGTGGCGCCTGCCGGGCTGTGGCATCGACCTTGGCATTGCCGATCTTGATCCCGTACAGGCCGTCGCGAACGGCGTACGCACAATGGTCATCGGCATCGCGCCGTTCGGCGGCGGTTTCGCGCCGGAATGGATCACCGCGATCGTGGCTGCGCTCGATGCCGGCCTGGATGTCGCCAGCGGCATGCATACCAAGCTGGGCAGCGTGCCGCAGATCGCGGTCGCGGCCGAGCGCAATGGCCGTCAGTTGTTCAACGTCCGCTACGCCGAGCGCAGCTTCGATGTCGGCTCGGGTCGCAAGCGCAGCGGCAAGCGCCTGCTGACCGTCGGCGTCGACTGTGCGGTCGGCAAGAAGTACACCGCGCTGGCAATCACACGCGACATGAACGCGCAGGGCCTGCGTGCGACCTTCCGCGCCACCGGCCAGACCGGCATCCTGATCGCCGGACGTGGCGTCGCCATCGATGCAGTCGTCGCCGACTTCATTGCCGGTGCCGCCGAATGGCTGTCGCCGGACAACGATCCGGACCATTGGGACATCGTCGAAGGGCAGGGCTCGCTGTTCCACCCGGCCTATGCGGGCGTCAGTACCGGCCTGTTGCATGGCTCCCAGCCCGATGCGCTGGTGCTGTGCCTGGCCGCGGGCCGCGAGCACATCGACGGCTATCCCGATTACCCGCTGCCCAGCCTGCACCAGTGCATCGACCAGAACCTCAGCGTCGCGCGCCTGACCAATCCGGCGGTGCGTTGCGTCGGCATCAGCGTCAACACCAAGGGTATGGCGGCCGATGCGCGCAACGTCCTGCTCGACGGCATCGCCAGCGAGTTCGGCCTGCCGTGCTTCGATCCGGTCGCCAACGGCACGCTGTCGCTGGTCGAACAGCTGCGCACCTGGCCCTGACCGCAGCATCCCGGGGGGCGCGCCATCCCGGGATCGCGCCATGCTGGAATCCCAATGCAGATGTCATGCAGCGCCCGCGCGGTGCCGCTGGCGTCGCCATGACGCACGACCGCAGTACCGTCCGCACAATCGGTAGTTTTGCAGATTCAGCCTGTCTGGCCCGTCGCTAACGTCACGGGTTCATCTGCGGAGCGACAACATGCGTGCAGTCGGTGGTCGGCAGTGGTGGAGTGCCGGTGTGGTCGTCGCGATGTTGCTGGCGTCGCCGTACAGCAACGCGCAGGCCAAGGCGGCGCAGGCAGGGACAGCATCCGAGGGCTTCACGCTCGAGCAGGCGATCGAAGCCCATGCGACGCGCTCGCTGCGCAGCGATGCGCTGACGGCATTGCCCGGCGGCCGGCACCTGGCCTGGATCGACGACGGCCGCGTCCGGGTCGCCAGCGCGCCGGCCTTCGCCGCGCGCATGCTGGCCTTGCCCGCAAGTGCGTTGCCGCCGGTGTCCTTGCATCCCTCGACCGATGGGCGCTCGCTGATCGTCGCCTGCGGCGGCGTGCTGCGCGCGTTCGCGCAGTATCCCGCGCAGGACAGCCGGCAATGGTGGCTGGTCGACGTCGAGCAGGGACCCGCGCGACTGCTGGCGCAGGGGGCTGACGTCCCGGCCGGGGCACCGGTGTTCTCGCCCGACGGGCGTTCGTTCGCGGTGGCCGACGGCGCCATGCTGTATCGCTATGCGCTCGGGGATGCCCGCCTGGTCGCGCAGCCGCTGCTGCTGCAGGACCCGCAGCATTTCCCGTCGGTCGGCGTCGGCCAACTGGCCTGGTCGCCCGACGGCACCCGCCTGGCCTTCAGCAGCACGCGCAAGGCCGGGCAGAGCTATATCGGCATCGTCGACGTCGGCACGCGCGCGTATCGCTATGTCGATCCGGGCATCTTCCGCGACATCGCGCCAGCTTGGTCGCCGGACGGACAGTCGCTCGCTTTCGTCCGCAGCACCGGTAACTGGACGCGCGAATACCGCTTCTCGCCGGTCCGCGACGCCTCGCCCTGGTCGTTGCAGCAGGCGGATGCCGCCACCGGCGCGGTGCGCACCATCTGGCGCGCCGAGACCGGCACCGGCAGCGTGTTCAAGCCCTATGCGACCGGCACCTGGTACGACCCCACCAGCGACGCGCAGCCGCAACTGCTGTGGACACGCGACGGGCAGCTGCTGTTCCCATGGGAAAAGAGCGGCTGGTTGCGTGTGTACCAGGTGGCTGTCGACGACGGACAGGGCGGGCATGGCGGCAAGGCGACCGCATTGACGCCCGATGGCGGCGAAGTGACCTGGCCATCGCTGTCGGCCGACCAGCGCAGCCTGGTCTATGCCAGCAACCAGGGCGACCTGGCGCGCATGCACCTGTGGCGCGTCGCGCGCGACGGCAGCGCGCCGCAGGCGATCACCAGCGGCATCGGCGTGCAGCACAGCCCGCGACTGCTGGCCGATGGCGTTATCGCCTATCTCGGCAACGACAACGGTGACGTCCCCAACCATCGCATCGTCCGCCATGCCGATGGCCGCGAACAGCGGCTGACGCCGGAGACGGCATGGCTGGACGCGCATCGCGGGGTGCTGGCGCAGTTCGTCGCCCCCGAGGTCGTGACCTTGCGTGCCAGCGACGGCGTCGCCAGCCATCACCTGGTCAGCACGCCGCGCACGCCGCCGCCACCGGGCGGTTATCCGGTCATCGTCGCCAGCAAGGGCGGGCCGGTCGGACGGGTGTCGCCGGGCAACGGTGTATCGTCGGCGCTCGGCCAGTACGCGGTCAGTCGCGGCTACGTGTTCGTCGAGATCAACTATCGCGGCGGCGAAGGCTTCGGCCTCGACTATCGTTTCCCCGCGCGCCGCGGCGCGACCGGCTCCAGCGAGCTGCTCGACCTTGAAGCGGTTGCCAGGTACCTGCAGGGTCGCCGCGACGTCGACCGCCGGCGCGTGGCGATCATGGGCGGTTCCTATGGCGGCCACATGGTCGGGCTGGCGTTGACGCGGCTGCCGCAGTACTTCGCCGCGGGCGCGCACCTGAGCGGTGTCGGCGACTGGGTCGTCGAGCTGAAGAAGGACCAGGCCGATGGCTGGGCCAGCGCGCCGCCCGAGTTCATCCGGCTGTCCGAACGCAGTGTCATCGAGGACCTGGCTTACGACGCCTCGTCGACATCGCGGATCGAGGCCTGGCGCGCACCGACGCTGATCACGATGGGCGAGAGCGATACCTCCGGCCACATGGAGTCGATCATCGACCTCGGCGAGCGCCTGCTTGCGCAGGGTGTGCATGTCGAGTTCCAGATCGCCCCGGAAGCCGGGCATACCGGCGAGCGCGCGCGTCCGTCGGACAAGGTGTTCGAGTTCTTCGAACGCGTGATGCCGGCCACGGCCGCCACGCGATGACCGCCGCATGATCGGTTTCCGCAGTCATCCGCGCGGGCTCGCGCCGCTGTTCCTGACCGAGATGTGGGAGCGTTTCAGCTTCTACGGGCTCAACGCGATCCTGGTGCTGTACCTGGTGCTGCCGGTGGCCGACGGCGGGCTGGGCTGGTCGGCGGCACGCGCCGCGACGCTGTACGGCAACTACATCCTCGCGGTCTACCTCAGTTCGATCCTCGGCGGCCATGCCGCCGATCGCTGGCTGGGCGGCCGCGGTGCGGTGATGCTGGGCGCGATCATCATCGCAGCCGGTCATTTCACGATGGCGCAGGGCTCGCTGACGGCGCTGTACATCGGGCTGGCCTGCGTCGCGATTGGCACGGGGCTGCTGAAGCCCAACATCAGCGCGCTGGTCGGGCAGCTGTATGCCGGCGACGATCCGCGTCGCGATGCCGGTTTCTCGCTGTTCTACATGGGCATCAACCTCGGCGCATTCGTGTCCCCGCTGGTCTGCGGCACGCTCGCGCAGGGTGCCTGGTTCCGCGCCTGGCTGGCCGATGCCGGCTTCAATCCCGCGCAAAGCTGGCACTGGGGCTTCGGCGCGGCCGGCGTCGGCATGCTGATCGGCCTGATGATCTTCGCCTGGTATCGTCCGAATCCGCAGGACGCGGCAGCGCCTGCTCCTGCAACGTCTGCGCCCATCGCACCTGCGCCCAACGCAACGGCACTGTCGCCGGCCACCCAGTGGCGACGCTTCGCAGCGATCGGGTTCTTCTGCGTCGGCGTCATCCTGTTCTCGATCGCGCTCAAGCAGTCCGGTGCCTCGCTGGCGTTGTTCGCCGACCGCCTGACCCGCAACGAGTTGTTCGGCTGGCAGTTCCCCTCATCGTGGTTCCAGTCGGTCGCACCGGCGATGGTGATGCTGCTGGCGCCGGTGTTCTCGTGGCTGTGGATCCGGCTCGGCGACCGCCAGCCCAGCGGTCCCTACAAGGTGCTGCTGGGACTGGCCGGCGCGGTCGCGGCCTTCGTGCTGCTGGTGTTCGCCGCGCAATCGGCCATCGACGGCCGCGTCAGTCCCTGGTGGCTGCTGTCGATCTATTTCGTGACCACGCTGGGCGAGCTGTGTATCAGCCCGGTGGGCCTCAGCAACGTCACCCGGCTGGCACCGCCGGCACTGGCCGGCCTGGTCATGGGCGCGTGGTTCGTCGCCATCGGCCTGGGCGGCAAGATCGCCGGCGTGTTCGCGTCCTGGCTCGACCTCGACGCCATCGAACGCCTGCCGGGCCTGTTCCTGCAGCAGGCGCTGATCATCGCCGTCGGTGCGGTGGTGCTGGCCTTGTTTGCCCCGTGGGTGCGGCGTACGGTCCGGCAAACCGGGGCGCACTGAACACCCGCTCGAAGCCCGTCACCGAGGAGACCACGCGTCATGCACGTTCACACCATCGTTGCCGGTCTTGGCGCCATGGGGGCGGCCACCACCTATCAGCTCGCACGCAGGGGCGTGTCGGTACTGGGGATCGACCGCTTCGCGCCGCCGCATGCGCAGGGCTCCACGCATGGCGATACGCGCGTGACCCGGCAGGCGATCGGCGAGGGGCCGCAATACTCGCCGCTGGCGCTGCGCGCGCACGAGATCTGGCGCGACATCGAGGCGCAGACCGGGCGCGACCTGCTGCATGCCGATGGCGTCCTGATCATTTCCAGCCCGTCGCGCGCGGGTGCCAGCAACGTCGCCGACTTCTTCGGCAATACGCTGCGCGCCGCGCGCCAGTACGACATCGCGCACGAGGTGATCGACGCCGCGGAGATCCGCCGGCGTTTCCCGCAGTTCGCGGTCGCCGATGACGAAGTCGGCTACTGGGAACCCGGGGGCGGCTACCTGCGTCCCGAGGCCTGCGTCGAGGCGCAGTTGCAACTGGCGCAGGCGCACGGTGCCACGCTGCAGACCGGCGAGCGCATCCTCGGCTTCGAACCGCATGGCCATGGCGTGCGCGTGCGCAGCGATCGTGGCGAGTACACCGCCGAGCGGCTGGTGCTGACGCTCGGTCCCTGGCTGTCGGACCTGCTGGATCCGGGCTTGTCGGCGCACTACACGGTCATGCGGCAGATCCTGTACTGGTTCGCGCCGAAGGGGCCGATCGCGCCGTTCCAGCCGGGCCGCTTCCCGGTCTTCATCTGGGAACCGCCTGGTGCCACGCGTGCGATCTACGGCTTCCCGGCGATCGACGGCGCGCATGGCGGCATCAAGGTCGCCAGCGGGCAGTACGCCGACAGCACCACGGCGCAGGCGATCGAGCGCCGGGTCGACCCCGACGAGATCCGCTGGATGTACGAGCACCTGGTCGCACCGTGCTTCCCGGGCATCAGCGCGCAATGCCTGCGCACCGCGACCTGCATGTATACGGTCACGCCGGATTTCGGCTTCGTGTTCGATACCCACCCGCAATCGGATGCGGTGATGATCGCGTCGCCCTGTTCGGGGCATGGCTTCAAGCACTCGGCATCAATCGGCGAGGCGCTGGCGCAGTGGGCGGTGGATGGCGAGAGCCGGATCGACCTCGGTGGCTTCTCGGCGCGCAGGTTCGCGGTCGCGGCCGCCGCAGATAGGTAGTTGCGCGGATAGGCAGCCCCGGGGCGGGGCGGCTACGTTTGGGGTTACGCCGGGCATCCGCTCGCAGGGTCATTGCATTCACATGAAAGATTTCTTCAACCGGCTGGTCGTGCCCGGTCTTGTCATCCAGGCGGTCATGGTCGGCGGCGGCTATGCCACCGGGCGCGAGCTGGTCGAGTTCTTCGTGTCCAAGGGGCCAGCGACCGGCCTGCTGGGACTGGGCATCACCGCGGCGATCTTCAGCGCCGGCACCATGATCGCGTTCGAGCTGGCGCGCCGGTTCCAGGCCTTCGATTACCAGACCCTCAACCGCGTCTACCTGGGACGTTTCGCGATCCTGTTCGAGTTGGGGTATTTCTGTACCTTGCTGCTGTCGCTGTCGGTGGTCTCGGCCGCGGCCGCAAGGCTGGTCGGTGATGCCCTGGGTACACCGGAACTGGTCAATTCAATCACCTTCGTATTGCTGGTCGCGGCCTTGGTGTTCTTCGGCAACCGCATGATCGAGAAAGTGATCTCCTGGTGGTCGATCCTGTTCTACCTGACCTATGGCCTGATGTTCGTGATGGTGCTGTCGCGTTATTCCGGGCAACTTGGCCAGGCTCTGGCCGCCGCGCCGGTGGACGTACTGACCGCCGGGCGCGAGGCGCTGAGCTTCACCGGCTACAACATCGTGATCCTGCCGATCCTGATCTTCGTCGCGCGCAACTTCCGCAGCCGTCGCGAGGCCCTGATCGCCGGTGCGCTGGCCGGCCCGCTGATCCTGCTGCCGGGCCTTGCATTCATCCTGGCGCTGTCGGCGTTCTATCCGGGCATCGTCGATGCCGCGCTGCCGGTGTCGGTGGTACTGGAAGGCCTGTCCGCGCCCTGGCTGTCGGTGATCGTGCAACTGGTGATCATCGGCGCATTGATCAAGACCGGTGCCGGCATGCTGCACGGCCTCAACGAGCGCCTCGCGCGTCGCTACGAGGACCTGGGCCGGACCATGCCGCGCCTGCTGCGCCCGGGCGTGGCACTGGGCGCGATGGCGATCGCGGTGGTGGTGGCCGACAAGTTCGGCCTGATCGACCTGATCGGAAAGGGCTACCGCTTCAGCGGCATCTACTTCTCGGTGATCTTCCTGATCCCGTTACTGACCCATGGCCTGTGGCTGGTGTTGCGCCCTGAGAAGCCCACAGCCGCTGGCGGTCATCGCGTGGCGCCGGCCACGCCGCCCGCACAATGAGGCCGGGCGTGAGGGCAGGGCGGCGCGCCGGTGGCTGGGCGCCGATGGTGAAGGGTCTGGTACTGATGGGCCTGATGCTGACGGGGCTGGCGGTGATCGGCGGTGCCCGTGCCGCCGATGCGCCAACGGAAAAGCCCGCCACGCCTGACAGCCCGCGCCTGCAGGCACTTGCGGCGGCGATCGCCCGTGGAGACGGGACCGCTGAAGCGGCGTTCTGGTCGCGACTGGCCAGCGAAGGCACGCCGCTGATCGAAGCCGTGCCCGGCCGCGACGACAGGCTGCTGGCGACCTTCGTGGTCTCGCAGCGCGATCCCGGCGTGGCCGTGGCGGCACCGCAGGTCGCGGTGTTCAGCTGGTTGCCCGCGATGATCGGCGACGGCAGCGGACTGCCGGGCATGTTGCAGCGGCTGGCCGGCAGCGATGTCTGGTACCGCAGCTACGAGGTGCCCGCAGACGGTCGTTTTCCTTACTTCATCGCGCGCGTGCTGCCGGCGCAGGCCGAACCATACCCTGCCCAGGCAGAGGGCGACGCCGAGGCGTCGCCGCTGTTCAAGCGGCCGCATCCTGCCGGCGGCGAGATCGGTTTCTTCTCCGATCCGCGCAACCCGCGCTCGTTGCCGTACCTGGCAGACCTCACCAATGGTCCGCTGCGAGGCGCGAACTCGCTGATGGTCGGCCCGAAGGCCAGCCATCATCCTGCGCTGGCACGACGCGCGAACGTCGCGCGCGGCCAGGTCCGTCACCACCGCCTGCCGGTCGGCGTGCTGGGCGATGCCCGACAGGTCGGCGTCTACCTGCCGCCGGGCCCCCACACGCGCGACGCCGCGCTACCGTGGCTGCTGTTGCTCGATGGCGAGGGCTACCTGCAGACCGTCGGCGTGGCCGACCTGCTCGACAACCTGATCGCCGATGGCGTGCTGCCACCGATGGTGGCGATCGCGCTCGACAGCGTGAGCCCGGCCAAGCGCGGCGCCGAGCTTGCCCCGGACTCCCGGCTGACGGATTTCGTCGCCGACGAACTGCTGCCGTGGGCGCAGCGCGAATTGCCGATCAGCCGCGATCCCGCGCGCGCCATCGTTGCCGGTGCCAGCCTGGGCGGCCTGGCATCGACGCACCTGGCGACGACCCATCCGCAGATCTTCGGCAACGTGCTGTCGCAGTCAGGCAGCTACTGGTGGCGTCCGTCGGCGTCCGCGCAGGTGCTGTCGGGCAGCGATGTCGGCTGGACCTACGATCGCTACGTCGCCCGGGCATCGGCGCCCCGCCTGCCGCTGCGCTTCTACCTCGAAGTCGGCCGCTGGGAGAACCCGGTGATGCCCCTGGTCAACCGGCGCTTCCGCGACCTGTTGAATGCGCAGGGTTACGACCTGTGCTACCGCGAGTTCGAAGGCGGTCATGATTTTTCGGTCTGGCGCGAATCGCTTGGCGACGGGCTGGTCGCCCTGCTGGGCACCCCGGACGCACGGGCGGCACTGCGCAGCCGGATCTGCGAATCGCGCTGACGGCACGGGAAGGGCGGAGCGGGGCAAGGCGAACGCAGGGGGTGGTGACAGGTGGGCGGCGCATCGGCGGCGCTGCGGCAATGACGGCTGGCACTTTTAAGTGTTTTCACTGATTCTGACGTCATGACCAATGGCATACGTTCAGATCTCGTTAGCACGATGCATCGCCAGCCCGACGATGCCTGGTGTCGCTCGCCCGTCCATGCTCCTGCAGGTGCCCCATGCCAGCTCCCGTCGTGATGTGTCTCGTCGTGATGTGTTCGGCCGCGCCACGACGCTGTTGCGCGCATGTCGCGCAGGGATGGAAGGGGAGCCGTCGATGATGCCGGCACCGACCCTGGCCCTGCAGCGGGCGATCGACCTGGAGTCGGTCTGGCAAGCCAGCCGGCACCTGCTCGAGGATGCGCTGCCGCATCATTCCTGCAGCCTGATGCTGGGCATCGACAACTTCCAGCCCAGCACCGCGCGCCACCATGTCGTGCAGTCGCAACGCGTGGACTACGTGCCGGCGACCAGCCTGGCGGTGTCGCGGCCGTTCCTGACCGCCAACCCGCAGGTCTCGCTGTACACCTATTCGCAGATCGTCTCGCAGGATCCGCAGGCATTGCAGCGGCGGATCGCGCAGGACGAACCGCTGGAAGAGTGGGCCGAGTTCGTGCACCTCGCGTTCTGGGACCATGCCCGGCCGATGGCGGTCATGAGCATCCGCCGTTCGTCGAGCCAGCCGCGGTTCTCCGGCGACGAGCTGGCCTTCCTTGAGCAGATTCATCCGGTCATCGACGCCGGCCTCTACCGGCTGCGTGCGCTGGAGTTCGAACGCGCACGCAGCGTCGCGATGCAGCAGATGCTGTGCGGTGGGCCGACGCCGTCGCTGCTGTTCGATGCCGACGGCAACATCGTGTTCGCCACCGACAGCGCGATCGGCCTGTGGCAGCGCTGGAACCATGCCGAGGCCACGCCCGCCGCGCGACGGGCGAAGTCGCAACGCCATGGCGATGCCGAAGAACCGGGCGCCGGCGATGCAGTGCTGCCGGGACTGGTCGGGCAATGCCCGGTCGAAGGCTCGCGCCGGCTGCGCCATCCGCGCATCCCGGGTTTCACCGCGCTGATCGAACCGGTGCGGGTGCAGGGCTCGGTGTTGTCGCGTCCGGTCTACGGCATGCTGACTTTCATCGAATGCCCGCCGTCGGCTGACGACACCCTCAGCCGTTCCGACCCGATGCTGGAACGGCTGTCGCCGAGCGAACGCAAGGTCGCGCTGCTGGTCGCCGAGGGCCTGCGCAACAACGAGATCGCCGAGCGCCTGTGCCGGTCGCGGCGCACCGTCGAATCGCAGCTCAATTCGATCTATGGCAAGTGCAACGTGCAGTCGCGCACCCAGTTGCTGAGGGAAATGCGCGGCGTCTGAGCACGCAGCAGATTACCGGGACGCGGCCGCGCGACGGTCGGGCAGACAGGTCCTGCATGGTCCCGATTTTGCAGGTTTTCACGGATGCTTCGGCTGCGCGGCTCTGCTGCAATGCCGCTCATCCTCGCCGTAGAGTGCCCGTCCACATGTCCTGCCACGTCCGACCCGGCTGCGGCCACGAGAATCCAGCATGAGCCTGCCGTCCGGTCCGACCCTGCCGCCGCCCAGTCCGGGGCTGGCCCTGCATTGGCAGATCCTGATCGCCATGGCCGCGGCGTTGCTGCTGGCCGCGATCCTGCCGAAGCTGGCATTGCCGGCTTCGATCGACATCATCGCGATCTGCAAGCTCGGCGGCGGCCTGTTCCTCAATGCACTGAAGATGCTGGTGATCCCGCTGGTCGGCTCGTCGCTGGTGGTCGCGATCATGAGCATCGGCCGCGCCAAGGACTTCGGCCGGCTGTCGGCACGGCTGGGGACCTGGGTCATCGGCACCAGCCTGATCGCCGCGATCATCGGCATGCTGGTGGTCAACCTGATCCAGCCCGGCGTCGGTGCCGACCTGTCGCAGCTGCATATCCATGAGGTGCCGGCCGCCGCGCAGAACGGCGGCGCCAAGATCGTGCAGACGCTGCTGTCGATCGTACCGGCCAATCCGCTGGCGGCTGCCGCCAGCGACCAGATGCTCGGCGTGGTGTTCTTCTCGCTGCTGTTCGGCTTCTTCGCTGCGCGCCTGCCGGAGCAGCAGGCGCGCCTGGTCGCCGATGGTGCCGGCGCGGTGTTCGCGACGATGATCGGCATGGCGCGCTGGATCCTGCGGTTCGCGCCGCTGGGCGTGTTCTTCCTCGCACTCGATGCGCTGCTGCAGTACGGCTTCGGCATGCTGGTGCAGTTGGGCGCGTACATCGTCGCGGTGCTGATCGGCCTGGCCTTCCATGCGCTGGTCGTGCTGCCGCTGTTGCTGCGCGGCGTCTCCGGCGTCAAGCCGCTGGCCCTGTTCCGCGTGGTCGCGCCGGCGGTGCTGACCGCCTTCTCGACGGCTTCGTCGAAGGCGGCCCTGCCGATTACCCTGGATGCGCTGGAGACCGGTTTCGGCGTGCAGAAGCGGATCAGCCGGTTCGTGCTGCCGCTGGCGACCACCGTCAACATGAATGGCTCTGCCCTGTACGAAAGCGTCGCGGCCATCTTCATCGCGCAGTTGTACGGCATCGAACTCGGCATCTCCGGACAGATCGTCATCGTGCTGGTGGCGTTGCTGACCACGCTGGGCCTGTCGGGCATGCCCGGTGCTGGTGTTATTGGCCTGGCAACGGTGCTGGCGGCGGCCGGATTGCCGATCGAAGGCCTGGCCCTGGTGCTGGCGGTCGATCGCGTGCTCGACATGGCACGCACGGCCGTCAACGTCTGGAGCGATGCCTGCGTCACCGCGGCGATCGCGCAGGGCGCCGATCCGTCGGACGTGCCGGACGAGGACGTCCCGGACACCGCGTCGGCTGACGATGGCGCGGCGGGGTCGCGCGTGGCCTGATGGCGCGTTGGCGTTGACGGGTGATGGTCTGCGACGCGACGCATTGACAGCAGGGGATGGCGAACGCGACAGCGTCGCCGCGTCGCGATCGGAATGGCCTGATGCAGCATCCATCCGTGCGAAGTGGTCATGCGCGCATGCGTGGAACGCGACGGCCCGGGAGAGGTGGAGGACATCGCGATGGCTGAATGAAAACGACCCGCCCCCAAGCCGCGCCGTTGAGGGTGCACACGTCATTCCTGCGGAATGGGGTAGGGAATTCCGCCGATTATCAGTTTTTTTACAGATCTGGTAGTTCTGCATATAGGCGGGTTTTCGGGCTTGGCAAAGAATCGGGGCTCCACAGCCACCTCACTTTTGCCAGATGGAGCCTTTCGCATGTTGACCCCACGTTGTCGTTCCGAACGCCGCCGCACGACCGGCATGCCGAAGCTCCTGCCACTGGCCGCTGCGCTGCTCATTGCGCAGGCCGCGCATGCGCAAAGCAGCACGGACAGCCAGGAAGCCAAGGATCTCGATACCGTCGAAGTCACCGCAACCCGCGTCAAGATGGCCGAGATCGGTGGCTACGCCAGCACGCTGCGCGAGACGCCGCAGTCGGTGACCGTCATCGATCGCCAGCAGCTCGAAACCCAGAACCTGTTCACGCTAGACGACGTCATGATGAAGACGCCCGGCGTCGTGGTGATGCAGGAAACCAGCGACGAGCACTACTACTACATCCGCGGCCAGGAAGTGAATTCGTTCCAGTGGGACGGCATCACCATGGAAAGCTTCGCCTGGTTGAACACCAGTCCGAACATGGCGATGTTCGACCAGGTACAGATCCTGCGCGGCGCCAACGGCGTGCTCAACGCGGCCAAGTCATTCGGCTCGGTCAACCTCATCCGTAAGCGGCCGAAGGATCATTTCGCGCTGGAAGGCAGCCTGAGCTACGGCTCCTGGAGCAATCTGAACACCACGATCGACGTCACCGGGCCGCTGACCGAAGACGGTCGCCTGCGCGGACGTGCCGTTGCCTCCTACGGTAATCGCGACTATTTCTACGATATCGCCAAGCGCAAGGAAAACCTCTACTACGCAGCGCTAGAGTACGATCTGAGCGATGCGACGCTACTGACGCTGACCGCCAGTGACCACCAGATCGAGTCCACGCCGTTTGTTTACGGTATGCCGCGCTTTACGGACGGCGGCAGCCTCGGCCTGCCGCGCTCGACCTTCTTCGGTTCGGACTGGAACCACTTCGACGCCAGCTCCCGCAACGTCTACGGCGCGATCGAACACAAGTTCGAGAATGGCTGGAGTATCAAGTTCGGGGGTACCTCGCTCGACTCGAGCAGCAACTACAAATACAGCTACGTCTGGGGCGGTGTCGATCGCGCCACAGGTGACGGCGCCTTCCTGTATGGCAATGACTCCCAGTACTGGTTCAATCAGAAAGCAGCTGACCTGTCAGTCCAGGGCCAGTTCGAACTCTTCGGTCGTACGCACGACCTGTTGATCGGTAGTTCGTATTACGTCAATTACTACGGATTCAACATCGCGCCTCTCGACGACATCATTGGTCGACCCGTCGATGTTTTCAACTGGGATCCGCGCAGTGTTCCGAATCCGACCCGGGGACCTTGGCAGTATGTCAGCCCGCACTGGCGCGACGACTGGAAGAGCGTATACGGCACCACGCGTCTGCGCCTCAGCGACAACCTGACCGCAACCCTGGGCGCTCGCGCGACATGGTTCACCCACCAGTGGATCCGCTACGACTATGGACGGCCCGTGGGCGAGCAGCTCACCCACAACGAGGACACTCGCGAGAACGGCATCATCACGCCCTATGCTGGCTTGGTGTATGACCTCAACGATGTCTGGTCCGTGTATGCGAGCTATGCTGACATCTTCACGCCGCAGGTCGCGCAGACGTACGAAGGCGACACGCTCGATCCGATTATTGGCGCAAACTTCGAGCTTGGTATCAAGGGGGAAATGCTGGGTGGTCGGCTGAATGGTTCGTTCGCGGTGTTCCGTGTCGACAAGACTAATGAGGCCATGGAAGACACCCGTTATCCACCGCAGGAGAACGGCGGAAATTCCTATTCCCTGTCCAGTGGAAAGACCCGCAGCCAGGGCTATGAGTTGGAGTTGACTGGGCGCCCTACGCGCAACTGGAGCATCAGCGGCGGCTACACCCGCAACACCACGAATGTGATTCGCGCCGATGCCGGTGTCGGTCAACCGTATGCCACATGGGTGCCCAAGCACATGCTGCGAATGTGGACGGACTACACGCTTCCGTTCGGCGAGGAGCGCTGGTCGGTCGGCGGCAACATCGTGGCCCAGAATCGCGTGACGCGTCCGACTAATGATCCGTTGGCCAACATCAGCCAGGGTAGTTACGCGATCCTGGGCGCTCGCGTCGGCTACAAGATCAACGACAATCTGGACATCGGTCTGAACTTCAACAATCTGACCGACCGCACCTACTATCCGAAGACGGGTTCGTCCGTAGGTGGTAGCAACATGTACGGAGAGCCGCGCAACGTCATGCTGACCCTGCGAGGCAGCCTGTAGTTGCCGGGCATGCAGGTATCGGGCCCACGCGGCCCACGATCGCCATGTGCTATGCCACGCCCGGTAACGTCGGGCGTGGATCCGTTCCGGTCGGGCATGCCAATGCCCGGCCGTTTCGGCTTTTGCAGGCCTTTGCGCATCAGTACATGATCGAAAGGGCAAACCGGTAAAACCACCTATAGTCCCGGGGACTGTCAGGCGGAACAATCGTCATGACCCGGTGCCGCCATCGGAACGCCACCGCGTCCGAACGCCATACGCCCGCCGCCGATGCGCAGCGGACACACACCTGAGACGCGACCCGATGCCATGAACGAAGATCCGAACACCACGCTTCCGGCGCCGCGCGTCCCGCGTCATCGCCTGTCTGTACGGATCGCGCACTGGGTCAATGTCATCGTCTTCCTGACGCTGGTCTTCAGCGGCTTCGCCATCCTGCTGGCGCACCCGCGCCTGTACTGGGGGGAGGACGGCTACTATGGCGATCCGGCATGGCTGACCTTGCCGCTGCCGGAGAAACTCGACTACACCGGCTGGGGCCGCAGCCTGCATTTCCTCGCCGCCTGGCTGCTGGTGTTCAACGGCGCGGCCTACCTGCTGTCGGGCCTGATCAACCAGCACCTGCTGCGGCGCATGCTGCCCACGCGCATGCAGCTCAAGCTCGACAACATCCGCCAGGACATCCGCGACCACCTGCGCCTGAAGGTGCATGCCTCGTCCGGCGACTACAACTTCATGCAGAAGCTCGCCTACCTGACGGTGATCTTCGTGCTGTTCCCGACCATCCTGCTGACCGGGCTGACGATGTCGCCGGCGGTGACCGCTGCCTGGCCGTGGCTGTTCGACCTGTTCGGCGGACGCCAGTCGGCGCGCACGATCCATTTCCTGGCCGCCAGTTCGCTGGTGCTGTTCGTGCTGGTGCACCTGTTCCAGGTCATCCTGGTCGGCTTCCGCAAAGAGGTGGGTGACATGATCACCGGGGGCAGGGCTGACAAGGCCGGCCGTCATGCCGATGCCACGGCGCCAGGCCAGACGCACAGCCAAGACGGGGAGACGCCACGATGAGCAAACGCCTGCTGAGCCGTCGCGGCTTCCTGACCGGTGCCGGCGTCGTCGCCGCCGCCGCTTCGCTGCCGCTGCTGCGGCATGCGCAGCTGCCGCCGACCTACGGAACCGTGCACGGCGCGCTGCTCGGCGCCGGCGACACGCTGTCGTACATCAGCCATCGCATCCTGCTGCGCAACCAGCCGCTGGTGCGCGAGCTCGATCGCAGCATGATCTCGAAGACCTTTCCGACCATCGGCACCACCAACCCGGAGGACGAGGAGTACCAGCGCATGCTGCGCGCCGACTTCGTGGATTTCCGGCTGCCGATCACCGGCCTGGTCGACCACCCGCAGTCGTTCTCGCTCGCGCAGTTGATGCAGTTCCCGTCGCGCACCCAGGTGACGCAGCACAGCTGCGAACGCGGCTGGTCGGCGATCGGCGAATGGACCGGCGTGCAGCTGTCGCGGATCCTGGCCCAGGCCGGCATGCAGCAGCACGCGCGCTACGTGGTGTTCGAATGCGTGGACGGCTGGTGGGACAGCATCGACATGTTCGACGCGCTGCATCCGCAGACCCTGCTGGCCTACGGCATGAACGGCGGACGCATCCCGATCGGCCATGGCGCACCGGTGCGCCTGCGCGTGGAGCGGCAACTGGGCTACAAGAGCCTGAAATTCGTGTCCGGCATCCAGGTCGTCGACGATCTGTCCAAGGTGTACGACGGCAGTGGGGCGATGGTCGCCGGTTTTGGTTATTCATGGTACGCAGGGATATGACGACAAGACGCAGTTTTCTGAAAACCTCCAGCGCGGTGGGCGGGTTGCTGGGCAGTGGCGCGGCGGGCATGGCCGCCGCGGCGGAACGGCCGGCACGCAATGCCGGCGAACGCGCGCTCGGCGAACGCCTGCAGGCGCAGATCGAAGCGATGGAGGTGGACGACAGCCACTGTCATCCGATCTCCGAACGCGATGCGCAGACCACGCCGGACGATTTCCTCGAGCGGCTTGCGCTGGCGGCGTTCCCGTTGCCGAACTATTTCCCGCAAGGCGTCTACGAACGCTGGCAGGGCGGCGATGCCGTCACCCGCGCCGCGCTCGATGCCCAGTACGGCATCGCCAAGAAGCGCAACACTGTGCTGCGGCACTTCGAGAGCAGCGTCTTCGTCAAGGCGATGGTCAAGGAGATGGCGGGCTTCCTGGGCTGCAAGCCGACATTGGCCGAGGTGGTCGAAGCGCGCAATGTGCGCGGCCGCAACTACTACGGCTACGTCGGCGACCTGTTCCGCGATGGCCGGATCGCCAACGCGATGATCGACACCGGCTTCAGCGATGGCCTCGATGCCGCCGGCATGGCGCGCTTCAACACCGCGATCGCGCCGAGCCGCAGCCGCTACCTGGCCCGCGTGGAAACCCTGCTTGAGGATCTGCTCGACAAGGACCTCGGTTACGAGGAGCTGCGCGACGCCTACAGCAAGCGCGTCGTCGATGCGCTCGACGGCACCGGCAACTACGGGCAGCGCTCGTATGGCATGAAGTCCTACCTGCTGCCCGACATCGGCCTGATCAAGCCGGTCTACGACGACGCGCCGGCGTCGGCCTCGTGGACGCAGTACAAGCAGACCCGCAAGACCGTCTACAGCGACCGTGCCGAGGGGGCCCGCCGTGGCAAGGAGCTGCGCGAGCGCTTCCTGACGATCGCGATGGAAGCCTGCCTGGAACGCGACATGCCGATGCAGTTCCATGCCGGCGATGGCGAGGCGCCATACGTGATCCTGCGCAACCAGCACCCGTACTACCTCGAGGAGTTCGCACGCTTCGACAAGGACGGCGTGATGCGGATGCCGAAGGTGATCCCGATCCATGCCGGCTACCCGCTGGTCGGCGAGGCGACGTGGCTCAGCCACCTGTATACCAACGTCTATTTCGAAACCTCGTTGATGACACCGTTCATCCACCAGGGCCTGCTGGCGCGTTACCTGCAGATCATGGAAGCGGTGCCGCTGTCGAAGATCCTGTTCGGCAGCGATGCCTACAACGTGCCCGAGCTGTACTGGCTGGCGGCACGTTGGGGCAAGCGCTATCTCGCGCAGGCCTTGGCCGTCTACGTGCGCGAAGGCCTGCTCGATGAAGAAGAGGCGCTGCAGGGCGCACGGATGATCCTGCACCTCAACAATCGCGAGGCCTACAACCTGACCGATTGATCCGCCGCTCGCGCAGCCCGTCGATCGACGGCGTGTTGCGGGGTTGCGTCCTCGCTGCGATCCCTGTCCGACGGCTGTGGCCGGCTTGTTGTGGTCGGCCTGCCGTTGTCGAGTTCTCCGCCCCATCCGGTTCCTGCCTTGAGGCTCTGCATGTCGCCACGATCGCCCGTGTTTGCCGTGATGCTGATGTTGTCGACGGGTCTGTCCTTGCCTGGGCAATGCGCAGGGGCGGGAGGAGACGCGCCGGGCGGACGGTCGACCGGCGCGCAGCCGGCGGCGGTTGCTGCCGATCGCGGCGTCGACACCGCGCTGCTGGATCGCCTGATCGACACGCCGCTGGCATCCGCCCTGTCGGCGTCGGCCGATGGCCGGCAGGTCGCCTGGGTCTCGATGCAGCGCGGCGTGCGCAACGTGATGCTGGCACGCGCGCCCGAGTGGCAGGCGCGTGCCCTGACCACGTTCACCCATGATGACGGCCAGGAGCTCGGCGACCTGGGCTGGAGCAGCGATGGCCGCGTGCTGTACATGGCGCGCGGCGGCAAGACCGGCATCGCGGCGGTCAGCAATCCAGAGGCCTTGCCGATCCCGCCCAAGCGAGAACTCTGGCGACTGGATCCGGCCGCTGGTCAAGCGCGCAGGATCGCCGAGGGCCATTCACCCGAAGTCTCGCCCGGCGGTGCCGACGTTGCCTACCTGCACGACGGCAAGCTGTGCCTGTGGCTGGTGCGGACATCGCGCAGCGATTGCATCGTCGAGCAACAGGGCGATCTGTCGGCGCTGCGCTGGTCGCCCGATGGCCAGGCGATCGCCTTCGTCAGCGGTCGCAGCGAGCATTCCTTCGTCGGCGTGTACTGGCTGGCCGACAAGCGCCTGGTCTATCTCGATCCCGGCGTCGATCGCGATCGCGCCCCGGCGTGGTCGCCCGACGGCTCGCAACTGGCCTTCCTGCGTTGGGCCTACCACGAGCCGCTGGACCTGCCTGCGCGTGCCGGCGTGCCGTTCTCGCTGCGCGTCGCGGATCCGCGGACCGGCGTCGGCCACGAAGCCTGGCGCGCACCGGCCGGACGTGCGGCAGGCTTGAGTCCGAAGCTCTTCTGGGGCTCGCAGTTCTTCGAAGGCGACGTGCTGTTCTGGGGCGCAGGCGATCGCCTGGTGTTCCCTTGGGAAGGCGACGGCTGGCTGCACCTGTACAGCGTGGCGGCAAGTGGTGGCCAGGCCACGCTGCTGACGCCCGGTGACTATGAGGTCTCGACGGTGCGACTCAGTCGCGATCGCCGCGAGGTGGTGTTCGCCGCCAATCGCGACGATCCCGATCGCCAGCACCTGTGGCGGGTGCCGGTGTCCGGTGGCGCGGCGATGGCGATCACGCAGGGGCGAGGCATCGAGTCCTCGCCGGTGCCGCTCGGGCAGGGCGCCGATGCGGTCGCCTACCTCGCCTCGGACGCGCAGCGGCAGGTGCATCCGGTGGTGCGCGGCGCCGATGGCAGGCTGCAGCCGCTGGCACGGCCGTCGAGTCCAGCACCAACCGCGCCATCCCCTGGTGCTGCCTTGATCGAACCGCAGGCCGTGACGCTGACGGCCGCCGATGGCCAGCGTTTCCAGGGCCAGTTGCTGCTGCCGCCCGCCCATGTCGCGGTCCCTGCGGGGGGCCGGCCGGCGCTGCTGTTCCTGCATGGCGGCCCGCCGGACCGGATGATGCTGGGCTTCCACTACTGGACCTATTACTCGCATACCCAGGCCTTCAACCAGGCGATGGCCCAGCAGGGTTACGTGGTGCTGTCGATCAACTATCGACGCGGCAGCGGCTATGGCCTGGACTTCCGCGAAGCGCTCGAAGGCGGCCTCAACGGCGCCAGCGAATTTGCCGATGTACTGGCCGCCGGCAAGTGGCTGGCGGCGCGCAACGACGTCGATGCAACGCGTGTCGGCCTGTGGGGCGGCTCCTATGGCGGCTACCTGACGGCGATGGGCCTGGCGCGGGCGCCCAAGGTATTCGCGGCCGGCGTCGACCTGCATGGCGTGCACGACTGGTCCACCCGCGAGTACGACGAATTCACCGGCGGCCATGATGCCGATGGCGTCGCGGCGGAGGCCACGCGGCGCGCCTTCGCGTCGTCGCCGCTGGCCGATGTGTCCGGCTGGCGCGCGCCGGTGCTGTTCGTGCATGGCGACGACGACCTGAATGTCCGTTTCGACCAGTCGGTCCGGCTGGTGGATGCCCTGCGCAAGCGCGGGCTGTCGCCCGAGGTACTGGTGTTCCCGAACGAGCCGCACCAGTTCCTGCTGCATCGCAGCTGGCGACGCGCCCTGCATGCAGCCATGGCCTTCTTCGAACGTCGCCTCGGCGTCCCTGTTACCGTAGAGGCGTCGACCGACGCAGCTGCCGGCGTGACGTCCACGCGAACAACCGCCGCAACCTCCGCTGTCTCTCGTGCGACACCTTCCTCTTTGCCAGTGCGACAGGATTCCCAATGACCCAACGCATCCCCATTCTCCCGCTGCGTACGATCGCAGCCTGTCTCGCGAGCCTGCTCGCGGTTACCGGTTGTGGTGGCTCCGCCGCGCCCGCCGCAGCCGGCGGCGAAGTCGGCAGTACCGGCGCGCACGATGCCGAGATCCGCACCGCCCTGGGTGGCTTCATCGAGCGCGAAATGGCCGACAAGCAGATCCCGGCGCTGTCGATCGCACTGGTCGATGGTGAGCGCGTGGTCTGGACCGCCGGCTTCGGCACCGCCGATCCGGCGAGCGGTCAGCCCGCCGATGCCGATACGCTGTACCGCGTAGGTTCGGTCTCCAAGCTGTTCACCGACATCGCGATCATGCAGCAGGTGGAGCAGGGCAAGCTCGACATCGACGCGCCGGTCACCACGATCCTGCCGGAGTTCAAGCCGCAGGGCGAGGGCGCCGGTGCGATCACGCTGCACCAGCTGATGTCGCATCGTTCCGGCGTGGTCCGCGAACCGCCGGTCGGCAGCTATTTCGATGCCAGCGGTCCGACCCTGGAGGCCACGGTCGCCAGCCTCAACCAGACACAACTGGCCTACGCGCCAGGCACGCGCGCCAAGTATTCCAATGCCGGCGTCTCGGTCGCCGGGCTGGCACTGGAGCGGATCGCCGCGATGCCGATGCCGACCTACATGCAGCAGCACGTGCTCGGCCCGCTGGGCATGGGCGCCAGCGCGTTCGCACCGCCGCCGTCGCCGAAGCAGGCACAGGGCGTGATGTGGACGGTCGACGGGCGCACCTCGCCTGCGCCGCGCTTCCTGCTCGGCACCGGCCCGGCCGGTGAGCTGCAGAGCTCGGCCAACGACATGTCCAAGTTCATCCGCATGCTGCTGGCGCAGGGCCGCGGCGACAACGGCGCATTGCTCAAGCCCGAGACGCTGAAGGCGATGTGGACGCCGTGGCAGGGCGAAGACTGCGCCACGTCGTGCTACGGCATCGGCTTCTCGATGGGTACGCTCGACGGACACCGCCGCGTCGGTCATGGCGGCGCGATCTACGGCTTCTCGACCCAGCTCAGCGTGTTGCCCGAGCAGCAGGTCGGCGTGGTCGTGATGGCCAGCAAGGATGTCGTCAACGCCGTCGTCGAGCGTATCGCCGACACCGCTTTGCGCGCACTGCTGGCCGCCAGGACGGGCGACGCCGCCGCGATTGCCGCGGTCGTCCCGGCGCAGACCAGCGCGCTGACCAAGGAGCAGGCGCTGAAGGCGGCCGGCGTCTACGTCGCCGACGATGGCCACGCCATCGAACTGAGTGAAAGCGCCAGCGTGCTGACGCTGCAGGACCTGGCCGGCGGTTCGCCGCAGCGGCTGCGTTTGTCGGGCAAGGATGTTGTCATCGATGGCCCGCTGGGCATCGGCGGCACGGTCACGCTGGCCGACGACGCGATCACGCTGGACGGCCGCCGCTACGCGCGCAGGCCCGCCAGCAAGCCGGCCGATGCACCGGCCGCGCTGCGCGGCCTGATCGGCGAGTACGGTGAAGACCACAACGTGCTGTATGTGTTCGAGCGCGAAGGCCAGTTGTGGACGCTGGTCGAATGGATCGAGTTCGATCCGTTGACCACGGTGGCCGGCACGCCCGACGCCTTCGCCTTCCCCGACAGCAGCATGTACGTCGGCGAGCAGCTGCGTTTCGAGCGCGATGCCGCCGGCAAGGTCACGCGTGCGGTGATGGGCGGCATCGTGCTGCCGCGTCGCGTCGTCGGTCCCGAGGAGGGCGCGGCCCAGCAGTTCATCACGCCGTTGCGCCCGGTCGCCGAACTGCTGCCCGAAGCGATGAAGGCCACGCCGCCGGTGGAGAAGGGCGACTTCCTGCCCAGCGACCTGGTCGAAGTCGGCAGCCTGGACCCGACGATCAAGCTCGACGTGCGTTACGCCAGCGAGAACAACTTCCTGCGCAGCAAGTTCTACGCGCAGCAGCAGGTGTTCCAGCAGCGTCCCGCCGCCGAAGCGCTGGTGCGCGCGCACCGCAAGCTGGCCGCACAGGGCTATGGCCTGCTGCTGCATGACGGCTACCGCCCGTGGTTCGTCACCAAGGTCTTCTACGACGCCACCCCGGACGCGCAGAAGGAGTTCGTCGCCAACCCGGCGGAAGGCTCGCGCCACAACCGCGGCGCCGCGATCGACCTGAACCTGTATCACCTGTCGACCGGCAAGCCCGTGGAGATGGTCGCGACCTACGACGAGACCACCGCGCGTTCGTACCCCGACTATCCGGGCGGCACCTCGCTGCAGCGCTGGCACCGTCGCCTGTTGCGCGAAGCCCTCGAGTCCGAAGGCTTCACCGTGATCGCCAACGAATGGTGGCATTTCGACTACAACGACTGGCAGCGCTACGGCCTCGGTAACGCCTCGTTCGAAGCGCTCAGCAAGACGCCGTGATGCCGGCCGGTCCACGAAAGCCGGGGGCACACGGCACGTAGGGCGGGTCTCGACCCGCCGCGAACGATCGGGCGTTGTCCGTAGCGTCGTACATTGTCCGCAACGTCGTAGTCTTCAACCGCATGACGCACGTCAAAGCGTGATAGCCATCGGACGGATCATCGACGCCGGGTCAAGGCCCGGCCGACGTAGGGCGGGTCTCGACCCGCGGCGAACGATCACGCGTCGTCCCCAATGTCGTACGCGCTCAAGCGCATGACGCACGTCAATGCGTGACGGCCATCGGGCGAATCATCGATGCCGGGTCGAGACCCGGCTTACGCCCACATGACATCGCTCACTGGGGACGGACGAAGACGAAGTCCTCGACTTCCGGTTCCAGCGGCAGCAGCATCTGGCCGGGCTTGCCGGCGTTGTCGAGGCGGAAGCTGACAAGGCCGCCCGAGCCGGTCACTTCGAAGGTGTCGTAGTGGTAGTGGCGCAGGCTCAGGTCCATGGCGTCGAAATGCACGACCAGGCCGCCGTCCTTGGCGTCGACGCGGACCTTGCCGAAGGCCGGGTGCGTCCAGTCGCCGGTGTAGGCCGCCAGCGGCAGGGTCGGGCGGGTACCGGTGATCCGCGTGGGCAGCTTGGCCTCGCCGCGCGACGAGGCGCCGGCCCTCGAATCAGGGCTCGGCTTCAGGCTGGCGAGATAGTCGTCGCCGGCATGTCCGAGCAAGCGGTCGGCCAGGCGCCATGCGACCAGTGAAGGCAGGCGGCTGCCGAGGTTGTTCAGGACGACGATGCCGGTCTTGCGGTCCGGGAACACGATCATCTGCGAGGTGAAGCCGGTGATCGCGCCGCCATGCTCGACATAGTTCGCGCCCTGGCGCTGGCCGTGTTGCCAGGCCAGCGCGTAGCTGGTGTCGGGACCGCTGACGGTGACCGGCTTGAACAGTTCGTCGATCTGCGCGGCGGAGATGACCTGGCGGCCATCGGCGGCGCGGCCGTGGTCGATATGCATGCGCAGGTACTTCAGGACATCGTCGACGGTCGAGTTGACCGCGCCATTGGGGCCGATGCCGAAACGCTGATAATCGTAGAACGCGGTGACCACCGGCTTGCCGTCCTTGAGCACGTGCGGCATCGCGTGGTTGTCGATGCGGGCGCTCTCCTTGACCGAGGTGTTGGAGCGCGTCATGCCCAGCGGTTGGAAGATGCGCTCGCGGACCAGCTCCTCCCAGGTCGAGCCGGCAATCACGCCCGACAGATAACCAGCGGTCACGTACATCAGGTTGTTGTACTGGAAGCCCTCACGGAAGGTCTTGCTCGGCGGCATGTAGCGCAGGCGACGGACCACTTCCGCGCGATCCACATAGGTGCTCATGCGGATGAAGTCGTGGCGCGGCAGGCCGGTGCGGTGCGAGACCAGGTCGCGCGGCGTCGCCAGCTGGGTGGCGATCGGGTCGTACAGGCGGAAGTCGGGCAGATAGTCGCGGACCGGGCGGTCCCAATCGAGCTTGCCTTCATCGACCTGGGTGGCCATGACCGCTGTAGTGAAGGATTTGCTCATCGATCCGATCGCGAACACGGTATCGGCATCGACCGCGTCGGATTTGCTGCTGTCGCGGATGCCGTAGCCGCGGGCAAGCACGACCTGGCCGTCGCGGATCACGCCGATCGCGACACCAGGCACGTTCAGGGCGCGCATCGTCGCTTCGACTTCGGCATCGAAGCCCTGCAATGCGGCCGCGTCGCTGGTCGAGGCCGCCTGGCCCGCTGACTGACCGCTTGCTGCCTGCCCGCTCAGGGCCAGTCCGCTGACCAGCAACGCACACAGGCCGGCCAGCACCGCCAGCGGGTGCGCGACGCGCCGAGGGGCGGGGTTGGAAGCGGAAAGGGTCGCAATCGTTGACAACATGGCGGGCTCGACAGGAGAAGGGATGCGCGAAGCTTATACGCGATGCACCCCCGAGTATCCCTTCGTGCCCGCACAGGCGGCATCGGGGGAACTACCGGAAGCCGGGCGGCGGCTGGCCCTCGCGGACCATCGCAGCGACGGCAGCAATGGCGGCCCCGCACGATCGCGCCGTCCCGTGCAGGGCAGCGCCCGGCGACTTTGCCGCCGCTGGCGACACCGGCCTTTTGGGTGTTTTCCACGATGCCCGCCCATCGGGCCCGGCACACACTCGGGCTGACGTACCGTGGGCCTGCTGTCGTCTCCCTGCCCGTCAGGGCAGGGCGGCCCCCGTGCCCAAGATGGCGTCGGCAACGCTCGCCTTCCCTGTCTCCATTCGCAAGAGAACCGCCATGTCACTGTCCAGATCCCGTTCCACAAACCGCCTCTGGAAATTGCTGCTGCTGTCGCTGCTGGTCGTGCAGGCCGGCAGCGCCTTCGCGCTGGACCGCGGCACGCCTGCGGCGCAGGCCAGCCACCAGGGCGCGCTGGACCAGCAGCAGGTGCTGCGCTACCTGGAGCGGCTGCGCGTGGCCTCGGGTGCGCCAGGCGTCTCGGCCGCCATCCTGTCGGGCGGCAAGCTGGTGTTTTCCGGCGGCGTCGGCGTGTCCGATATCGAATCGGGTGCTCCGCAGAACGGTGTCAGCGTGCACAACGTCGGCTCGGTGTCCAAGGTGCATGCTGTGGTCGCGGTGATGCAGCTGGTCGAGCAGGGCAAGGTCAACCTCGACGCCGACATCCAAACCTATGCGCCGTGGTTCCCGCGCAAGCAGGCGCCAATCACGGTGCGCCAGATCCTGACCCACACCTCGGGCATCCGCCATTACAAGGACGGCGAGTTCGGCGAGGGCGATGTGCTGGCGTTCCAGCAGTTCGACAATGTCGAGGCGTCCACCAAGCGCTGGCGCGACGAACCGCTGGACTTCAATCCCGGCGAGTTCTGGAGCTATTCGTCGTTTGCGACCAACCTGCTGCAGGCCGTGGTCGAACACGCCAGCGGCCAGGGCTTTGAAGAGTACCTGCGCCTGCACGTCTGGGAGCCGGCAGGCATGCTCGACACCCAGTTCGACGTGCCCGCGCGCATCGTCCCGCGCCGGGGACGCGGCTACGAGCGCGACCGCAAGAGCGGCGGCCTGCTCAACGCACAGCAGGAAAACGTCAGCTACAAGTACGCCGGCGGCGGCATCATCTCCACCGACGAAGACATGGTCCACCTGGGACATGCGCTCAACAGTGGACGCCTGCTGAAGGCCGCGACGCTGCGCGAGCTGTATCGCCCGCAGCTGGCCGCCGATATCCAGTATCCGCCTGCAGCACGCCAGCGCGCCGAAGAAGCCAAGCGACCGGTGCCCAAACCGCCGCGCCAGGCGCTGATCGTGCGCATCAACGACGACGGTCGTGGCGGCGTCTATTCGCAGCACGGTGGCAGCGTGAAGGGATCGCTGTCGCAGTACTCCAATTTCAGTCGCGACGGCATCGTCGTCGCCCTGCATGCCAATGCCTGGGTCGACATCGATCTGCAGGAGGCCGCGGAGACGCTGGCGCGCCTCGCACTGGGCGATGTCTCCGCCGTCGCCGACAAGGACAAGTGACATGAGCTCCCGCAACCCCTCGCGCCCGCAGCCGTTCCGCCTGTCGCTGGCCGTCGCCGTGCTGCTGGCATCCTGTGCCACCGCCAGCGCCGCCGAGACGCCGCGGCGTCAGTTCGACATCCTGATCCGGGGCGGCGAGATCGTCGATGGCACCGGCGCGCCGCGCTACCGCGGCGATGTCGGCATCGATGGCGACACCATCGTCGCCATCGGCGAACTGTCGTCGACGACCGCACGCAAGGTCATCGACGCCAGGGGCCGCATCGTCAGCCCGGGGTTCGTCGACATGCATGCGCACGTCGCCGACGATGACAGCGGCCTGATGGGCATG
Organism: Luteimonas sp. RIT-PG2_3; assembly: GCF_054902115.1. Taxonomy (NCBI): domain Bacteria; kingdom Pseudomonadati; phylum Pseudomonadota; class Gammaproteobacteria; order Lysobacterales; family Lysobacteraceae; genus Luteimonas; species Luteimonas sp. RIT-PG2_3. The sequence continues at coordinate 99,060 of NZ_JBUBPF010000008.1, read as the reverse complement.
CTGTCCGAAGACCCCAAGCGCAGGGCTGCGCAGAACTACGTCGCCCAGGGCGTGACGACGACGGTCGGCAATCCCGACGGCTCGCAGTCGATGGTGCTCAGCGAGCAGCGCGCCCTGCTGACGCGCACCGGCATCGGCCCCAACATCGCGCTGACCAACGGCCACAACGGCCTGCGCGCAATGGTCATGGGCAGGGATCAGGCCCGTCCGGCGACCGCAGCGGAGATCGCGCGGATGCGTGCGATCCTGCACGAGGACCTGGCCAGGCATGGTTCGTTCGGACTGTCGCTGGGCGTCGAGTATTTCAGCGGCCGCTATTCCACCGCCGACGAGCAACTCGAACTTGCGCGCGAGCTGCCGGCCTACAACGGCATCTTCATCCCGCACGTGCGCAGCCAGGGCATCGCACCGATGTGGTACCGCCCCAGCGTGGACGGCAGCACGCCGCCGCCGACGCTCGACGATTCGATCGACGAGACCCTGCGCGTGGCACGCGAGACCGGGGCGACCGTGGTGTTCACGCACATGAAGGCCTGGGGACCGGGCTATCGCGGCCATGCGCAGGAGATCGTCGACCGCCTGCAGGCGGCGCGCGACCAGGGCAGCCGCGTGTTCATGGATGTCTATCCCTATGACAGCAGCGGTTCCGATGGCGACTTCGTCGCGATTCCGCCTTGGGCGTTCGGCACGGCCCCGCGCGCGCAGGGCGAGCACGTCGACGGTGCGTTGGTCGACTATCGGCAGGCCGTCGACGCCACCCTGAAGGCCGCCGATGCCAAGCGTCGCGACGATCTTTCGCGCGACATCCGCCACACCATCAGCCTGAAGGGTGGGGTCGAGAACATCGTCGTGCTGGCGTATCCGGACCCGGCCTATGTCGGAAAGCGGCTGTCCGAGCTGATGGCGCTACGCAAGCTCGACGACGTGGCGCTGGTGCTGGCCCTGCAGCGCGAGGGCGATGCCAGTCTGCCGGGAGGCGCGCGCATGCGCTCATTCAGTATGGACGAGGAGGACATCAAGACCTTCTACCGCCAGCCCTGGGCCGCGACCTCGACCGATGGCTGGGTCGTGCTGCCGGAAGAGGCCGTGGGCGACAAGAAGTACGTCAACACCAACCGCCGCGTGTTCGGCAGCTTCCCCCGTCGCATCGCGCATTACTCGCAGGCGCAAGGGGTGGACACGCTGGAGCAGGCGATCCGCTCGATGAGCGGGCTGCCGGCGCAGATCCTGAGCCTGGCCGACCGCGGACGGATCGCGGTCGGCATGAAGGCCGACGTCACCGTGCTCGACCTGGCGCGGCTGCGCGACAACACCACCTACCTCGAACCCAGCGTCTACCCGGACGGCATCGAGCACGTCATCGTCAACGGCACCCCGGTCGTCGACGGCGGCAAGCGCACGCTGGCGCTGCCGGGCAAGGTGCTCTCGCCGAGCGCCAGTGTGGTCGCCCCCTGAGGGCCGGTAGTGCCGGCGTTCGCGGCAGGAGGCCCCGGCATGCCGGGGCCTTAGCGGCCGAGGGCGACCGGACAGGCACAAAGGCCGACATACCGAGGTCACCAAAGCGTTGAATCAGTACTTTCCCTGATGACCGTGGTGACGATGATTTCTACAGTGGATTACCCCAACATGGATACGTGGACCATCCGATGACATCGACCGATGCCAACACCCTGGATCAGATCGACACGCCTGCACTCTTGCTCGACCGCGTCCGGATGGAACGCAACATCGCCCGCATGCAGGCCCGTGCCGACGCGCTGAAGGTCGCCCTGCGCCCGCACCTGAAGACCACCAAGTCGGTCGAGATCGCCCGTCGTGCGATCCGCGAGGGCGACGGCATCACCGTGTCGACGCTGCGCGAGGCCGAGTACTTCGCCGCCGCCGGCTACCGCGACATCTTCTATGCGGTGGCGATCGCCCCGCAGAAACTGGCCCGGGTCGCGGCGATGCTGCGCGATGGCGTTCGCGTGCTGCTGGCCGTGGACCACCCGGAGGCCGCACGCCAGGTCTCGGCCGGCGGCAAGGCGCTGGGCGTGGTCTTCGACGTGCTGGTCGAGACCGACTGCGGCGAAGGCCGCTCGGGCGTGCTCGCCGACTCCGATACGCTGCTGGAGATCGCCTCGGCCCTGCAGGGCGGTGCGCGTCTGGCGGGCGTGTTCACGCATGGTGGCCACTCCTATGCCGGCCGCACCGTGGCCGAACATGCGCAGATCGCCGAGATCGAGCGCCACAGCGTCACCGAGGCCGCCGAGCGCCTGCGCGCCGCCGGCCATGTCTGCGAAATCGTCAGCCTGGGCTCGACACCGTCGGTGCGCCATGCCGCGCACATGGAAGGCGTCACCGAGGTCCGTGCCGGCGTTTATGTGCTGGGCGACCTGTTCCAGGCCGGCATCGGCGGCTGCGAGCGTGACGACATCGCCGTCAGCGTGCTGACCACGGTCATCGGCAACCATCCCGAGCGCGACCAGATCGTGGTCGACGCTGGCTCGCTGGCGCTCAGCAAGGACATCAGCACCAGCAAGCTCGGTCCGCAGGGCGATGTCGGCTTCGGCCTGGTCATCGATGCCGAGACCGGCGATACCATCGACGGCCTGTACGTGCAGACCGCTTACCAGGAACACGGCATCCTCAAGAGCCGCGACGGCATCGACTTCGCCGCGTTCCCGATCGGCCGCCGGCTGCGCATCGTGCCCAACCACGCCTGCCTGACCTCGGCCGCCTATGACCGTTACCACGTCGTCGCCGACCATCAGCGCATCGAAGCCGTCTGGCCACGCGTCAACGGCTGGTAAGAAGGCACGGGATCCGTTCGCAGCGTTTCCCGCGGGCATCGCCACCGGCATTCCCGCTGCGCAGTGCCTCGCGAACCCCGCCGGCAAGTGCCATCAGTCAGGCATGGGCGGCGGGTCCGCTTCGGTGGTTCCACGGATGCCGGCTCCGGCAGGGCGCACTATCGTCGGCAACGTCCGCCGTTCCGCAGGCCATGCCCCAGCGCGCCTGCGTACGTCTCTTTCCCGCTTGCCGCACGCGAGCGCGGACCTCAGCGCTGCGGCGGGTCCACGCATGAATCCCTTGATCCGATCGCTCGCTGTTTCGTTCGCAGTGGTGTTGCTGCTGCCGTTGTCCCCCGTGCGTGCGGCCGAACCGCTGCCGGAACTGGATGCCTTCATCCAGGCCGAAATGGCCCGCGAGAAGGTGCCGGGGCTGGCGATCGCCGTGGTCAAGGACGGCAAGGTCATCTACCAGCGTGGATTCGGCTATCGCGATACCGCGAGGCAATTGCCGGTGACCGCGCAGACCGCGTTCCCGATCGCCTCGGTCAGCAAGTCGTTCACCGTGCTGACGCTGGGCACGCTGGTCGAGCAGGGCAAGCTGGACTGGGACCGTCCGGTCCGCGAATACGCGCCGGACTTCCAGCTGTACGACCCCACCGCGACCGCATTGATCAGCGCCCGCGACATGGTCTCGCACCGCACCGGCCTGCCGCGCCACGATGGCGTCTGGTACGGCGCGACGATCCCGCGCAAGCAGATGTGGGATGGCCTGCGTTACCTGCAGCCCAATGCCGAGCCGCGCGAGCGCTACCAGTACAACAACCTGATGTTCCTGGCCGCCGGCTACCTGGCCGGCGAGCTGGCCGGCGAGCCCAACTGGGAAACGCTGCTGCAGAAGCGCATCTTCGATCCGCTGGCGATGCGCGGCAGCTCGGTCAGCATCGCCGCGCTCGCGGCGTCGCAGGAGCCCTCGCTGGGTTACGTCAAGGACGATGAGACCGTGGTCCTGACCGACTACGCCAACATCGATGCGATCGCACCGGCCGGCGCGATCAACTCGACGCTGGCCGACATGACCCGTTACCTGCAGCTGCACCTGGGCAACGGCACCGTCGACGGACGCGAGATCGTCAGCGCGTCGATCCTGCGCGAAATGCGCATGCCGCAGATCAGCGACCGCGCGCCGCCGCGCGATCCCGAGTTCACCGGCATGCAGTACGGCATGGGCCTGTTCCTCAACAGCTATCGCGGCCATCGCCACGTCTACCATGGCGGCAACATCGACGGCTTCACCTCGTTCATTTCGTACCTGCCCGAAGACGGCGTCGGCGTGGTGATGCTGTCCAACCTCGGCGGCTCGCAGCTGCGCGACATCATCCCGTACCGCATCTACGACCAGCTGCTGGGCATCGAACAGATCGACTGGAGCGGCCGCCTGGCCGATCGCAAGGCCCGCAACAAGGCCGCCGAGCTCGACCCCGAAAAGGCCAGGAACCCGGCCAAGCTGCCGACCCTGCAGCGCAAGGGCACGCAGCCCTCGCATGCGATCGCCGAATACGTCGGGGAGTACGAACATCCGGCCTACGGCGTGGTCACCATCGCGCCGGCGGGCCGCGGCCTCAGTGTCGGCTTCCATGGCGCGCAGGCGCCGCTGGAGCACTTCCACTACGACGTCTTCAAGGCCGGCGGCGGTGCGTTGAACAACCTCAACGACGAGCAGTTGCAGTTCGATAGCAGCGCCGACGGCGATATCGCCGGGGTGTCACTGCTGCTCGAATCCAACGTCCCGGCGATCCGCTTCACCCGCCGCGCCGATCCGGCCATGTCCACGTCTGCGTTCCTGACGCCCCTGGTCGGCAGCTATGCGATGGGCGCCGATACCTATGACGTGCGCCTGCGCGAAGACGGTACGCTGTTGATGGTCAGTGGCGGCAACAGCACCGCGCTGCTGCCGGTCTCGGGCACGCGCTTCGCGCTGGACAAGCGTGAGCGCCAGAGCATCGAGTTCCAGAAGGCCGCCGACGGCAGCATCCGTGGCTTCGTCCAGTACAACCCCTGGGGCAACCGCCAGGCCACGCGCAAATAAGGAGTAATCCCTTGAAGATCCCGAGCATGCAACTCCAGCGCGACGGCGCGCGCCTGCGCCCGGCGCGAGGATGGGTAGTGGCGATGCTGCTGTCGGCCGCGCTGTCCGCGTGCTCGGGCAAGCCCGATGCCGGCGACGTGCCCGACACCCCGCCGAAAGTGGGCGAGGTCTCGTCCTGGCTGATCGTCAACGCGCGTGTCGTCGATGGCAGCGGAGCGCCCGAGCAGAAGGTCTCGGTCCGCGTGGTCGGCGATCGCATCGAAGCAGTCGGCGACCTGCAACCGGTGGCGGGCGAGACCGTCGTCGATGCCGGCGGCAAGGTGCTGGCACCGGGCTTCATCGATACCCACAGCCACCACGACGGCAAGCTGGCCGACCACCGCGATGCGGTGGCCGTGACCAGTCAGGGTGTGACCACGCTGATCCTGGGCCAGGACGGCGGCTCGACGTATCCGCTGGCGGACTACTACGCCGGACTCGAAAAGACCCCGGTCGCGGTCAACATCGCGTCCTACACCGGCCATAACAGCATCCGTGACGGCGTCATGGGCGAGGACTTCAAGCACGTCGCCACGGCCATGCAGGTCGAGGCGATGCGCGTGAAGCTGGAAGCCGACATGGCCGCCGGTTCGCTGGGCCTGTCGACGGGGCTGGAGTACGACCCGGGCATCTATTCGGCCAACGAGGAAGTGGTGACGCTGGCGCGCGAAGCCGCCAGGCATGGTGGCCGTTACATCAGCCACATGCGCAGCGAGGACCGCTACCTGTGGAAGGCGCTGGACGAGCTGATCGACATTGGCCGCCAGACCGGCATGCCGGTGCAGGTCTCGCACATGAAGCTGGCGATGACCGACTGGTGGGGTCAGGCCGATCGCTTCATCGCCACGATGGACGCCGCACGTGCCGAAGGCATCAAGATCAGCGGCGACGTCTATCCATACCCCTACTGGCAGTCCACGCTGGGCGTGCTGTTCCCCGAGCGCGACTTCGGCAACCGCAAGAGCGTCGCCTTCGTGCTCAAGAGCCTGGCGCCTCCGGAAGGCCTGTGGATCAGCGGCTACCCGGCCGATCCCTCGCTGGTCGGCAAGACCGTGGCCGAGATCGCCAAGGAACAGAATCGCGACCCGGTCGACGTCGTGCTGACGCTGCTGGCCGACGAGACGCAGATCCCGCGCGTCATCGGCACCAGCATGGATCAGGGCGACATCGACAAGCTGATCCTGTGGCAGCACGCCAACATCTGTTCCGATGGCGGCATCGACGACCTGCATCCGCGGGGTGCCGGTGCGTTCGCGCGGATCCTGCGAGAGTACGTGCGCGAGCGCAAACTGCTGACGCTGGAACAGGCGGTACACAAGATGAGCGGCGCCGCCGCCGACCACATGGGCCTGTCCGACCGCGGCCATATCCGCGCAGGCCAGTACGCCGACCTGGTGCTGTTCGACCCGGACACGATCCAGGACCATGCCACCATCGAAACGCCCGGCGAGCTGGCGACCGGCGTCGACCGCGTCTGGGTCGCCGGCACGGCGGTGTTTGCCGACGGCAAGCCGACCGGCAACTTCCCGGGCAAGGTCGTGCGTCGCACGGCTGACTCGCAGGCCGGCGCGCCCTGAGGCAACGCAAGGCGGCACTCGCGGACGTGCGGGCATGGCCGGCACGTTCGCGAAGGACGTGGCATCCACCTGCGCCATGCACGGGATGGATGCCATGGTTCAGATCAGCCGGGCACGGCCCCGCCCGTTGCCGCCCGCGTCACGCACGGCGCTGGCGATGCGCCTGCAGGTGTGCGCTGACCACGTCCGCGCAGCCCAGACCTCCCGACAACCTTCCTGCAAAGGCCCGATCGACGTGAGCACATTCGACCGCACGCAACTGCTGGAGATCCGGCGCCAGGTCGCGCCGTACCTGCACGAAACGCCGTTGTGGCGTTCGGACACCCTGAGCCGCATGGTCGGCTGCAATGTGTTCCTGAAGGCCGAGTTGCTGCAGAAGACCGGCTCCTACAAACCGCGCGGCATGTTGTGGTCGTTGATGGCCATGGATCCAGCGCAGCGCGCACGCGGCGTCATCACGTTCTCGTCCGGCAATGCCGCGCAGGGGCTGGCCTATGCCGGGCGACTGCTGGGCGTGGCCGTCACCGTCGCGATGCCGGCCACCGCCAACCCGACCAAGGTGCAGGCGACACGCGACTACGGTGCCGAAGTGCTGCTGCATGGCACGCCGCTGGAGTGCCTGGCGTTCTGCCGGCAGCTCGCCGCAGACCGCGACCTGACCTTCATCTCCTCCTACGACGACATGGCGTTGATGCAGGGCCATGCCACGCTGGGCCTGGAGATCCTGGAACAACTGCCGCAGACCGATGCGATCCTGATGGGCGTCGGCGGTGGCGGCATGCTGGGTGGCACGGCACTGGCGCTGCAGGCCTGCCACAGCGACGCCGAGCTGATCGGCGTCGAACCGACCGGCGCACCGGCGATGTCGCGCAGTTTCGAGGCAGGGCGCGCGGTCACGCTGGAGAGCGTGTCGACGATCGCCGACGGACTGGCAGCGCCGGATGCGGGCGCCTTGTGCTACCAGACCGTGCGCGAGCGCGTCAGCAGGATCGAACTGGTCGACGAAGCACAGATCGTGGCCGCGATGCGATTGCTGATGGAGCGCTGCAAACTGTACGCCGAGCCCGCCGGTTCGGCGGCGGTGGCCGGCCTGCTCGGCGGTGGCCTGCATTTCGACGACCAGGCCAACGTGGTCTGCGTGGTCAGCGGTGGCAATCTCGATCCGCAGCGGTTGAAGCAACTGCTGTAACGCCCTGGCAAGCCTGCAAGCCTGCAAGTCGCGATCAGTGTGTCATCGCTGCCCTCACGGCCAGCAATGCGGCGCAGCTCCCCGAGGTTGCGAGCCCAAGGCTTGCTATGATCCGGTCCAACAGCGTCGGGGCTGGACAGGGGATGTCATGAAACGATGGGGAATGGCCGGCGTCGCGCTGGCGGCGGCTGCATTGCTGGTGGTCGTTGCCACGATCGGCGTGGGTTTGCGAAGCATCGACGGGCAGGACGGCAACGGTCGAACGGCGGCAGCAGCAGCGGGCGGCCCATGGAATGGGCGCAGTCCGGCACCTGGACCGGCAAATCCTGCCAGTCTCGTGCTGCCGGTGGTACGGGGAGACCAGCCGAGTCCCGTGATGTTGACACGCAGCATGCTCGAGCAAGCGTGGCTGGACACCCGGCTCGACGTACGGCTCCCGGATGGCACGGCTTATCCAGTAGTGCTGGAGCACGAGCGGGTCGAGCCGGGCGGTCATTGGACCGTCGTGGGGCGCGTCAGCACGCGGCTCGGCCCGCAGGCGATGGTGGTCACTGTCGGTCAGGATGCCATCTTCGGCGTGCTGCCGCACCCGGACGGTTCGATGATGCAGATCACCACCAGCAGCGGCAGCACCAGCATCGCCGCCGCTGGCGGCATGCTGCCGCCGGGCAGTGAGATCACGCGGCCCACAGAACCCGACTACATGATTCCGCACGAGTCCGATCGATGGACCGCCGCCAAGGCTGGTGGCATGCGCTTCCCGGAGGCAGGTTCGAATTGGACCACCAAGAGCTTGAGCCTCGTCGAAATCGACGTGCTGGCCCTGTACACGGATGATCTGGTCGCGCTGCGCGGCAGCGTGTCCGCGGCCGAAACCGAAGTGACCAACCTGTTCGCCATCGCCAACCAGGCGCATGTCGACAGCGGGACGCGTGTGCGTTTCAAGCTGGCGGGCATGAGGCGGGTCGCTGTAGACCCTACGCTGACCAATCACAACGCGCTCTACGCCATCTCCAACAACAGCGTACAGGGAATCGACCTGCACAGCCTTCGTGACGAGATGGCGGCCGATCTCGTCGCCCTGTTGCGCCCGTACCGCGATACCCATGGAACTTGCGGGGTCGCATGGTTGAACGGAGCCGAGCTCAACCCGTATGGGATCTGGGATTCTTCCGGCGTTTCCGTCAGCAACGTTGCACCCTGCGGACCTCATGTGTTGGCCCATGAGCTCGGGCACAACATGGGGTCGGTGCACGACCGTGAAACCCAGTCGATCAATGGACAGATCGAATACGGCGCGTACCCGTACTCTTTTGGATATCGGCAGAACGGCCCCATGGCGTTTGCCACGATCATGGCGTATACCTCGGGACAGCCATGGCTTGGCTATTTCTCCAACCCCGGTTCCACGCGCTGCGGCGACGCGTGTGGCGTGGAAGGGCGCGCGGACAACGTCCGCAGCCTCAATGCCACGGCGCCTGTCATCGCGATGTTCAGGGGGCCGCCTGGCACGCTGTCCATTGGCGATTCGGAGATCTACGAGCCGCAACCTGGAGACGCAGGCTATCTGGAGTTCAGCGTCAGGTTGTCCGGAGCGGCTCCGGCCGGTGGCGTGAGTTTCGAAGTCTCGGTCGTCGGTGGAACTGCTCAGCCGAGCGTGGATTACGTCCAGCCGGGAACGATCCGGGGCACGATTGCCGAAGGCCAACGCGTCACCTACGTGTCGCTTCAGGTCAATGGAGATGCGATCGAGGAGCACGACGAGACCATCCTGCTGCGGCTCACGAACGTCACCGGCGCCACGGTCCACAAAGGCGAGGCCGTCGGCAGAATCCTCAATGACGATCCCCGCGTAGTGTTTTCGGGACGCATGCGTTTCGAGGGAGCGCCTGCGCCCGCCGTCCCGTTCTCGATGATCGTCACAGGTATTGACGGTGCAGGCACGAGCAGGCAGATCACGCTGTCTCCTCCGGACTTCGCGTACCACATGCCGGTGGTCAAAGGAGCGAGCTTGCGGTTCCAGATCGCTGCTCCGCTGCCGTTCGTGACACAGCCATTTTTCATGGAATCGATCGGATCATCGACGATGCGTGACATCCGACTCAAGCGCGGCGTGCAAGTCTCGGGACAACTGAGATTGCCTGCAGGCCAGCCCGTCATCACGACCCCGATCTCGGTGGAGATGCGGGCCCGCGTCGACAATCAACTGGACTTTTTCTATTTGCAGTTGCAGCCACCGGACTTCCGCTATAGCCAGTGGGTCGCGCCCGGCGCATGGATCCGCCTGGAAGCGACTCCGCCATCTCCATACACGCCATTCTTCGCAATCCATTCCATTGTGGAGTCCGATCTCGTCCAGGACATCACCGTGTCGCCCTTGCCCGGGCTGGTGCTCCGGGGGGGAGGCAAGATGCCTGAAGGCACGTCTGCGACGTGGGGCTCTGCAGGGGGACTCGTGGAGTTGTCCGCGCCTGCGCCTGCCGGCGGCGTACAGTTGCGCTATCGCACGGTCGATGGAACCGCCACCGCCGGCAGCGACTACGCCGCGATCGAAGGGGCGCTCGAAATCGCCGAAGGCGCGACCTACGCGCATCTCGACTCGATCACTGTATTCGGTGACGATCAACTCGAGGGAGATGAGTATTTTTACATCGTGGTCAGCGACGTTGTCGGTGCGCACCCGGTTGTCACGCGCCAGAAGTTGATCCTGACCGAGCAGCCGCGATACATGAGCGAACCCCTGCCAGCGCGCCCGGTCAGATAGTTGCTCGTCCCGAGGGCAAGGGCAGTCGTCACACGCGCGTCGTGGCGTCTTGCCAGGCGTCATGCGCCAGCGCAGGAAAAGACGCGATCGCGAGGTGTTGGCAACGCGTGGCAGGCTTGCACCGGATCGCACGTCGCGTCGATCGACGCGACGTGGTGCGCCAAGCTCTGACGCCAGCGACTGTGCTCGATTACCAACGCATGAGGGCCTCATTGCGAGGCCCTCTGCAAAGGCCCGGGCACGACGCCCGGACAGCCTGTCACTTGCGCGTCAAAGCGTCGCTGCGACCGCGTCGATGGCGTCGACCGTGACCGCGACGATCTCGTCGGCCTCGGCGCGCGTCAGGATCAGCGGCGGGGCGAAGCCCAGGATGTCGCCATGCGGCATGCCGCGCGCGATCATGCCGCGCTCCAGGCAGGCGGCCGAGACCTTGGGGCCCACCTTCAGGCCGGGATCGAACGGCGTACGCGCGTCGCGATCGGCCATGAACTCGATCGCCGCAAGCATGCCGTCGCCGCGCACTTCACCGACGATCGGGTGCTGGCTCACCGCGTCGCGCAGGCGCTGGTTGAGGTAGGCGCCGACATCGGCGGCATTGGCCGCGATGCCTTCGCGTTCCAGGATGTCGAGGTTGGCCAGCGCCGCGGCGGCGCAGACCGGGTGGCCCGAGTAGGTCCAGCCATGGCCCATTGCGCCTTCTCGGGTCGAGGCATCCTCGATGACGTTCCAGACGCGCTCGCCGACGATGACCGCCGACAACGGTGCGTAGGCACTGGTCAGGCCCTTGGCCACGGTGATCAGGTCGGGGCGGATGCCGTAGCGCTGGCTGCCCATCGGCGCGCCGAGGCGACCGAACGCGCAGACCACTTCATCGGCGATCAGCAGGATGTCGTACTTGGCCAGCACGGCCTGGATCGCTTCCCAGTAGCCGGCGGGCGGCACGATGATGCCGCCGGTGCCCATCACCGGCTCACCGATGAAGGCGCCGATGGTGTCGGGATCCTCGGCCAGGATCAGCTGTTCCAGTGCATCCGCGCAGTGGCGCACGAACGCGGCCTCGTCCATGCCCGCCGGTGCCTTGTAGAAGTGCGGGCACAGCGTATGCAGCACGCCTTCGACCGGCAGATCGAAATGCTGGTGGAACGCCGGCAGGCCGGTCAGGCTGCCGGTCACGATGCCCGAGCCGTGGTAGCCGCGATCGCGCGAGATGATCTTCTTCTTGCGCGGCTTGCCCAGCACGTTGTGGTAGTAGCGCACCAGCTTGACCTGGGTCTCGTTGGCGTCCGAACCCGACAGGCCGTAGTAGACCTTGCGCATTCCCTCGGGCGACCACGCGATGACGCGGTCGGACAGTTCGATGATCGCTTCGGTCGAGTGGCCGACATAGGTGTGGTAGTACGCAAGCTCGGTGGCTTGGCGATGCATCGCATCGGCGACTTCGGTACGGCCATAACCGATGTTGACGCAGTACAGGCCCGCGAAGGCGTCCAGCAGTTCGCGCCCGGCATGGTCGCGGATTCGCACGCCCGACGCGCCGGTGACGATGCGGCCGGGCAGGGCGCCGGTGGCATGGTCATGGGCATGCGTGGACGGATGCAGGAAGTGCTTGCGGTCGCGGGCAAGCAGGTCGTTGAAGTCGGTCATCGTGGTCTCTCCATGGAATGCGGTATTCGTCTGCGGCGCCTGGGCGCAGCGTGGACGTTGTGTGGAACCTGTCGAAGATCGCGGGGGCGCGCGGTCAGGGCTGGGCGTAATGCAGGCAGAAGTACTTGGTCTCGACGAAGGGCTCGAAGCCGTCGCCGCTGCCTTCGCGGCCCAGGCCCGAGGCCTTGGTCCCGCCGAACGGCACCGGCGCGCCGGTGAAGCGGGCGCCATTGACGGCCACCATCGCAAATTCCAGCGCCCGCAGCACCGGCCAGACCTGGTCGATGCGCTGGCTGCAGATGTAGGCGGCCAGGCCGTATTCGGTGTCGTTGGCCAGGGCGACCGCTTCCTCCAGATCGTCGAACGGCATCACGCCGACGACCGGGGCAAAGGTTTCCTCGCGCCAGATGCGCATCTGCGGAGTCACGTCGGCAAACACCGTCGGCGTATGGAACCAGCCACCGAGTGCATGCGCGTCACCACCGGTCAGCAGCCTGGCGCCGGACGCGATCGCCTCGGCGACGCGTTCGCGGGTGATGTCGAACGCGCCCTGGTGCATCAGCGGGCCGACGATGCTGTCGGGATCACTGGCCGGGCCGACATGCAGGGCGGCCGCCGCGGCCGCGAAGCGCTCGACGAACGCCGGGTACAGGCTGCGGTGGACCAGCAGGCGGTCGGCGGCGCAGCAGTCTTGCCCCGAGGTCTGGAACTTGGCATCGATCGCGAAACGCACCGCGTGGTCGAGGTCGGCATCGGCGCAGACGATGAAGGGCGCGTTGCCGCCGAGCTCCAGCGCGACCTTCTTGACGTCGCCGGCCGTGGCCTGCAGCACCAGGCGGCCGACGCGGGTCGAGCCGGTAAAGCTGACCGCCCGCACGCGCGGATCGGTGACCAGGGTTTCCATCGCCATCTGCGCATCGCCGAGCACGACGTTGAACACGCCGTCGGGCATGCCGGCTTCCTGCGCCAGTTGGGCCAGCGCGATCGCCGAGTACGGCGTCTCGTGCGCCGGCTTGACCACGACCGTGCAGCCGGCCGCGAGGGCAGCGCCGGCTTTGCGCGTGATCATCGCCGACGGAAAATTCCAGGGCGTGATCAACGCGGCAACGCCGACCGGTTCGACCAGGGTGCCCAGCTGCGCGCCCGGGATATGGCTGGGGATCGTGCGCCCGTCCAGGCGCCGGGCCTGCTCGGCAAACCACGGCAGGAAGCTCGCGGCATAGGCGATCTCGCCACGCGACTCGGCCAGCGGCTTGCCCTGTTCCAGGCTCAGCAGCTGCGCCAGCGCTTCCTTGTGTTCCAGGATCAGCTCAGCCCAGCGGCGCAGGATGCCGCCACGGGTGTCGAGGCTGGCCGCCTTCCATGCCGGGAACGCCGCCTGGGCGGTGCTGATCGAAGCCTCGATCTGCGCGCGCGTCAGCAGCGGCACCTGGCCGATCTCGCGCTGCTTGGCCGGATCGACCACCGCGATGGTGCGGCCGTCCTCGGCCGCGATCCATGCGCCGCCGACGTGGCACAGGGGGTGTTTGAGGAACTGTTCGAAAAACGGCAGGGCAGGGCTGGCGGACATCGCTGGGCATCGTCAGGAATATCCGTTCATGGTGACGATCCTGGCGTCCCGCCTTTTTCCTGACTGCCCCGGGCGCGCGTCAGTTCTTGTTGTCCGGCCTGGGGTCCGCGCGTGTTTCTCGTGGCGATGCGGGGGCCTGGCGCGCCGACAGCCGCAGGACCAGGGCATTGAGCAGCATGCCGTACAGCGGCAGGAACAGCGCCAGGCTGATGACCAGCTTGATCACATAATCGACCGTGGCGATCTCCACCCAGTGCTCGGACAGGAACGGATGGCTGCCGCGCCAGAACGCGGCCGCGAAGAATACGAAGGTGTCCAACAGGTTTCCGAGCACCGTCGAGGCCGCCGGCGCCACCCACCAGCGTGCCGCGCGTCGCAGCCGGTCGAAGACCTGGATATCCAGCAACTGGCCGAAGACATAGGCCAGGAAGCTCGCGAACGCGATCCGCGCGACGAACAGGTTGGGTTCCCCGAGAGCGGCGACGCCCCGGAACGCACCCTCCTGGAACAGCACCGAGACGAGGTACGACAGCAGCAGCGCCGGCAGCATCGCACCGGCGATCACGCGGCGGGCCGGAGACTTGCCGAGCAGGCGCACGGTCAGGTCGGTCGCCAGGAAGATGAAGGGAAAGCTGAAGGCCCCCCAGGTGGTATGCCAGCCGAACAGCGTGATCGGCAGCTGCACCAGGTAGTTGCTGGCCACGATGACCAGCAGGTGGAAGCCGACCAGGGCCGCAAGCACCCGGGGCTGGAGGGGGGGGCGTGCGTGCAGCGCGTCGGCAGGCGGTCTGGCGCCGCCCGCGTGCCCGGGGGGCGCAGGAGTGAACGATGACATGCAGGTCCTTTTTGAATGGGGGCGAGGGAACCCATTGCGCCGCGTGATTGCGGTGCGGCGTGCATGTTACGCGGTCCGCCCGGGCGATGCCCCGGTGCCCAGCGCGCATGGGCGGAATCTGGCGGCGTCCAGGCGGTGATGGCGAGCCCGCAGGCCCCTGCGGCGTCAGCGCAGCATGCGGTCGAGGTCGGCCGGCGCGTGGCCCGGCTGCTTGACGGCCTTGGTGACGATGTAGGTGAAGTAGCGCTCGATGCCCAGGTCGTCGTGCAGCAATTGCTCGATGAACGACTGGTAGTGGTCGATGTCGGGCGACTGGATCATCGCGATGTAGTCCACGCCGCCGCCGGTGGCGTAGCAGAACGCCACTTCCGGCGCTTCGGCCATGCGCTTCTCGAAGGCCTGCATGACCTGCGCGGTGTGCCGCGACAGGCTGACCTCAACCAGCATCTGGCTGGTCTTGAACAGTTCGTCCCAGTCGATCAAGGCACGGTAGCCGCGGATCAGGCCTGCGGCCTCGAGCTTGCGCACGCGTTCCCAGGCCGGCGTGATCGACAGGTTGATCGATTCGGCCAAGCGCGACTTGGTGATGCGGCCGTTGCCCGACAGGATGCGCAGGATCTTCAGGTCGTAGCGGTCGAGCTTGAGGCTGCGCGTCGATGCGGGCTTGGCTGGCGGCGCGACCTCGGACAGTGCGTCCATGGCCTGCCTGACGGGCGTCCGGTTCATCGTGGCACCGGGTCGTGAAGGCGTGGCGGCGTCATCGCAGCCTGCGTGGGGTCGAGATCGGACATCAAGCGGGAATCCATCGTCACGGTGCCAGGAAAGGACACACTTGCGGGCAGCATAGTCACTGCCTGCAT
This sequence comes from Luteimonas sp. RIT-PG2_3, assembly GCF_054902115.1. NCBI lineage: Bacteria > Pseudomonadati > Pseudomonadota > Gammaproteobacteria > Lysobacterales > Lysobacteraceae > Luteimonas > Luteimonas sp. RIT-PG2_3. The sequence continues at coordinate 83,722 of NZ_JBUBPF010000008.1, read as the reverse complement.
GCAGCCTCATCCGTGGGATTACCGAAAGATCGCGTACGCGAGCGATGCTGCTTGGCACTCGACGGCGCGCAGTTTGCACGCCGGCTCGGGCGTGTATGCTCCCCCGTTCCGCGCGCCGCCTGCGTCCTGCTGCCGGCATCGCGACGATATCCCGATGCTGCAGCGCGCATGGCCCATGCCTGCGCACGTGCATCGCCGTCGCGCGCGCCCTCCATCCGCATCCTCTAGAGGTTCCCGATGACGTCCATCGACGCCGCCCCGGCCATGCCGACATCCCCTCCACGGCACAGGCGAACGGCCGGCCTGTTGTGCGTGCCGCTGTGGCTGGCCTGCGTGTTCAATGCAGTCGCCGCGACGCCGGAGACGGATCTGCGCAAGCGCTACCAGCATGCCGCCGAGTACCTGCCCTGGCGCATCGAGCGTCACGTGCACGGCATGAGCGTCGCGCCGAACTGGAGCGCGGACGGCAACCACTTCTGGTTCGAGGAAACCACGCCCGATGGCAGCCGCCACTGGCAGGTCGACACCCAGGCCTGGCGCAGGACCGCATTGGCCGCGCGCCCGGACTCTAACCGCAAGGCGGCGCCGGCTGCGCTCGACCCGACCTGGGTGCCGTCGCCGAACGGACGCTGGGCGGTGCGCCGCGACGGCCACCAGCTGGCCCGGATCGACCTGGCCAGCGGCGTCGAAACCGTGCTGACCCGCGATGGCGAAGCCGACTACGCCTATGGCCGCGTGCCCGATTCCGATATCCAGTCGCTGTCGAAGCTGCGCGCCGGCTTCCCCGACCAGCCCTACGGCCTGTGGTCGCCGGAAGGGGATCGCTTCCTGACCTACCGCGTCGACGAACGCATGATGTACAAGCTGCCGTTCGTCGTGCCGATCACCGGCGAGCGCCACCAGATCCCGTGGGTGCATTACCAGAACACCGCGTTCAAGGGCGAGCGGCGCATCCAGCAGGCCGAGCTGATGATTTTCGACATGCGCGACGGTGCGCGCGTCGACCTGCAGATCCCGAAGCCGCTGGTGATCTGGGAGCCCACGCCGAAGGGCGGCCTGCGCTGGAGCGACGACGGCAGGACCGTGTTCGCCGCGCCGACCGCGCGCGACAACCAGACGCTGACCGCCTACGCCGCCGATACCGCGACCGGGCGGGCGAGGGCACTGCTGACCGATACGATGCCGTCCGAGATCGCCTCCGAGAAGCGCTTCACCTACATCGACAACGGCAAGGAGATCATCGTCTATTCGATGCGTTCCGACTGGGGCCACCTGTACCTGTACGACGGCGACTCCGGCCAGCTCAAGAACGCCATCACCGAAGGCGCCTGGGCCGTGCGCGACATCAAGCGCATCGACAGCCGCGAACGCTGGATCTACTTCACCGCCAGCGGCCGCGAGGCCGGGCGCGACCCGTATTTCGTGCACCTGTACCGGGTCCGCTTCGACGGCAGCGAGCTGACCCTGCTGACGCCCGAGGACGCCCACCACGATGTCGCGTTCTCGCCTGACGGCCGGCATTTCATCGACACCTGGTCGACGGTCTCGACGCCCCCGGTCAGCGCGCTGCGCACGGCCGATGGCACGCGGTCGCTGGAACTGGTGCGTGCCGATATCCGCGGCCTGCAGGCGCTGGGCTGGCGCGCGCCGGAACGTTTCAAGGTCAAGTCCGCCGACGGCAAGACCGACCTGTACGGCGTGCTGTACCTGCCGCACGACCTCGATCCCGGCAAGTCGTACCCGATCATCGAACCCGAGTACATGGGTGGCACGTTCGCGCCGACGCGCTTCCTGCAACAGGGGCTGGGCGCGATCTCGCTGGCCCAGGTGGGCTTCGCTGTGATGCTGTTCGACGGCCGCGAGACCCTGTACCGCTCACGCTCGTTGCGCGAAGGCTTCGATGGCGAGGTCAGTGCCGGCGCGCATTTCTATGACGACCACATCGCCGCGATGCGACAGCTGGCCGAGCGCCATCCGTTCATCGACATCGAACGCACCGGTATCTACGGCCACTCCAACGGCGGCTGGCGCGCCGCGCGCGCCCTGCTGCAGCACCCGGACTTCTTCAAGGTCGGCATCGCGACCGCCGGCAGCCACGACTACGCCACCTGGATCAACACCAGTTACGGCACGTCGGAGACGATCCCGTCGTACCCCAACAACATGGAGATCGCCGAACGCCTGCAGGGCAAGCTGCTGCTGATGCATGGCTACATCGACGACGACGTGCATCCGGCGCAGACGCTGCAACTGGCCGAGGCATTGATCCAGTCCAACCGCGACTTCGACATGCTGATCCTGCCGACCTACGAGCACAAGATGTTCTGGCAGAAGGGTTACGTGCTGCGCAAGAGCTGGGACTATTTCGTCGAACACCTGCTCGGACTGGCGCCGCCGGCGAACGTCGAGATCCCCGACTCGGACGCTCCCCCGTACCGCCGCCCGATGCACCCCGCACCCTGAGCGTAGGCCGGGTCTAAACCGGCCACGTGGACCATGAGGTAGGCCGGGTCCAGACCCGGCACCACCGCTTTCACCCCAGGAACTGCTCCGCATTCGCCATCTCGCCTTCGCCCGGCAACTTGACCGCCTTGGTGACGATGTAGGTGAAATAGCGCTCGATGCCCAGGTCGTCGTGCAGCAACTGGTCGATGAACGTCTGGTAATGGTCAATGTCCGGCGACTGGATCATCGCGATGTAGTCGACGCCACCGCCGGTGGCGTAACAGAAGGCGACTTCCGGAGCATCGGCCATGCGCTGTTCGAAGCTGCGCATCGCCTGCGCGGTGTGCCGCGACAAGGTGATCTCGACCAGCATCTGGCTGGTCTTGAACAGCCGGTCCCAGTCGATCTGCGCACGGTAGCCGCGGATCAGGCCGGCAGCCTCGAGCTTGCGCACGCGCTCCCAGGCCGGCGTGATCGACAGGTTGATGGATTCGGCCAGACGAGACTTGGTGATGCGGCCGTTGCCCGACAGGATGCGCAGGATCTTCAGGTCGTAGCGGTCGAGCTTGAGCGGCGCCGACGCTTCCGGGCGTGTACTACCGCGGACGATCCGGGTCGGGGAGGCGGGCATCACGTGCGGCGTGCTGTTGTTGGACATCGGGGACCTGCTCATGCCTGCATGATGTGGCCTGCCCGGAAACGACGGAATAGGTATTTACACCTACATTCGCCGTTGAGCTTGAGCCGCTGCCTCGTGCCTGTCAGCGAAGCTCCGGCAGCATCGCATGCCATCGGATCTGGCAGGACCTGATCCAACGTCGGCCAGCCAAAGGCGAGCGATCGACATCGACTGACGGAGTCATGCGGTCGGCCAGGGAGCCGGTGACATCAAGACGATTCACGAAAATCTAACCAATGAGCACAGGTGGCGACCTGGCTGCAAAGTTCCCAGAGACCAAGGCTTCTAGATTCGATGGCACCACCCGCCGGGACGTCATCCCCTGTTCCAGCCGCGTGGACTCCACGCCCGTCAGGGCTCACCGATCAGCCAGGTCCCTCCAATGCCCAAGCCTACGCGCACATCCTGCCAGACCCATGCCATCGTCCATCCCGCGTTCCCGGCTTCGCGTTGGCACCCACCGCATCAGGCCCGATCGTTCTCAGAACCCGTTTACGATCTTGCTGCGCTTGCCAGCCGGCGCGCGTGCGGTGCTCGAAATGCTCATGTCTCCGCACATGCACTGTGCTTTCTGCGCTCGGCCACACGCCTGCTGCCGGCGCTCGCGACAGATCGTAAACAGGTTCTCAAGACTGCGCGCCATTCGGCGCTCAACACCTGTACCGCTGCCGTCCTCCTCGCCATGGCCTCGATGGCGCACGCCGGACAGGCACAGGAGGCCGAGCAGGATGCTCCCACCACGACCAAAAAGGAGGACGTCACCGACCTGACCGGCGTCGTCGTCGAAGCCAAGGGCCCGCCACGCCGCACCACCGGCGGCGCCCTGGGTGGACGCAAGGATCTCGACACGCCGTTCTCGCTGTCCACGGTCACCGCCGAGGACATCCAGGAACGCCAGGCGTATTCGCTGGTCTCTGTCTTCGCCCATGACGCGGGCGTCTCGCGCGCGGCCGGCAGCGACTACAACGGCTGGGCCTCGCGCCTGATCGTGCGTGGATTGCCGATCGACTTCGACGAAAGCATCAAGATCAATGGCGTGCCCGGTGGCTTCCTATTCGGCGTCAACCTGCCCATCGAAGACATGGACAGCGTGCAGCTGCTCAAGGGCTCCTCGGGCTTCATGTACGGATTCAGCGCACCCGGCGGCATCGTCAATTACCGCACCAAGCAGCCGACCCCGTATGAACTGTTCAACGTCGACGTCGGCTTCCGTTCCGACAGCCTGTTCAGCCAGCATGTCGACCTCAGCGGCCCGCTCGCCAGCGATGGACGCCTGGGCTACCGCCTGAACGTCTCGCGCGAGCACGGCACCACATATTCCGACAGCGACGTCGATCGCAAGGCCTTGGCGCTGACCCTCAACGGCCGCATCACCGACAACCTGGCATGGACAGTGGACGTGTTGGGCCAGTTGAACGACACCTCGCGACCCAGTCCGTACTACACCGTCATGACCGTCGATGGTGTCACTCCGGGCGGCCTTCCTTACAGCCCCTACGTGGGCGACAAGCTGCCACCGGCATTGAGCGGCGAGACCAATCCGGCCTCCAACCAGTCGCACATCTCCAACAAGTTCCACTACCTGACCGCCGGCATGTACTGGGAGATCAAGCCGGACTGGAACCTGCACCTCAACGCCAGCACCTCGCGCAGCACGTTCCGCCTGTCGCAGGAATACATGTACTTCCTGAACCGCGAAGGCGATTACCAGAACGAAACCTTCGACGGACTCAACATCTTCTCGGCCGACTTCGGCCAGGCGCTGCTGCAAGGCAAGTTCCGTACCGGCTTCATCGAACACCAGCCGGTGGTCGGCGTGTCCTGGCAGCGCCGCACAGGCAACATCGGCCGCACCAACTACTACCCGGGCAGCGTGCGCCTGAACCAAAGCAACATCTACGCGCCCGAGCGGCTGGTCTGGAGCCCGTTCCCGGGCGAACCCACCGATGGCCTGGCGAGCGTGACGACCCAGCGCGCGGCTTTCATCAGCGACACCTTGAACTTCGGCGAGAAGTGGTCGTTCCTGGCCGGCCTGCGCTACACCGACTACTCGCAGATGTACTCGGCCTGGACACGCCGCCAGCTCGATCCGGAAGGCATCTACGTCCTGCACTCGTATGACTGGTACAAGAAGAACTCGACCACGCCGACCGCAGCGCTGATGTTCAAGCCCAATGAGGGCACGACGATCTATGCCAGCTACGTCGAATCCCTGCAGCAGGGCAGCACGGTCGGCAACACCTACTTCAACGAAGGCGACCTCCTCGATCCGCTGCTGAGCAAGCAGTACGAACTGGGGTTCAAGTACGAGAGCGCGTCGTGGAATGCGTCGGCAGCCGCGTTCCGCATCGATCGCGGCGCAGGCTATGGCCGCAACATCGGCGAGGCCAAGCCCATCTACGTGCAGGACGGCATCCATCGCTACGACGGTCTTGAAGTGGCCGGCACCGCCATGCTGGGCGACAGTCTCCGGATCGGCGGTTCGCTGCAATACATCGACGGCACCTATCTGGACATGGCACCGAACGAACCACGCATCGGAGCCGAAGTCGAAGGTGTTGCCAAGCACATGGCCTCAGCCAACATCAGCTATGAAGTGCCGTGGGCCGAAGGTCTTTCCGTGCAGGCCGATGCCAAGTACTTCGGCGAGACGACAGTCAACAACTTCGTGATCAAGGTCGCCGGCGTCGATACCCTGCGCACAGTCACCGCGGCTGGCTACACCGTGTTCAACGCCGGCGGCAGCTACCGGACGACGATCGCGGAACGGCCGGTGACCTTCCGCGCACAGGTCCTGAACCTGTTCGATCGCAACTACTGGCAGGGTGGCTACTTCAACTTCGCCATCGGCGCGCCGAGGACGCTGGCACTGAATGTGCAGATGGATTTCTGAGGCCGCCTGACCTTCGTCCGCACATCGGGCCAGCCGTCCATGCTGGCGCGATGACGAGAGGGACCAGCATGACGCAACGGACCGGATCCGCGCACGTCGTCACCTTCGAAGGCGCATCCCATGGCTGCGCCTTCGTCGTGAGGGGCGCCGGTGGACGATGCCGCGACCCCGGCATGCGCTTTCGCCTGCCCCCTCCCGGCGCGCACAGTGCGGACGTATCGCGCAAGCGATCGACATTGGCGACTGGAGCACGCCATGACCGTCCGCCATTGCCGCGTTACCCCATGCCAACATCTTCAACGTCTACGGGTAGCCACGTGCGCTGACGTTGACACTCCGGGGCAAGTCCAGTAGCCGTTGCAGCGGCCCCTCCCTTCCCGCATTCGCGCGGGGAGGGCATCCGGAGCCAGGCCGATCGGCTCAGGACGCCACCCCGACCGTGGCGCGTTCGAACTGCGACATCGCGCGCATCTGCTGCGGCGACACACCGTAGGTGGTCCGGAACGCACGCGAGAAGCTCGCCGGATGGCCATAGCCAGTGTCGAGGGCGATGTCGATGATCCTGTCCTCGGAATCGCGCAGGCGATCAAGGGCATGGGCCATGCGCAGACGATCACGTACGCGCGCCACCGAGTCGCCGTAGACCTGGTGGAAGCCTGCCTGCAGGCGCTGCCGGGTCAGCCCCGCCATTCTTGCGATCTGATCGATGTTGACCGGACTTTCCAGGTTGCCGCGCAGCAGCTTCATGGCCTGGTCGAGCCGGCTACGGTCGCGTGCCGAGACCAGTTGTTCAGGCGTGCAATCCATCTGCTGGCTGATCGCAGTCGAGAGGATCTCGCAGATGAACTCGAGCGCCTTGGCATTGAAGAAGCCGTGCTGGAAGCAGTCCTGGTACGGGCAATGAGTCATCTGGCTCAGGATCAGCCCGGCGGTGGACGACAACGGCAGGTTGCGATGAGATAGGTCGATGCCATCGGCCAGAAAGTCCCGGATATCGGCCGGGAGGTCCTGCGGGCACAATCCCGTCAGCGAATGGAAGCGCGTGCGGTCGAGGAAGAAGCTGACCCAGCGCAGCGGACGACCGGGTTGGTAGACCGTCTTGAGTTCATTGTTGCCGGTCAGCCCATACATCGTGCAGTAACCACTCTCGAATCGCCCGCTGCGCCCACCCTGCTGGATGTCGACTTCGCCCTCCAGCACGGCTGTGAACACCAGGTTGCCATTCGAATTGTGGCCGCGCGGAATGATCGTGGTCGGCACCATGCGGGTGATTGCCATCGACAGACCCGGCATTAGGTAGCGGAACTCCCAGCCGCCCTGCGCAATGCTGGCATCGCAGTCGTGCTTGAAGCCGATGCCACTGTCGAGCGAACGGCGCCAACCATCTTCCCGGCGGCAGGGCTGAGTGCGTGGAATGTCCAGCGAGCCCAGCATGTCGGTCATCGTCAGCAATCGATAGGGGGGCTTGCAGTTCCGGTCTTGTTCGAACACGTGGCAGCTCCGCGAGTGGAAAACTGGTCCAGATGAATGTCCGCTTTGTTTTGTCGACGCCTGATCCTGGAAGCAGGCCTTCGCAACGTCCGCGGATCGACCTGTTGCCCCGGCACCTTGGCCCCGGGGCAAGCCCCTATCTTGGTGACGGCGTGGGTTTCTAGGCATCGGTGTTATTACCTGTTTCTGGCCATCGTTCCCCTCGACTCGGCGACATTAGCAGGAGGCCGGAAAGGCGTGCCCGGAGCGACGGGAAAAAGCTCGGCAGTGCTTGGGCCACAGTATTTGGCGCGCGTTGCCGCCGACGCCCGAATTTTTCTTGACGGAAGGTCCGCGCAGGCCAGATTCCCCCGTCGTTATGCAGTGGCGACGATTTCCGCCACGACAGGGATAGAGTCTGCGAGCTCCCGCCGTCTGCGTGTTTCTACTGAAGTCACGGATGCCATCACGTCGTGATGCGTCGACGGTGGGGGCATCGGTCGCTTGGACCGCAGCACAGCATTGACCAACGATGACGCGGCGACTGCGGACGAGGTGCCGGGACCTATCACGCGCCGCGTCCACGTGCCAATCTGCCGAGTGCCCCTTCCTTGTCCGGATATCGCGCCATGCTCCTCTTCCGCAAATCGCTTGTGTTGCTGCTGTGCCTGCTGGCGCCCGCGTTGCAGGCGCGCGATCTCAAGATCGACGACCTGTCGCGACTGGCAGATGTCGACGACATCCAGGTCTCTTCCGATGGCCTCCGCGTCGCCTATGTCGTGGGCACCATCGATGCCGGTGCCGACAAGCGCAACCGCCAGGTCTGGAGCGTCGACTGGTCCGGTGGCGTTCCGGTGCAACTGACCCGTGGCGAACAGTCGGCGTCGACGCCGCGCTGGAGCCCGGACGGACAGTCGCTGGCATTCCTGCGCGAAGGTCCCAAGGCCGAGCGCGGCGACCAGGTATGGTTGCTGGATCGGCGCGGTGGCGAAGCCGCGATGCTGACCGACCTCGAAGGCGGCGTATCCGACTTCGCGTGGTCGCCTGACGGCAAGCGCCTGGCGCTGCTACATCGCCCGACACCGGCACCGGCGAAAGACGCCGATGGCGAGGAGATTCCACGTCCAGTGGTCATCGACCGCTTCCAGTTCAAGAGTGATGGCGACGGCTACCGCCAGAAGCAGGCCGCCCGGCGCATCCATCTGTTCGACATCGCCAGCCGCCAGAGCACCGTGCTCAATGCCGGTGCCGAGTCCGATGAGGAGGCGCCCACGTGGTCGCCCGACGGTACGCGCATCGCCTTCCTCGGCAACCGCGACAAGGACGCCGATCGCAGCGACTCCAGCAAGCTCTACGTCAGCGATGCCCGCGCCGGTGCGACGCCGCGCCAGCTGACCGATTTTCCCGGCCGTGGCAGCGATGGCCCGCTGGCCTGGAGCCCGGACGGCACGCGCATTGCCTTCGTGCGTGGCGATGTGCCCAAGTACTGGCTCTACAGCCAGCCGCGACTGGCGGTGGTGCCGGTCGCCGGTGGCGAGGCGCAGGTGCAGGTACTGACCGAGGCGCTGGATCGCGATGTCTCCGATCCGGTGTTCAGCGCCGACGGCCGTTCGATCGACGTGCTGGTCACCGACACGCGCAACCGCTACCGGCTGCGTGTGTCGGCGGCCGATGGCAAGACCCAGCCGCTGTCGGCGGCCGATGGCGTGATCTCGGCAGTGCACAGCGGCGGCGGCCACACGGCCGTGCTGTTCTCGCACGACGACCGTCCCAACGAGGTGTATGCGATCGCGTCCGGCAAACTGCGGGCGCTGACCGCGCACAACGCCGCGCTGCTGGCCGAGGTGACGCTGGCGCGCAGCGAGGACATCCAGTTCACCGCCAGCGATGGCGTCGAGGTGCATGGCCTGCTGACCCGTCCGCCGGGCAAGTCCGGCGCGCGCGGATTGCCGACGGTGCTGTGGATCCATGGCGGTCCCTATGGCCAGGACGAGCATGTGTTCGACACCGAGCGTCAGGTCTTTGCGGCCAATGGCTATGCGGTGCTGCAGATCAACTATCGCGGCGGCAATGGTCGCGGGCGCGCGTTCGGTCGCGGCATCCATGGCGCGTGGGGCACCCGCGATGTCGCCGATCTGCTGGAAGGCGTTGACCATGTCGTCGCCAGCGGCGTCGCCGATCCCAAGCGCCTGGTGGTCGGTGGCTGGAGCCAGGGCGGCATCCTGACCAACTACCTGATCGCTACCGACACCCGCTTCCGCGCGGCCAGCAGCGGCGCCGGTGCCGGCAACCATATTTCGCTGTATGGCAGCGACCAGTACGTCTACGGCTACGAGCAGGAGTTCGGCACGCCGTGGAAGAACACCGAGACCTGGCTGAAGATGTCGCGCCCGTTCTTCCAGGCCGACCGGATCCGCACGCCGACGCTGTATGTCGGCGGGCTGGCCGACTTCAACGTGCCGATCGTCGGCGGCGAGCAGATGTACCAGGCGCTGCAGTCACAGGGTGTGCCGACGCAGTTGGTGATCTATCCCGGCGAGCACCACGGCATCTCGCGACCGAGCTTCGTGCGCGACCTATTCACCCGTTATCTCGACTGGTTCGGCAAGCACCTCGGCACGGGATTGCCGACCGCGGCCCGCTGATCGTCACCGCTAACAGGGCGCCGCGGTCTTGCGGCGCCGTGTTCCCACTCCGGAGATTGCCGTCTTGAAGTCCATGCCACCGCGACCGGCGCTGCCCCGCACATCGGTCCTGCCACGTCTGTTGAAACCGCATGCCTGCCTGGCGCTGGCGCTGCTGGCGCCCGCATTGTTCGCCGCTGATGCACGGGCGCAGACGGCGACCGGCGCGAACACGGAGTGGCGTGATGCCGCGCCGCGTCGCGATGACGAAGGCCGCGGCCCGTTCAAGCGGCTGATCCTGCGCAATGCGATGGTCATCGACGGCACCGGCGGCCCCATGGTTGGGCCGACCACGGTGGTCGTGCGCGGCGATCGCATCGAAAGCCTTGGCACCGAGCCCGCATCCGCACCGGGTGACGAGACCATCGATGTCGCCGGCGGTTATGTGCTGCCGGGGCTGATCGACACCCATGTGCGCGTGCTCGACGAGGCTGCCGCCAGCATCCCGCCCGACTACGCGCTCAAGCTGCTGCTTGCGCACGGCGTCACCACGATCACCTCGATGCAGCCCTACCAGCACGTCGGCTGGGCCTTGAACCTGCAGAAGCATTCGGCGGCCAATGCCATCGTCGCGCCGCGCATCCAGGTCTGGGCCGACGTGCGCGCGCCCACCGAAAAGGAAACCCGCGCGATGGTCCGCGAGGCCAAGGCACGCGGCGTCGCCGGCCTGGGAGAGGGCTCGGTGCTCGGTCCGCCGGCACTGATCCGCGCCGGTCTCGACGAAGCCGCCAAGCAGGGCATGAACAGCAGCTGGCACATGAACTTCCGCAACTGCCCGCGCTTCAACGCGCTGGATGCGGCCAAGGCCGGCCTGCACGGCCTGTCGCACTGGTATTGCCTGCCCGAAGTGCTGTTCGAGGGCCGCCGGCTGCAGGACTATCCGGCCGATTATTCCTTCAGCGACGTCAATGCGCGCTTCCGCGAATCCGGTCGCCTGTGGCGCCAGGCCGCCGCGCCGGGCAGTGAAAAATGGGACGCGGTGATCGAGGAATTCCTGGCGCTGGACTTCACGTTCGAGCCGACGTTCAGCGTCTACGAGGCCAACCGTGACGTCATGGGCGTCAGCAGCGCGCAATGGCTCGACGACTACCTGCACCCGACGCTGCGCAAGACCTTCGTGCCCAGCACGACCGGCCTGTTCTCGCATTTCTACGACTGGAGCAGCACCGACGAGGCCTCGTGGCGGCAGAACTTCCAGATCTGGATGCGCTTCGTCAACGATTACAAAAACCGTGGCGGGCGCGTGGTGGCCGGCGCCGACGCCGGCTACATGTGGACGATCCCGGGCTTCGGCTACGTGCGCAACCTGGAGATGCTGGAAGAGGCCGGTTTCACGCCGCTCGAAGTCATCCATGCCGCGACGCTGGCCGGTGCCGAGCATCTGCGGATGCAGCAGGACGTGGGCTCGATCGAGCCGGGCAAGTACGCCGACCTGGTGATCCTGGACCGCAATCCGCTGCAGAACCTCAAGGCGCTGTACGGCACCGGCTATCCCGGCCTGCAGGCCGACGGCACTGTCGCGCAGGTCGGTGGCGTGCGCTATACGGTCAAGGGCGGCCTGGTCTATGACGCACCGGCGCTGCTGGCCGATGTCGCCAGACTGGTCGCCGAGGCCAAGCGCGCAGCCGCAGCGGAGGGCACGCCCTGATGGACAGTGCTGGCCAAGATCGCATGCGCGCCGCTGTAGGCGCTTCGATCGCGGTGTTACTGGGGGCCGCCACGCTGCTGGCGCCGGCCACGGCCTGCGCGCAGGGGCTGGCCGCCGATTATGCGCGGGCCCGCGCGCGGCTGCCCTGGGAACTCAAGATCCCGAACCAGAGCGTCAACGCGACCTGGTCGGCCGACGGCAACAGCTTCTGGTATCGGCGCGATACCGTAGGCGGTGGCGAGTACGTGCGCGTCGATGCCGTCACCGGCGAGCGCCGGCCTGCCTTCGACCATGCGCGCCTCGCGGCGGCGCTGGCCGCGGAGGCAGGGCAGGCGATGTCGGCGGACGATCTGCCGCTGCAACAGATCGAGGGCATCGACACAGCGAGCCTGCGGGTGTCGTGGCGCGGCGACAAGCCTGGGACTGCCGATTGCGACCTTCGCCAGCCGCGTTGCGTCAAACTGGACATCGGTACCGCGCAGCCGGGCGAAGTGCTGTCTCCCGATGGCCGCTGGGCCGCCTACGTGCGCGACCACAACCTCCATGTCCGCGCGACCGCCGGCGGCGACGGATCGTCGCGCGCCCTGACGCGCGATGGCAGCCTGCACAACGCCTGGGGCGCGGTCAGCGAATCGCACCTGTACACGATCAGCGCGGTGCGCGGCCTGCCGACCGCGGACCAGGTGCATGGCGTCGCGCGCGTGCTGTGGTCGCCGGACTCCAGCCGCGTGCTGAGTTACCAGGTCGACGAGCGCGGGATCCCGGAACTGCCGTTCATCGACTCCGTGCCCGCTGCCGGCTACGGCCATCGCCCGGTGCTGCATACCGCGCGCGTGGCCTTTCCCGACGACGACGCCGTGCCGCTGGCCAAGCTGGCGATCTTCGAAGTCGCCAGCGGTCGCCGCATCGATGTCGATGCGCCGCCGTTGCTCGACCACTACGACCTGATCGACCAGGACCGCCTGTGGTGGTCCGACAATGGCGAGCAGGTCTACTACTACAGCGAAGACCGTGGTTTCCGCAGGCTCGGCCTGCATGTGGTCGACGCCGCCAGCGGCCGTTCGCAGCGCCTGCTGGAAGAAGCCAGCCGTACCTGGATCGAGCCGAAAATCGGCGACCCGCGCCAGACCACACGGATCGACGACAGCGTGTTCTGGCTGTCCGAGCGCGACGGCTGGCAGCACCTGTACCGCTACGACCGCAGCGGCACGCTGCGCAATGCACTGACCTCGGGGCAGTGGCGGGTCGACGACCTGCTGCATGTCGATGCCGAGGGCGGCTGGGTCTACTTCCTGGCGCGCGCCCGCGAGACCGGTCGCGACCCGTACTACCAGCATCTGTATCGCGCGCGCTTCGATGGCAGCGGTCTCGAGCTGCTGACCCACGAGGATGCGCAGCACGATATCCAGTTCGCGCCCGACGGCCGTCATTTCATCGACCGCCATTCGCGCGTGGACACCGCGCCGGTGACGACATTGCGCCGTGCCGACGGCACCGCGGTAGCCACGCTCGAAACCGCCGACCTCAGTGCGCTGAAGGCGATGGGCTGGCAGCCGCCGGAGCGTTTCCGGGTCAAGGGCCGCGATGGCAAGACCGACATCCATGGCGTGCTGTACCGGCCGTCGAACTTCGATCCGGCGCGCCGCTACCCGATCCTCGACCACATCTACGGTGGACCGCAGTTGATCTATGCGCCGCGCCAGTTCACCGCCGGGCCGCCGATCGCCGAACTGGGCTTCATGGTCGTGCAGATCGACGGCATGGGCACGCCGGGACGCTCGCGCGCGTTCCAGGAGCAGTCGTATGCCGCGGGCTTCGCCGAAGCCGGCGGACTGGCCGACCACGTCGCCGCGATCCGCGAACTGGCCGAACGTTACCCGCAGATCGATCTCGACCGCGTCGGCATCTTCGGCCATTCCGGCGGCGGCTATTCGTCGGCGCGGGCGATGTTCGACTATCCGGACTTTTACAAGGTCGCGGTGTCGTCGGCCGGTTCGCACGACCAGCGCCTGTACCAGATGGAGTGGGGCGAGCGTTTCATCGGCCGCCCGCAATGGGACCCGGCCGCCTACGCGCTGCAGGCCAACACCCATGACGTGTCGAAGCTGCGCGGCAAGCTGCTGCTGATCCATGGCGAACTCGACGACGACGTGCACCCGGTCAACACGATGCAGGTCGTGGACGCGCTGATCCGCGCCGACAAGGATTTCGACCTGCTGATCGTGCCCGGCCGCAACCATCGCGTCGACCGCACGCCGTACTTCCTGCGCCGGCAATGGGATTACTTCGTCCGCCACCTGATGGGGATCGAGCCGCCGGCGGAGCGTCGCATCGACAAGTGATCCACCGCGCGCATGAGGCATGGCCGCGCCTTGATCGGCGTACCGTGACCAAAACCATCCTGACCAGCCTGCCTTGAGTGCTGCACTTTAATCAGCGTGTTTGAGCAGCATGCCTAAGCATGCGTGCCTTGAGCGGCACGCTGCGCGCGTGGGGCATACGCAAGAAATTCAGTGTTCCCCTTGTTGCCCGGTCCGAGCCGCTGCGAGTCTACTCATGGGTCAGGATGGCCTGTCTCGAGGGTGGTGGGATGCGCAACACAACACAAGCGACGTCGCGGTTCCGCGGCCTGCTGCTGGCCGCCGGCCTGGTGCTGGCAGGCGCCGTTACCGTCGCGACCGCGGCACCGACCCCGGCCAGCCCCGACAGCGCGCCCTGGGATCCCACCCAGGCACGCGGCAAGACCCGGCAGATCGATTTCCAGGTCAGCGAAGGCACCGGCATGTCGGTGGACATCTCGCCCGATGGCCGCTGGCTGCTGTTCGACCTGCTGGCGCAGGTCTATCGGGTCCCCGTGACCGGTGGTCCCGCGGAGCTGCTGACCGGCGACAGCGGCGTCGCGCTGAACTACCACCCACGCTATTCGCCCGATGGCCGCCAGATCGTGTTCGTGTCCGATCGTGGTGGCCAGCCCAACCTGTGGCTGATGGACGCCGATGGCACGCGCCCGCGGCCGCTGTTCCTGGATGTCGCCAGCCAGATGGCCGAGCCCGCGTGGAGCGCCGACGGCAAGTCCGTCGTCGCCGTGCGCCTGTACCCGCATGCGCAAGGCGGCTGGACGCGCACCAACCGGATCTGGCGCTTCCCGACCGACGGTGCCGCGCCGGTGCAACTGACCGGTGGCGACGATCGCCTGGTCGACAATCCCTCGCCGTCGTCCGATGGACGTCACCTGTATTACCACCGAAGCTCGCGCCCGGTCATCGGCGAAGGCTTCTACAAGGTCGGCACCGCGCACCAGTTGCGTCGCCTGGACCTGGCCAGCGGGCATGACGAACTGGTCAGCGAAACCGCCGGTCGTCGTTATTACCACCAGGAACCGCTGTCGGCATTCGCGCCCTCGGTGTCGCCGGACGGTCGCTGGCTTGCGTTCGCGCGGCGCGTGCCCGGTGGCGCGATCACCCACGGGGGCGCGACCTATTCGCAGAGCACCGGCCTGTGGCTGCGCGACCTGCAGACCGGCGCCGAGCGCCTGCTGGTGGCGCAGCTGACACCGGATCAGCTGGAAACCCACACGATGTACCAGATCCGCGTGCTGCCGGGCTATGCCTGGGCACGCGATGGTCGCAACCTGGTCTATTCGGCGGCCGGCGGCTTGCGTCGCGTCGACGTCGCCGATGGCCGGGTCACGCAGATCCCGTTCACCGCGCGCGTGACCCGCACGCTGTCCGAGCAGGTGCGCCCCTCGTTCAAGCTCGAGGACGCCGCATTCACCGTGCGCTTCCCGCGCTGGCCGGCGGTGTCGCCCGATGGCCGCAGCGTGGTGTTCGAGGCCGTCGGCGCGCTATGGCGCAAGTCACTGCCCGATGGCGTGCCCGAGCGCCTGCAACCGGCGCAAGCCCCCGAAGCTGATGGCACCCTGCGCTTCGAGTACAGCCCGGCGTGGTCGCCCGACGGCCGCTGGATTGCCTACGCGACCTGGAAGGAAGGCGAGGGCGGACATGTCTGGAAGCTGCCGGCGCAGGGTGGCAAGCCGCAACGCCTGACCCGCGTGGCCGGCGAGTACCTGCACCCGGCCTGGCGTGCCGATGGCCGCACGATCGTGGTCACCCAGGGCGCGGGCGCCAGCTTCCGTGGCGATGCGATCGGCAACAACCCCTGGTTCGCGCTGGTCGAACTGCCGGCCGCGGGGGGCAACGCACGCGAACTGCTGCGCCTGGCCAACAACGGCGCGCAGATCCCGCGCGCATTTGCCGGCAATGATGGCCGTGTCTACTTCGCCGCGCGCCTGGGCCAGGACGATGGCGAGCCGGCCGCGAGCGCCGGCCTGCGCGATGCAAAGATGTCCACCGCACTGTTCTCGGTCGATGGCAATGGCGGCGACCGTCGCGTGCACGCCGGCTTTCCCGAGGCCATCGATATCGCGCCGTCGCCCGACGGCCGCTGGATCGCCTATCAGGAAGGCCAGCAGGCCTACGTCGTCGCGATGCCGGCTGCCGATGCGGCCATCCCCGCACGCGTGATCGACAAGCACGCCAGTGGCAGCCGTGTGCGCCAGCTGAGCGTCGATGGCGGCCTGTTCCCGGCCTGGAGCCAGACCGGCACGCTGGCCTATTTCGCGGGCGCGCGGCTGTTCTGGGGACCACCGGGCGAGGGCACGCAGCAGCAGTCCGCGATCGGACTGCAGGCCGCGCAACCGCAGGCCACGCGTACGCTGGCCCTGGTCAATGCACGCATCCTGACCATGGACGCACGCAAGGTCATCGAACGCGGCACGGTGGTGGTGCAGGGACGGCGCATCATCGCGGTCGGCAGCGACCTCACGCCGCCGGCCGGTGCCGAGGTCATCGACCTGCAGGGCAAGGTGGTCATGCCCGGCCTGATCGACGTGCATGCGCACCACTTCGGTGGTGGTCCGTTCGGTGGCCCGGACTGGGGCATCATCCCGCAGCGCCGCGTCGAGTCGGCCAACTACCTGGCCTATGGCGTGACCACCACCTTCGATCCGGCGACGCCGGCCGAGGACACCTTCCCGGTCGCCGAACTGACCCAGGCCGGCAAGCTGGTCGGCCCGCGCGTGTTCACGACCGCCGACCCGCTGGTCGGCACCGGCGACTCCAGCGTCGTCGATCCGGACTCGGCGCTGCACCATGCCGATCGCCTCGCCAACTGGGGCGCGCTGGGCATCAAGCAGTACTACCAGCCACGCCGCGACCAGCGCCAATGGGTGACCCAGGCCGCGCGTACGCGCGGCAATATCCTGGTCACCGGCGAAGGCATGGATTTCCCGTACAACCTGGCGATGATCATGGACGGCCAGACCGCGTGGGAGCATCCGATCCTGGACATCCCGCTGTACGACGACGTCGTCCAGTTCGTCGCGCGCTCGGGCATCGTCTACAACCCCGAGCTGATCACACCGGGGCAAGGCCGCTACATCCTCGAGCACTACCTGGCCACCAGCGACCTGCCCAACGATCCCAAGCAGCGCAACTGGGTCAACTGGCAGTGGCTGGCACGCAAGCAGAGCTACAGCACGCGCCCGCTCAGCGAGTATCCGGTGATGCTGTCGGCCGAGGCGGCCAAGGACATCGTGCGCGCCGGCGGCAAGGTCGGCGTCGGTGGCCATGGCCAGGAGCAGGGCCTGGGCACGCATTGGGAGATCTGGACGCTGGGCCTGTCGATGAGCCCGCAGGAAGCACTGGAGGCCGCGACGATCGTCAACGCGCGCTACCTCGGGCTCGATCGCGACCTGGGCACGGTCACCGAAGGCAAGATCGCCGACCTGCTCGTGCTTGATGCCGATCCAAGCGTCGACCTGCGCAACAGCACCAGGATCGACCGGGTCATCAAGGACGGCCGCCTGTTCGATGCGATGACGCTCGACCAGCAATGGCCGGCGAAGGTGCCCTATGGTCCACGCCGCTGGACGCAGGCGGCCGCCGGTGCCGTGGTGACGCCATGACCCGTGCCACGACCGGCAAGCGCGCGACGCAGGTAGCGGACACGTCGGTATCTGACCCGTCGACGCCGGTGCTCGGCATCGTGCAGATGGCCAACCTGCCGCTGCGCTGGCTTGGCAATCTGGGCAACCCCGACAGCTTCCGCTACCCGGTGCGCTACGCCACCGCCAGCAGCGCGTTCACGCCGCGGATCCTGCGCAACGATCCCGAGGTCGGCGTCGACTACCTGCGCCAGGCGCGTCGCCTGCAACGCGAAGGCGTCTCGGCGATCCTGACCACCTGCGGGTTCGCCGTGCTGTACCAGCCGGTGCTGGCCGCCGGCCTGAAGATCCCGGTCGCGACCTCCAGCCTGCTGGCACTGCCGCTCGCCTTGCGCAGTGCGCCGGGCAACGGCGATGTCGGCGTGATCACCTATGACAGCCAAGCGCTGAGCGCGCGTTTCCTGCGGGCCGGTGGCGCGTCGCGCGCGGAGCTGGCACGGCTGCGCATCGGTGGCCTGGAAGGCACCGAGACCTGGCGGCAACTGGCGATGCCGGCACCGGCGCTGAGCTACGCGCAACTCGAGGACGACGTCATCGCCACCGTGCGTCGTTTCCTGCGCCGCAACCGTCGCGTGCGCAGCCTGCTGTTCGAATGTTCGGCGCTGTGTCCGTTCACGCCACGCCTGCGCCAGGAGACCGGCTTGCCGGTGTTCGATTTCATCTCCGTCGCCGATGCGCTGATGGACAGCGTGGCCACCCAGCGATGAGGGCCTGCTGATGAGGGCAGCCGACATCAACGACGACGCCCGTGTGCGTCGTGCCGGCCTGCGCCTGCGCGGGTGGTGCCTGCTCGGGTGGTGCCTGTCTGCCTGTCTCGTGTCCGTGGCATGGGGCAGTGGCGCCGCTGCGCAAACCGCCGCATCCGCCCCTGCGGTGCAACCGGACGATCTGCTGGGTCTGGCCAGTGTCTCGGGCGTGCAGGTGGCCGCCGGCGGCCGCGCGATCGTCGCCAGGATCGGCACGCCCGACCGCGAACACGACCGCCGTCGCAGCGAACTGCGCCTGATCACGCGCGCCAGCAATGGCACGCTGCAGTCGCAGGTCATCGCAGGCGCATCTTCGCCGCGCTGGTCACGCGACGGCCGTCGCCTGTTCTACGTGGCGGGCGAGGGCGCCGGTACGCGACTGCGTGTGCGCGATGTTGCCGGCGACGGCAGCGAACGCGACCTGCTGGCACTGCCGGCCGGCGTCATCGACTGGTCGATGGATCGCGACGAACGCCAGGTCGCGGTGCTGGTCGCGACGCCGTTGCCGCCACCCGCGTGGTCGGTACTGCCTGCGCTGCCGCCGGCATCGCAGCTGCCGGTCATCGTCGACCACGTGCCGTATCGCCGCGAGGATGGCAGTTTCCTCACGCCCGAACGCCTGCAGTTGCAGGTTGGCGCCCTCGACGACGGCAACCATGACGGCAACCACGGCCTGCGCGTACTGGCCTTGCCCGACGACGCCGACCTGGTCGCGACCGAGACCGGCGGCGCCTCGGCGCCCACCTGGTCGGCCGATGGCCGCAGCATCGTGGTCTCGGTCGCGCGCGGCATCGACACGCGCTTCCGGCTGTGGAACCGCAACCGCGACCTGTTGCGGCTGGATGTCGACGGCACGCGCACGCAGTGGATCGCCGAAGATGCCCGTGTCGAAGTCGAACCATGCTATTCGCCCGATGGCCGCTACCTGGCCTACCTGCGCCAGCGCGGCGACGCCGACAGCACCGTCTACCAGCACGAACTGATCGTGCAGGACCTGCGCGATGGCCGCGTCTCCAGTCTGCTGCAGTCGCTCGATGCCGACATCGCCGCATTCGCCTGGCAGCCGGAGGGTCGCGGCCTGGTCGTGCAGTACCTGCAGCGTGCGCGCGACACCCTGGCGCGCGTGGATCTCACCGACACGCTGCACGCCAAGCTGCACACGCTGCCGGTGTCGGCCGGTGCCGGTTTCGATCTCTCCAGCGACGGCCATCTCGGCTTCGTGCCAAGCGCGCACGACGCGCCGCCCGAAGCCGCCAGCCTGCCGCTGACGACCGCGTCCGCATCCAGCGCCGCCCGCGTGCAACGCTGGACCACGGTCAACCAGGCGTTGTCGGCACGTCGCCTGTCGACGCTGCGCGAGATCGACTATCCCTCGGCCCATGTCGATGGCCGGCGCATCCATGCCCTGGTCGCGATCCCGGCCGGTCAGCACGACCTGCGCCGCCTGCCGGTGGTGGTCGACCTGCATGGCGGGCCGTACAGCGCCTCACGCCGCAGCTTCGATCCCACCCGCGAGTTGTTCGCCGGCCTGGGCTACATCGTCGTGCAACCCAACTATCGCGGCAGCCTGGGGTATGGCGACGCGTTCTCGCGCCTGAGCGACCGCCGCCATTACCCGGGTTGGCACGACCAGCCCGAGGCCGCGCACGAGATGGGCATGGATGTGGTCGGCGTGCTGGCGGCGCTGCGCGCGCAAGGCCTGGGCGATCCGCGCCGGGTGTTCCTGCGCGGTGTCAGTGCCGGCGCCTTGCTGACCACCTGGACGCTGGGGCGCACCGACGGCTTCCGCGCCGCGGTGGCGCAATCGTGGTATCCCGGCGAGTGGGGCGCGCCCGATTACGGCTACTTCCAGTTGCGCCGCTACTTCACCCGCATGCCCTGGGAAGACGGTGGCCTCGACGCCATCTGGCGCCGTGATCCGATCCGCCTGGCCGACCGCGTCAACACGCCACTGCTGCTGATCCAGGGCGAACGCGACTGGATCACGCCGCTGACCGAAGTCGAGCGCTACTACTACGCCCTGCGCACGCGCGCCAACGTCAGCCTGGTGGTGTATCCCGACGAGATCCATGGCCTGCGCCGGCATCCGGCCAGCCTGCGCAATGCGCTGCTGCACGAAGACGCCTGGTTCCGGCAGCATGGTCCGGAGACGCCGTGACGGGAGCCCGCATCCGGCGGCTCCCGTCGGCCACGATCCGCGCGTCTTCAGTCGCGGACGAACAACTGCCGAGGCGTGCTGCACAGGCATTCGCAGCCGCTGTCGGTGACCACCAGCGGTTCGCTGATGACCAGGCTGTGCTGGTCCTGCCACAGCGCCGGCAGGAAATGCATCACCGCACCGGCTTGCAGTTCGGTGCGGTCACCCTTGCGGAAGCTCGCGGTGAGTTCGCCACCGGTCGGCGGGTAGGCGATGCCCTGCGAGTAGCCGCAGCGCGATTCCTTGACAATGCCATTGCGGGCGAGCGCTGCCTGCAGGCGGTCGGCAACCTCGCCACAGGTCACGCCCGGACGGATGAAGCCCAGCACGTCGGCGATCGCATCGAGCAGGATGCCCTCCAGGCGACGCAGCGGCTCGGGGGCGGGACCGATGTGGATGGTGCGGCCCTGGGTCACCTGGTAGCGCCGGCGGTTGCCCATCAGCTCGAAATTGACCGCAGTGCCGCGCGTCAACGCACGCTCGGTCCACGGCAGGTGCGGGGTCGCGGTGCGCTCGCCGGACATCACGAACGCCGGGCTGCTGGTGTACGCGCCACCGGGGCCATCGCCATCGGCGATCTGGCTGGCGTAGATGCGCGCGACCGCAGCGTCTTCGCGCACGCCATCGCCCAGCGTCTCGATGCCGGCCAGCATCGACCGGGTCAACAGTTGACCTGCCTGGCGCAGCAGCGCGATCTCGGCCGGCGACTTGATGAAGCGCGCCCAGTTCACCAGCAGGCTGGCATCGCGCCAGCGCGCCTGCGGCAGTTCACGCTGCAGGACCTCGAAGCTGCCGGCACTGAAGTAGTAGCTGTGCATCTCGACGCCGATCGCCATCCGGTCCCAGCCACGTGCGCGCAGGCGTTCGGCCAGGTCGGTGAACGGGTGCGCGGGCGGGTTCTGCACCAGCGCATCCGGGTAGCCCAGGATGCTGTCCGTCTCCAGCCAGGTGGTCATGCTCACGCCGGTGGTATCCATCTGCCTGCCGAACCACAAGGGCTCGCCATCGGGACCGACCAGCAAGGCCTGCGGCGTATAGAACGACCAGGCGTCATAGCCGGTCAGGTAGTAGATGTTGCACGGGTCCGACAACACCAGCAGTTCGATGCCATCGCGGTCCATCGCCGCGCGCACGCGCGCCAGGCGCGCGGCCAGCTCCCCACGGTCGAACACCACGTCACGCGTTTTCACAACACTCATCCGCACGGCCTTCTGCTTACGACGAGCGCCGATGCTATGCCAGACATTGGAGGCTGCCCACGTGGCGAACACTGAAGTATTTCCTTGGTACACGGCCTATGCCGAGCTGGTGGAGCGGCAACGCCTCCTCTGGCGCCAGCCGGGGATCGCCATCGCCGTGGTCGAGGACGACCAGACCCGCCTGCTGCGCGGCTTCGGCCACGTGGCTGCCGACCGGCCCGACGCGGTCGATGCCGACACCGTGTTCGCGCTGGCCTCGTGCAGCAAGCCGTTCGCGGCCGCCACCGTCGCCAGCCTGGTCGAACGCGGCCAGCTCGACTGGGACACCCCGGTCGCCAGTTGCCTGCCGCAACTGCAGTTGCGCGACCGGCAGATGCAGGACGCGCTCAATGTGCGCGACCTGCTGTGCAACCGTGCCGGCCTGCGCAGCAGCGAGGGACGCTTCCGCAGCCTGGCCCGCGACCGCGACGACCTGATCGCGCGCCTGGGCCATCGCGAGTCGCTGCACGGGTTCCGCGAACGCTACGCCTACCAGACCGACATGTTCTCGATCGCCGGCGCCGTGGTATCGCAGGTCGCCGGCTGCAGCTGGGAGCAGTATGCCGAGCGCACCTTTTGGGGTCCGCTGGGCATGCAGCGCAGTAATGCCGACCACCTGGCCAGCCAGCGCAATGGCAACTGGGCGCGGCCGCACCAGCATGTCGATGGCCAGCCGGTGGTCATCGACTGGCATTACGAAGACGGCGTGGCCACACCTGCAGGTGGCGTCAATGCCAGTGCCGCCGACCTGGCGCGCTGGCTGGCATTCTGGAACGCGCGTGGCGGCGACCTGCTGTCGGCCGCCAGCGTGCAGCACCTGGTCACGCCGCAGATGCCGAGCCAGGGCCCGCATGCCGAACGCGAATTCTCCTGCGCGGTCGGCGACGGCGCCGGTGCGATCCGCTTCGAGTCCTATGCCCTGGGCTGGTACGTCCACGACGACGCCGGCGATACCGTGGTCGTGCATACCGGTTCGATCCCCGGCTTCAAGGCGACGACCGGCTTCCTGTGGGACCGCCGGATCGGCATCGGCGTGCTCTGCAATTCGGACGCCGGTTTCCTGGCCCGCGCGTTGTTCCAGGCCGGGATCGACCTCGCGCGGGGGCGCGATCCGGAACCCTCGCTGCAGGCCTTCCAGTGCCTTCAACAGCAGGCCGACCAACAACGTGAGGCCGCGCGTGCCCTGCCACGGTTGCCGCTGGCGACGGGCGCCGCGTACGCTGGCCACTACCGCGATCAAGGCTGCTGGGGCGATCTGGACATTCAACAACATGGCGACGCATTGCGCGCCACCGCCGCCGGAGGCCAGGCCTTCCGCATCGAACGCATCGGCAGCGGGCAGTTCCGCATGGCGGTCGACCTCGGGCGTCCACACCCGGCCTGGTTCGAGGTCGGCTTCGAACTCGACGACAACGGCCATGCCTGCGCATTGCGCATGGACGACGGCGTGGTGATGCAGCGCCAGGTGGCGGCATGAGCGCGCGCTCCGGCGCGAACGCAAGTGCAGGCAACCGCCACCACGCGCAGGCCACCACCCCCGACGCCGGCGGCATGATCGCGCCCGGCGGTACCTGGCTGGGCTACCCCAAGGGCGTGTTCCTGCTGTCGTTCACCGAACTGTGGGAACGCTTCAGCTACTGGGGCATGCTCGCACTGCTGGTGCTGTTCCTGACCGCATCGCTGGACAGCGGCGGCTTCGGCTGGGACCGCGAGACCGCGTTGAAACTCTACGGGTTCTACACCGGCCTGGCCTTCGTCGCGCCGGTACTGGGCGGCTGGATCGCCAATCGCTGGTGGGGCGAACGCCGCTGCATCCTGGTCGGTGGCCTGCTGCTGATTGCCGGCCATGCCTGCCTGTCCGGCCCGGCCGTGCTGCCCTGGCTGATCGCCGGTGGCGGCGCGCATGCGCTGGAACTGAGCCTGCAGGCCTCCGGCATCCCGCTGGGCGCACTGTGGCCGGATGCCGCGCAGCAGCAGGCCCTGTTGGCCGCAGGCGGGACAGAGGTGCTGTGGCTGTATCGCGGCACCACGTTCACCTTCCATGGCGGACTGGCGATGATCATCGCCGGCACCGCCTTGCTGAAGCCGACGGTGTCGTCGATCGTCGCGACCTTCTACCGCCGCGACGACCATCGCCGCGATGGCGCGTTCGCGGTGTTCTTCTTCGGCCTGTACCTGGGCGCGTTCGCGGCCAATATCGTCGTCGGCTTTCTTGGCGAGCGCATCGGTTGGCACTGGGGTTTCGGCGCCGCCGGCGTCGGCATGACCATCGGCATGCTGGCGTATCTGTGGAAGCAGCAGGCCTGGCTTGGCGACCTCGGCCGCGAAGCGCCCGGCCGCAGCCAGGCACAGGATGCGCAGGCGCAGACGCAATGGTCGCGGCTCGATCGCCAGGCGTGGGAACGCATCGGCGTCATCGTGGTGCAGGGCCTGTTTACCATGTGCTACGCCGCCGCGTTCTACCAGAAGGGCGGGGTGCTGACCCTGTTCACCCGCGACAGCCTCGATCGCAGCGTGTCGGGCTGGGAGGTCCCGGTGACCTGGCTGCTGGCGATCAGCACGGTGACCTTCCTGATCACCACGCCCCTTTTCGCGCGCTACTGGCAGTACCGCGCGCGCCTGGGGCGCGATCCCAGCGCGTCGACCAAGCTCGCACTGGGGCTGGCGATGCTCGGCATCGGCTACGCGGCGATCGCCTGGGCCGCAGCGGGCTTGCCCGACCTGCCGGGCGCGCGCGCGTCATGGCTGTGGATCGTGGTCACCTACATCTGTTTCGGCATCGGCGATGCGCTGGTGTGGCCCAACCAGATCTCGCTGACCAGCAAGCTGGCGCCGCCGGGCATGGCGCCGCTGTTCATCGGTGGCTGGTACATCACCATCGGGCTGGGCAGTTGGCTGACCGGCTACATCGGCATGATCGGCTACGACTGGGGCATGGCGCCGCTGTTTGTGATGTTGTCGGTGGGAGGGGTGGGGCTGGGCCTGCTGCTGTACCTGCTGACCCCGGCTCTGCGTCGGCGCATGCACGGCGCCGAGTGACGCCGCAAAAATTGAGGTCGATGGCCGGACAACAGGACAAATTCTGTTGAGGGGCACTTGAGTCCGCGCGGATGTTTACATACCGTTAGGGCGCAATGGAGGGCGAACGCACCGGGACACAGGTTCCGGGGCGACGGCCTGCAAGCCAGCGGAAGGTCCCCCCACCGACGCGGCGCCGTCTCCGGCACCGCGTCCGACCAGCCATCGGAGAGTTTGATGTTGACCGACTACGCATCCTATTCGGTGCGCCGTGATCCCGTGTCCGGCAGCAACGCCCTCGACTGGCAGAGCCCGCTGGACCTCGCGCGCTTCTGGCAGTCCTGCCTCAACAGCTTCAAGCCGTTCCGGCCGTACGCGATCTGCAGCCTGTTCTACGATTTCGATGGCTTCCAGCCGCGCGGCGCCAAGCACCACGTGCTGCGCTCGCGCCGCTCCAGCGCTGAACCGGGTACCGGCCTGGTCGTGGCCGCACCGTTCCTGCGCAGCCATCCGCGCGAGCGCCTGTACACCTATTCGCAGATCGTGCATGCCGATCCCGATGCCAGCCAGCGCCGCCTGCAGCAGGATCCCAATCCCGACTGGGACGAGTTTGTGCAGATGGCGTTCTGGCACGAAGGCGAGCTGGCCGCGGTGCTCGGCCTGAGCTGGCGCTCGGAACACGGCGGGCCCTCGGAGGACGCGCTGAACCTGCTCGAACACCTGTATCCGTTGATCGATGGCGGCATCGCCGCGTTGTACGCGCTGGAAGGCGAGCGCCTGCATGGCGAAGGCCTGCGCGCGGCACTGTCCTCGGACGTGGACGCCGAGCCGGTGATGCTGGTCGGCGCCGATGGCAGCCTGCTGTACTGCAACGAGCAGGCCAAGCGCGCCTGCGACACCTGGAACCAGTCGCTGGTCAAGGATCCCGGCCTCGGCCCGCTGTTGCCCAACGAAATCGGCGCGCTGTTGCGGCATGAAGAAGGCTGCAGCGTGTCGACCGTCCGCCACCCGCTGCGGCCGCACCTGGGCATCCGCATCGAGACCACCGAACACATGCACGCATTGCGCCGCCAGGCCTGTTACCTGCTGCGCTTCATCGATGCCAGCGACAGCACCAGCGCAGGGGCACGCCGCGTCCTGCACGACGCGCTGCCGGCCGATCCGCTGCAAAAGCTCACCCCGCGCGAGCGCATCGTCGCGCGCATGGTCAGCGAAGGCCTGGGCAACGACGACATCGCCAGGCGCCTGAACCGCTCGCGGCGGACGGTGGAATCGCAGTTGGTTTCGGTGTTCCGCAAGCTCGAGGTCCGCAGCCGGTTGCAACTGCTGCGCATCCTGAACTGAAGACCGGCCGCCTGACCTGCCACGCCCGCGTACGGGCGTGCGCGGCGTGCTCGAAATGTCATGTTGGCGCGCGTACACTTCGCGGCGTGCGCGCTGACGTGCGCCCGTGGCTCGCCCTCGCCGGGATCGGTTGCCGGGCCTCCTTGCCGGGGCAGCACGCCTCCAGGCCGTCGGCGCCATCGCCCGACCTGGTCTGCCCGCCGGCCCGAAGCGCCTGCCCGGGCCGCCAGGCCCGTATTTCAGTAGGCTCACGCAAGCCAAGATCCGTGCTCCACGCGATGCGGCTGCGGTGTGGCCCCGCAAGAATCGATGCCGGTTCTTCCACGCAGCGATTTCGAGGGGTTATTCAGTCATGTACCTGATTTCTGGCAACCGTTGTACTGCAACACCCAAGCTGCGGCCCCTGGCCATCGCCGCCATGCTGTTTGCCTGTGCCCCCGCGCTGCACGCGGCAGGGCAGGACGCGACCCAGGCTCCGCCCGCCTCACCGACCAGCGAGGCCCGCAAGTCCGATGCGGTCAATCTCGACACCATCACCGTCGTCGGCAGCTCGATCAAGGTCACCGCGGCATCGGTCGACACGATGTCGCAGCCGATCCAGTTCATCAGCGAAGAGCAGTTCGCGCGCACGCCCGGCGAGTCGGTCGGCGATTTCCTGCGCAAGCTGCCGATCAACACCGGACAGTCGGAATCCCCGCAGACCGACGAGTACGGCGGCGGCAACAGCTCGATCAACCTGCGCGGCGTCGGTTCGTCGTACACGCTGGTCCTGGTCGACGGCCGTCGCTTCGGCGGCGAGGACGTGCCCGACATCGGTGCGATCCCGGCCGAGGCGATCAAGAGCATCGAAATCCTGAAGGGCGGCGCCTCGTCGATCTATGGTTCCGATGCGATCGCCGGCGTGGTCAACATCCGCCTCAAGGACAATTACCAGGGCCTGGAGATCCACAGCTCCTACGGCGATACCACGCGCCAGGACCAGCAGTTCGTGCGCACCGCTGCACTGTTCGGCCTGAAACAGGACAAGTTCAGCCTGACCGGCAGCCTGTCCTACCAGCGCCGCGAGGACATCAACAAGTTCGATCGCGAACTGACCGCCAGCCGCGACTATCGTCGTTTCGGTGGCCTCGATCGCCGCAGCGGCCGCGTCTCCACGCCGCACCAGATCGTGCGCAGTTCCGCGCCCGGCAGCCCGCTGTCGCTGGACATCACCCGCTTCGGGCCCGGCCAGTCGAGCACCAACATCAACGACTTCGTTCCGTTCAACCGTGACGCCCAGGCCTATTCGACCAACGAGTACGGCACGTCGCCGGCCTTCGACCGCCTGTCCGGCCATTGGTCGGCGAGCTACGAGTTCATCGAAGACAAGCTGATCTTCTTCACCCGCGGCTATGTCGACCACCGCAACCAGGAGTTCCTGGCCTCGCAGGCCATGGTCGACGTCAACGTGCCGGCCAACAACCCGTACAACCCGTTCGGTGAAGCCGTGCGCGTGTGGTACCTGTTCGGCATCGACGAGCACGGCCTGATCACCGAAGACTTCAAGACCACCAACCTGCAGGGCACCGCGGGCTTCAAGGGTGCACTCGGTCGCTACAACTACGAGATCGGCGTGTCCGGTTACCAGAAGACCGTGCGCGAGCGTTACCGCAACGACATCGACGTCAACCTGGCCGCCGCAGCCGCCGCGCGTACGGACCTGACCGCCTTCAATCCCTTCAGCTACTGGGGCAACAGCGCCGAACAGCTGGCTGGCATCAGCCCGACCAGCCGCTACACCCGTCGCAACAAGGTCCGCACGCTCGATGCCAAGGTCGACGGCGAACTGTTCGACTGGTCGGCCGGCACTGCGTTCTTCGCGGTCGGCGCCGAGCGCCGTTACGTCGAGACGTCGTACGATCCGGACGCGGCCTGGCAGCAGGCCAACTACTGGTGGCTGGGCAATGGCGGCACGCCGACCTCGCGCAACCGCGACGTCACCGCCTACTTCGGCGAAGTGCGCGTGCCGCTGTATGACGCGGGCATGGAGCCGGCGTTCTTCCAGACCGCCGAAATCACCGGTGCAGTCCGCCGGGAGAAGTACAGCGACTACGGCTCATCCACGGTCGGCCAGTTCTCGGCCCGCGTCGGCCTGCTCGACGAGAAGGTCGTGCTGCGCGCCTCGTACGCCGAATCGTTCAAGGCACCGAGCCTGTCGGACCTCAATGCGCCTGTCACGTACAGCACCGAGCCGGGTGGCTTCTTCTATGACCCGGCACCGCGCGGCCCGAACGGCGAGGGCGGTTTTTTCCCGGTCGACCGCATCACCGGCGGCAGCCTCGACCTGCAGCCGGAGAAGGGCGAGACCGTCAACGTCGGCGTGATCTTCCGTCCCGACGCCTCGCAGCGGCTGGTGTTCACGCTGGACTGGTGGAAGCTCAAGCTGACCGACCTGATCCTGAGCCCCGACGGCCAGGCGCTGCTGTACGGCACCGGCACCGCTGGCTCGATCACCCGCGACCCGGTCACGCTGTATCCCACGCTCGACCTGCGCCTGGACAACGGCGGCACCCGCGAGGTCTCCGGCATCGACGTCGGCGCCAGCTACCAGCTGCCGACCGAGCGCCTGGGCGACTTCACCTTCGACGTCAACGGCACCTACCTGACCAAGTTCGAAGACAGCGCCAACGGCGTCAGCAACGACTATCTGGACCTGTGGAGCGGTGCGGTCGGACCGGTACCGAAGCTGCGCGTGGTCACCGGCGCGCAGTGGACGCGTGGCGCCTGGGACGCATCGACCAGCGTCAACTACAGCGATGGCTATCGCGACATCATCCCCAACGTGCTGTCGCGCCGGGTGTCCTCGTATACCACCGTCGACCTGCAGGCCAGCTACACGTTCGGGCGTGACGAGTCGTCGTCGCAGAGCCTGTTCAAGGGCACCAGCGTCTACGTCGGCATCGAGAACCTGTTCGACGCCGACCTGCCGTTCGTGGCCTCCAGCTCCGATGGCTGGGACCGCTACATCGCCGACTATCGTGGCCGTTATGCCTACGTCGGATTGAAAGTGAAGTTCTGATCGTCGCCCCGATGCCCCGGACCGTTGACGCGGTCCGGGGCATTCTGCATTTTGGAGCCGCGCGTTCGACTGTCTCGCACACCGCGACCGACGCGAGCGACGCAAGCAGTGCGACCCGCGATACCCACACCTCCGCCGCCGCATCCCGCACCCCGGCGCGGTGGTCGACGTCGGCACCATCGAATATCCGCCCCATCGACCGAGTCCCCGCATGAACACTTTGCCCGCGCCCCGCACCCACCATGCGCGCCGTCGTCCGCAGGCCACCCTGCATGCGTTGGTGGCGCGTGGCCTGGTGCTGCTGGCGGCTCTGCTGCCATCTCTGGCGATGGCCGAACGCGCGGACTATGCGGCTGCCGAGGCGTTCACGCCCAAGCAGGTCGCGAAGCGGCTGCATGGCGATGCCGGCATCGACGATCGTCGCGATGACGCGTTCGACCGCCGCTACAGCGTCGCGCTGGCGGCGCCGCGGTGGATCGACGGCAGCCGCTACTGGTTCCAGCAGCGCGACCGCAGCGGACTGCGCGTGGTGATCGGCGACGCCACCACCGGCACCCGCAACGCGTACACCGGCGACCGACTGCTCGCGGTGGCGCGTGCCGGCGCAGGCGAGGGCGGGGGCGCGGGTCGCAACACCGCTACAGCCGGCAACGCGCAAGACCTGAAGATCGACGGCGTCGAGGCCGATGGCCGCCTGCGCTTCAGGATCGGCGACCAGCGTTGGCAATGGCAGCCGGGACAGTCGAAGGCCACCCGGCAGGCAACGGCCGCGCGCCCGCAACTCGACGAGGCAGTCGCGATCGCCGGCGGCGGATGGCTGGGCGTGCGCGACCGCAATCTCTGGCTGCAGCGCGCCGACGGCACGCTGAAGGCCCTGTCCGACGATGCCGCGCCGTGGCGCAGTTTCGGTCGCGAGGGAGGCATCACCGACACGCAGACGCCGCTGGGCTGGCGGCTGGGCTGGTTCGAAGGCGGGCGTCGCTTCTGGGTCGAGCGTGGCGACAACCGCAAGGTCGGCGCCTCCTGGCTGGTCGATACCGGCACCACGCCACGGCCAACGCTGCGCGAGATGCGCTATGCCATGCCCGGCGAAGCGGACCTGCCGGTCACCGAGCTGTGGATCGGCGACCTCGACAGCGAGTCGCTGGTGCGCGTGGACAGCGAACGCTGGCCGGGACAGTTCATCGGTTCGACCGACATCGGCAACGCCGGTGGCGGTATCAGTGCTGGCGGCAGCCGCGACAAGCTCTACTTCGCGAGGATGTCGCGCGGCTACGGCGAGGTCGAACTGGTCGTCGCCGATGCCGCCACCGGCAAGACCAGGGTGCTGCTGCACGAACGCGGTACGCCGTACTTCACGCTGCGTGCGCCGACGTTCCGCGTGCTGTCGGATGGCAGTGTCCTGTGGCTGTCCGATCGCAGCGGCTGGAACCACCTGTACCGCTACGACGCGGACGGCACGCTGGTCGGCGCGGTCACCGAAGGCGCGTTCAACATCGCGCAGATCCTCGGCATCGACGAGGACGGCGGCTGGCTCTACGTCAGCGGCTACGGGCGCGAACCCGGCGTGCATCGCCATTACGCGCAGAGCTACCGCGTCGCGCTGGCCGGCGGTCGCATCGAGCGGCTGACGCCCGAGGATGCCGACCATGCCAGCAGCCTGTCGCCCGATGGACGCTGGCTGATCGATACCCACTCGCGCCCCGACCTGCCGACGACCTCGGTCCTGCGCGACCGCGAAGGCAAGCAGGTCGCCGAACTGCAACGGCTCGACATCGTGCCGTTGCGCGCTGCCGGCTGGCAGCCGCCGGAGAGCGTCGAAACGCTGGCCGCCGACGGCAAGACCGTCCTGCATGGCGGTATCTGGAAGCCCTTCGACTTCGATCCCACGCGCCGCTATCCGGTCATCGCATGGGTCATGCCCAACTCGAGCAGTGCCGGTTCCATCCCGGTCCGCTTCGAGGCCGCGTCGCCGATGCAGGCGCTGGCGCAGTTGGGCTTCATCGTCGTCACCAGCGCGACCCGCGGGCAGGCGCAGGGCGTGCGCGACAAGGCCTACCTCGTGCACGGTCACGGCAACATGCGCGACTACCCACTGGCCGACAGCCGCGCCAGCCTCGAACAGCTCGCCGCAAGCCGGCCCTGGATGGACCTGTCGCGGGTCGGCGTCACCGGTTACTCCGGTGGCGGGCTGATGTCGGTGTCGTTGTTCCTGACCTATCCGGAGCTGTATCGCGTCTGCGTCTCTGGCGCCGGCAACCACGACAACAACCTCTACGAGTGGAGCTCGACCGAGCACTACTACGGGCTCGATGTGCCGATCCCGAGCAATGCCGCACTGGCCGGCAACCTGAAGGGCCGGCTGCTGCTGGTGCACTCCGACCTCGACAAGGACGTGCAGTTCGCGCATTCGGTGCGGTTGGCCGACGCGCTGGTCAATGCCGGCAAGCGCTACGATTTCCTGCTGATTCCCGGCCGCGACCACGACCTGGCCGACCGCCAGGGCTATTTCGAACGCTCGCGCTGGGTCTACTTCGCCCAGCACCTGCTCGGCGACACCCGCGAACGCAACGACCTGCTGACGCTCGACCGGGACTGAGCGGCAGCCGGGTCAAGACCCGGCTCATTGCCCCGTGGGAGCGCCCATGGGCGCGATCAAGCCATGCACGGCGCATTCGCATTTCTTCAGAAGCACGCGATCAGTCGCCCACGAACATCCCGGTCGCGCGATGCGGCGGGTCAAGACCCGCCCTACGGTCGATCATCGGGTAGACCGGGTCTCGACCCGGCGTCCCCGATACCTCGATCCAACCTCAACGCTTCCGCGCCGCCTTCGCGGCCGCTTTCTCCAGCGTCTCCAGGCGATGCTTCACATGCCAGACATCGCCGTACTCGCTGCTCTCCGGCAACGACAGGCGATACGCCGCGAGGGCACCCGCGGCATCGCCCTGCTTTTCGAGGATCTGCGAGATCTGGCCGTTGACGTCGCGCGACTCGGGATGGGCAGCCTGCAAGGCCTTCGCGCGCACCAGGGCTTCGTCGTAGCGCTTGTGTTCGACCAGCCAGTCGACCAGGGCGTACTCGGTATCGGCGCTAGGCGGGATCGGATAGCCGTAGCGTTCGCTGAGCATCGCCGAGTGATTGGCCGCCAGCGCCTCCAGTTCCGCCAGCGGCCGCTTCTCGGGATCGTGCACCTGCAGCTGCCAGGGCGCGTAGAGCTTCTCCAGACCGTCATAGAACGTGCGCAGCGGCGTCGTGCCATGGTCGTCGCCGGGGTAGTAGCGCGACACCCATTCCAGCGACGGCAGCGGCTGCTTGCGCATCCAGTCGACCAGCTCCTGGCTGGAGTCGCGGATCGATTCCTCGTCGTCGCCCCAGGAGAAGTACAGGAAATGCTTGCCGGGCAGGGCGGCCAGGCGCTCCTTGGACTGCTCGACCCAGCGCCGGCCATCCCACCACAGCGACGGGCTGACCGCGATGTAGGCGTTGAAGGCGTCCGGCCGTTCGAGCAGGGCATAGAAGCTGAAAAGTCCGCCCAGCGAGTGGCCGCTGAGGATGCGGTACGGCTGGGTGCGGTACTCGCGGTCGACCCACGGCAGCAACTCGTCGGCGAGGAACGCCAGGAATTCGGCCGAGCCACCCGGCGGGTCGTGCGCGTCGCGCTTGGCGATCTGCTCCTTGTCCTTGACCAGCGGCATCGACAGGTCGCGCGAGCGCTTGTGCATCGTCGGCACCGCGACCAGGATCGCCTCGGGCATGCGGCCGTTGCGTGACAGGAAGTCCACCGTGCCCGATGCGTACAGGAAGTGGTTGTTGCCATCGAGCAGCACGATCACCGGATAGCGCTGCGTGGACTGGGCGTAGTCCTTGGGCAGGTGGATCAGCAGCTCGCGCTCTTCGCCGAGGATGCGCGACGGCAGCACCACGCGTTGGCCGGCGATGATGTCGGTCGCGGTGCCGGATGGCGCGACGGGCGCGGTGGTGGCCTGTGCCGATGCCTGCGGAGTGACCGCGACCAACGCGGCCAGGGTGATGGCGGTCAGCAGTGCCGTACACAGCAGGGACGAACGTTGCAGGATCATCGGTGGATTCCGGAGACGGGGATGGAGACGGCGTCCTCACGGACGCCGCCGCGCTGGGTCTTGCTTGCAGGTGCAGCGTCGGGTGCGGTGTGCGGCTCGCTCGGGCGGTGCTTCAGTCGGGCAATCGTTCGAACGCCAGGCCACGCACGCGTCCGGCGTCGAGCACGAAGCCGGCGACCTGGCCACGCGCATCGCGGGTGACGCGCACGCTGGCGCCATCGACCTGGGCATGGTCGGCGTCCAGCAGGCGCCAGGTCTCGGCGGGCAGGTAACCGGCGCTGGACGTCAGCTGACCGTCCTTGAGCCGCACCTTGTAGACCACATCGAGCTCGCTGCTGCGGTAGTCGCCGACCAGCGCGGCACGCTGGGCGGGCGTCGAGCGCTCGGGCTTGGCCTCGCTGTCGCTGCTGCGACGTGCGGGCGGTGTCGGCACCGGCGCGGTGAACAGCCCGGCCAGGTAAAGATCGGCGATGCGGCGGACATAGCGGTCGGGCGTGGCGCTCTGCGCGTTGCACAGCGCATGCACGGCGAACTGCTGCTGCGGGAAGCGCAGCATGTCGGCCTTGTAGGCCAGGAACGAGCCGCCATGCGACACCGTCGGCAGGCCACGGTAGTTGCCCGCCATCAGGCCGAAGGCATAGTCGATCGGCTTGCCGTCGTCGAGCTTGCCCGGCGTGGTGATCTGTTCGAGCAGGGCAGGGCCGCCCAGGCCGAGGCGGTTGTCGAGGAAGTTGCGCTCCCAGGCCTCCATGTCCTTGACGCTGGTCAACAGCCCGCCGTCGCCGACCAGCGCGTAACTGGTGCGCAGCAGCGACCAGCTGCCATCGTCGTTGCGGGTATGGCCGATGGTGCGTCCTGGCACGATGCGGGTGGCATCGTCGTAGAACTGCGTATGGCGCATGCCCAGCGGCTTGAAAATGTGCTGGTCGGAGAAGGCGCGCAGGCTCATGCCGCTGACGCGCTCGACGATGACCGTCATCAGCAGGTAGTTGGAGTTGCTGTAGAGGTACTCGCTGCCGACCGGATAGTTCAGCGCCTTCTGCGCCGTGATCAGGTCCAGCGCCTGCTGCAGCGGCAGGCTGTCGGCGACATCATGGCCGGCCAGTGCGGCCAGCCCGAGGTAATCGCGCAGGCCGCTGGTGTGGTGGACCAGGTGCGAGACGGTGATCGGCTTGCCGTAGTCGGGCAGCTCGGGCACGTAGCGGCGCACGTCGTCATCCAGCGACAGCTTGCCCTGCTGGGCCAGCAGCGCGATCGACAGCGCGGTGAACTGCTTGGATGTCGATGCGATGTAGAACACCGTGTCGGGACTGATCGGCACGCCCAGTTCGAGGCTGGCCTGGCCATAGCCGCGCTGGTAGACGACCTTGCCGTGGTCCAGCACCGAGACCGCGCAGCCGGGGCTGTCGGGGTGGTTCCAGTCGGCGAACACCGCATCGATGGCCGCCCCCGGGACATCGGCCAGGCCGCCCGGAGATGCCGTGGCGGGCGCAGCCGATGCCGTGGCGGCCAGTCCGCAGGCCAGCGCCAAGGCGCCGGCCTGCACGTTGCGCAGGAGACTGCGCGCAGGCATCAAGGCTGCGCCTTCGGTTCGAGGTAGCGCTGCAGGAACTCCACCACCGCGGCGTTCATGCGGATGACATTGGCGTAGCGCTGGATGCTGTGGGTCTCGTCGACCAGGAGCATGGTCTCCTGGTGCACGCCGGTACCTTCCAGGCGCTGCACCAGGTCGACGGTCTGGCCGACCATGACGTTGCGGTCGTCGTCGCCATGGATGAACAGCACCGGCGAGGTCCAGGTCTTGATCGCCGACACCGGCGACGACTCCCAGCCGACCTGCATCGCGCGCTCGGCATCGGCCGGTACTTCGAAACGATCGCGCTTGAACAGGTTGCCGTACTCGTCCGACACCCAGTCGTGCACGCCGTGCACATCGACGCCGACCTTGAACAGCTTGGAGTCGTGCGCCAGCGCCATCGCGGTCAGGTAGCCGCCATAGGAGCCGCCATAGATGCCGATGCGACCGGCATCGACGCCGGGAAGCGACTGCAGGTACTGGCCGCCAGCCTTGACGTCGCGATACTCGGACGCGCCGCGCACGCCGGCCGCTTCCGGGAAGTGGTAGCCGTGGCCGTAGCCCGGGCCGAGGCGGTAGTTGATCGACAGCACCACGTAGCCGCGGCTGGCCAGGTACTGGTTGACCGCGTAGTCGTTGGAGTAATAGCCCATGTAGTGCCAGCCCAGCAGCATCTGCCGCTGCGGGCCGCCGTGGACGTAGACCACCGCCGGGCGCTTGCCGGTGAAGCTGCCGGCCTTGGGCTCGAACAACTGCCCGTGCACGGTCTGGCCATCGGTCGACTTGAAGGTCACGCGGCGCGGCGTGACCAGCGCGTCGGCCGGATAGCCGGGAGCGGCGGTGCCGGGCAGCAGGCTGATCGCGCCGCTGGCGTCGAGGCGCGAAGGCTGCGGCGGACGCGTGCCGGTCGAGCTGAAGAACAGCAGGTCGCCACGCGGCGTCTGCCTGGCCGACCATTCCAGTCCCTTGCCGGGCGTCAGCGGGCGCGGCTGCGCACGGTCGACGGCGACCTCGAACAGGTGGCGGCGGTCGATATCGTCGACATCGGTGCCGGTGTTGGCGTCGAAGAAGATGCGCTTGCCGTCGGCACTGAGTGCGAAGTTCTCGACCATGTAGTTGCCGGGCGTCAGCAGCAGCGGCGCACCGCCGTCAGCCGGCAGCGAGTACAGGTGCTGCCAGCCGTCGGCATAGGAGCGGAACACGATGCGGCCGTCGGCCGCCCATTCCGGCTGCTCCCAGTAGTACGAATCGCGCAGCGTGCGGCCGCTGGCCCAGCGCTGGCTGGCGACGCCGTTGTCGGCGTTGGCGACCCAGATCGACCACGCGCGCGGATGGAAGCGCAGCATCTCGCGCGGCGGACCGCCGTCGCCGGCACTGCGCACGTACAGCAGCTGGCGGCCATCGGGCGACCACCGCGGCTGGCCGTCGCGGGCGGCGGCTGGGGACACCCACAGCAGCGGGGTCTTGTCGTCGCGATAGATGCCGATCAGCGAATGGCTTTCACGCGAGGTCACGAACGCCAGGCGGCTGCCGTCGGGCGACCACTGCAGGTTGCCGACGCGACCACGGGTCCAGAACAGGCGCTTGCCTTCGCCGCGGCCGCTGGTGTCGACGATCCAGGCCGCGTTGTCCTTGATGTAGGCCACGCGGCGACCATCCGGAGACAGCGCCGGGTCGTCGCCATTGGCAAGCTTGCGCGGGGCGCTGGGCTGGCGGCCATCGATCTCGACGGTCCAGATGTCGACCGTGGTCTCGCCGGGCACCGAGGTCGGGTTGGCGGGGGCGCCACCGTTCCAGTTGCCGCCATGTTCGCCGCCACGCACGTAGACGATGCGCGAGCCGTCGTTGGACAACAGCAGGCTGGTCAGCTCCTGGCCGTCGTCATCGACGTACGGGGTGACCTGGCGCGGCTGGTAGTCGGGCGCGGAAGCAGTCCAGACGTTGCGCTTGCCGGCATCGTTGACCAGCCAGACCACGCGGTCGCTGCCCTTGGCCGCGACCAGCTCTTCCGGGAACGGATAGCTGCGGATCTGCTCCAGGCTCGCCTGCTCCAGACTGGGTGCCGCCATCGCCAGCATCGGCACGCACAGCGCCAGCAGCAGCAACAGGCCTGTGGTCCACTGTCGCAGGTCGCGCATCCGGGCCGCGTGCGGGGCAGGCCCTCGCGGAGCCGGGGAGGGTGCAACGCGGGTATCGGGCATGCCTGCAGATCCTTGGTGGTCAACCCCGGATGCTAGGCAGGGGGCAGGCACGGGAGCAACCGTGTTACTACCTATGCGGGGCGGCGATCGGCCGCCCGCCCCGGTGGATGGCCAGTCGAGCCCCAGCCGGTGCGCGCAGGGGCCAGGCAGGACGTGCCATGGCGCGCCCCGGTGGCGCCTGCCCATGGGGCCAGCCTCAATGACGCCGGCCCCAGTCTCGCCGGCTTCAATCGCGCAGGCTTCAATCGCGCAGGCTTCAGTCTCGCCGGCTTCAATCGCGCCTGGGCCCTTCCAGCACCGCACTGCGCACCGCGTCGACGACCAGGTCGACTTCCTCACTGGTGATCGCGAAGTGCGGCGTGAAGCGCAAAGAATTGGTGCCGCCATGGATCACGCCGATGCCGCGCTCGCGCAGCCACTCTTCGGTGCTGCCTGCGCCGTAGCACAGGAAGGATGGCGCAAGTTCACACGAGAACAGCAGCCCGGTGCCCTGGACGCCGGTGACCAACTCCGGCAGCTCCGCGTGCAGGCGCAGCAGCTTGTCCAGGAACTCCTGGCCGCGATCGCGGATGTTGCCGCGGATCTGCGGCGTCAGCATGTCCAGCACCGCGCAGGCGACGTCGGTCGCACGCGGGTTGCTGGTCATCGTGTTGCCATAGACGCCAGGCTTGTACAGGCTGGACGCGCGATCGCCGGCCGCCAGCACCGACAGCGGGTACTGGCCGGCGTTGAGCGCCTTCGAGAAGGTCTCCATGTCCGGCGGGTCGATACCGGCCATGTCCGGGTAGTCGACGAACGACAGCACGCCGTGGGCGCGCAGGCCGGCCTGGATCGAGTCGACCAGCAGCAGGCCGCCGTGGGCGCGGGTCAGGCGGCGAGCAGCATCGTAGAACGCGCGGGTCAGGGCGCGGCCGGGGTCACCTTCGCCCATGACCGGCTCCAGGAACATCGCCGGGATGCACCAGCCCTCGCGCTCGGCGGTCGCGAACACCGCCTGCAACTGGTCGACATCGTAGGGATCGACGGTGATCAGACTGTCCTCGTCGCGGTAGCTCGCAAGATGGCGCAGGTAACCCGCGCGCGAGGAATCGGAGAAGTAGGCCGGGCCTTCGGTGCGGCCATGGAACGCGCCCTTGACCGCCAGGCGCTTGATCGTGCGACCGGCATGCGGGCCGCCCGGATCGGTCAGCTGGCGCGCCAGCACGTCGGCGATACGGCAGGCGAGAGTGACCGACTCCGACCCCGAATTCAGGCAGAAGAAGTGCCCATAAGGCGACTGGCCATTCCGGTGGCCGATCTCTTCACGCAGCCGCGTCGTCAGCCGTCGCTGGCCGAGGTTGGGCGTCATCACGTTCGCCATCGCCTGCGGTTGCGCCAGCGCCTCGAGCACCGGGCCCGGCGTGTGGCCGAAGCCGAGCATGCCGTAACCGCCGGAGTCGTGGATGACCGCGCCCTTCAGCGTGACGATCCACGGGCCGCGTGCCGCCAGCGCGACATAGGGATTGACCGCATCGCCGGGATAGAAATTGACCAGGCCTTCCTGTGCCGCGGCCACCTGCGCATCTTCATCGAGTGCGAGCAGCGCGGGATCCTGCGTCCGCAGTTGCGCGTGCAGTCGATGGGCGGCGTCGACGGCAGCCACCAGATCCGGATGCGCGGGCGCCAGTCGCAGCAGCGTGGCGTCGTCGAGGCCGGTGGTGCGGATCGCGCCGATGTCGGCGCGCATGCTGTGCAGTTGTTCCAGGAAAGAAGGCACCCGTGATCTCCATTGGCGGGAAGGCGCCATTCTCTGGAAAGCCCGTTGTGCTGGGATCTGTGGAACTACCGGAACTCGGCGCCGTCCGCTGTCGGCATACGCCGTGAGGCGTGCAAGCAAGTCTGTGTCGCGCGTTGCCACGCCACACGTGACGACCGTCGCGGCACGCGGCGGACACCGCAGGAAGACGCCGGTCGTGCCGCCATCGATGAACACGAATCCGGGCGATGTGAAAATAATTGCAGGAAGCTGTTGACGCTTCGCAGGATCGCCCCTAGAATTTCGCGCTCCCAACACGTGGGGCCATAGCTCAGCTGGGAGAGCGCCTGCATGGCATGCAGGAGGTCGGCGGTTCGATCCCGCCTGGCTCCACCACTACCGGCATTAGGCCTGTCGGTAGCGACAATCAGGTTTATCGTGCGTCCCCATCGTCTAGAGGCCTAGGACATCACCCTTTCACGGTGGCGACCGGGGTTCGAATCCCCGTGGGGACGCCAATTTCCAGCAATCCAGGCCCGCGCAAGCGGGCCTGGTTGTTTGTGGGCATCGTGTTTCCCGGGAGCCGTGCGCCGGGGCATCGATGGCCCGGCATCGGTTCGCTGCGGACGTCCGCCTTGCATACTTCTCAGGACAGGCCTGTTACGCCAGGCCTCTTCACGACATGTCGCGTCACGGCAGCCGCACTGTTGCAGCATGCAATGCAGCCGGCGCTGGTTTATGCGTCGTGGTCATCGCCTGGTCCATGACCTGCGTCGCAGAAAACGCTGTACGACTTTGCAGATCCCGGCATACTGGCCGCGGGGCCCAATGAACCGATCAAGACGTCGCCATGTCAATTGACTCCGACATCGTCGAGCAGCCGCATGTCCGTGCCCGACAGTTCGTCCGTCGGATCCACCGCATGCGCGTGCTGGGCATGGCGCTGTGCGCATTGCCGATCGGCTCGGTGCTGTGGGAGCAGAACGCACCCGGCTGGCAGTGGGCCTGCCTGGTCCTCAATGCCTTGCTGTGGCCGCACCTGGCCCGCTGGATCTCGCAGCGCTCGCGCGACCGCGTGCATGCCGAGCACCGCAACCTGGTCATCGACGCTGCCCTCGGTGGCGCCTGGATCGGCGTGATCCAGTTGGCGGTGATCCCGTCGGCCATCCTGATCTCGGTGCTGACCGCCGATCGCCTGGCCGCCGGCGGCTGGCCGCTGCTGCGTCGTTCCAGCATCGTCCTGCTCGGAAGCATCGTCGCAGTGCTGGCCGTGCAGGGCTTCGCGCTGCATCCGGCCTTCTCGTATCGCACGCTGTTGCTGAGCCTGCCGTTCCTGTTCGCCTACAACGTCGCGCTGAGCCACGCGATGTATCGCCTGACCAGCAAGATGGCCGCGCAGAACCGCGAGCTGGAACGGTTGACGCGGATCGATCCCGGCATCGAACTGCCCAACCGCCGCCACTTCGATTCGCGCGCGCGCCGGGCACTGCTGCATTTCCAGCGCGACGGCAGCGCGGCGTCGCTGTTGCTGATCGACATCGACCATTTCAAGAGCATCAACGACCGCTACGGCCACGGCATGGGCGACCTCGTGCTGAAGCAGGTCGCTGATGCCCTGCGCGCGATCGTCCGCGACGACGACGTGCCTGCGCGTTACGGTGGCGACGAGTTCGCGGTGTTACTCATGAACACCCGGATCGAAGGCGCTCTGCTGATCGCCAGCCGCATCCACTTCGCGATCCGCGAGATGACCTTCGATGCCGAGCCCGGCCTGGTCTGCACCGCCAGCATCGGCGTGACCCAGCTTGCGGCCCATCATCCGGGTCTGCGCGAATGGATCAGCGATACCGATGCCGCGCTGTACCGCGCCAAGGCCGGTGGCCGCGATCGCGTGGAAGCCAGCTGAGGGGAGGGCGGGGGCGCTGGCGATGACGCCAGACAGCGGTGGTTGCCGGATGCCCTGAACCTGGTGCTCAGGCCGCCAGCGTCGGCCTGCGCAGCGACCTGCGTCGCTGCACTTCATGCGCATGCTGGCGGATGCAGGCCTGCACCAGCGCCTGGGTGGCATCGATCAGCGCCGGCCGCCAGGCATCGACGATGGCATCGAGCGCCAACGGGATTTCGGTGCAGCCCATGACCACATGCGTGCAGCCGCGATCGAGCAGGGCCATCGCCTGCGCGCGCAGCATCGTGCGTGCCTGCGTCAGTTCGCCGGCCTTGATGTTGCGGATCGCCGTCATGACCTCGGCCTGGCCATCGGGGCAGGGCACCAGGCAGGGGATGCCATGCAGCGACAGGCGTCGTGGATAGATCTCGGCCGCGACCGCGCCGGTGGTCGCCAGCAGGCCGAACACCAGCGGCGCATCGCGCGATCCCGCCGCACGGTCGAGCAGGGCGGCTTGCAGGTCCGGGCTTTCCAGCACCGCATCGACAATATGCAGGATCGGCAGGCGTGTCGTCGCCTGCAGGCGTTCATGCCAGTGGTGCGCGGTGTTGCAGGGAATCGCGACATGGCGCGCGCCGGCGCGTTCCAGTCGCCGCAAGGCGGTACGCATCGCAGGAAACGGATCGGCACCGTGGCCCAGGATCGCATCGCTGCGATCGGGGATGTCGGGCGTCGAGCAGACGATCATCGGCAGGTGCTGCTGATCGCGTTCGGCCGGCGTCGCCGCCGTCAGCTTCGCAAGAAAATCCAGGGTGGCCTGCGGCCCCATGCCGCCCAGTACGCCGAGCATCGTCGTCTCCGTGATGGGAGACCAGCTTCGGCACGATGCGGCGATGCGTCCAATGCCTTATCCGAATGCGTCATTCGCGACCGGCATGGGCGCCGGCCTGCCCCCCGGCATCGGCCAGCTCGTCCTGCGCCGCCTGCCAGACCTGGTCGAGCACCGGACGACGCCGTTCGCCATTGCGATAGAGCCGGATCTCCAGCGCGATCGACGCGTCCTCGGCGACCAGCGCACCATTGTCGAGCTCGCGTTCGATCAGGCTACGCGGCAACCAGGCTTGGCCATGTCCTGCGAGCACCATGTACTTCAGCGCCTCGGCCATCGCGTTCTCGTTGACATGCACCGGACCATCGCAGGCCGGTTCCGGCGGCGTGCGTACGGAGGCCGTCAGCTGCCCCAGGTAGGAGTCGGGCGCGTAGCGCAGCATCGGCGCCGCCGCACCGCCCGCGTCGGCGCGCCGCACCGCGACCAGCGCATCGGTGCCGACGACCAGGGCCGGATACAGCGCCGGGTCCAACGCGATCGGCACGCGCGGATGATGGAAGGTCAACAGGAAGTCGTGGCCGCCTTCGACGAAGGCCTGCATGCAGTTGTGGAAGTTGTCCGGCAACAGGTGGCTACCCAGCGAACCCAGTGCCGCGGTCCGCGCCTGGATGGCCGCGAACCAGCGCGGAAAGAACGTCAAGGCCGGGCTGTGCAGCGCCGCGACCGAGATCGTGCCGGCGCCGGACCCGGTGCCGTCCTGCAGGCCCTGTCGTACCGCATGCAACTGGCGCACGGTTTCCTCGGCGACCTCGCGGAACTGGCGGCCGGCCGGCGTCAGCCGGGTCGGGTAGGCGCTGCGGTCGATCAGCGCCACGCCCAGCCAGAGTTCGAGCGCCTGGATCCGGCGGCTGAAAGCGGGCTGGGTGACATGGCGCTCGGTGGCCGAACGCGAAAAACTGCCGCTGCGCGCAAGGCTGATGAAGTCTTCGAGCCATTTGAGTTCCATGCGCCAAGCGTAAACGACTCCAGCGCCCGCACGCAGCGCCGGCCAGCAACTGGAGACTGTCGATGGCCGTCGCCCCGTGTCACCATCCGGGCGATCAAGCGATCCACAAGGAGCCTCCCGCCATGTTCTCCGGCCTCAGCGCCTTTCCCCTGACCCCGATGAACGAAGACGGCATCGACGAGGCCGCATTCGCAGGCCTGGTCCAGCGGCTCGCCGCGGCTGGCGTCGACTCCATCGGCGCCCTGGGCTCGACCGGCAGTTACGCCTATCTCGATCATGCCGAGCGGGCGAGGGTGGCGCGGCTTGCGGTCATGCACGCCGGCGATGTCCCAGTGATCGTCGGTATCGGCGCATTGCGCACGCGCGACGTCCTGGCCCTGGCCGAAGACGCGCAGCGGGCAGGGGCCAGCGGCGTCCTGCTGGCGCCGGTGTCGTACCAGACACTCACGCCAGACGAGGTCTTCGGCCTGTACGAACAGGTGACCCGGCACCTGTCGATCCCGTTGTGCGTCTACGACAACCCCGGCACCACGCGCTTCGAGTTCAGCGACGAACTGCATGGACGCATCGCCCAACTGCCGAACGTCGCCTCGATCAAGATCCCCGGCGTCCCCGCAGACCCGGACGCGGCGAGGGCACGCGTCCAGCGCCTGCGTGCACAGGTGCCGGCCAAGGTCACGATCGGCGTCAGCGGCGATGCCTCTGCCGCCCGTGGACTCAACGCCGGATGCGAGGCCTGGTACTCGGTCATCGGCGGCTTGTTCCCGAACACCGCACTGGCCATCACGCGGGCCGCGCAAACGGGCCACGCGGCCGAAGCCACGCGACTGTCGCAGCGCCTGCAACCGCTCTGGGCCTTGTTCGACCAGCATGGCGGCAGCCTGCGCGTCGTTGCCGCCGCCGCTGAACTGCTGGGACGCGTCGAGCGCCCGTGCCTGCCATTGCCGCTGAAAGCCCTCGATGACACGGCACGCGTGGCGCTGGTCGCCGTGCTGGAAGCACTCGCACGCGACGCCCGCGGGCTCGACGCAGCGGAACTGCAGGCATGACGCACGCATGACCCTCCGCAACGTCCTGGCCATCCGCCACGTCGCCCTCGACGACCTCGGCCTCCTAGCCCCCGTGCTGGACCAGCGCGGCTGTCGCGTCGATTACGTCACTGCCGGCGTCGAACACCTCGACACCGAGGCCGTGATCGCCGCCGACCTGCTGGTGACCCTCGGGGGGCCGCTCGGCATCCGGGAGACCACAAGGACCGTCTTCCTGACCGAAGAACGCGCCGCCATCGCGGAACGCCTTGCGCTTGGCAAGCCGACCCTCGGCATCTGCCTGGGCGCGCAACTGATGGCACAAGCGTTGGGCGCCGACGTCACCAGCAACGGAACGCGCGAGATCGGCTACCGTCCGCTGACCCTAACCGATGCCGGACACGCCTCCAGCCTGCGGCACCTGGGACCGGTGCCGGTGCTGCACTGGCACGGCTACCAGTTCGAGATTCCCGCAGGCGCAAAACGACTGGCCGAAACGCCGGGATTCCCGAACCAGGTATTTTCCGTCGGCCCCGGCATCCTTGGCTTGCAGTGCCATTTGGAAGCCGATTACACCCGGATCGAGCGCTGGCTGACCGCACACACGCAAACCTTGATCGAACACCGGATCGATCCCGAACAGATCCGCCGCGACGCCGCCGAACATGGGCCGGCATTGTCGATGGCAGCCAACCGTGTGTTCGCGGACTGGGTGGATGGGTTGCGGGGGTAGATGGGATGGGTCTGGAGACCGACGTTGGCTTGGGATGGGCAAACAAAGTGGGCTTGAAGGACACCGAGTGATGGACTGGGCTGGCGCCGCCTGCCCATGCCTTTCTTTACATAATAGACATTATGCGAAAATCTAGTACTTTTCGTTGTGTTGCGTCTAAGCGCCGGATTGGAGCCTTCTGTCTGCAACAGAGTCTGTGTTAAATGGTACATATGGCGTTGCTTCCTCAACAGGAACCAGCCTTTGCTCAATGTGCTCACGGACCCCCAAGTTCCAGCTTCTTTACGTGGCGCCTTACTTGTTGACGATGTCCACAGGCTGCCTCGTTACTGGGCTAGCGTCTGGGCGTTGATGTCCAACCATGACCTCGCAGCATCTAGCCAGGTAAAGAAGCTTCGGTACATCGAGAGTTTGTACGTCCATGCGGACCATCAGTTTGGCGCCCACGCGCTGGATGACGCCTTGGGC
This sequence comes from Luteimonas sp. RIT-PG2_3, assembly GCF_054902115.1. Lineage (NCBI taxonomy): Bacteria > Pseudomonadati > Pseudomonadota > Gammaproteobacteria > Lysobacterales > Lysobacteraceae > Luteimonas > Luteimonas sp. RIT-PG2_3. The sequence goes on along the minus strand of NZ_JBUBPF010000008.1, from coordinate 38,755 downwards.
CACTTGAACGACGCCGTGCTCGCCGAGATCTTAGAGTCTTGGTTCATAGCCATCCGCAATCAACCTTCTGTTGGTCCGGCCGACGAATCACGCTGGAGAGCTGGCTTAGCATTTGTCACGTCGGTGGTGACCTGGTTGTCTAAGTCAACGTTGCCGACGGACCGTCTCCGACAGATTGAAGCTCGCTTGCATCGGCTATCCCACCTGTATAGCCAGCTCCACGTCCGCAGGAGCCGCCACCCGAGCCAGGTTCGTTCATTGCCGGCGAGCGTGATTAAGGCGCTCTACGAAATGCTAGACCCGGCATCTGCTACCAATCCCTTTGCACGCCAGCACACGCGATGGCTTGCTTATATTTCCTTCGTGTTGATGCTCCATCAAGGAGTTCGACGCGGCGAGCTTCTGCTGCTAACTGCAGACGTGATCAAGGACGGCTTTGATGAAAGGCGGCAGAGGTTTCGATGCTGGATGAACGTGCAAGCGAGCCCGTACTCCGATAACGACGATGACCCGCGGTATTCCAGGCCCAGCATCAAGTCTGCCAACTCTGTCCGACAAGTGCCGGTGAGCGAAGCGATCGCGCGGCTAGTGCAAAGCTATGTTGAAAACTATCGAGGCAGGCCGGGGCACGCTTTCCTGCTGAATACACAGCAGGATAGTCCACTTTCCACTGAATCCTTGACCAAGATGTTCCTGAAAATATCCGCCGGCCTGCCACCATCCAGTCTCCGAGAGCTGAAGGAACAAAGTGGGAAACAATCGGTCACACCCCATGATCTTCGTCATACGTGCGCGGTAGTACGATTGAATCAGCTGCTTCACCATGGGGATTCAATGGATGAAGCACTACAGAAGCTCAGGGCCTTTTTCGGCTGGTCGAGAGAATCACAAATGCCCATTCGCTATGCGAAAGCGGTGTTCGAAGATCGTCTATCCTCCGTGTGGAACAACGCATTCGATGATCGAAGTGAAGTTCTGAGAGCAATTCCTTTCTGAATTCCGCTATTGGAAAGAAGATGAGTGGATATGCAGCGTGATCATCATTCACAGATCGAAACGTCACCATTGCGTGAAGTTGCCGCGCAGCTTCCGCCTTTGCCGCCCGTGATCAGGTACTACGACGCTTTCGATGACACGCTTCGCTCAATTCGAGATCCCTCAATAGCTGACTGCTTCGCAGTCCATGCGAATGGAAGCCTTGTCAATATTGAGTTCTCCCCAGTTGGAGAGGCCTTTGGAACCCTGCTAAAACACGTATTCATGCGCATCATTGGAGAGGGCTTCGCGCCACGGACCGCCGCACAGTACACACTCGGCGGAAAGCACCTTAGGCATGAAGACGTTGCTGGACTTTTGGCCGCTGGACCTACAGGAATTGCTTCCGTTTGGACCGTCCTTCTCGCTAGATGCTTGCCTACAGAGGCCTACGTCTGCGCCAAGTCGATCCTTAAACTGCTCTGCCAACATCGCATCAATAGCTGGTCAGACTCCTATCACAATGTCATATCTACCCTCCCCCTGCCCTTCAAAGACAAATACGCCGTCGTTCGATCCGGGGAAGCTTTCATATCGGCGGACGATGAAGCCGCGATAATCCGGTTTCTGGATGCGGCGGCCATCCAGGCCAAGAAGTCGTTGCTGGCTATCGAAGACGTGCAGGATGCAGCGATGTTGCTGTGTGCGTACCAGTTCGCAATGAGGCCGATTCAGATTGCAATGCTTACGTTTCGCGATGTAAGGATTCGTCGGGAAGGCGTCGATATGCTTGCGTCCGTCTACATCACATTCCGCATGGTAAAGCAGCGGAGTTCCAGTGCCTCAAAGTCGCTGCTCAGGCGTGTGAAACGCGAGTGGACCCCACTCTTCGTCGAGATCGATCGGCACTTTCAGTCCAACGGCGATGATGCGGGCGCTAGAGTGTTCGGCGTCGCATCCGCTAATGAAGCGAGCCGTCGCATCAGTTCCTCACTTCGCGATTCTATTCGGATCGGTGCGACTGCGGTCAATTTGCGACACACAGCCGCGCAGCGCCTCGTTGATGCCGGCGCGAATCACGAGGAATTAGCCGAGTTCCTTGGGCACTCGGATAAGACTACTGCGCTCGTGTACTACGAAACGTCGGCCAACCAGGCTGAGCGGGTGAACAAGGCACTGGGAATCTCTGAGATCTATCGGCGCGTGGCTCGCATTGCCCATGACCGATTTATTGATCCTGAAGAGCTCGCGCAACTGAAAGAAGCTCAGCAGATAGGCGGAGCGCCCCATGGGACGCCGATTGCGGGGATCGGTGGATGCACCTCCGGGCAGCCTGCGTGTCCCTACAACCCTATCCTGTCCTGCTATGGATGCAGGAAGTTCATGCCGATTCACGACGTACAGGTGCACTCTAAAGTACTAGCCGACTTTCGAGGTGTGGCGCGCTTCTTCCATGACTCATCTCGCGGCAACGGGGTATCGCCAGCCTATCTGCAGCTCGAACGAACTATCGCCGAAGTTCAGGCGGTGGTGGCCGAGTTGGAAGGTTCGCCGTCTTGAATCCCCACTTCTCAGCTTTCATCCGGCTCGGAAAGGAGCTAGCTGCAACACGTGGGGTAGCCTGGGAAATTCCGCTGGACCAGAGCGGCACGGCGATCAAAGGGCGTCACTGGGACCTCACTGCTCTAGCGGGAGGTGTCGCTCCCAAGTGTCTCTTGCGCCACTTCAGTTCGGAACAGTCTGCACTTGATGCGCTCAATACTGCCCGCTGTTCCAGCGGGCTGCCGCTTCTGTCTGGTCACACTTTGTCGCCCGCGTGGCAGGACCTCATCAAAGCAGCGGTCATCGAACAGCTGTTTGTTCGCCGCAACTCTTTTGGTCACGTCGCCAACAATGTCGTGCGACCCTTGCGGGTCATCGCCACGTGTGCGGTAGACAGCGAGCCATGGAGTGTCACGGTTGACGACATAGTTTGTGCGATTCGTACCGGAAACAGCATTCAGGCATCGGGCAAGCTTGGAGACTTGATCGCGGGCCTGACCAAGGTGTTGTTTGATAACAACCACTTGGCCGACGTCGGACCGCTTTACCCTGCCCTGGCCAGCGTACGACTTCAGCCCAGGGCCACGCGGCGTTCAAAGTTTCTAAACTCTCACGAGGAGATTCGGCACAATCTGGAAGAGCGCAAGCGCTCAGAGCGCCTACCCGAACGTCGCGCGTTCTGGGAGCTGGTCAGGATCGTCATGACTGAGCAGCCCCTGACCTTCATGGACGAACTTCGCTTTGCAGCAATTCGCATCATGATTTTGACGGGCTTCCGAATCGGAGAGGCCACGCTCCTACCTGTTGAGTGGCGCACAAGCCGCCACTACTACGACTCGAAGCAGCGGCTCGCAGGGGAGCTGGGTGGATATTCCCAATCGCTCATGATCCGGCACTTCGCCGAAAAGCAGCAGACAAGGAACGCCGACAGCAAGGTGCTCATCGAAAGGACTCACTATGTGCCTCAGATGTTCGAGGAGATTGTGAGTGAGACCCTGACGCGAGCTGCGTTGATCACAAGTCCGCTACGGGACACGCTTAGGAAGCAAACTAAAACAGGACGCGTTCTAGCAGACTTTGCGCCGAGTGAGCTTGTGCCGCTGACGAAAATCTACACGCACCTCACCGGAAACGCTTTCTGGCTAGACATGAGCGAGCAGAAAAAGCGGTGGTGGATACAAAAGTGTCGGGAAGAATATTCTACCAAGTGCTTCGACGAGCTCCAGATGGAGCAAGAGAAGATGAGCGTTCAGACTGCAGGCGCCATCAGCGCGACCGCGCGTATGTACTTTCGTCGGATGGCCGAGTTCGATGGTAAGGATGGTGGTGCACTGGCACTAAGAAGCGCTGATGGAACGTCCATCTCGCTAGCGGGCAAGCAGGACATGAACCAAGTCTTCGTGAGAATCGAAGACCTTGAAAACTATCTGCGTGCTGCGGCCGCTTCCAAGTTGCCGGACACCGATCTTTTTAGTCTTACCGACCGTAGCTTTGCTTCTTGGGAGCTACTCTTCCTGCATCCGAAACGTTCCCTAGCTGAGGAGCGAAACAACGGAGTTTGCGATATCACTCGATACGTCTCCGTTGGCCGGCCCGATACAAGCCTGGTCAGTCTTTCCCTTGGCGAGCAGAAGTCCCGCGATACGCTGTTCGGACGGTACGGGGAATCTGAAGGCGACAAGAACCTCGTGCTCACCTCCCATACGCTACGTCACCTACAGAATACCGAGCTTTTCCGTCTCGGCGTAGCCGACACCATCATTTCAAAACGCTTCAATCGCAGCAGCGTAGCTCAGAGCTACGAGTACGATCATCGCAGCCTAGCCGAAGATCTGGATCAGCTCGAACTACCTGATGATGTCGAAATGGCGCTCGGTGAGAAAGCCAGCACTGTTGCGAAGATGATCCAAGCGGGTAAAGCCAGCGGTCCAATCGTGGATGCATTCAAGCGGATTCAGATCGGTGAGGGTGACACCGCCGCGTTCGAGTTCCTGAGGGTGGAAGCCGACGGCTTTCACGCAACTCCCTACGGGCATTGCTTGAACAGCTTCACAGTCGATCCGTGTCCAAAGCATCTTGAATGCTTTTCCGGCTGCCGCCATCTTTCGGCAACCAACTTGCCGGAGAACCGACGCCACCTGCAGACACTCGAACTCAAGCTGGTCGCTGCCGTCGAGACCGCTGAGGCCAAGTCATCAAAGAGCATCGGGCGCACCAATCAGATTCAGCACGCAAAGGTCCGGCTTGCTGGCGTACGTGCGCTCTTGGCAACCAAACAAGGCGAAAAGCCATTTCCCGATGGTCCCGACCTCTCTCTTCCTCACCGCACGGGAGTCATCGATGGATAACGACAGCTTCGAACAACCTGCATTCGATTCCGATCGGGAAATGCGCCGAGTGCTGGAGGACTTACTCTCACGCGACGAGGACATCACCGCGCGGGCAGTTGCACGGCTCCATCCGCGAATCAATGCGGCGTCGTCGATCACCCGGAGCGCCGAACGCAGCCACATGCTTGCCCAGTATCAGGAACGGCAAGCCGAGTTCCGTCGTTGGCGTGGCAGGACGGGCAAGCTCTCAGGTGCCGCCGCGGCTAGCGCACTCGCAGATCGCGACGTGCGCATTGCCGAGCTCGAATCTCGGGTCGCTCTGCTGACGGCATCCCACGTTGCGATGATCCGCGCCGTTGGCGAACTTGGTGGCTTCAGTAAGTGGGCGCAGTTCTATGAGTTATTCCGCGACTCAAGGGATCAGCTCGCGCAGTTAGGCGCGCTGCCGGAGGCGGCAATAGAGTCACTCCCACCCCGTAGGCCAAAATAGCCGACCTGGCCTACGCCGCTTCTCCACGTTACGAATTCTTGACGTGCTGTCGGCAAAAGCCCTGAGCATGGAGAAAATATTATCTGAAAGTTAGGAGACAGTTCATTGGGACTAGTACTCCAGCGGGGCCGATGCCTTGAGCTTTCTCGTAACCACATCTTGTGTAAGGAAATCCAATGATCAAGGGTGAGGATCGCGATACACGAGCATCTCGCGCCCATTCTTATCATTCAATCTCACAAACCATAGCCCATTGTCATCTCGCAGCAGCGCACAGCACGCGTCGATCTTTCGGTCTAGATCTTCCAGGCCCTCGTCATACGAGATAGTGAATCCTCTGGCTCTGACTGCTTCCATGTTGTCGAGGACTTTGAGTCCGTCTGCTTCGTACATCCCCTGCCCTTCGGTGCTCATCGCGACAACTCCTTAGTTTCGGCCGGCGGTATTCCGCCAAGACATGGCTCGTCTATCAATTCGACTCCAGCGATTGTAGTTCTTCGAAGCAAAGAGCCGAGGAATCCGTGTATTTCCCATTGACAGACCGCTAGGCAAAAGGCAAGCCGTGCCCCAGCCCTGTCCGTACCAGATTGCGTATACTCCAATTGGCCGGAGGGCGAGGGATGAGGCGGTGTTAGAGAACGCAGCTTTGGGGCTTAGGGGATTTCAAAGTATGGAGGCCATCCGACAGCCTGTCTCTGAGGCATGGCTTCAGTCGCCCGATGAGAGCGACAGGCCGGCGCTTCTGGAGTACACGCGAGGGGTAATCTATAGCTTGGCGTTCTCACTTGAGAGTGACACGCTGAAACCTCGGCCGGTCCATACCTCCCGGATCCGGAGCATATTTGCTCGCTTAGGAGCACCCTCGCTCTACCGACCTGGCTTGAAGCTGCTGCATCTCTTTAGGGAGGTCGAACCGCTCTTTGGGGGTTACTGGCTACTCACGCCCTATCGGGTGATCGAGGTCGAGTCACGCTACACCTTCATTGGCGCCGTCCCTTCCGAGACGGCAGAACTTGGGAATGTCCAGTACGTCGGGCTTGGACGGTTCGTTTGCCACGACGTCGCAAACCAGTTTCCTCGCCAAGATCTGGTTGGCTGGATGGGTCTTTCTAGAGTCTCTATTGAGAAACAGGCGAAAGCGCTGGTGTTTTCCCACCAGTTGCAAGCAGCAGCCGCATTTCAAGCAGACGATATTGAGTACTTCATGGTTTTGGGAAATGGCGGTCGCGGTCGGCACTTTTCCTGGAGCAAGCAGCCCTACGCCATCTTGGCCCCAGAGCGAATAGCCCTGTGCCGGCAACGGCATGTTGGGGGCTACCGCTACTTCTCCGGTGAGCTGCGCAACGGCGCCTTGGCTACTGAGGCACCCGTGATGCAGCCGCTAAGTCGAGTGATGTTTGCTCTGGCCAGATTCGTTGGTCTTCCGGTGGTCGTCAGAGTGCATGAGGAAGGGACTCAAACGATGTTTAAGGTATCAGAACGCCTACCCACAGAGGGTTATCGCCTCGCGCTTCTGCTGGCCAATCAAGTTTCGCGTCAAGGCTACACCACTACCTACTCCGTGGATTCCAGCCTCGCGCCATCTTTGAGTGCACAACTTTCTGCTCTTGGCTGCGCTCTGGAGAATTCGAAGTGATCACGCAAACCTATTCTGTAAGGTCCGTCCATGAGTCACTTCTAAGGACGTTCCACCAGTATCTGCGAGCGCAGTACCACATTTGGGATGAAGCACTGATCAGTGAGCGCGACCGCATAATCACCAAGCCTGGAAATACGTATCAGGAGCCAAGGCTAGAGGCAACGCCGCAGTATGCCTCCGGTGTTAACTACTCTGCGCTGGAGGTGCCGTCAGAAGTGAGTTCCATTCTGACACTGGCTTCGAGCAAGCCGGAAACCGGAATTCCCAAGATTGCATATGAACATCAATGTAAGGCAATTGAATGCTTCATAGGGAAGGGTCGCGACCTCGTTGTGGCGACCGGCACGGGTTCCGGAAAAACGGAGAGTTTCCTTATGCCAATCCTTTCCAGTTTGGCCTTGGAAGCGTCCCGTTCAGAAAGAACATGGAAGAAGCCTGCAGTAAGGGCGCTTCTGCTCTACCCAATGAACGCGCTTGTCAACGATCAGTTGGCGCGCCTGAGGCGTTTGTTCGGAGACGCTACTGTTAGTGAAGCACTCCAAGGTAACAGCGCAAGACGAGCGACGTTTGGCATGTATACGAGTCGGACGCCATACCCAGGAACGGCGACTCCCGCCAAGAACAGAGATCGGGTTGTAGCCGAGATCAATAAGCTCTACTTCGACGGGATGACAGAAGAGTACCGGGCCCGTCTCACGAAGGAAGGGAAATGGCCGGCAAAGGATCTCGAAGCATTCATAGCGAGCGAACTTAGGACGGGCCACTCAGACGTCGAACTCTTGACGCGTCATGAGATGCAAGAAGCGAGTCCGGATCTCTTGGTTACAAATTATTCAATGCTTGAGTACATGATGCTCAGGCCGATGGAAGCTAATATCTTTGAGCAGACAGCAGAATGGCTTCACGCAAGTCCGGACAATTATCTGACTATCGTCCTTGACGAAGCACATATGTATCGTGGATCGGGAGGTGCCGAGGTCGCGTACCTTTTGCGCCGACTACAGTCGCGCCTACAAGTTCCGCGCACCAGAATTCGATACATCCTAACGAGCGCGAGCCTTGGCTCATCTGAAGAAGCACGGGACGATATAACAGAGTTTGCGGCTAGATTGACTGGCGGGGCTGCTGATCAATTTGATCTTGTGACTAGCGTCCCCGAGCTTCGCAGAAGCGGCGCGCAAGCGAGCACATCTCAGCAGAAGATCTTTGCCGGGTTCGACTATTCGTCGCTTCACACTGCTCACATAGAACCAGAAGAAGCACTTGCCAATCTGGTTCGGCTAGCAAACTCCCTCGGAATTCATGTAGAGGCTCCGCGTTCGGCCATGGTTCGGATGCAGCAGTTCGCATATGAGCTGCTTGAGCAGCTCCCCGTTGCTGCGCTAGTGGCTGAGTTCCTGAGCCACTCACCTGCGACACTCACGGCAGTGGCGCAGATAGCTTTTCCGGAGGCGGTTGGACAGGAGGATGCTGCTGAGTCTCTACTGGCATTAATGGCTTTTGCGCGAGATGAAAAAAAGGGGCGCCCCTTCTGTCCTATTCGATCGCACCTTTTCTTCAGGGGCTTGGCCGGGCTATACGCATGTACGAACTCGGAGTGCACGGCAAAGGCCGGCGAGAAGGTATCTATGCTCGGCCGACTTCATGCCAACGAACAACTGCGATGTGAGTGCGGCGCTCGCGTCTATGAGCTCCTGACGCACAGGTCGTGCGGCGCGGCATATCTCCGAGGCTACATGCAACGCCAAGCCGGAGACTTTCTCTGGCACAAGGCCTCAAATGGAACCTGGAGCGATGAGCAGCTTGTTGAAGCTCAATTCTATGTGATTCCCCCAAGCGATCTAGATGAAGTATCGGGGGATGTCGTATGGCTTCACGCGCGCACAGGCAGACTTGTTCCTACGAAGCCGGAGGGTTCATCCAGCGGCGCGTTTCTTCCCCTCTTGTATCCGAGCAAGTCCGTCAAAGATCGTGGCAGGGATATCCTCAGCGATAGCTGCCCAGCATGTCGCCAACCCGTTCGCAAGGAAGCACCTATTGCTATGGACCTCGCAACGAAGGGTGAAGCGCCTTTCGCTCACATCGTTCGCGCACAAGTCGCCACGCAGCCAATTTCTTCGACGCCCACCCGTCAATCGCCGAATGGCGGTCGAAAGACTCTAATCTTCTCTGATGGTCGCCAAAAGGCCGCCCGTCTCGCGCGCGATATACCTCGTGAGATTGAGCTCGATGTTTTCCGTCAAGCCCTTTTCATCGCAGCTCAGGAACTCATCGCGATAGGCCAGGACCCGCGCTTGGACGGTCGTTTGTACGTTGGATTCCTGAAGTGTTTGGTTGATCACAATCTGAGGTTCTTCGATGGTGGTGATCAATCAAAGCTCGAAGGCCACATAAGGGACTTTGAGCAGATCCATGGCGGAGACTTGGCGTCAGCGCTAGATGAACTTCCAAAACCTCCCCCGAGCTTTTCAGCACTGCTACTTAAGCAGCTTGGAACTCCATACTATTCAATCAGTGCTCTCACTCTTGGCTACGCAATTCCAAGCAAGACCGCTCTGGCTTCCATCAGGAAGCTCTTGCCCCATCACCCGCAGGAGCAGATTGATTCGATCGCGGTTGTTTGGATCCAGAGATTGCTGTCTCGATATGCATTCGACATGGATCTGCCTGAAGGAGTTCGTAGGAAGGCTTCGCGCTATCCAAACGACCCGGCTGAAGCAATCGATGGACTGTCTAAACTTCAGCAGGCATTGCTTACGGCTAACGGCTTTGACGTAAAGGCTATCGCGGGTGTGTTTGCGGGAGCACTCTGTCAACAGAAGCCGGACGGTTCACTCTACTTGAACCCCAGCCGCTTGGTCCTCAAGACGGCATTGAATGACAAGTGGGTGCAATGCGAGAAATGCCACACAGTGTGGCCTGTGCTGCTACTTGGGCATTGCCCAAACTGTACCCAGTTGGGCGCCTCGCTCGTTGATCCAGCTAAGACTAGTTATCTGCGCGCTCGCAAGGGGTTCTGGCGCGACCCAGTGGCTTCGGCCATCGCAGCTAACGAGAGGCCGATGAGCATCGACGTGCAAGAGCACAGCGCGCAACTGTCGTACAAAGACGCTGATAGTCCCGCGCCCACCACAGAAGTTTTCGAGCGACAGTTTCGCGACATATTGCGCCCAGGCGAGCGAGCTGTAGATGTTCTAAGCTGCACGACGACCATGGAAGTAGGCATTGATATTGGCTCATTGATTGCGGTTGCAATGCGCAATGTCCCTCCAATGCGACAAAACTATCAGCAACGAGCAGGCCGTGCGGGTCGTCGAGGCTCAGCGGTATCAACAGTTGTCACTTATGCGCAATCTGGCGCCCATGATGCCTATTATTTTTCCAACCCAGACAGGATGCTTGCTGGCGACCCTCCGAAGCCCGTATTGGACACTACGAACGAGCGCATAGCTGCGCGTCACGTTTATGCGCAGTTGCTCCAAGATTTCTTTCGTCCATTGGCCGGTGGTAAGAAAACATCTGACATATTCACGGCATTGGGTGACACGTGGGAATTCTTCACCTCGGATATGCCCTCAAGCTTTGTTGCATTTACGCGATGGCTTCTTGATGCCAAAGCTGGAAAAGACTCGATAGCACGGGCGCAGCAGTGGCTTCCTGTCGGTATGGATGCGAACTATGTCGCCCGCCACTTTGTCGAAGTGCTCAGGAATATTGCGCCGTCGACTAAGGAAGGCCTTGAGCTGAGTTTCATTGAATTTCTTTTTGGCCATGGCCTCCTTCCCTCGTATGCGTTTCCGAGAGACTTGTGTTCTCTACAAGTTCAAGAGTCGACCGGAGGCTCAAACTTCAAGGTGTGCGAACAAGCGCAGCAAGGCATGAATGTAGCTTTGTCAGAGTACGCTCCGGGGCGACTTGTGGTGCTGAACAAGAAGACGTACCGCATCGGAACAGTCGCTGCTTCTGGACCAGATACTGAGCCTAATCGCGCTGAGCCCTTGTTTGAGCAAGTCAGAATCTATAAGCACTGTACGGAATGCACCTTTACAGCTGGCTTCGTAGCATCTGATGACGGCAAGATGCTGTGCCCCCAGTGCGGCTCAGAGTCCCTGCGCAGCGTTTCCGTTATTCGCCCGGAGATTGTGTATCCGAGTGGGAAAAGGGAGATTGATGAATTTGACGATGAGCAAGTGTTCAGTCGTGTCACTCAGGCTCAGTTGCCAATGCCGGACTCGGATCGTCGACTTGAAACCTCAGTATTTGGAAGATATGGCGGGCTAGCGGCTACACGCACGCAGAACCTGGTCGTGGTCAACGAGGGGGATCCATCATCAGCCGCGGATGGATTTAGAGTGTGTGTGAAATGTGGCAAGGTTCTTCTTGAAGGTGAGCCAGAGGTATCGCATACGAGGGACTACTACATAAAAGTCTTCAAAGGACAGCCGCCTGGAAAGTGTGACGGTGAGTTCCGGCGGGTTTTCCTTGGCTATGACTTCCCGTCAGACATTCTTCTGTTGCGCGTTGCGTTGAACAGCCCCTTGCGATTTGGGGCAGCTGACCGTCGAAAGCGAAAGCCACTGGAGGACGCACTTCAGACCCTCTGTGACGCACTGACACTATCTATTGCACGGGTCCTTGATGTCGACTCAAGAGAAATGAGTGCAGGATTTCGATTCGGTAGCGATGGAAAGTCTGAGTTCGCAGACATTTTCGTGTACGACACGCTATCTGGTGGAGCTGGTTATGCGCTCGAGGCACGCAAGTCCTTCGCCACCGTCTTTGACGAAGCTGTTCGCCTGATGAAGGACTGCACTTGCTCAGCATCTTGCGAGAACTGCTTGCGGCACTACGGCAACCGCTTTCACCATTCCGATCTGGATCGCAATCTTGGTCTGGACTTCTCGCGCTACATTTTGAGAGGGGAAGTCCCTGAGGAGATGGCGCCTGACCAGGAAAGAGAGGCGTTGATGCCGCTGATCGAATTGATCAAACTAGCCGGCTGGGAGGTGGTCGATACTGAGGCAAAAGTGCGAGTGGAACATCAAGGAAAGCGGTTCATCTTGTCAGCTTGTCCATCTTTGCGCGCCTGCGAAGCTCGCGTCAGTGAAGGCGGAACTCTCCGCCTCACGTTCACTCCCTATGAGCTTTCTCGTGACTTGCCAAATGCATTCGCTGAGTTGTCATGAGCAAAGCTAAGATTATCGAAATATCTGCGCGCGAGGCACGCCTAAAGAGATTGGTGCGCAAGCATCTGCGTGACCTTGGATTTCAGCGGAGCCCGGACGGCTCTCTTCAGCCACCCAGTCTGGATAAGGAGTCATATCGACACTTCCATCGTTCGCAGCGAGCCGAAAAGCTCGAGGCAAACAGCCGGTGGTTGGCTCGCAATCAGGCCAACTTGATCAAATGGTTTGCAGACGGAAAGGACATTGACCCTGCTGCGATCACTCCAGAGCTGGAACTCGTTCACAAACGAACCTGGCAATCGGATCTGTTTCGCATAGCTTCGCTCTACTGGCAAATACCCGTTTCAGAAGGTTACGGTCGCCGCATGCGCTTCCTTGTGTGGGACCGCGCGCACGGTAAATTGATGGGCATCATTGCGCTTGGAGATGCTGTTTTCAATCAAGCTGCGCGCGATGCACACATTGGTTGGGACCATCATCAGCGAGCGGAGTCGCTGGTAAATCTGATGGATGCATATGTACTCGGTGCGTTGCCCCCATACAGTCAGCTACTTGGTGGAAAGCTTGTTGCGTCCCTGATCAGAACGCGGGATGTCGCCGATGCGTTCAATCATCGCTATAACAACTCAACTGGGCTGATCTCTGGTCAAAAGAAGCGAGCAAAACTTGTGGCTGTCACGACCACGTCAGCCCTTGGTCGCTCCTCAATCTACAACCGACTACAACTTTCGGGATGCAAAATCTTTGAGCCGATTGGCTTCACTTCTGGGTGGGGGCACTTCCATTTCTCCGGAAAAATCTTCGATGAACTGAGGTACTATCTCGACTACATTGGGGATGATTACGCCGATGGCTTCAATTTTGGATCCGGACCCAACTGGCGAATTCGTGTCATCAGGCGTGCATTGGAGCGCCTTGGCATGGATACCTCACTTGCGCGCCACGGCTTCTCCCGCGAGGTTTTTATTGCCAAGCTTGCAAGCAACGCTGAAGCGTACTTGTGTGGCGATAGCAAGCGGGCTTTGTACGGCAACTTGCCGACAGTCGCGGAGATATCTCTCATTGCCCGAGAGCGCTGGATAGTACCGAGAGCGGGCCGCGATAGAAGCTACCAGGACTGGAAGGTGGCCGATCTACTTGCATCCATCCATATGCGACCAGTCGCGAGTCTCGACCGGGGCCTGTCCGTCAATGAGATGGGCGATTAATCATCGAGGCCATGACGTCCGGGCAGATGCGCCCGGCGTCTACTCGTGGCTAGAGCTTAGCTGCGCGGTATGCAAACAACGTGTGTTTCTGCGGCGCGGCTCTGTTCGAGAGCCGCACTTCGCGCACTATGGTGGAAATTCAAGCAGAGCCTGTGAGTTGTACCAGCCGGGAGCAGGAGGAGCACCGAGCGAGCCCACTGTTGATATACGCTCCATTCGTCATCAGGGAAGTGCATTTGGAAACCCAGCGCTACTGTGGAGGAGTGATCAACCCTTTCCTACCAGTCTGTACTTACGGCTGCCGTCCAGACCGGGTGGCTTCGATTCACGCATAAGAATCGTTTCACGTGCCTCAAGTCAGTTCCGAGGAGCAGACCTCGCTCGGCCGATGTTTGCAGGCCTTCGCCTTCAGGTGCCGCCTGCCGAGTTCGAAACGTTACCAACCGAGCCCTTGCTAGATTCGCTCATCAAAGAAGCACTGTCTCAGTTCAAATTCACCGGAAATTTCTTCCGCGCCACGATCGAAGGAGGCATCCTACTTGCGCCAAGCGAACCACTCGAGCTAGGCGAGTGCTATTGGCTTGTGAGCCAAATCCCACTCCGCGATCCGATTCTTGAACACCTTCACGTAGAAAAGAGACGCTCTGATAGGGCTTGGTTCGCGTACCGAATCCGTCTGCCTGTCCTCAAGGAAGGTTCTACCGATGTGATGGGTGAGCTGGCCTCGTACTTGCAGCGGCGGGTCATTCAACGAAGCGAGAAGGTAGAGTTTGTTTGGCCCACCCCAAATCGCATTGATCCAGATGGTGTACCAGTCTTTGACATCTCGGTTTCAGAGATCCTAGTTCGTTCGTCGAACGGGGCGCCGCAATGCCTTCTGGACACTGCGCAAGTTGTTCTCGGAGAACCGACTCCTCATGGTTTCTTCATCTTCCGTTTCGATGGAAGTGCCAAGGAGGCTTTAATCGGCACCACTCAAGGATCCATGCGTCGACTCCGGTTCTCGTCATGCGACCTTTCCTATCCTATGGGCGTCCTACTCCAAGTCGGAGAAGAATCTGTCCAGACATTCGATTCGAGCGCGAGCCAGCTGATAGCAAGATCCCTCGACGTGCAAGTCAAGGTTCCATCGCATCGACTATGGCGAAACCTTCGAGTGAATGGCGCGGCATTGCGGCCACTACCCGATGGGAACGAGTATGTTGTTGGAGGACACCTTGATGCTCTTAATGCGGGCTCGTTTGGTGAGGTTCTCAAGTCTGTTGAAGCAGATGGCGCAGGCTTCGACGCACCATGGTACTCGTCGATCGAAGTGACTGTTTCACTTATTGTTGGCTCTCTTGCGGTGAACCAACTTAGACAGGTTAGGAGCAAGGAGCAGTTGATCCGATGGGCATATCATCATGATGCGCGTGCTCTCCTGCCAAAACTACTATCTATCTTGTCTACGGAGGTGATTCGTGGCGTACCGTGATCTGAACTCAGATAGATTCTTCTTCCTTCTTGCCAAAGGAACACATGAGGGAGAACTAAAGCGATTCTTCACTGAATCCAAGAGACAACTCCTCTTAAAGCAGGCGAGAGTGCAGAATCTTCCTTATGGAAGAGTTGAGCGGATACGATCGCTTTGCGATCGACTTCCCAGGTCAACCGATGACATCGTCCGTGCTTGGTTCCATAGCAACATCACGATGGCTGAGCCGGCATCTGTTGAGGATGTGCTGTCCGAGTTTTCTCTCTACGAACAGATGGACGAGCCAATTCCAGAAGAGCGAGGGAAGCAACTCGCGCGATCCGCGTTAGTGCACTTGTTCGACGATGATCCATCCCCTGCCCTCATCATGTTCTTGAAGAGCCGAATTGGTGACGCAGTTGGTCACGAACCATTAGATGACCCCTCCTCTGTCGAGGAGCAGGTTTCCGAATTCTTCGACGAAGGTGATGGACATCGGGCCGAATCCGTCGTGGCTGACTCCGAAGCAGAAGATCACTTGGCTACACTCTTGTCAGCCGTGATCGTTGGGGATGAGCAAGCTATCGATGAAGCCCTCGCTCCTTACACAGACGGCATCCAAACGTTGGTGGACGCGCTAATGAGCGCCCGCAGCGGAGACATGGCCAGGGCTGTTTTACTTTCAGAATCACTTGCTCAAAACTCCCATGAGCACAAACTTCTTCAGAAGGCTCTGAGTCAAGCACGCCATCGGCCCGGCAGCGTATCCACGGTGTCCTCAGGGCTTCGTGTCATGGCGCCGAAGCCATTGAAAGAGCAGGCAGACATCTCTCAGTTCGACATCATTGGGGTTTGCTCCAATGAAACGGATAAAGCGGTGTTCGTTCGCCCTTTAGCGCTGGTAGCAGAAGGGAACATTTCACTAATTACAGCAGAAGAGCGCATCCGTCTTTTTCCTGAAAGTGGCGATGTAATGTCCCATCGAACTTCTGGACGCCATCTGCCGCATCGTGGCGATATTGTGCGATGGGAAGTCGAGGAAAGAGACGTGACGGTTGGGAAGACTCGGTTCCATTACGTTGATGAACCGAGTTTTTTGATCGAGGTTGTCAACGTTCCTTTTCCAAGTTCGGAACCTGACGAAGTAAGAAGCTATATCAAAGAGTTGATGTCTTCGAAGAAGTCCGTTTCCCCGAGGTATCCGCTGTTCGCTCTTTCAGACGGCGTAGCCATCGCCCCACCAAAATCGTGTGATCCGAAGCGAGACGATGCCTTTGAACAGCCGTGGCAGTCGTGGGGATCCCTGGAGGTTTGGGTATTCGAGGGAAGGCAAGTATCGATGGGAATGCCTGAGGTTCCCGCGTCACAACTGGATTTGTCACCACTTGAGACCGCATTCAAGAAACTCGTAAAGAATATCGCGGAAGAGAAGAAAGTAACGATTACTAAGTCCCAGGTTCGAGATCTATCCGCTCTAATTCGCAACCAACAAGTCGGCGAAGCTAGCTTGCGAGCAGCCAGGGTCGCAGACGCTTTAGATCGAGTGATCTTGGACTCTCAATCACTCGAAGATATTCTTCCTTTGATCTCGTCCAGAGAGGATGTTCGCCGGCGCGTAGACGGTATTGTTGAACAGCATGTCGCTGAAAAGCTGAAGGAGCGAGCCGGGCTGAATGCGGAATTGGAGGTGCTGCGGAACAGGAATGACGAACTCCGACGGGAGAGCAAGGAGCTTGAGCGACGCATTAAGAAGAGGTCTGGAGAGATAGATTCTTCTGTGGGAAAGGCTTTCTCACGTGCGATCGAAGACGGTGTAGCTTCGCTCGCGCAGGCGGAGATCTTTCGCGTACTCACGTCGGCTTCAAAGGATCGTTCTACGAGCTCGGGCGGTAAAGAAGGAAACAGTCATGACTTGGTGATAAGGCAGATGCAGGGCGCTCTTAGCAAGGACGCGGGGATCTCCCGGCTAGTAGCACTTGGTGTCAATCGTCGACAAGCCATCGCGCTGGTTGTTCTGGCGCAAGTGACGGCAAAAGCGAAAGGCTGTCTGGTGTTGCGCGGTCACGAAGCGCGACAGTTGGTTCGCGTTCTGGGACGGATCGATAGTTCCCTAAGCGGCATTCTGGAGATACCAATGGGCCTAACTTCAAGCGCCCCGGTCAGGAAAGCTCTTATGGATGTCATGCACGATCTGGACACCATAGTGGTTCTAGACGCAGATCTATCACCCATCGAAGCCTATGCTTCACCTTTACTTGACGATTCGTTTGACGCAGCAACCGGGGAGATCTCGGGAGGTGCGCGAGTTTTTCTCTCGTGCTTAGGTGGAGACATGGCTCTCCAGCTCCCTCGCTCAATTCGACGCGTTGCTGTTGTTATTGATCTTGACTCGCAGTGGGATAAGAATGAGCGACAGCTAGCTGAGCTTGAAGAAGAAGATGTTCAGCTTCTAAAGCCGATTTATGCGGCGTTGGTCGAGGAAGTTGGTCGATTGCAAGGAGCTGAGCGCACCGTGGTCGAAAGTGTTCTCGCGACCACTCTACAAGCTACTGCATTCAGGTAACTTGCGCCCAAGTTTCGCCTAGCGAACAGAACTCAAGATCCATCCATTCTGCTGGTGTTGGCGCAACACCTGAAGGCCGTCCGCTTCTGTAAGGGAGGAACAATTGTTGCACTGTCTCCCAATCCTTGGCGCAACGCTGGGCCGTACCGGCCTTACGCAACAGTGGATCGGTCAATATGGAACCAAAGCCCAACAAAATATTGGGTATTCTTCACGCAACGCGATATCAAATTACCAAGACTGCGAAATTGTGTTGGTAGGCATGGCTAGCCCGGTTGTGGCTCGGGTCCAAGTTCGGCAAGCCTTCCGGGTCAACGATTGAGACTTGGACATGCCCCGGCCACCCTGCTGGACTACTGGGCTGCCCCTACACCACGGCTCACTTGCAGGCTTCGTACACGGCTGCGTCAAGGCGCTGCAAGATGTCATACGTCCGGCGCAACCCAATGCGTTCAAGCTGAGCGTCCCGATTCCGCTTTGCAGCCTCGCACCGATGATGCCTGGAGTCTGAGGCCGTGGGAGCCGAGGAACTGTGGTAGCTGCCCGACGCAGTCTGCCGTGCGCGCCGCGCGGCGAGCTGCTGCTCAGTCAGGCGAATGCGCGCATCGTTTGCGCGCTGCTGCTCCGGCGTCGTTTGATGAGCAGCGCCATCCCACGCCTTGTCGGCACGCGCACCCTGCGGGCATGGCTCATCCTGATAGACCGTCGCGCCACGAGCACCGACGCATTTGTAAACCGTCTGCGCGGATGCTGTGAGCGGAAACAAAAACAGCACGTAGAGCAATCTCCCCATTCTGAATCCCCCGATAAACAGAATGCGATCGAGGTTACATCGTCGGAGCGACAACCGCCAGGATGCGGCTGTCCGCCATGGGGCCCCTCACAGCACCAGCGCCCACGTCGCCACGTGGACGCCGAGGCTGACCGTCACGGCCGCGGATCCTGCATCTTTCGCCTTCTAGCTGAGCGCTTGCAAATCAGAACCCACGCGATCCACGACTGCCTCGATGCCGGTATTGAGCAGTTCCGTGACCAGCACCATGCCGAGGGTCGCAATCAGCACCCCGCGCGCGAACATGTCAAGGTCCAGCATGAAGTCGCCACGGCGACGGCCGCCCGCAGCAGCTCCTGAATGCATCATCGTTCGTGTCCGTTTCCGGGCGCTTCCCGGGATTGGCGGGGAGCATCAGCACCTTTTCGTCGGAGGCACGTCGGAACGATGTTGGATAAACACTGAGCGCGAGGACTGCATTCAGTTTTGGTCCGGCGTGCGACGAAGCGACCGTCGCAGATCACCGTCCAGTTAGGTGATGTCGTGGCAGGCCATGAGGTTGGGGCCGCTTTCCGCTTGCCACGCCGGGGACCACTCACCTGCTCCGCCAACGCGTGTTGTCCGGGCCGGTCGGACTCGCCGTTCCGCACCTTAACCACGAGCCACAAACGGAACCGTGTTGCCCGCGGAAATCCACTCGCGAGCCGACTAGGACGGACATCGCTGTCGCCTACCCCCATCCTCGCCGTCGATCTCGATATGGCGTGTTTTCATGCCTGATTTCCGCATATATGCCGCTAAAGTGCGAGGAATGAACACGTCATTGAACCAATGGTTTGCGCACGAGATCCTGGTGCACGAGGATGCGTTGACGCGCTTCCTGCTGCGCTCGTGGCCGCACCGTTCGGAAATCCATGACCTGCGCCAGGACACCTATGTGCGCGTCTACGAGGCCGCACGCTTCTCACGTCCCGCCCAGCCCCGGGCATTCCTTTACGCAACCGCCCGCAACCTGATGATCGACAGGGTGCGCCATGCACGCGTGGTCTCGATCGAGATGATGGGGGACATGGAGGCCTTGAACGTCTCTATGGAAGAACCCGAGCCGCAGGAACACGCCAGCATCTGGCAGGAATTGCGCCAGCTGATGGGGGCAATGGACAAGTTGCCGGACCGTTGCCGCGCGGCGGTCTGGCTGCACAAGGTGGAGGACCTGAGCTATGCCGAGGTGGCGCGGCGGCAGGGCGTCAGCGTCAAGACCATCGAAAAACAGATCTCCAAGGGTCTTCGCTACCTGGCGCACCACTACTTGAACCGGCCGTCAGCCGATGTGGCGGCACCGGAGCAGCCGAAGGCTGACAGGGAGAGGGAGCATCCTCATGGATAGTCAGACACCACAGCACCGGCAGGATCACCGCCGGATCGAGAACGAGGCCGCCGCATGGTTGGCGAGGCGCAGCGACGGGGGCCAGGCATGGACCAGCGACGACCAGTCGGCGCTGGATGTCTGGCTGGATGCGGCCACCGCGCATCAGGTCGCATTCCTGAGGCTCGAGATGGTGTGGCAGCGAGGCGACCGGTTGAAGGCCGTTGCCGCAGGCCTGTCACCGGGTGAAGTCCCGGCCAAGGGCGAATGGCGTCGTGCGGCGCTGCTCTGGCCCGAGCCCACGCCTCTCGCTCGGCATCAGGAGGCGGCCGAGGCGCAGGGGAACATGGAGAACGCGGCGTTCAAGGGCGATGCCCTGTCCCAGTTGCGCTTCAGGCCGCGAGCCGCATATCGTCGGCGCGGCGTCGGCCTGATCCCGGCCGGACTCGCCGCAGCCTGCCTCTGTGCGGTGTTGGCCGGCGTGGTCTGGATGCAGTATCACAACGCCAGCGATCCCATCCATGTGGCGACCGTGCGCGGTCAAACCGGCGACTTCCCGCTGGCCGACGGTTCGCGGGCTGATCTGAGTGCCGAGACGCGTCTGGATGTCTCGTTCTCGCGGCGGACACGCGACATCACCCTGCAGCAGGGGGAAGCCTACTTCGAGGTGGCCAAGGATGCGCGACGCCCCTTCAGCGTCCGCGTCGGCGATGCAAGCGTCACCGCGCTGGGCACGCGTTTCGCAGTGCGCGGGGAAGCAGGCGTTGTCCGTGTGGTGGTGACCGAGGGAACCGTGCGCCTAGATACGGGGACAAGCGCTACAAGAATGCCGAGCGCCGTGCTTCAGGCAGGCGCTGTTGCCACGGTCACGCACGGCGTTGTCCGTGTCGAATCGCGTTCGGTCGAACAGGCGCGTCAACTGCTGGGTTGGCGGAATGGCGAACTGCTGTTCCGATCCACTCCGCTGAACGAAGCCATCGCGGAATTCAATCGCTTCAACACCCTGCAGCTCCAGATCAAGGATCCGTCATTGGCCGATCTGCGGATCGATGGTGGGTTCCGCGCCGACAACAGCGAGGGATTCGTGCGCTTGCTCGAACAGATGTTCCCGCTGCAAGCCGTCAAACACGCCAATCGGATCGATCTTTATCAGCGGCAATGATTGCCATCGCGATGGGGGTAGACACGATCCGTCGTCGTCTCCAACAAGGACGCGGGCAATCGGCCCGCCCTTATCCGGGGAAATCCATGGCAAGCAAGTCGACGTTGTTCAAGGGGATCGCATGCGCATTGGCATGTTCGATATCACTGGCCGCCTGGGCGCAGGATGCGCGCACAAGACAGGTCAGCGTTCCCGGGGGCGATCTGGCCGGCGCACTCGACGCGCTCAGACAGCAGGTCGGCGGGCAGATCCTGTATCGCGCCGACCAGATGAAGGGCGTCCGTACACGTGGGGTATCCGGTGAACTGAGCTCTGAGGCAGCACTGGCAACATTGCTGGAAGGGACCGGCTGGGTGTTGCGCAAGGATCCCTCGGGAGCCATGGTCGTCGTGAAGGCGCAGACGAATCCCCCTGCCACCACGCGCCCCGCCCGACCCGCGCCGCAGACCGCAGTCGATGATGAAGCGGTCTCGGAGATTGCCAGGGTTTCCGTCACAGGCTCGCGCCTGGCCCGACTCGACGTGGAAGGCCCCTCCCCTGTCATCACCTTCGACAACGAGCGGCTGCAACGGTCTGGCGTCACCGACGTCGCAGACATCTTCCGTTATCTCCCCCAACAGCCCTTCTCCACCTCGAGCGTCGGCGGCGAGGGTGGATCGGCCGTACAGTTGCGTGGACTCGGGCATGGCAACACGCTCGTGCTGATCAACGGCCGACGCGCGATCACCTCGGGACTGTTCGGTTCGCGAGGGGTCGTGGACCTCAACACCATCCCGCTGACGGCGGTCGAGCGGATCGAAGTGTTGCCTGATTCCGCGTCCGCGATCTACGGTGCCGACGCCATCGCAGGCGTGGTCAACGTGATCCTCAAGCAAGGGGTTGAACGGCCGTCCCTCGAAGTGCGGTACGGCGCGGCCGCGGATGGCGCGGAAGAAAAGCGCATTGCCGGCACCGTCGGCATCGAACGCGGCCGGGTACGCGGCACGCTGATCTTCGACTACTTCGATCGCGGCACATTGCTGGGTGCGGATCGGGCCCTGACAGCGGATGCCGACTATCGCCCCTTCGGTGGCCCGGACCGACGCGTGAATGCCTCGAATCCCGGAACGGTGTGCTCGGCCGATGGCAGCAACCTGCCGGGGCTGCCCGCGCCCTGTGCTGCAGTCCCCGCCGGCACCTCCGGCATCGGGCTGACGCCCGCCGATTTTCTTGCGACGGCCGCCCAGCAGAATCTGGATTCGCGCAGGCGCTTCGAATCCACCGTCACGGCCACCGAACGCTATGGCGTGAGCGCCTTCGGCGAAGTCGATATCAGCGAACGCTTGCAGGGCTTTGCAGAAGCGACCTACAGCCACTGGCGATCGGAGAACCAGCTGATGGCGTCCGTGGTCACCAACCGGCTGGTACCGGCGACCAATCCGTTCAATCCGTTCGATGCGCCGGTGCGGGTGAACTATCGGTTCGATGAAGTCGGTCCGCGCGCCCAGAAGACCGGCTCCGAATCCTTGCGGCTTGTCGCCGGCCTGAAAGGCGGCTTCGGCGATGCCTGGGACTGGGAAGTCTCGGCCGCCGGCAGCAAGGATGATGGGTGGCAGAACAGCGCCACCAACGGCGTGGACTCCGCGAAGGTCGATGCCCTGCTCGCGCTGACCGACCCCGCCACCGCATTGAACCTGTTCGGCGAGCGCGCCAACAGCCCGGAGATTGCGCGAGCCTTGCTTGAGGCACCGGACAGGCAGCGGTTCATCGCGTCGGCCGACTATGCAGGCGTCAGCGGGTTCATGCGTGGCGACCTGTTCTCGCTGCCCACCGGTGCCGTGCAATCGGCCTGGGGATCCGAATGGCGCAGCGAGGAGATCACCGGAACCTTTCCCGGCATGGGCATCGACTACCTGCCCGGTGGCGCCAGTCGCGAGGTGTCCGCCGGCTTTGCAGAACTCCGGTTTCCGTTGATTGCAGGCGATTCGTCGGTTGACGGAACCAGTACCCGCCTGGCACTGACCGCCGCAGGTCGCTATGACCATTACAGCGATTTCGGTGGAACGTTCAACGCAAAATTCGGCGTCGAATGGAACGTCAGCAAGTCCCTGCTGCTGCGCGCAACCTACGGCGACAGCTTCCGCGCCCCCACGCTGTGGGATCTGAACAGCATGCCGCTGTCGCTGTCGACTGTCACCAACGATATCCGGCGCGGCAACGAAACCACGTCCATCATCGCGACCTATGGCGGCAACCCGGACCTGCAGCCGGAAGAATCGGATGCATTTTCCGCGGGTTTCGTCTATGTCCCGGACGTGGCAGGCAAGCTGCGGATTGCGGCCAATTACTGGCGTATCCGCCAAGACCTGCGGACCAACCAGTTGAACCTCGACATGATCCTGAGGAACGAATCCCTCTTCCCGGATCGCGTCATCCGCGAGGCGCCCACCGCAGCGGACATCGCGGCCGGGCTTCCCGGGCGACTGACAAGCGTCAACTTTTCGGCCATCAACTTCGGCGCTCTCGATACCAGTGGCGTCGATCTGGAAATGTCCTTTTCGATGGATGTCGGGTCCGGCCAGTTGCGCCCTTCCCTCGCGGCCACATGGATCAGGAACTACCGGGCCGCAGACTTTCCGGACGCCCCGCTTACAGAGCGGGTGGGAATCGCCGACTATCGCGGCACCATTCCGCGCTGGCGCGTCGTCACGGGCCTGGAATGGGTGAGCGGCCCGTTCGGCGCCTCGCTGATCGGCCGCTACGGTTCGGGGTACGCCGATACCAACTACAACATCGCCAACGGGCTGGAGGTGCCGTCGCAGGTCATTTTCGATCTGCAGGGATCACTGGACCTGGATGCACTGTGGGCAGGCAATTCGCGCTGGGCGCAGGGTGCCACCATCCGCATCGGCATCGCTAACCTGTTCGATCGCGAAGCCCCGTTTTCCGACGTCATCAACAACGGCTACGACCCCAGCATCGCCGACATCCGCCAGCGCTTTTCCTATGTCCAGCTGGTCAAGGGGTTCTGAGCCATGTCACAGATCACACCGGGGCACAGCACCGTCGCCAGGACAAGACCTGCCATCCGCAACGGATGTCTCGCGGCCATCGCAGGTGGCCTCTTGCTGGCCAGCGCAAGCCCAAACGCAGGAGCACGGACCGAGGTCCGTCACGTCACCCCTCAGGATCTCGTGCAGTTGCGCGATATCGGTGGGCACCACCAGGGCAGGATCAGCGTCTCCCCTGACGGCACCAGGATCGCTTACCAGTTGCAGACGCCTGACCTGCAGGGCAACACCTATCGCCTGATGTGGTACGTGGTCTCAACGACGGGAAATCATCCATCGACCGAGCTGGCCGATGGCGGCGAGCTTCTGTTGAATCCGGAGAAGATGTACATCACCAACGGCAACAGGCCGCCGGCATCGGCCGTATGGGCCGCCGACTCGAGCCGGTTCTTCCATCTCAAGCGTCTGGACGGGCGCGTCCATGTCTGGGAACAGCCCCTCGACGGCAGCCAGCCACACCAGATCACGTCCGGCGACCGGGATGTCATGGATCTGCGGCTGTCCGTGGACGGCACTCGCTTGCTGTACTCGGTATCAGAGCCGATCGAAGCGACCCGCCAGGCCCTGCAGCAGGAGGGTGAGCGCGGCTATCTTTTCGACGACCGCTTCAGGCCGTTCTCGGAGCGTTGGCCGACCCGTCACTGGTGCGGCGAGGGCTGGACGGACACGGTGTCGATCGAGCGCGCCTGCCGTCCTCCGATCAGGGTTTACGGGTTGGCATCCGGGACCGAAAGAGAGGCGCTGCCTGCCGAACGCGACGAGTTCGATACGCTCGCCCGCACCCCTACCGACCGCGCAAGCATGGCGCGTGCGGCAGGCAGCGAGAAACGCGGCGCATGGTTCCAGGACATGGGAAAAGGCCTGGTCTCCGGCAGTAGGTTGCAGGCATCCATCGCGGGTCGCACCCGCGAATGCCGGCATGACGCCTGTGCGAGCTTGTCTTTCTCTGGCCCCTGGTGGAGCGCGGGCGCGGAAGAAGTCTTTTTCATCCGCCGCAACGTCGGCGCAGGCACGCGCGAGCTTATGGCCTGGAATCCCGAACAGGACGTCGTCCGCAGCGTGTGGGCCGGAGACGACGTCATGGACGATTGCCAGGTTCGTGCAAGCCGGCTGTATTGCCTGCACGAGACCCGGGATACTCCGAGGAAGATCGTGGCCCTGTCACTTGCCGATGGAACGCGCGAGACGGTCCTGGACCCCAATCCTTCGTTCGCCGGGATGAGCTTGACCCGTCACAGGAAGCTGACGTGGACAGACCAGTATGCAAACGATGTTTTCGGATGGCTGACGCTTCCTGCCGGGTATACGCCAGGACGGCGCTATCCGCTTGTGGTCCTGCCCTACAACGCATCCGGCTTCCTTCGCGGCGACACCGGTGATGAGTATCCAGGGCATGTCTTTGCGGCGGAGGGAATGATGGTATTGAGCATGTCGATTCCGGTCGACATGCTGAAGGAAATCGAGCATCGCGATGAGGTGTCGGATTTCGATCATCTGCGCGGACGCATCTCTGCCTTCTCTGCGCTTGAGCGCATCCTGGACCAGTTGGACCGGGAAGGACTGATCGATCCTGCTCGCATCGGCATGACCGGCTTGAGCAACGGCGCGATGCAGGTGCACTACGCGTTGATCAACTCACACCGGATCACGGCTGCCTCGGTGAGCGGAGTGGTCACCCCGGAGTCCTGGTACGACATGGAATCGACGCAGGTGCGCCGTCACATGCGCGACTGGTGGGGCGGCGCACCCTCGGCCCAGCTCCCGAACTATCGCCTCAACTCGTACCACCTCAACGTGGATCGTATCGACGCGGCCCTGCTGGCCAATGTCAGCGACGAAGAGTTCCTGGTCTCCAACCAGGAGTTCAGCGCCCTTAAAGATGCCGGCAAAGCCGTGGAGATGCACGTCTTTCCCGGCGAACACCACATTAAATGGATGCCCCGGCATCGATTGAACATCTATCGCCGCAACGTGCAATGGTTCAAGTTCTGGCTGATGGGCATCGAAGACAGCACGCCCGTGGACCCGGACCAGTACCAGAGATGGAGAGCGCTGCGTGATGCCCGGTCGCAGGTGAAGCACGGACCGGGAGAATCCAGAAGCAGAGGCTGAGCGGCGACGGCGATCTGCTCTGGCAGCCTGCCTCAAGGACAGTCATAACCGAAGTCATACAACCGCCACCCTGCCACCTTGCCGCCTTTGCGGAAGACCAGGTGCCTGCGACAGTTGCGGAAGCTCTCGTGCACATGCGACTGCGTCATCTCGCCGACCTTGCCGCGCGCACCGATGACGTCCACGCTCGACTGCACGACCTCGTAGGTGGGTCGTGTGTATCCGAACACCAGGCTGCGCGTCTCGCCGCTGGTGGCCGCCTGTTCGGGGGCACCCCATGCACCGATGACCCTGTCCTCGGTCCAGCCCTGCATGCCAGCGAACGCATGCTTCTGCTCGTCGCTCTTGCGATCGAAGTTGTCATGGATGGCCTGCATGAATTCAGCCTCCTTCTCCACGTTCTTCATGGTCTCCGCCATCTGCTCGGTGAAGGCCAGGGCTTCCTGCTTCCTCGCGTTGAGTTCGGCGGCGGTCAGGCTGGTCGTGATCGGCGGTTCCGGTGTTTCCTTCCAGAAATTGGCATAGCTGTAGGTCACCATGTCGGTCAGCAACGGCAGCTCGCCGACATGGACCATCCCCATGTCGGCAAGCAGTCGCGTGTTTCCCTTGGCCGCGGCATTCAACGCGCTGTCGAGCTTGTCTGGTTCGCAGGCGATGGCATGGACGCGACTCGGCCAGCCGACGCCGATCCTGGTCGTGACGTTGGGACTCGAAGTCTCCTGCGTGCTGTTGCGGGTGAACAGCGTGGCCTCGACAATCTTAATCTCGCGGCGGCCGCAATGGATGTGCACTTCATAGATGATGGCCAGCGGTGCCGACGGATTCTCGAACACCTGCTGCACCATCACCTTGGTCATCTTGGCATCGAACAAGGCCTGCGGGCCTGCGCTGGTCGCCGCCTCCAGCGGCATGTCCAGGGGTGTCATCAATCCCCTGAAGCGCGAATAGACAACGCTCCTGTCGGGGGCCTGTTCGCCTTCGATGCCGACCAGCAGCCATTGTTCGGCATGGGCATGCGAGGCGCTCAGGGCCAGGAGGAGTGACAACGTGGCGCGCGTGATGTGCTTGAGCATGGAAGCCCTTACAAGGATGATGGTCGTCGACGCCTAGCCGGTATCGAACGGCTGTGCTGCGGGCGGCCAGGCAGATGATTCCTTTCGTGGCGCTGCACCGGCGACGGCTGTGACGAACAGCACGGCAGGTGGTACCAACGACCGCATCTGCGTCTTCCGGACACGGCACACAGGAGTCTCCAATGCGCACCATCGGCCTGATCGGCGGCATGAGCTGGGAATCAAGCGCCGAGTACTACCGCCTGATCAACCAGCAGGTCCGCGACCGGCTGGGGCCCCTGCGTTCGGCGCAACTGCTGATGCACAGCGTCGACTTCGGTCCTGTCGAGCAGGCCCAGCACGCGGGGCGCTGGGAGGATGCGGCCGCCATCCTGGTCGACGCGGCCCGCCGACTGCAGGCTGGCGGCGCGGACTGCGTCGTGCTGTGCACCAATACGATGCACAAGGTCGCCGACCGGATCCAGGCGGCAGTGTCCATCCCCTTCCTGCATATCGCCGATCCGGCAGGACAGGCTGCGCTGGACGCAGGCACGCGGATCGTGGGCCTGCTCGGCACGGCCTTCACGATGGAACAGGATTTCCTGAAGCAGCGCCTCGTCGACCGCGGCCTGCAGGTACTGGTGCCGGACGCGCAGCAGCGCGCATCGGTGCACCGGATCATCTACGACGAACTGTGCGCCGGCATCGTCAGCGAATCCTCTCGGGCCACCTACCAGGATGTCATCCGATCGCTGCAGGCCCGTGGCGCGCAGGCGGTGATCCTCGGCTGCACCGAGATCGGACTGCTGATCCAGCCTGGTCACAGCCCCCTGCCCCTGTTCGATACCACCTTGCTGCATGCGCGCGCGGCGGTGGCATTCGCATTGCAGGGCTCCTGATCAAGGCGATGCGGACCCGGTAGCTGCTTGCTGTCTGCGCCCCACGCAGGCTGGTCGCGTTGGACAAACCCATGGTACGTTCAATTTTCAAGTCAATAAATTATAATATATTCAATAATTTGAGAATAATTTATTACTTTCTACATCAAGTTCATGCCCCCCCCACGCCGCGAAATATACCCATTTCACCCAAAAAGGGTATATTTCCCTCATCCATCTGATGGGAGACGGGCCATGGCGATGATGCTGAAACTGGACGCGATCGAAGACCTGCCGCATGCGCCGGCGTCGGACGTGAAGAAGCTCGGCTGGCGCGGCGTCATGAAGGCCATCGCCCGCCAGGGCAAGGTGGTGGTCACCAACCACAACGAACCCGAGGCCGTGATCCTGTCGGCCGAGGAGTACGGCGTGATCCTGCGTGCGCTGGATGAAGCGGGTTCGAAGCACGCGTCCGCGCTCGACACCCTGCGCCATCGTTTCGACGAACGCCTGGCCTCGCTGCAGGCGGCCGACGCCGGTGATCGTCTGCGTGCGCTCGCTCGCGGTCCAGCCAAGCTCGGCGGCAAGGTCAAGGCCGGCGCGAGCCATTGATGGCGCGACCCGTGCTGTATGTGCTGGCCGGCGTCAATGGTGCCGGCAAGAGCTCCATCGGCGGCTATCTGCTGCAACAGGCGGGACTGAGCTGGTTCAACCCGGATACCTTCGCGCGCGAGCTGGTCGCCGCGACCGGCTGCGGCCAGGGCGATGCCAATGCGGCCGCGTGGCAGGAAGGCATGCGCCGCCTCGACGTCGCGCTGGAGGACAACCTTCACTACGCGTTCGAGACCACGCTGGGCGGCCGCACGGTGCCGGCCAGGATCCACGCGGCGGCGCAAACGCACGACGTGGCGATCTGGTTCTGCGGCCTGTCGTCGCCCGAGCAGCACATCGCCCGCGTCCGCGCACGCGTGCTGGCGGGCGGCCATGACATTGCCGACGGCAAGATCCGCGAGCGCTATCCCGCCGCGCTGCAGAACCTGATCGCATTGATGCCGGTGCTGGCGCAACTGCAGGTCTACGACAACAGTACCGAGGTCGCCCCCGGCGAAGCGGTGCCCGATCCGGTGCTGCTGGCGCAGATGGAAGACGGCAGGCTGGTCTTTCCGGCCGTGGACGACCTCGACGCGCTGGCGCGCACGCCCGACTGGGCCAAGCCGCTGCTGGAAGCCGCGCTCTCGCTGCAGGCCTGAGCAAGCGCGTTGGCCACGCCGGCATCGGCGCGCCCTGCTCTCGCCTCGTAAGTTCTAGCCTCGCATGCCCAAGGCTTCGACCGGCGCATGTAACGATACGGCGATCTCGCGGCCAGCCGTCTGCGCGGCCCCTGCCTGCGTGCCCTCGCCTCCGCACGGGCTCGGGCTGGTCGCGCGTTGCGGACCCGTTTTATACCGTCGGGCTGCGCTGCTCGATCCCGGCGCGCGGTGCTGGTGCTTGGCCGCGACCGGGCTGAGCCCGGGGCGCGACTGCCTCGCAAAGACCGCTTGACGTGCTTTCATGTAAGCCATAGCCTTCTTACATGAAAGGATCCCTGCCAGCCAAGCCATCGACCCTGCACCAGCGCAGCTACCGGGAACGGATGCGTCAGCAGGGCCTGGTCAAGAAGGATGTCTGGATCCGACCCGAACACGCCCCCGACCTCGCCGCGATCGAGAAGTCGATGCGCGAATCCAGCGCCGGCTGGACGGCGCCCGAGGCGGTGGCGTTGCTGTCCGGTGACACGCCCGCCTGGACGACGCAGGCAATCCACAAAGCGTTGTCGGCGCATGCGTCGCCCAGCAGCGGCGGCGACCACGGTGGCCATCCGGGCACCGGCATGGTCTCGATCGAATGGATCGAAGGCGCCGAACCCAGTGTCTGCCTGCAGATGCATGGCTATGGCGACCTGCCGGTCTTCGTGGTGGCCGGCGTCGAACAGGTCGTCGTCGAGGCCTATCTGTGGCCGCTGTCGGCCGTCGCCGATCCTGCCGCCTTCAATGCGCTGGTGCTGCGGACGCACCGCTTGCTGCCGCTGACGACGATCTCGATCCAGATCATCGCCGGCGAACCTGCCTACATCATGTCAGGGGCCCTCGACAGCCGCTCCAGCTTCGCCAGCCTGTGGTTCGAGATCGAGACGCTGGCCGACAACGTCATCAACGCGACCGAAGCCTACGCCAGCTATCTGGTCGCGACCGACGACGATGGCGGGGAGCACGCATGAATCCGCTCAAGCTGATGCTCAAGCGTGCCCAGGAGGACTGGAACGAGATCGGCGACACCCTGTTGGGCAACCACTCGCAGCGCATCCTCGACGACGAGATCCGCAACGTGGATGCCGCGCTGCGCGACCTGCGCAACGAAGCGTTGAACGCCAGGGCCAGCCTGTTCACCAACGACGAACGACGGCAGGCGTTGTTGCTGTCGATCGCCGAACGCGAAGATCAGGCCGGCAAGGCGTTGCGCCAGCGGCGGAAGGCGTTGGCGCGGGATATCGCAACGCTGATCGCGGGGCTTGAGCGCGATCTGTCGGAAACAGACGAGCAGATCGCGCGCATCCAGTCACATATTGTCCGGTTGCAGCATCTGATCCAGCAAGGCGAAGGTAAACTGCGTCGGCTGAAGCACCAGCTCGACACCATCCGGGTCAGCGAAAGCCTGCAGCGCGCACAGGAGGCCGTCGGCGAGCGACGCGGGGGGATCGGTGCATCACCGCCGCGCAGCGCACTCGACCTGCTGAAGCGGGCGCGCAGCGCTTCGGACAAGGAGGGCAATCCATCGCCTCGCAACGCACACGACCATGGAGAGCCAACGCTGGACGCACGCTTGAGGGAAGCCGGGATCATCGATGACCAGGAACAGGCGGATGCCGTGCTGGCCAGGCTGGAACAGCGCATCAAGGCGTCGGCATCGTCGCTTGCGTCGACAACCACCAGGCCGGCGCCCCCTAAGCCCGGCAAGCCGAAACAACCGTGACAACATCGCCATGAACAGGGGAAGTCCATGAACGCGTTCCTGCAGACCTGCCTGACGTTCCCGACGCTGCCCTACAGCATCGTGCTTGCGTTCTGCGTCATCTACTGGGCGCTGGCGGCGACCGGCCTGATCGACATCGACGGCTTCGAGGGCATCGCGCTCGGCGACAGCGACGTCGACGTCAATACCGGGCCCGGCATGCTCGCGCGGCTGGGCCTGGGCGGCGTGCCGGTGATGCTGGTGATGTTGCTGGTGTCATTCTTCGGCTGGATGGCGACGTACTTCGTGCACCTGCTGGTACTGCAACACGTGCCCGACAGCCTGCGCCTGCTCGCTGGTATCGGCGTGCTGATCGCCGCGCTGGTCCCCGGCGTCGTGGTCTCCTCGCTGCTGCTGCGACCGCTGCGCAGGCTGATCGTCAAGCTGCGCCCGCCGATTCCCCCTTCCCTGCTCGGCCGCACGGCTATCGTCACCACGCCCGAGGTCGACGAGCGCGATGGCATGGCGTCGATGGACAACGGTGGCGCAGGGCTGATCCTGCAGGTGCGTGCCCGCGCGCCCGACCGTTTCAAGCGTGGCGACGCGGTCGTTCTGATCGAGTTCGACAGCCAGCAGCATGCCTATCGGGTGATCCCCGAGGAACGATTCAGGCAGGCCTGATTCCGGGATGCGACCCGGCCAGGCATGACGACACACGCACCACCGATCCCGTCTCGCAGCCGGTAGGCAGGATCGATCCAGAACGTTTTGAGCGACACCGAAATCCATCAAAGGAGTTGTAGTGATGAACCTGTCCATGATTGCCCCGTTCCTGATCGGTCTGGGGGTCCTGCTGGTGTTCGTGCTGGGCATCGTCGGCCTGTTCAAGGCGTTTTACGTCAAGGTCGATCAGGGCACCGCGCTGATCGTCAACGACATGAGCTCGCAGCCCAAGGTGCACTTCACCGGCGCGTTGATCATCCCGGTGCTCTATCGCGCCGAGTATATGAAGATCAGCCTGATCACGCTGCAGATCGACCGCCGCGGCAAGGAAGGCCTGATCTGCAAGGACAACATGCGCGCCGACATCAGCGTCGCCTATTACCTGCGCGTCAACGAGACCCAGGAAGACGTGCTGCGCGTGGCCAAGGCGCTGGGCGCGGACCGGGCATCGGACAAGAACGCGGTCGATGAGCTGTTCAACGCCAAATTCTCCGAGGCGCTGAAGACCGTCGGCAAGAAGTTCGATTTCATCGAGCTGTTCGAGCATCGCGAGGAATTCCGCGACGAGATCGTCAAGGTCATCGGCAAGGACCTCAACGGCTACGTACTCGAGGACGTCGCGATCGACTACCTGGAGCAGACCCCGAAGAACCTGCTCGACTCGACCAACATCCTCGACGCCGAGGGCATCCGCAAGATCACCGAGCTGACGGCGGCGCACAACGTGGT
Organism: Luteimonas sp. RIT-PG2_3; assembly: GCF_054902115.1. Classification (NCBI taxonomy): domain Bacteria; kingdom Pseudomonadati; phylum Pseudomonadota; class Gammaproteobacteria; order Lysobacterales; family Lysobacteraceae; genus Luteimonas; species Luteimonas sp. RIT-PG2_3. The sequence goes on along the minus strand of NZ_JBUBPF010000008.1, from coordinate 6,537 downwards.
CACCAACGAACTCGAGCAGAACGAGCGCCTGGCGATCACCAAGAAGAACGTCGAGGCGCGCGAGGCCACGCTGGCGCTGGAACGCCAGCAGGCCGAGGCCGAAGCGCGGCAGAAGCGAGAGATCGAGAGCATCCAGGCACGCGAAGAGGCCGAGATCATCCGCGTGCAGGAAGAGCAGCGCCTGATCTCCGAAAACGCGCGACTCGAAACCGAGCAGGCCGTGCAGATCCGGGACCAGAACCGCATCCGCGAAGTCGAAGTCGCCGAACAGAACCGCCAGCGTGCCGTGAGCATCGAGGTCGAGCGCGTCGAACGCGCGCGCCAGCTCGAGCGCGTGACCACGGACCGTGAGGTCCAGCTGCAAGGCGTCGAGCGCGACAAGGTCGTCGAGCAGGGTCGCATGGATGTCGCCAACATCACCCGCGAGCGCATCTCGATCGACAAGACCGTCGCGATCGAGGAAGAGCGCATCAATGAAGTCCGCCAGGTCGCCGAGGCCGATCGCGCCAAGCAGGTGACGATCCTGGCCGCGGAAGCCAAGGCGCAGGAGACGCTGGTGCACGAGGTCAAGGCCGCCGAGGCCGCCGAGACCGCGGCCAAGCACCGCGCGGTCGAGATCACCACGCTGGCACAGGCGGAGCTCGACGCCGCCAGCAAGGAAGCCGAAGCCAAGAAGGCGATGGCCGAGGGTGTCAAGGCCGAGAAGGCCGCGCCCGGCTTGGCCGATGCGCTGGTCAAGGAAGCCACCGCCGGCGCGATCGAGAAAGTCGGCGCCGCCGAAGCCCGCGTCATCGAGGCCAAGGCCGAGGCCAACTACAAGCAGGGCAATGCCGACGCCCGCGTGCTGGCTGAAACGCTGGCCGCCAAGGCCGGTGGCGAGGAGCAGATGGGCCGCGCGAAGGCGACCGCATCCGAAGCCATCGGTTCCGCCGATGCGCTGGTGATCGGTCGCAAGCTCGCGGCCGAGGCCGAAGGCCTGACCGCGAAGTTCGAGGCAATGGGCACGATGAGCGACGCCGCGCGCAACCACGAGGAATACCGGATGGCGCTGGAGACCAGCCTGGAGCAGGCATTGGCGTCGATCGAAGCCGGCAAGAGCGTCTCCAAGGAAAACGCCGAGGTCATCGCGACCGCATTGCGCGGCGCCAAGGTGGAACTGGTCGGCGGCGACGGCGGCATGTTCGACGCGCTGGCCAAGTCGCTGTCGCTGGGCCGCTCGATCGAAGGCTTCGCCGGCAAGAGCCCGCTGGTGCAGGACCTGCTGCAGCGCTACCTCGGTGTCAGCGCCGGCGGCCAGAATGCCGCGCGCCCGCTGGCCGACGACCACGCCAGGGTCGAGGAAGGCTGAGTCATCCCGACCGCCGGCCGGAACCCGCATCCATCAGGTTCCGGCCACACCGACGGCTGTGGTGTCGATTCGCATCGAACGACAGGTCTGGAGACGGGCGACACGCAGGAATGGACACGTTCGCGACGGGCAAGCCGGGACCGGCAGCAACATCAGCAAGGTGAGATGACATGGCCGAAAGTAGCGCCGACAACAAGCAGGACACCGCGACCGCCGCCCAGGCTGGCAACCACCAGCAGATCGACCAGGCGGTGGCCCAGGGCGGCGCCTACGAGGTGTTGCGCAAGCGCCTGAGCGAGCAAGGCGCGCGCCTGCGCGGCGTTGCCGACACGCTCAACACGCGTCGCCTGCAGGAGTTCGGCGACAGCCGGATGGAGATCCTCGGGCGCCTGCGCATCCGCACCGAGAACAACTGCGTTGGCCGCGACATCGTGCAGGTCGGCGACCAGCTGCTGTTCGGCTTCAACGTCTTCATCGGGCTGAAGACCCAGACCCGGATCGAGGACGTCTTCGGTCTGTACAAGCTCGTCGAGACCCCCGACGGCTACGACGTCTCGCCCGTCGAACTGGCCGGGAGTTTCCTGGGCCAGCAGGCGTTCGTCCACGACTTCAACGAGCTCTACGCGTATTACAAGGATGCGCGCCTGCTGCAGTTGATCGTCATCGACAGCAAATTGTTGGCGTCGTTCCAGATCGGCGAACGCCGCACCGACGTGCGCGTGTTCCGCTGGGCGATCGGCAGCGATGGCGCGATCACCTACATCGATGCCCGTGGCGAGCGCGACATCGCCCTGCCCCCTCCGTTCGATTTCGAATGGACGCGCGCCACGCGCGAGATCGCCGTCAATGGCCGCTTTCCGCACCTGAACATCTACGACACATTATTCGTCGAAACCACCGGTGGCGACCTGACGATCAAGGTCGAGAACAACACCGAGTCCGGGGCCGGCATCTATAGCGAGCCGGTCGACGACAAGACCCAGTCGCTGGACGATGCGGTCTTCGACTATGCCCGCGTCGGTTCGCTGATCCTGCTGAAGATCCTGCCGTACCGGGAAACCGAGTGGCGCGGCCTGGTATACAACACGCTGACCGGCAAGGTCACGCGCGTCGATGCGATCGTACAGGCCTGCGTGCAGCTGCCCGAGGACCACGGCATCATCTTCCCGGGCGGCTACTACCTGCAGAACGGCGAGCACAAGGCCTTCGATGCGGCCATGGACGGCATGCAGTTCAAGCGTGCGATCCGCTCGCCCAATGGCGAGGACGTGCTGTACGTGTTCTATGAGCGGGCCAGCGGCCTTGCCGCGCTGTTCGTCTACAACCTGATCCAGCGCAAGTTGCAGAACCCTCTGTTCGCACATGGCTATGCCCGCCTGGTGGACGGGCGGATGGTGCTGTTCCATGCCGAGAACAACGACCCGACCCGCATCCACCAGATGCAGGTCTGGCAGACCCCGTTCACCAGCGACGAGTTCGCCGCGACCCGGCCGCCGGGCACCAGCTTCCTCGGCCGCATCGGCAATGCCGAACTGGTCCGTGCGATCTCGAACCTGTACGACCTGTCGCGCACGATCGACAGACAGGAGGTCTCGGTCCAGCGCTACCAGTCGCTGACCCACGACACCCGTCGCCTGTTCGACGCCCATCACTGGTTCGACAACGACAACTGCGAGGGCCTGGATGCCCTGCTGCACGAGATCACCGCGACCGGCGAGTCCGTGCTGGACGAGTACGAGAAGGTCGAGAGCATCCGTCGCCAGTCGGACACGGCGATGTCCAGCGCCCGCGGCGATCACCGCACGTTGATGTCGCGGCTGCTGCCGGAGAACTGGAACACCATCCAGGAGTTCGTCGACGCCCTCAACGCGATCACCCGCCAGCGCGGCCACCTGCTGACGATCCGCGAGTACCGCTACATCGACACCGCCGCCATCGACGCGATGACGGCCGAGCTGCAGCAGGCACACGATGCCATCGGCAGCGCCACCGGCACGTTCCTCGGCAGCGACAAGGCCCTGCAACCGTTCCAGCAGCGCCTGCAGGAGCTCGACAGCCAGGCCGCGGCCGCCAGCACCGCCCGCCAGCTCGCCGAGCACCTCGACGGCATGCGCGCGATGAGCGCCGACCTCGACATGCTGTCGGAACTGATGGCCAGCCTGAAGGTCGACGACGCCACCCAGCGCACGCGCGTCGTGGAATCGATCTCGCAGATCTATGCCCGGCTCAACCAGGCCCGTGCGCGCGCCGAGCAGCAGCGCAAGTCGCTCGGTAGCGCCGAGACCGTGGCGCAGTTCGGCGCCCAGTTCACGCTGTTCGGCCAGGCCATCACCAGCGCGCTCGGCCTGGCAACCACGCCGGAACGCGCCGATGAGCAACTGTCGCGCCTGATGGTGCAGCTGGAAGAACTCGAGAGCCAGTTCGGCGAGCACGAACAGTTCCTCGGCGACATCCTCGGCAAGCGCGAGGAACTGCTGGAAGCCTTCGAGTCCCACAAGCAGGCACTGCTCGACGATCGCCAGCGCAAGGCCGCATCGGTCATGGACGCGGCCAACCGCATCCTGGACGGACTCGGCCGCCGCACCGAACGCTTCGCCACGCCCGACGAACTGAACGCTTTCTTCGCCGGCGACCCGCTGATCCTCAAGCTGCGCGAACTCGCCGAGCGCCTGCGTGGCTACCGCGACGCCATGAAGGCCGACGATGTCGACGCCAGGATCAAGGCCGCCCGCGACCAGGCCGTGCGCGCCCTGCGCGACCGCAGCGAACTGCTCGAGGATGGCGGCAACGTCATCCGGCTTGGCCCGCGCCACCGTTTCAGCGTCAACACCCAGCCGCTGGACCTGACCATCCTGCCGCGCGGCGACGGACTGGCGATCCACCTGACCGGCACCGAGTACATGGAGCCGGTGCGCAGCGAAGCGCTCGACCACCTGCGCGACTACTGGCAGGCCACGCTGGATTCCGAATCCGCCGAGGTCTACCGCGGCGAATACCTGGCCGGGCAGATCCTGTCGGCAGCGCTGGCCGGCAGCGATGGCCTGTCGCTGGACCTGCTGGAACGGCAACTGCCGGACCTGGAAGCCTTGTCGCGCACGGTCGCCCAGTTCGCGGCGCCGCGTTATCGCGATGGCTACGAGAAAGGCATCCACGACCACGACGCCACGCTGATCCTGCGCGCCCTGCTGCCGCTGCGGCAGCAGGCGGGCCCGCTGATCCACACCCCCGATACGCGTGCGCTCGCGCTGGCCTGGTGGTCGCAGCAGTCCGATGCGACGACCCAGCACTGGATCGACCGGCTGACGTCCGCGCATGCGATCCGGCGCCTGTTCGCTAGCGATCTCGGTCTCGACCACGCCCGGCAGGAGCTCACGCAAGCGCTGGCGGCGTTCGCGCAGGCGCATCCGCTCGACCTGGCCCATCCCGATCCGCGCGGCGCGTCGACCTATCTTGCCGATGAGATCGTGTCGGGCAGGCCCGATTTCAGCATCAGCCGATACGCCCCCGAACTGGTCGCCGCGCTCGACAGATCGCTCCAGGACGGTGGGCTCGCGGCCACGTTCCAGGCCGCGATGTCGCGGCTGCAGGACCAGTTGTCCGCCCGCTGGAGCCTGGCCCGGCAATGGCTGCAGGCGATGTGCGCGCAGCCCGCGCATGCCGGCCTGGCCGGCTTCGTGCATGAAGCGGTCGCGCTGATGCTGCTGGGCAGGCAGCTGCCGCACCAGGTGCGCCAGATCGAGCTCATGACCACCGTGCAGGGGCTGCTGGGCGAACATCCGCGCATCGCCGGGGGCACGCTGGCGCTGTCGATCGACGAGACGCTGTCGCGGCTGCGCCGGCATGACGAGCACTACGTCCCCGGTTTCCGCCGCTATCAGGGCGAGCGCCATGAACTGATCGTGCGCGAGCGCGAAGCCTTGCGGCTGTCGGAGTTCAAGGCCCGTCCGTTGACGTCGTTCGTGCGCAACCGGCTGATCAACGACCTGTACCTGCCGGTGATCGGCGACAACCTCGCCAAGCAGATGGGCACGGTGGGCGACGACAAGCGCAGCGACCTGATGGGCCTGCTGATGATGATTTCGCCGCCCGGCTACGGCAAGACCACGCTGATGGAGTACGTGGCGCACCGGCTCGGCCTGATCTTCATGAAGATCAATGGCCCGGCGCTGGGCCATGAGGTGCGTTCGGTCGATCCTGCACAGGCACCCGACGCCACGTCGCGACAGGAGCTGGAGAAGCTGAACCTGGCGCTGGAAATGGGCAACAACGTGATGCTGTACGTAGACGACATCCAGCACACGCATCCCGAGTTCCTGCAGAAGTTCATTTCGCTGTGCGACGGCACGCGGCGCATCGAAGGCGTCTGGAAGGGGCGCACCAAGACCTACGACATGCGCGGCCGGCGGTTTGCCGTGGTCATGGCCGGCAACCCGTACACCGAGTCCGGCGAAGTCTTCAAGATTCCCGACATGCTGGCCAACCGTGCCGACATCTACAACCTCGGCGACGTACTCGGCGGCATGGAAGAAGTCTTCACGCTGAGCTACATCGAGAACTGCCTGACATCCAACCCGGTGCTGGCGCCGCTGGCCACCCGCGACCTGAAGGACCTGTACCTGCTGGTCGACAAGGCCAATGGCAAGGAGGTCTCCGGCAACGCGCTGTCGCATACCTACAGCGGTGCCGAGATCAACGAGATCGTCGCCACGCTGCAGCGCCTGATGAAGGTCCGCGACATCGTCTACAAGGTCAACCAGCAGTACATCGTCAGTGCCGCCCAGGATGACCGCTACCGCGTCGAACCGCCGTTCCGGCTGCAGGGCAGCTACCGCAACATGAACAAGCTGGCCGAGAAGATCTCGCCAGTGATGAACGATGCCGAGTTGCAGCAACTGATCTCCGACCACTATCTTGGCGAGGCACAACTGCTGACGACCGGTGCCGAGGAGAACCTGCTGAAGCTGGCCGAACTGCGCGGCGTGCTCGACGACGGCCAGCGCAAGCGCTGGACCCAGATCAAGGCCGACTTCCTGCGCAACAAAGCGATGGGCGGCGACGAGGCCGATGTCGGCGGTCGCGTCGTGGCACAACTGGCCGATATCGCCGGTGGCCTGCAGTCGATCGGAGATCACAGCCAGTCGCGGGACAGCGCACCCGCGGCGCCATGGCCGCAACTGCTCGACGCGCTG
>NZ_JBUBPF010000007.1:0-208064 GCF_054902115.1 Luteimonas sp. RIT-PG2_3 | reverse complement strand
TCGATGCGCCCGCCGCTTGTCAACGCATCGATACAAATGACGAACATGTCGCGCGGCATGCGCGGGCATGCCGTCCAGACGCATTGGTCTCCCGGGCACCCAGGTGCTAGCGCGGCAGCGGCTGCCGGCAGGTTTTGACGGTGCCTTGGCGGAGCGGGGTGTAACATCGTCGCGATGGCAAAACCACCCAGCAAGCGCGGCAGCGGCCGCACCCCGTCGGGATCCAAGGATTCCGCCCCCAATCGCGCCAACAGCAGCGCTTCCACTGGTCCAGGCAAGCGTGCCGCCAAATCGGCGCTGCCGCCATGGATGCCCGAATCGATGGCAAAGCCCGTTTCGTCGCCAGGCGGACCGTCGCGCGGCGCTCCACGCTCTTCTGCCGCACGTCCGCCGAAACCGGCGCACGCAGGCCCAGGCCGTCCCGGCACCGGCACCGTCAAGGGCTTTGGCGATGATCCGCATGCGGCGCGCGAGGCCAACCGCTACGAGAACCCGATCGCCAGCCGCGAGGCGATCCTGCAACTGATCAGCAGCGCCGAGGGCCCGCAATCGGCCGAACAACTGGCCGAGCAGTTGGGCCTGACCGCGCCGGACCGTTTCGATGCGCTCGGCAAGCGCCTGGGCGCGATGATCCGCGATGGCCAGTTGCTGCAGAACCGGCGTGGCGGCTTCGTCCCGGCCGAACGCCTGGACCTGATCCCCGGCACGGTGATCGCCAACCCCGACGGCTTCGGTTTCCTGCGTCCCGATGCGGGCAAGGGCGACGATCTGTTCCTGCCACCGTTCGAGATGCGCAAGGCGATGCATGGCGACCGCGTCATGGCCAGCGTCACCGGTGTCGATCGCCGTGGCCGTCGCGAAGGCGTCATCGTGGAAGTGCTCGAGCGCAGGCTCAACCGCCTGATCGGACGCTTCACGCTGGAGTCGGGCATCAGTTACGTCGTGCCCGATGATCGCCGCATCCAGCGCAACCTGCAGATTCCGGTCGAGGCACGGCTGGAAGCGCAGCATGGCCAGCTCGTGGTCTGCGAGATCGTCAAGCCCGGCGATGCGCATCGCCCGCCGATCGGCCGCGTGCTGGCCGTGCTGGGCGACGCACTGACCCCGTCGCTCGTCGTCGAGGCCGCCATCCACGGCCACGACCTGCCGCACGAATTTCCGCCCGCGGTCCTGGCTGAAGCCGCCGCCGTGCCGCTCGACGTCGACGCCGCCACCGCCGCGAGCCGGGTCGACCTGCGTGCGCTGCCGCTGGTGACCATCGACGGCGAGGATGCCAAGGATTTCGACGATGCCGTCTACTGCGAACCCAATCGCGATGGTTTCCGTCTGATCGTCGCGATCGCCGACGTTTCCAGCTATGTCCGTCCGGGCACGCCGCTGGACGACGAGGCGCAGTTGCGTGCGACCAGTGTGTACTTCCCCGGCTTCGTCGTGCCGATGCTGCCCGAGACGCTGTCCAACGGCATCTGCTCGCTGAACCCGAAGGTCGATCGCCTGTGCTTCGTCTGCGACATGCAGGTCGGTCGCGACGGCCTGGTCACCGAATCGAAGTTCTACGAAGCGGTGATGAACTCGCATGCGCGCCTGACCTACACCCAGGTCTGGCTGGCGGTCGGCGAGAGCGATGCCGAGGCGCGCGAACAGGTCGGCTCGCTGATGCCGCAGATCGAACGCCTGCACCAGCTGTACTCGGTGCTGGCCAAGGCCCGCAGCAAGCGTGGCGCGATCGAGTTCGAATCGTCGGAAGTGCGTTTCGTGCTCGACAACCGTGGCGAGGTCGTGCAGGCTGGCATGCTCCAGCGCAACGACGCCCACAAGCTGATCGAGGAATGCATGATCGCGGCCAACGTCGAGGCGGCGAAGACGCTGCTCGCCGGTCGCATCGCCGCCCCGTACCGCATCCACGACAAGCCGCCGGAATCCAAGTACGCCGACCTGCTGGAGTTCCTGAAGGAGTTCCAGCTGCGGATGCCGCCGTGGGCCAAGGTCGAGCCGCGCGACTTCACCGGGCTGCTGAAGAAAGTCCGCGAACGTCCCGATGCGACCCTGCTCGAATCCGTGCTGCTGCGCAGCCAGAGCCAGGCGGTCTACTCGACCGACAACATCGGCCATTTCGGCCTGGCGCTGGAGGCGTACGCGCACTTCACGTCGCCGATCCGGCGTTACCCTGACCTGCTGGTGCATCGCGCGATCAAGCATCTGCTGGCCGGCAAGCCGCTGGCCTCGTTCAACTACAGTCCGCGCGACATGGCCAGCCTGGCCCTGCAGTGTTCCGAGCGCGAACGCCGAGCCGACGAGGCCGAGCGCGAAGTCGACGAACGCTATCGCGCGGCGTGGATGGAGCAGCATGTCGGCGGCGAGTTCGACGGCGTCATCAGCGGCGTCACCAGCTTCGGCCTGTTCATCGAGCTGGCGCAGTCCAAGGTCAATGGCCTGGTCCACGTGACCCAGTTGCCCAACGACTTCTATCACTTCGACCCGATCCGCAAGATCCTGGCCGGTGAGCGCGTCGGACGCGAGTTCCGGCTCGGGGACCAGGTGCGCATCGTCGTACTGAAGGCCAGCCTCGAGGAGCGCAAGATCGACTTCCGCCTCGTCGAACCCGGTGGTCGCGGCGGTGCCGGAAAGCCCGCCGATCCCGGCCTGAAGCCGATGCCGCCGCGCGGCAAGCCGGCCAAGCGCGCCAAGCAAGCGTACTGAGTCCAAGGGGCCCGCGCACATCGTCCGGGCCCCGGTTCTCACATCCTGCATTGCATCCGCCATCCCCCTTCCTCCATTCCCCCTTACAGATTCCCTCTCCAGGCAATGAGCAAACAGAACCAGTGGATCGTCGGCATCAATGCCGTCGCTGCAGCCATCGAACACGATGCCGAGCACGTGCGCGAAGTGATGATGGAAGCCGGCGGCAAGAATCCGCGCCTGACCGAAATCGAAAGCAATGCGCGCCGTCGCGACATCGACGTGCGCAGGGTCGCGCAACAGGCGCTCGATGGCGTCGCCGGTGGCCTGCGCCACCAGGGCGTGGTCGCGCGCTACGCCGCCGCCCGCACCTGGGATGACGACGACCTGCAGGCCCTGGTGGAAGCCGCCGAAGGCAAGGCGCTGCTGCTGGTCCTCGACGGCGTGCAGGATCCCCACAACCTGGGCGCCTGCCTGCGCAGCGCGGCGGCGGCCGGCGTGACCGCGGTGGTGATCCCCAAGGACAAGGCCGTGCAGGTCAACGCGACCGTGCGCAAGACCTCGGCCGGCGCGGCCGACAGCATCCCGGTGGTGCGCGTGACCAACCTGTCGCGCTGCCTCGGCGAACTGCAGAAGATGGGCGTCTGGATCTACGGCCTGGTCGGCGACGCGGCGGGCTCGCTGTACGGGCTGGACCTGCGTGGCAACGTCGCACTGGTGTTGGGCGGCGAGTCGGACGGCCTGCGCCGGCTGACCCGCGAGCACTGCGATGGCCTGGTGTCGATTCCGATGCCCGGGCTCAGCTCGACACCCGGCGTGGAAAGTCTCAATGTATCGGTCGCCGCAGGCGTGACGCTGTTCGAAGCGGTCCGCCAGCGCCAGGGCTGATCGTCAGCCCGTCCACACGACAAGGAGGTAGCCGCGATGTTGGAACTGCAATGGTATGACTGGGTTGGACTGGTCGGCACCTTCATGGTGCTGGGTGCTTTCCTGTTGCTGCAGGTCGGCAGCCTGTCCGGCAAGGGGCTGGTGTACCAGCTGCTGAACCTGTTCGGCGCGGTCGGCATCGCGATGTCGCTGGTGCTGGGCAAGTTCAACCTGCCGGCCTTCCTGTTGCAGATCGCCTGGATCCTGATCAGCATCTACGGCATCGCCCGGGGACTCGGCGGCGCCCACAAGCCGGTCGCGCAGCCGCCGAACGGACCGCGCCCGCCGCTGTCCTGAGTCGTTGGCGCGAGGTCGTGGCGGCCGCCAGCGCGTCGCCATGGGTGTCCGCGTCGCGGCGGGTGACATCGCGCCGGGTTACACAGGGGTCATCCCGCATCCCGGCCAGGCCCGATAATTGCCGGGTGCGGCCCCTGGTTTTCCCAGTTCGGCCTGTTCAATCGGAAGCGGGGACGACCCCGCCGCTCCATTCCATCCGGGGACGACCCCATCGCAAGATGAGGTTGTCATGTCCTGGATCATTCTCGCCCTCGCGGGCCTGTTCGAAATCTGCTGGGCCATCGGCCTGAAGTACACCGAAGGCTTCACCCGCCTGTGGCCGAGCCTCGGCACGCTGGCCGCGATGGCGGTCAGCTTCGGGCTGCTGAGCGTGGCGATGAAATCGCTGCCGATGGGCACGGCCTATGCGGTCTGGGTCGGCATCGGTGCAGTCGGGACCGCGATCGTCGGCATCGTGGTGCTGGGCGAACCGGCCAATGCCGGCCGCATCGTCAGCCTGGGCCTGATCGTGGCCGGTGTGATCGGCCTGAAGCTGGCGACCGCGTAGACGAAGCCGCAAGCTGGTCTGCCAGGCAAGAGCGCACGCTCGATCAGACCGGCGCGAGCGGCGTGTTCGCTTCGGCAGGCGGCAGCCCCGGGTTTTCATCCGCAAAGCCCGGCGCTGTCCCCGGCTGGTGCCAGTTGTTGACGATCCTGCAGAACACGCGCGCCGTTTGTTCGGCGTCGTAGAGCGCGGAGTGCGCTTCCTTGCTGTTCCATTCGAAGCCGGCTGCCTGCACGGCACGGGCGAGCACGGTCTGGCCGTAGGCGACGCCGGCGAGGGTCACGGTGTCGAAGACGCTGAACGGGTGGAAGGGGTTGCGCTTGTGGCCCACGCGCGCGACCGCGGCGTTGAGGAAGTTCAAGTCGAAATGGGCGTTGTGCCCGACCAAGATCGCGCGCTGGCAGCCGTGCTTGCGCACGGCGTTGCGTACGGTGGCGAAGACATGGTCCAGCGCCTCGCGTTCGGGCTTGGCGAAGCGGAAGGGGTGGTCGATGTCGATGCCGGTCACTTCCAGCGAGGCCGGGTCGATCAGTGTGCCGGGTGCCGGCTCGACGTGGGCGATCGCCGATTCGCCGAGGATCAGCTGGCCGTCGTCGTCGACATCCAGCGGCACCGCGGCGATCTCGAGCAGCGCGTGCTTGTTCCAGTCGAAGCCACCGGTCTCGACGTCCACCACCACCGGCAGGTAACCGCGAAAGCGCCGGGTCAGCAGGGTGGTTCCGCCGGCTGCGGCGTTGTTCTGGGGACTGGCAGGGCTGTGGACGGCGTCATTCATCGCGCAAGCCTAGCAGAGGCCGCGAGCGTGCCGGGAGCGGGGCAGGCCGGGAATGCCTGAAAAGCCGGTAAAACCGCGCGTCAACGCCGGGGCAGCATCGAGCTTTCTTCGTGGAAGTTCGACGCTGCCCCGGGCTTGAGGACGCCCGGCGCTGGTCCAGGTCTGACCTAGACGCGGTGTTGCCTGTCCGGGGTCTTCAGCTGACGCTGTTGGTACCGTCGCGCTTGTCGCGCGGGGGCAGGCTGTCGTCGCCGTTGACCAGGAACCAGACGTTCTCGGCGATGTTGGTGGCGTGGTCGCCGATGCGCTCGATGTTCTTGGCCATGAACAGCAGGTGCGTGCACGGGGTGATCGCGCGGGCGTCTTCCATCATGTAGGTCAGCAGCTCGCGGAACAGGCCGGTATAGAGCGTGTCGACCTCGGCATCGTTGTTGCGGATGCGCTGCGCGGCTTCGACGTCGTTGTCGCGGAAGGCGACCAGGACGTCGCGCAGCTGCCTGACCGCGATCTGGCCCAGTGCGTTGAGGCCGCGGGTATGCGGCAGCGGCGGCGACAGGTTCAGCGCCTTGGAGCGCTTGGCGACGTTGGCGGCGTAGTCGCCGATGCGCTCGATGTCCGACGCGATCCGCAGCGATGCCAGGATCTCGCGCAGGTCGCGTGCCAGCGGGCCGCGCAGCGCGAGCTTCATGACGTCCTGGCTGATGTCGCGCTCGAGCAGGTCGATGGCTTCGTCATTGGCGATGATGCGCGCGGCGGCCTTGTCGTCGCGTCGTTCCACGACGTCCAGGGCGGCCTCCAGCTGCGAAGCGGCCATTTCACCCATGCGCAGGATCTCGTCGATCACGCGCTGGCGTTCTTCGTCGTAGCTTTTGACGATGTGGTCATGCGGTTGGGTGGTCATGGTCTTGAGGCCGGGAATGGAGAATGGGGAATCGGGACCGGAAAAGCCGGGACGTTGCGGCGACCTTCCTGGATCTTCAGCCGAAGCGTCCGGTGATGTAGTCCTCGGTCTGCTGCTTCGAGGGGTTGGAGAAGATCGTTTCGGTGCGGTCGTGCTCGATCAGGTCGCCCAGGTACATGAAGGCGGTGAAGTCGGACACGCGTGCCGCCTGCTGCATGTTGTGGGTCACGATCGCGATCGTGTAGTTGTTCTTGAGTTCTTCGATCAGCTGCTCGATGCGGCTGGTCGAGATCGGATCCAGCGCCGACGTGGGTTCGTCCAGCAGCAGCACCTCCGGGCGCAGCGCGACCGCGCGGGCGATACACAGCCGTTGCTGCTGGCCGCCGGACAGGCCGAGCGCGCTCTGCCCCAGCTTGTCCTTGACCTCGTCCCACAGCGCGCCTTGGCGCAGGGCTTCCTCGACGCGCTGCTCGAGCTGCTTCTTGGACAGCTTCTCGTGGTGGCGGATCGCGTAGGCGATGTTCTCGAAGATCGTCATCGGGAACGGCACCGGCTTCTGGAACACCATGCCGACCTTGCTGCGCAGGCGGTTCATCGGATACTTCGGCGACAGGATGTTCTCGCCGTCGAGGATGACCTCGCCCGAGGCTTCCATCTTCGGGTACAGCGCATAGATGCGGTTGAAGATGCGCAGCAGCGTCGACTTTCCGCAACCGGACGGACCGATCAGCGCGGTCACGCGCTTCTCGGGGATCTCCAGGTTGATGTTCTTCAGGGCATGGAACTTGTCGTAGTGGAACTGCAGGTTGCGCGCGGCGATCTTGACCGGCGTAGGGGCAAGTACGTCGCGCTGCTGCATGGCCACGTTGATCCGTTGCGATGGGGCGGCGTGCTGGATGTCGTTCATGGCCGGGTCCAGGGAGAGGTTTGTCATGGCGGGTTCGGAAGGTTGGGACTGGCGTGGAGGTGGCTCAGTCGGGTGCGGCTCAGTCGTGCGAGATCTTGTTGCGCAGCAGGATGGCGCGCGCGCTCAGGCTGACCAGCAGCACGAACAGCGTCAGCACCAGCGCGCCGGCCCAGGCCAGTTGCTGCCAGGACTCGTAGGGGCTGCCGGCGTACTGGTACATCACCACCGGGACGCTGGCCATCGGCTGCAGGATGTTGTTGTTCCAGTACTGGTTGCCGAACGCGGTGAACAGCAGCGGTGCGGTCTCGCCGCTGATTCTGGCCAACGCAAGCAGGATGCCGGTGACGATGCCGGCCGAGGCGCTGCGGTACAGCACCTGCATGATGACCTTCCACTGCGGCACGCCCAGCGACAGCGCGGCTTCGCGCATCTGCACCGGGACCAGTTGCAGCATTTCGTCGGTGGTGCGCACCACGACCGGCAGCACGATGAAGGCCAGCGCGATCGCACCGGCCAACGCCGAGAAGCGACCGCCGGTCTGCATGACGAACAGCGTGTAGACGAACAGGCCAAGCACGATAGACGGTGCCGACAACAGGATGTCGTTGACGAAGCGCACCACGGTGCCGGCCTTGCGGGCACGGCCGTACTCCGACAGCCAGGTGCCCGCGGCCACGCCCAGCGGCGTGCCGATCAGGATCGCCAGACCGCACATCACGGCACTGCCGAAGAACGCGTTGAGCAGGCCGCCTTCCTGCATCGGCGGTGGCGTCATCTGCGTGAACAGCGCCAGGTTGATGCCGCCGATGGCCTTGCTGAAGAGGGTGAACAGGATCCAGCCGAGGAAGAACAGGCCGAACACCGCGGTCAGGCAGGCCAGCACGATCGCCAGCAGGTTGGTCAGCCGGCGGAAGCCGTACAGGCGGTCGGCGATCCTGAGCTCCTGCTCGGTCTTGACCTGGGATGCGGCCGTGCTCATGGCTTGCGTGCTCATGACTTGCCCTCCTTGCGCGACAGTTGCATCAGCATGAAGCGGGCGATGGCCAGCACCACGAAGGTCACCACGAACAACACGAAGCCGAGCAGCAGCAGCGCGGACCGGTAGGTGTCGGTGGCCTCGCCGAAGTCATTGGCGATCAGGGCCGCGATCGTCGTGCCCGGTTCCAGCAGCGAGGGGGAGAGCCGCACGGAGTTGCCGATGACGAAGGCCACGGCCATCGTCTCGCCGAGCGCGCGGCCGAGTCCGAGGAAGATGCCACCGATGACCGCCGAACGCGTATACGGCAGCACGATGTCCCAGCTGACTTCCCACTTGGTGGCGCCCAGTGCGTAGGCCGATTCCTTCAGCCGCGTCGGCACGGTCTGGAAGACTTCGCGCATCACCGACGAGATGAAGGGAATCACCATGATCGCCAGCACGAAGCCCGCGGTCAGCATGCCGATACCCAGCGGCGGGCCCTGGAACAGGACGCCGACGAAGGGCAGCGTGCCCATATGGTCGTTCATCCACGGGGTCACGTACTCGGTCATCACCGGCACCAGTACGAAAAGGCCCCACATGCCGTAGATGATCGACGGGATACCGGCCAGCAGTTCGATGGCGGTGCCGACCGGGCCGCGCAGCCAGCGCGGTGCGACTTCGGTCAGGAAGAACGCGATGCCAAAGCTTACCGGCACCGCGATGACCATCGCGATGATGGCGGTGACGATGGTGCCGTAGATCGGCGCCAGCGCGCCGTACTTGTTTTCGACCGGGTTCCATTCCGACGAGAAGAAGAAGCTCCATCCCTGCGACGCCAGCGCGTCGCGGCCACCCCACAGCATCGACAGCGCTGCGCTGGCCAGCGCGATCAGGACGAAGACCACGGTGGCGGTCAGGGCATAACGGAACCAGCGGTCGGCACGCGCATCGCGCAGGTCGCGGCCGGTGGGTGCAGCAGGGAGGGTCGTGGCGTTCATGCGGACGGGAGGCTCGTTGCTCTGTGGGCGGTCGGCGCGATGGCGTGCTTGTCTCGGTGTCCGGAGGTCCCGGGCTTGCCGGGACCTTCATGCAACGGCGCCCGCCAGGTGGCGGGCGCGATGCGGGATCACTTGATTTCGGCGGCCCAGTAGGCCTCGATCTGCTGGACCAGGGATTCGGGCAGCGGCACGTAGTGCAGTTCGGTCGCCTGCTGCTTGCCCTGTTCGAACGCCCACTTGAAGAAGTCCAGCGTCGCCTTGCTGCGCGCGGCGTCCTTGGGCTGCTTGTGGACCAGCATGAAGTTGGTCGCGGTGATCGGCCAGGCCTCGGCGCCGGGGGCGTTGGTGATGACCAGGTTGAAGTCCTTCGCGCTTGCCCAGTCGGCGGTCGCGGCGGCCGCGGCGAACGTGGTGTCGTTGGGCTGCACCCAGTTGCCGGCGGCGTTCTGCAGCGACGCGTACGGCATGTTGTTCTGCAGCGCGTAGGCGAGTTCGACGTAACCGATACCGCCCTTGATCTGCTGGACGTACGAGGCGACGCCTTCGTTGCCCTTGCCGCCCACGCCGGTCGGCCATTGCAGCGAGGTGCCTTCGCCGACCTTGGCCTTCCAGTCCGGGCTGACCTTGGACAGGTAGTTGGAGAAGTTGAACGTGGTGCCCGAACCGTCGGAGCGGTGGACGATGCTGATCTTGGCATCGGACAGGGTGACGCCCGGGTTCAGCGCGGCGATCGCCGGGTCGTTCCAGGTGGCGATCTTGCCGAGGAAGATGTCGGCCAGCAGCGCGCCGGTGAGCTTCAACTGGCCGGCCTGCAGGCCTTCGATGTTGATGACCGGCACCACGCCGCCGATCGCGGACGGGAACTGGCCCAGGCCCGCAGCCGCGAGTTCGGCGCTGTCGAGCGGCTTGTCGGTGGAACCGAAGTCGACCGTGCCGGCCTTGATCTGCGCGATGCCGCCGCCGGAACCGATCGACTGGTAGTTGACCTTGTTGCCGGTCAGGCCGTTGTAGTCGGCCGACCACTTGGAGACCAGCGGATAGATGAACGAGGCGCCGGCGCCGGAGATCTCGGCCGCGACCTTGTTGCCGGCAGCCGCAGGCGCGCTGGCCTGGCCTTCCGGTGCCTGCGCGGCGGGTGCTGCGCCACCATCGGGCTGGCTGCAGGCGGCGACGAACAGCGCCGACGAGAGGGCGAGCAGGGAGAGGCGAACCGCGTTGGACTTCATGGGATGACTCCACAGGAGGGGTTGCTGGCAGCCGCCAGCCGGTGCCGCTATGAAATGATGTTTTTGTTTCAACCGTATGACAGCGCCCCGGGCAATCCGATGACCGGGGCACGGCGCGACGCAATGACGGGTCCGGAAGCGCGGCAGGAGCTGGCCTGCGACGGGGCCATCGGCGAAAAAGGTTCTTCTCCTGTGTGGGTGTCCGCGTGTTGCCGAAGCGGCATCGGCTCCGGAGCCCGCGTCGCCCCCGTCCAGGAATTGCTCCTCGGCTCGGTCAGCCCGTGCCACTACGCGGCCCGGTCCGGCCCGGCGAAGCACGCCGGGCGTTCGCATGGGCTGCGCGGCAGTGCCGCGCAAACAGCCCTTGCTCACCCACGGCTGACTCGCCGCCGCGGGCCATCCATGGCCCGCTCTCCGCAATCCCCGGTCGAGGCGACGCACTGAGGGCGGATGGGCCGATGTCTTCGATGGGACGCATGCGCTGACGACCAATCGACACCGCAATCCTGCCGCTCGCGGCAGTGGCAGGTCGGGCGGAGGTTGCGCCAAGCACGCCATGGATGGCGTGCGCCCGAGTCAGGGCAGGATGCCCTGACCGAGGGAAGAGCAGCCGCAGCCCGGCACGCTGCTGCAAGTCCGGGTTCAGAGAATCTGCTTTTCTGCTTTGAGCTCCGTCTTTCCCTGAGTTGAGAACAAGGGCTTGGCTTTGTCGGCTTCGGAAGCCGCATCGCCCCGTCCAGGGATTACTCCTCGGCTCGGTCAGCCCGTGCCGCTGTTGCGGCCCTGTCCGGCCCGGCGAAGCACGCCGGGCGTTCGCATGGGCTGCGCGGCAGTGCCGCGCAAGCAACCCCTGCTCACCCATGCTGGCTCGCCGCCGCGGGCCATCCATGGCCCGCTCTCCGCAATCCCCGGCCGAGGCGACGCACTGATGTGGGATAGGCCGAGGTCTTCGACGGGGGCTACGTCGGAAACTTTACCCACGCCGAACTCCTGACGCGCGCGGCAGTGGCGGGTCGGGCGGAGGCTGCGTCGAGCACGCCATGGATGGCGTGCGCCCGAGTCAGGGCAGGATGCCCTGACCGAGGTAAGAGCAGCCGCAGCCCGGCGCGCCGCTGCAAATCCCACATCGGCGGTCCGGCTTCGGCAATCAGGCATGAGAGATCCTGCACGCCTTCATTTCCCCATCGCGGAGGAAAAAAAACGGGCCCGAAGGCCCGTGAAGGAGAGTGATTGTCACCGGAGGGAAACATTCGTGCGCCGCCTGCTGTGGTCGCCAGCCGTGCGTTGCGTGACGTGATCGGACCGTCTCGATGGATCTTTCATGAGGCCGTCTTGATGAGGCCGGCTCGATGAGGGCATGCCGGTCAGGGCATGCCCGGTGCAGGCGTGCCGATCAGAACTTCAGGTTCTGCGTCCAGTAGGCCTCGATCTGACGCACCAGCGCGTCCGGCAGCGGCACGTAGCCGAGCGCACGGGCCTGGTCGTCGCCGTTGGCATAGACCCAGCGGAAGAACTCACGGGTCTGGCGCGCGCCTTCGACGTTGCGCGGCTGCTTGTGCACCAGGATGAAGTTGGTCGCGGTGATCGGCCAGGCGTTGTCGCCCGGGGCGTTGGTCATGACCAGGAAGAAGTCGCGCGAGGCGCCCCAGTTGGCGCTGGCAGCGGCAGCCGAGAAGGTCTCGTCGCTCGGGTTGACGAAGTTGCCGGCGGCATTCTTCAGGCGCGAATAGGCCAGGCGGTTCTGCAGCGCGTAGGACAGTTCGACATAGCCGATGCCGCCCTTGATCTGCTTGACGTAAGCGGCGACACCTTCGTTGCCCTTACCGCCGATGCCCGACGGCCACTTGACCGAGGTGCCTTCGCCGACGCTGGTCTTCCAGTCGTTGCTGACCTTGGACAGGTAGTTGACGAAGTTGAACGTGGTGCCCGAACCATCCGAGCGGTGCACGACGGTGATCTTGGCGTCGGGCAGGGCCAGGCCGCCGTTGAGCGCGACGATCGCCGGGTCGTTCCACTTGGTGATCTTGCCGAGGAAGATGTTGGCCAGGGTGGGGCCGTCGAGCTTCATCGCGCCCGACGCCACGCCTTCGACGTTGACGATCGGCACCACGCCGCCGATCACCGACGGGAACTGCGCCAGACCGAACTTGGACAGGTCTTCAGGGCTCATCGGGGCATCGGAAGAGCCGAAGTCGACCGTGCCGGCCTTGATCTGCGCGATGCCGCCACCGGAACCGATCGACTGGTAGTTGACCTGCTTGTTGCTGGCGGCCTTGTAGTCGGCAGACCACTTGGTGATCGCCGGGTAGACGAACGATGCGCCGGCGCCGGTGACGTCGTTGGCGTAGGCGGTGCCGGTGAACGAGGCGGCAGCGAACGAGGCTGCCACCAGCGTGGCGGCGACGCGGAATTTGAGAAGACTCACGGGGTGCTCCTGGGATGGTCTAGGTACGCGGCAAGTCGCGACCTGCACATTCCATAACGGTTCGATGACAGTGACGGGTCGCCCGCATGACAGTCTGATGACGCCGTCATCCGGCGCCCGCGTGTCGTTGCGAAGGCCGTCGCGCTCACCGGCGTCGCGGTCATCAGCTCAGTCCGATCCGCCATCAGCGCGGTGGCGACGGCTTCCTAGAATGCGTGTCCCCCTGTTACTGCAAGGACGACACCCGATGAATGCCCGCCGATCCGCCCTGACCCTGTTGCTGTCGATCGTCGCCATGGCCGTCGCCGGCTGCGGCCGCGACGCACCGGCGACGGCAGCGGCGACGGGCACAGTGGAGGCCGGCGAGGCGCTCAATGGCAGTCCGGACGCCACCGGTGGCCAGGACCGCCTGGCGCGCATCCGCGCCGCCGGCGTGCTGCGGGTCGCGGCCTTCGATGGCAATCCGCCGTTCGGCTTCGTCGACCCGCAGACGCGCCGGATCGCCGGGCTCGACGTCGACGTCGCCCAGGCGCTGGCCGACCGGCTGCAGGTGAAGCTGGAGGTGGTGCCGACCAATCCGGCCAATCGCGTGCCGCTGCTGCTGACCGGCAAGGTCGACCTGGTGCTGGCCAACTTCACCATCACCCCGGAGCGCGCGAAGCAGATCGACTTCAGTCTTCCGTACTTCGCGTCCGGCACCCAGTTCCTGGCCCGCAAGGGCGTGCTGTCGTCGCCGCAGCAACTGGACGGCCTGCGGATCGGCGTCGACAAGGGCACGGTCAACGAGATCGTGCTGCGCGAGCAGTACCCGCAGGCCACGCTGGTGGCCTACGACGACACGCCGTTCGCGTTCACCGCCTTGCGCAACGGCAACGTGCAGGCGATCAGCCAGGATGGCCCCAAGCTGGTCGGCCTGCTGGCGAACGTGCCCGACCGGCAGGACTATGAGATTCCGGCGTTTTCGATTTCCGACGACCGCATCGGCGTCGGCATTCCCAAGGGCGAGGCCGCGCTGAAGGCCTTCGTCGACGAGAGCCTGCTGGCGCTGGAAGCCAGCGGCAAGGCGCAGGCGATCCACGACACCTGGTTCGGGCCGGCATCGAAGACGCCGCTGCCGCGCCTGCATCGCATCGGCGGCGCGGACTGAGGCTTGCCGGAGCGGACCGGCGCCATACGCCCCGTCTGTCAAAGGGCCGGCGTGGTGACGGCGCAGGCGAGGCGGGGTCGCACGTCCACTGATGGATAGTCGTCATGTTTGAGCACGGGCTCGATCCCGTCTACCTGCAGTGGTTGTGGCAGGGGTTCGCGGTCACCGTCGCGCTGTCGCTGCTGGTTGTGCTGGCGGCGATGCCGGTCGGCTTCGCGCTGTGCATCGCGCGGATCTCGTCGAAGGCCTGGTGGTCGCGGCCTGTGCGCGCGTGGCTGTCCGTGTTCCGCAACACGCCGCTGCTGGTGCAGCTGTTCTTCTGGTACTTCGGCGTCAGCGCCTGGCTGCCGGAGGCCTGGAAGCCATGGCTCAACGCGCCGCATCACTGGGACCTGTGGCTGTTCGGCCTGCGCTGGCCACCGTTCGAGTACCTGGCCGGCTTCGTCGGCCTGACGTTGTACAGCGCGGCATTCATCGCCGAGGAATTCAGGGCCGGCGTGCGTGGCGTCCCGGCCGGGCAGGTCGTCGCCGCCTCGGCGCTTGGCCTGCGACCGCTGCAGGTCTGGCGCCACGTGGTGCTGCCGCAGGCCGTGCACAACGCGTTCCCGCCGTTGCTCGGGCAGGTCATGAACATCGTCAAGAATTCATCGCTGGCGATGGCGATCGGTGTGGCCGAGTTGTCGTATGCCGCGCGCCAGGTTGAATCCCAGACCTTCCAGGCTTTCCAGGTCTTCGCGGTGGCTACCGCTCTGTACGTGTTGCTCGCCGCGGTGATCGAGGTGATCGGCCAGGTCGCGACACGCCGGCGGCATGGCGCCGCATCCTCCACGGCCGTGGCGGGCTGAGGCATGGACTTCTCGGTCATCAGCGACAACCTGGTCTATTTCCTGATCGGCGGCTGGCCGCATGCGGGCCCGGGTGGACTGGCGCTGACGCTGGTGTTGAGCGTGGTCTCGGCGCTGGCATCGGGCGTCCTCGGGCTGTCCGGCGGCATCGCGCTGTCGCTGCTGCGCGGGCCATGGCGCGCGGCCTGCCTGCTGGTGCTGGGTCTGGGGCGCGCGATCCCGGTGGTGATGCTGATCTTCTGGATCTACTTCCTGCTGCCCCTGCTGCTCGGCATCGATGTGCCCGCGGTGACGACGGTGATGGTCGCGCTGTCACTGGTCGGCGGCGCGTACCTCGCGCATTCGGTCGACGCCGGCATCCGCAGCCTGCCGTCAGGGCAATGGCAGGCCGGTGCGGCGCTGGGGTTGACGCGCGTGCAGGTGTTGCGGCTGGTGATCCTGCCGCAGGCCTTGCCGATGATGCTGCCGTCGTTCGTCAACCAGTGGATCGCGCTGGTCAAGGACACCTCGCTGGCCTACGTGATCGGGGTGGCGGAGCTGTCGTTCGTCGCCACCCAGGTCAGCAACCGCGTCATGGTGCACCCGACCGAGATCTTCCTGTTCGCGGTGGCGGTCTATTACGTGCTGTGCGCAACGCTGGAGCTGCTGGCCAACCGCCATGCGCGACGATGGCAGGGTGCGGATTCAGTGGAGCAGGCGAGGGTGCGGCAATGACGCGGGTGCGGGTCGACACAACGGATGCAAGGGCGCACGTGGCAGTGGCGTTGGAGGTGGAGCGCGTGGAGCGTCATGCGGGGCGCGATGCGGAGCGGGGCGTGCAGGCCCCGACAGGCCCGGCGGCGGATCAGGCGGCGGATCAGGCGCCAGGGGCGCCGCCCGTGGTCATCGGGATCGAGCATGTCAGCAAATGGTATGGCGACTTCAAGGTGCTCGACGACTGCTCGACGCGCGTGGCGCGCGGTGAGGTGGTCGTGGTCTGTGGTCCTTCGGGCTCCGGCAAGTCGACGTTGATCAAGACGGTCAATGCACTGGAGTCGATCCAGCAGGGGCGGGTGGTTGTCGATGGTGTGGATACCTCCGCACGCGGCACCGACCTGTCGCGCCTGCGCGCGCGCGTGGGCATGGTGTTCCAGCATTTCGAGCTGTTCCCGCACCTGTCGGTCATCGACAACCTGACGCTGGCGCAGACCCGCGTGCTGGGGCGCCGTCCGGAAGAGGCACGCGAACGCGGCGTCGGCTACCTCGCACGGGTCGGCCTGCAGGCGCAGCGGGACAAGCGGCCGGCGCAGTTGTCGGGCGGCCAGCAGCAGCGTGTCGCGATCGCCCGCGCGTTGTCGATGGATCCGCTGGTGATGCTGTTCGATGAGCCGACCTCGTCGCTGGATCCGGAAATGGTCGGCGAGGTGCTCGATGTCATGGTCGGCCTTGCGCAGGACGGCATGACGATGATGTGCGTGACCCATGAAATGGGATTCGCGCGCAAGGTTTCCGACCGCGTCGTCTTCATGGACCACGGGCGCATCCTGGAGGATGTCGCCAGCGAATCCTTCTTCGACGATACCGCCGCGCGCACGCCGCGCGCACGCGATTTCCTGGCCCGTCTGCTGCGCTACTGAGGGTGGCCGATACGGCCCGGCCGCCGCTCCCGGGTCGGGCTGTCATCGTTTTGTCATGTGTTCAACATGTGACTGTCAAATGACACCCGCACGCTGTGTCCGTTGCCAGCGGGTGGCACTGCACCGGAACTCCGGAATGCTCCCCGCCTGACGTCGGCATCACGACCTTCAATCATCGGGAAATCAGAGCATGCGTTATTCATCACTGGCTGTCGCAATCGCCATTGCGGCCGGTACCGTCAGCTTCTCCGCATCAGCGAACGACCGTGAGCTCGCCGAACTGAAGGCGCAGCTGGCCTCGTTGCAGGCCAAGGTGGCCGAGCTGGAAGTGCGTACGGATGCGCAGTCCGACATCAACATCGGGACCCAGGAAAACCTGGACAAGATCGCGACGACCAGCCCGGTGGTCGACACCAAGGGTGGCTTCAAGATCACCTCGGCCGACAAGAAGTTCGAAGTGTCGCTCGGTGGCCGCATCCACTTCGACACGTATGCCTTCGATCGCGATATCGCCGCGACCACCGGCACGACGGAGTTCCGCCGCGCTCGCCTGACCCTGCAGGGCAAGGCCTACGGTTGGGAATACAAGGTGGAGCAGGACTTCGCCGGCGGCAGTAACCTTGACGGCCTGCGCGATGCCTACATCGCCAAGTCCGCGCTGGGTGGCAAGTTCACCATCGGTCACTTCAAGCCTTACCGTTCGATGGAAGAGCTGACCAGCTCCAACGAGATCCTGATGATGGAGCGTCCGTTCTCGTCGGCGACCGGCCTGTTCAGCGGCCGCCAGTTCCAGCAGGGCGTGGGCTACCTGCGCGCCGACACCAACTACACGGCCGGCTTCTCGGTGTTCAATCTGCGCGGTGCCGCCGGTACCCGCAACGAGGGCGTGGGTGCGGCGGGTCGTGTGACCTTCGCTCCGATCAATACTGAAACCAGCACGCTGCACTTCGGCGGCTGGGCCAGCCACGAGAACGTGAACCTGGGTTCGGGCGATCTTGCCGCCACGGCCAACTATGCAGGCCGTCGCGGTCCGGCACTGACGATCGCCACGACCACGGCCGGCAGCCGCAACACGGTCAGCGCGTACGGTCTGGAAGCTGCAGGCTCGTTCGGCCCGCTGTTCTTCCAGGGCGAGTACGCGAACTCGACGTTCGGCCAGCCGAGCGGCGTCGACCAGGACGTCACCACGTGGTACCTGCAGGGCAGCTGGTTGCTCAATGGCGGTCACAAGGCCTACAAGAGCAGCAACGGTATCTTCGCTTCGCCGAAGGTCGGCGATCGTGGCCTGTGGGAACTGACGGCGCGTTACGATTTCATCGAGAACAAGGACCTGACGGATCGCGAGGCGACGAGCTGGATCCTGGGCATGAACTACTATGTCAATCCGTCGCTGCGTTTCATGTTCAACTATATCCAGGGCGACAACGAGCTGACGGGCGACAAGACCGCCCAGTACGCGCTGCGCACGCAGTTCAGCTTCTAACTGGCTACAAGCCCGGCGATATCGGGCCAGATGGAATGAAGAAGGGCCCGCGACGGATGTCGCGGGCCTTTTTTGTTTGTTGCACTGTGGGGTGTCGGCACCATCGCTGATGGTGGTTCAGTGGTTCAGTGGCTTCGGGCTTGCAGCGGCGTGTCGGGCTGCGGCTGCTCTTCCCTCGGTCAAGGCATCCTGCCCTGACTCGAGCGCACACCATCCATGGCGTGCTTGTCGCAGCCTCCGCCCGACCCGCCACTGCCGCGAGCGTCAGGAGTGCGGCGCCGGCATGTGTCCAGTCCTCAGGGCTGGGAGACCATCAACGCGCGGCGGTGGTCGCCGCCGGTTCGGCCAAAGCCTGTGCCTGCCGGATCACCCGCAGCAGGTTGCCGCTCCAGATCGCCTCGATCTGCTGCTCCGTATAGCCCTCCTGCAGCAGGCGCGCCGTGATTTTCGGCAGCAGCGAAATGTCTTCCAGGCCCTCGACGCCACCACCGCCGTCCCAGTCCGCACCAAAACCGACATGCTCGGGGCCCGCGACCTTGAGGATGTGCAGGATGTGCGCGAAGTAGTCCTCGATCGTCGCCTTGCGGATGTTGTGCTTGCGCTCGAGTTCAGCGCGCTGGCGATTGAAGGCAGCGTAGTCCTCCTGTTTCAGGTTCGCCCGGCCTCCAAACTGCTCGTACAGCGCCCGGATCTCCTGCTGGTAGGCCGGCGTTGCGCCCGTGTCAATCAGATAGCTGCCCAGCGAATTCACCAGGATCACGCCACCTTTCTGTGCCAGCTTGCGAATGCGCGCATCGTCGATGTTGCGCGGATGCGCATGCACCGCGTCGGCGCCAGTGTGGCTCAGGATGATGGGTGCTTTCGACAGTTCCAGCAGTTGATCGAACACCGCGTCGGACGCATGCGACTGGTCCAGTACGATGCCCAGGCGATTCGCGTCTGCGACCAACGCACGCCCCTTCGGGCTTAGCCCGTTCCATTCCGGCGGCGTATTGGACGAATCCGCGAAGTCGTTGTTGGACGTATGCACCAGGCCAAGCACGCGGACACCGAGCTTGTGGTACGCCTCCAGCAACGAAGGATCCGCGCTCAGCGGAGACGCATTCTCGATGCTGATGTAGACCACGCGCTTGCCGGCCTGCTTGATGCGCGGTGCATCGTCGGCCGTCAGCGCGAGCTCGAATTTGTCGGGATGCGCCGCGACCAGTTCCCGGATCTCGACCAGCCGCGTCAGGCCATGGTCGCGCGCGACGCGGTCGTCGGCCGGCGTGCGTCCACGCTGCGGCGTGAAGATCACCCACAGACCGCCATCGAGGCCGCCTTCGACCAGGCGTGGGTAATCGACCTGGCTGCCACCGTTGGCATGGTCGTGGCGGTCGAGGATGTCCCAGTCCTTGCGACTGAAGAACGACGGCGTATCGAGATGGCTGTCCAGCGTCAGGATGCGCTGGTGCAGGTCGCGCGCGCGTTGCGGCACTGCGTTGTCCTGCGCGGCGAACACGGGGTTGGGCGACAGCACGGACAGCACGGCGACGGTCAGGCCGGCAAGCAGGAACTTCGACGTCATCAGGGACTCCAGGGCGCGGAAAAGGGTGGGGTGCTGGCTGCGGGAGCAGGGCAGCGGAAGGCGGGCTGTGGCCGCATTGTGCCGGCAAAGGCCGGGCCGACCTATTGGCCGGGGTTCATCAGCTGTGGAGCGATCGCCATTTCACGGCGTCGTGACCGCGCGATGACACTCCAGTGGCCAGTTGGGGACGCTCCGAAGAGAGCGAGGGACTGGCGGCAGACGACTTTCTTCCGCAACCAGACCTTCGAGGGGCCACATCGCAATGAGCAGCACCCAGTCCAGCACCCGGCACACCGGCAGCATGCGGATCCGTCACGGATCCTCCGCAGTCCCGACACGATCCTCTCTCCTGCGTCATCCGCTTGGCCATGCATTGGCACTGGCTCTGCTGCTGGGGAGCGGCGGCGCGTTTGCGCAATCCACCACCGGCAGCGTCTTCGGCACCGTCGCCGATGCGCAGGGCAAGACCGTCCTGGTCGAGAACAACAGCGGCTTCAGTCGCGAAGTGCAGATCGACGCACGCGGACGCTACTCGCTCGGCAACCTGCCGCTCGGCAGCTACCGCATCACCGTCAGGGAGGCCGGACGCCCGGTCGACACCCGCGAGAACGTGTCGATCATCGTCGGCGCAGGCACCGAAGTGTCGTTCGTGGCCGGGGGCGTGCAGACGCTCGATTCGGTCAGCGTGACCGGCACCCGCGTTGCCAATATCGATGTCGGCAGCGTCGACTCGCGCACCGTCATCACTGCCGAGCAACTGGCTCAGTTGCCGCTGGGCCGGACCGCCGAAGCCATCGCGCTGCTGGCGCCGGGCGTCGTCAATAACAGCGGCTCCTTCGTCGGCACCGGCGGCACCGGTGGCTCGTTGCCGAGCTTCGGTGGCTCGGCAGCCTCGGAAAACGCCTATTACCTCAACGGCTTCAACACCACCGATCCCTATCGCAACCTCGGCGGCCTGACGCTGCCCTATGGCGCCATCGACCAGCAGGAAGTCTTCACCGGCGGCTATGGCGCGCAGTACGGGCGCTCCAACGGTGGCGTCATCAATCAAGTGGGTCGTCGTGGCAGCAACGATTGGACGTTCGGCGGCGCCGTGGTCTGGGAGCCGCAGTCGCTGCGGGCCAAGGAAACCGATCTTTACTATTCCGATCCGGGGCAGATCGCCAATCCAGTGGCCGGCGCACTGTATCGACCGAACAGCGAGAACGAGGCCGATCGCACCACCTACAGCGCCTACGTCGGCGGCCCGATCGTGCCTGACAAGCTGTTCTTCTTCGTCGCCGGCGAATTCTCCAGGACCGACGGCAAGCGCCTCAACACCGTCGAGGATGCCGGTGCGCCGTATGTCGACTACACCTACAGGGGGCCGCGCTGGTACGCCAAGCTCGACTGGTTCATCACCGACAACCACCTGCTGGAGTTCACCGGTGCGTCGGACAAGCACAAGGCCGATGGCGACATCTACAACTACAACTTCAATACGCGCGAAACGACCACCTTCCGCGCGGCCGACAACGATATCGAAACCGGACACGAACTGCTGAGCCTCAAGTACACCGGCTACCTCAGCGACGCACTGACGCTGAGTGCGCTGTACGGCCGGCAGGAGTCTCCGAACTACAACCAGAACCCGACCTACAATGACGGCCTGACCTCGATCAGCGGCCTGCAGAACCAGAATCCCGCCTACACCGGCGGCGCCCAGATCGGCAGCGCACAGACAGTTGCCACCATCAGCGACCCGGGACGCAAGTACGAGAAGGACAACCTGCGCCTGAACCTCAACTGGTCGGTCGGCGACCACAGCATCGATTTCGGCATCGACAACCAGGAACTGCGTGCCTACAACCAGGGATCGCGCACGTCCGGTCCGGGCTACGCCTGGAACTATGGCCGCACGACCAATCCCGATCCGACCGCACTGCTCAGCGGCGCGTCGCGCGAGGACGGCACGATCGGCGTGCCCAGCCCCGTCGGCTATGCGTTCGGCGCCCAGGGGTACTACGTCATCCAGACCAGCGCCTACAGCCTGAGCTCGTACAAGGCCGAACAGAATGCCTGGTACATCGAGGACCGCTGGCAGGTCAGCGACAACGTGTTGCTGTCGCTGGGGATCCGCAACGACGAGTTCATCAACTACAACGATCTCGGCCAGACCGTCATCGACGTCGACAACCAGTGGTCGCCGCGCCTGGGCTTCAGCTGGGACGTCCATGGCGATTCCAGCCTGAAGGTGTACGGCAACCTCGGCCGCTATTACCTGGGCCTGCCGCTGGCCCCAGGCGGACTGTCCAATTCCAGCCGCAATACCAGCACCTACTACACCTACAGCGGCATCAATGCCGACGGCTCGCCGATCCTTGCCGCACAGCTGGCGCCGCCGGTGTCGGCCAACGAGAACTTCGGGCACCCGCGCGACTACCGCACCATCGCGCCCGAGGGACTGGAGGGCGAACACCAGGACGAGTTCATCCTCGGTTTCAGCAAACTGCTCGGCAACGGCTGGCTGGCCGGCGTGCGCGGCACCCACCGCATCCTGCAGTCCGCGATCGACGACACCAAGACCAACCTGCCGGCGATCCGCGCGGCTGCGGCGGCGCAGGGCGTCACCATCAGCCAGCAGAGCTCGGCCAGCATCCTGTTCAACGCCGGGCAGACCAATACCTTCCGCCTGCTGGGCACCGATGGCGAACTGCACTCCATCACCTTGACCAACGAGCAGCTTGGCTTCCCCGAGCTCAAGCGCAAGTACTCGGCGGTCGAGTTCACGCTGGAGCGTCCGTTCGACGGCAGCTGGTATACCCGACTCAACTACACCTGGTCGCACAGCCGCGGCACCACCGAAGGGCAGATGCGTTCCGACCTGTATCGCGGCAACGGCGAAACCGTGGGCATCAACCAGGGACAGAACTACACCGCGACCACCCAGACCTGGGACCACCCGTCATTGATGGAGTTCTACAACGGCGACCAGTCCAACGATCACCGGCATGCGTTGAAGGCCTACGGCTTCTACCAGTTGACCCCGGAGTGGGGCGTGTCCGGCAACCTCAGCCTTGTCGCCGGCGCACCCAAGCAGGTGCTCGGTTACTACTGCGGCGACAACTATCCGCTGGCGGGATCGACCTACATCTACAACCCCGGGCAGAATCCCGATCCGGTCGGATACGGTGGGTCGTACCACTGCTTCCAGGGCGAGCCGGCATCGCCGGGCAGCCATGGTCGGCTGCCGTGGGTCCGGCAGCTGGATGTCGGCGTCTCGTACAAGCCGCGCTTCGCCGATGGCAAGCTGGCGATCAACCTCAACATCTTCAATATCAGCAACGAACAGTCGGCGACGTACTTGAATGCACGCTCGGAAATCTCGCCGGGTTCGCCGCATCCGCTGTTCGCGGCGCCGTTGGCGTACCAGACCCCGCGTTATGCACGCTTGACGATCAGCTACGACTATTGAACGATAGGGATTGCGCAGCAGGCTCGCGACGCACGGCGTCGTGGGCAGACCCGGACGGCCATCGATGATGGCCGTTCGCTTTTTTCCACGACCGGAATTTCATTGAACATGCCTGATAGCAAGCACGCGGCGAACGTCGCCTCACTGTATCGCGTACCGGCGCCGGGCCTGGGCCTGGGCCTGAAGACTTCGTTGCGTTCTTGCCTGTTGCAGGCCATGCTTGCGCTGGCGGTGCTGGCGCCTGCCACCGCAGGCGCGCAATCGGTCGAGCGGGTCGACCTGGATGTAGTCAACCGGATCCGCAGCGAAGCGTTCAATCGCTCGCAGGCGGCCGAGAACCTCAAGGAGCTGACCGAGACCATCGGCCCGCGACTGACCAATTCGCCGGCGTATGTGCGCTCCAGCGAATGGGCGCGCGCCAAGCTGTCGGGCTGGGGCCTGTCGAACGTGCATGACGAGGTCTACGACCCGGCGTTCGGGCGCGGCTGGGAGTTCCGCTCCTCGCGCGTCGAGATGCTGTCGCCGCGCGAACTGCCGATCCACGCGCTGCCGAAGGCCTGGACGCCCGGTACCGATGGGCCGGTGGAAGGCGAGGTGGTGCTGGCGTCGTTCAAGGACATCGCCGACATCGAGAAGCACAGGGGCAAGCTGCGCGGGAAGATCGTGCTGCTCGAAGAGGCGCGCGCCTACAAGCCCGGCGACAAGACCGATTTCACGCGCTACAGCGAGGCCGAACTCGGCGAGTTGCAGACGTTCCCGATCGCCGCGGACGTGGCCAGCAACAGCGAGGAGAAGCGTCTCGAGGAGTATCGCAAGCGGCAGGCACTGACCAAGGCGCTCAACGAATTCCTGGTCGGCGAAGGCGTGATGGCGACGTTGTCGATCAGCAGCTGGGACAACGGCATCATCCGCGCGATGGGCGGTGGCTCGCGCAAGGCCGGCGAGTCTGCCGGCGTGCCGGAGCTGGTGGTCGCGGCCGAGCACTACAACCAGCTGGTGCGCGCGGTCGAGCGCAAGCAGGACATCCGCCTGCGCATCAATGTCGATGCGCGTTTCACCAGCGAGGACGACCTGCCGGCGACCAGCACCTTCGCCGAGATTCCGGGCTCCGGCCCCAAGGCCGACGAAGTGGTGTTGATCGGTGCCCATCTCGATTCCTGGCATACCGGCACCGGTGCCGCCGACAATGGCGCGGGCGTCGTGGTGATGATGGAGGCCATGCGCATCCTGAAGACGCTGGGCGTCAAGCCCAAGCGCACGATCCGGGTCGCGCTGTGGGGCGGCGAGGAGCAGGGGCTCAATGGATCGGCCGGCTACATTGCGCAGCACCTGGCCGACCGGCCGCCGGCAACCGATCCCGCGGAGAAGCTGTTGCCGCGCGCCTACCAGCGCGTGACCGGCCCGCTGCAGCGCAAGCGCGACTACGACCGTTTCGCCGCGTACTTCAATTTCGACAACGGCACCGGCCGCATCCGCGGCATCTACGCGCAGGAAAACCACGCCATGGTGCCGATCTTCAAGGCCTGGCTGGAGCCGTTCAACGATGTCGGCGCGACCATCGTGACCACGCGCAACACCGGCGGCACCGACCACGTCGCGTTCAACCGCGTCGGCCTGCCGGGCTTCCAGTTCGTGCAGGATCCGGCGGACTATTTCACCAACGTCCACCACACGCACCTGGATACCTACGACCACATCGTGCCTGAGGACCTGAAGCAGGCCGCCGCGATCATCGCCTCGTTCGCGTACCACGCGGCGATGCGCGATGAAAAGCTGCCGCGCAAGCCCTTCATCGACGAGGCGCTCTGACCGGCGTTGGCGACCTGATCGCTTTCCGGCAGGTCGGCATGGCCGATCTGCCGGCGCCCCTCGGCCGGATAGCGACGCCTAGGGTTCGGCGGGCCCGGGCGTCTTGTCCTTGAACCGGCACAGGTCGCGGATCACGCAGCGCGGGCAGTCGGGCTTGCGTGCCTTGCAGACGTAACGTCCATGCAGGATCAGCCAGTGATGCGCGCCGAGCAGGTACCTGGGCGGGATCACCTTCATCAGCCTGTCTTCGACCGCACGCACGTCCTTGCCGGGGGCCAGGCCGATCCGGTTCGAGACGCGGAAAATGTGCGTGTCGACCGCGATCGTGGGTTCCCCGAAGACCGTGTTGAGCACGACGTTGGCGGTCTTGCGGCCGACGCCGGGCAGCGCTTCCAGCGCGTCGCGCGTGCGCGGCACCTCGCCGCCATGCGCGTCGACCAGGATCCGGCAGGCGGCGATGACGTTCTTGGTCTTAGCATTGAACAGGCCGATCGTCGAGATGTAGCGCTTGAGGCCCTCCTCGCCGAGGTCGAGGATCGCCTGCGGCGTGTTCGCGACCGGATACAGGCGTCGCGTGGCCTTGTTGACGCCGACGTCGGTCGCCTGCGCGGACAGGATCACGGCGATCAGCAGTTCGAACGGTGAGGCGTATTCGAGTTCGGTCGTCGGTTCGGGATCGAGTTCGGACAGGCGTGCGAACAGCTCCTCGATCTCGTCGGGTTTCAGCGTGCGGCTGCGTCGGGCGACGGCTGTGGTCGGCGTGGTCGATCTGGTCATGTCAGGCGAGCGTGTCAGGGCGGCGTGCCGCGGGCCGCGGCCTTGGCCTTGGCGCGCGCAAGGATCGCGGCGGCGCCGGTCGGCAGTGACGACGTCGGCGCGGTGGTCACGTGCGCCGCGTTCGTCGTGACCGGCGCAGCGGTGGTGGTGGAGTCCGGCGGCGCGTCGGCGGTCGCCTCCGGCGGGCGGACGCGGCGCGCATCGCGTTCGGCCGCTCGGCGTGCCAGTCGCGCGGCACGCGCACGGTGGCGTTCGCGTGCCTCCCAGGCCCGTTGCAGGCGCAGGCGCGTGTCGGCCAGCAGTCGGGCACCGTCGGCATCGATGGCGGTGTCCGGCGACGCAGGCGGATCGCGCATCAGCCCGGCCTCGATCGCGTCGTCGATGCGGTCGTCGCGGACCAGGCGCAACAACAGCGCCGCATCCGGTGCGGGGCTGTCGTGTCCGCTCTCGGGTCCGGTGGCGGTGGGCTTCCGGGTCATGCGGGGCGCTAGTGGTTCCTGAAATCCGGCTTGCGGCGTTCGAGGAACGCGCTGGTGCCTTCGCGCATGTCGGCGGTCGAGAACACCAGGCCGAACTGGGCGGCTTCGTATTCCAGTCCTTCCTCGATGCTGGTCTCGCCGCCAACCTGGATGCAGTCCAGGATCCCGCGCAGCGCCAGCGGCGCCGCGGCGGCCAGCTGCGCGGCCAGGGCCAGCGTCCGCGCTTCCAGCGCGTCGGCGGCGACGACGTCATTGACGATGCCCAACTGCAGGGCCCGGCGGGCGTCGATCGGCGTGCCGGTCAGGCACAGCTCCAGCGCGGCGGCGCGGCCGGCCAGGCGGCCCAGGCGCTGGGTGCCGCCAAAGCCCGGGATCAGGCCGAGGTTGATTTCCGGCTGGCCGACCTTGGCGGTCTCCGAGGCGATGCGCAGGTGGCAACTCATCGCCAGCTCCAGCCCGCCGCCCAGCGCGAAGCCGTTGATCATCGCGATCACCGGCTTGGGCATGCGTTCGATGCGGCGCATCATCCGGGTCCCGCGCAGCGAGAACTCGCGGCCCTGGACCGGGCTCAGGCCGGACATTTCGGCGATGTCGGCACCCGCCACGAAGGCCTTGGGGCCGGCACCGGTCAGGATGACGACGCGGATCCGGTCGTCGTCGGCGGCGTCGTCGAAGGCCTCGTGCAGGGCCTGGAGGGTGGCCGCGTTGAGCGCGTTCAGCTTGTCCGGGCGGTTCACGGTAATGCGGCGCACGGCGCCATCGTCGGCAATCAGCAGCGGGGAATCGGTCATGGAGCCTGGTTCTGTCTGGGTTGGGGAAGGCCGGTGGGGGGCTGAACGGAACTTGCCGGGGCCTTGCGGGTCAGTACGGGGGCGTCAGTGGCGGTTAAGCCCAGCGACCGCTATCCTAGCGCGTCCATGTGGGGCGGCACGACCGTCGCAGGACGCGCGGACCCCTTGCCGTACAAGCGTCGTACATTCACTCACGATCAACCCCGGAGTTTCCATGAAGTTGCGTTTGCTTGCCGCCAGTCTCGCGGCATTGACCTTGGTCGGCGGCACCGCCATGGCCCAGGACATCACCTCTGAGAAGGGCAAGTTGAGCTATGCCATCGGTTTCAACACCGGTGTCGAACTTGCCGAATTGAGCTCGCGCGGCGAAGCCGTCGACGTGGCCACCGTCATCAAGGCCATCCAGGACGCCTACGCACAGAAGCAGCCGGCCGTGCCGGTGGAACAGCTGCGCGCGTCGGTCGAAGGCATGCAGCAGCGCCAGCAGGCGAAGATGCAGGAAGAGTTCGCCAAGCTTGCCGCGGCCAACAAGACCAGCAGCGACACGTTCCTGGCGGCCAACCGCGCCAAGGCCGGCGTGCAGGCCCTGCCGGGCGGCGTCCAGTACCGCGTCGTCGAGAACGGCAGCGGCGCCAAGCCGACCCAGAACAGCGACGTGCAGCTGAACTACAAGGGCTCGCTGCCCGACGGCACCGTGCTGGTCGACACCTCGCAGCCGCAGGAAGGCCAGCAGGCCGGTCCGATCACGCTGAAGGTCAGCCAGATTCCGCTGGTGGGCCTGCGCGAAGCGCTGCTGCAGATGCCGGCCGGTGCGCGTTGGGAAATCGTGCTCCCGGGCGACAAGGCCTACGGCACCACCATCCAGGCGGGCCGCATGGCCAACCAGGCCGTGGTGTTCGACGTCAAGCTCGTCAGCGTCAAGTAAGTCACACCGCTCGAGCGACTGCCGGCAATGCCGGACGGTCGTGAAGCATCCAGCGCCGGCGGACTCGCCGGCGCTTTTTTTGGTGCCGGGCATGCCGGGGCCGTACACGTCGCCATGTCCCGCAGGTCTGCCCGATGACGTCCACTTTCCGCGCCGTGCTCAGTCCCTGCATCGGCGTGTGCATGCTCGACGAGGACAGCCTCTGCATGGGTTGCCACCGCACCAGTGCGGAAATCGCACGATGGCCGCAGATGGGCGATGATGAGCGCCTGCGCCTGATGGAATCCGTGCTGCCCGAACGTGAAGCACTCAGAACCCGCGACTGATCCCCTGATGCCTTGGCCTGCGACCCTGCGTCGCGCCTTGTATCCGCTCGATGCGGCGCCGACGGGCGCGGGCTGGAACCATGAGGAACTCGATGGCCTGCTGGTGCCCGGCGTGGTGCCGCGCGATGCCGCGGTGCTGGTCGGACTGGTGCCGCGCGCGGGCGGGACGCGGGTGCTGCTGACACGGCGCACCGATGCGCTGCGACAACACGCAGGCCAGGTCAGTTTTCCCGGCGGTCGGCGCGACCCCGGCGATGCCGATGCACTGGCGGCTGCCCTGCGCGAAGCCAATGAGGAGATCGGCCTGCAGCCGCGACAGGCGCTGCCGCTGGGCTATCTCGATCCGCTGGCGACGATCACCGGCTACCGGGTCATGCCGGTGGTGGCCGAGCTCGATCCGGATTTCGTCGCCGTTCCCGAGCCGGGCGAGGTGGCCGATGTGTTCGAGGTACCGCTCGCGTTCCTGCTCGACCCGGACAACCTTGCGCGCGTCGACATCAGTTTCGGTGGCCGCGTGCGCCACGTGCTTGAATTCAAGACCTGGCCGGATGCGCCAGGCCAACGGATCTGGGGCGCAACCGCCTCGATCCTGTTGAACCTTCGACAACGACTGGAGCAGGTGCGATGAGCGCGGACACGGACAAGCAGGACGACAGCATCGCATCGCCGGACTGGCGTGCGCTGGTCGATGCGCAGACGCTGGCGGGCTTGCTGGAAGCGCCGCCGCACCGCGAGGACTTGGTCGTCGTCGACTGCCGCTTCTCGTTGATGGCACCCGATTCTGGCGAAGCGGCATGGCGCAGCGCCCATCTGCCCGGCGCCCGCTACGCGCACCTGGATCGCGACCTGTCCGACCACGGCAAGAAGGGGCAGGGCCGGCATCCGTGGCCGGACGCCACGCCACTGGCGCAGCGCCTCGGTGCGCTGGGCATTGCGCCAGGCAAACAGGTGGTGGCTTACGACGATGGCGATGGCGCGTTCGCGTCGCGGTTGTGGGCGCTGCTGCGCTGGCTGGGACATCGCCGGGCCGCGGTGCTCGATGGCGGCTGGGCGCGCTGGACGGCGCTGGGACTGTCGGTCGAGACCACGCCCCCCGCGGCGATCGCGTCGCCCACGCCGTATCCGCTGGCGACGGCACCGGCCGCGTTGCTCGACGCCGATGCTGTACAGGCACACGTCGCCGCAGGCGGCCTGCTGGTCGATGCGCGTGCCGGCGAGCGTTTCCGTGGCGAGGTCGAACCGATCGACAAGGTGGCCGGCCACGTGCCCGGTGCGGTCAACCGTCCGTATCCGCAGAACCTCAGCGAAGGACGCTTCAAGTCGCCGCAGCAGTTGCGGGAAGCCTTCGATGCGCTGCTCGCGGGACGCGCTGCAGGAGACACCGTGGTGATGTGCGGTTCCGGCGTCACCGCCTGCCATCAGCTGCTGGCGATGGCGCATGCCGGTTACGAGGACGCGCGCTTGTATCCGGGCTCGTGGAGCGGCTGGATTTCGGATCCGTCGCGGCCGATCGCGACTGGTGACGGCAGCGCCGACCTGCCGTAGCTGCTCCGAATCCTGGCGGCCGCAGCGCGGCGCGTTGGCGGGGGAAACGCGGAAACGCGGAGGCGCGCGAACCGCGAGTCCGCAACAGTTACTTGCCCAGCTTGGCCAGCAAGGCACGCAAGGCCTGCTGCGTGTCCGGATCCTGCCAGTCGGCGATGAACTGATCGATGTCGATGCGCGATGGCGCCAGCGCGGCGATCAGGTCGGCACGCGCGATCGCACGCGTTTTCAGCATCGGGCGACGCGGCAACTGCAGCAGCGCCTGCAACCAGGCCAGGGCGCGCGGCTGCACCTGTTGCGCATCGGCCAGCTCATCGACCAGCCCGAGTTGCAGGGCGCGTCCTGATGCGACCATCTCGCCGGCGACCAGCAGGCGCTCGGCACGATGGCGACCGACCACGCGCGCCAGCAGGTGCTGGATGCCGTCCGGTGCGACCAGCCCGACCTGGGTCTCGTTGAGGCCGATCGTGAACGCGCCTTCGGCCATGATCCGATAGTCGCAGCACAGGGCCAGCACGCAGCCGCCTGCGGGCGCGTGCCCGGTGATTGCCGCGACCACCGGGACCGGACTCTGCGCCAGCGCCTGCGCCGCTTCGAAGAAGCCGCGCCATGCCGCCCGCAGGGCCTCGCGATCCTCGCCCAGCGACAGCAGGTACGGCACGTCGAGGCCGGCCGAGAACACCTTGCTTCCGCCCGACAGGATCACGCCCTGCGCCCCGGCATCGA
The DNA here is from genome assembly GCF_054902115.1 of Luteimonas sp. RIT-PG2_3. Lineage (NCBI taxonomy): Bacteria > Pseudomonadati > Pseudomonadota > Gammaproteobacteria > Lysobacterales > Lysobacteraceae > Luteimonas > Luteimonas sp. RIT-PG2_3. The sequence continues at coordinate 177,934 of NZ_JBUBPF010000007.1, read as the reverse complement.
CGGCCTCGCGGACCGCGTCGACCAGCGCCGCGCACAGGGAAGGATCGAGCGCATTGACCGGCGGTCGGGCCAGTCGCAGTTCGGCGATGTCGCCATGGCGCAGGGTGTCGACGAGTGCTGGCATCGGGACGGGGCCTCCGGAAGGAGGGCTCATCATAAGCGCTGCCCGGCGCGCATCCGTTGCGGAGCAGGCGCCTCGCACGCCCCGGAACGCCCCGCGGCGTTCAGCCCTGATCGATGCCCTGCGTCCGATGCAACGGACGGATCCGCTGCCCGATCAATCGCTTACGTGGATCACGCTGGGGGCGTCCAGCGGCGTGGCGGGTGCGATGTTTCAAGCATGAAACGTTTGCGTGGCGTTTTCGCCGCCATCGCCGTGCAGAGCGGCGTCGGTGCGCGCCCAGGGTGCAAAAAACATCAGCAGATTCAGTGCATTGCGATGGCCGTAGGTCGGTTGGCATCACCCTTGCGTTGGTTGGTCTGCGCCGCCGTTGTCGCCTGTTCCGGGTGCCGCGACGCAATCCACCTTTCAAGGAGCAAGACCATGCGTACTCGACACAGCATCATCGCCGTCGCCGTGCTGCTCGCACTCGGCGCGTCCGGACACGTCAGCGCCCAGGACCAGACCGAGGCGGGAGCCGGCGACAACAATTCCACCCGCGGCAGCAACCGCGACAACACCACCCAGGCGCTGGCGTCCGGGCTCGGCAGTGCCGCCGCAGACAACAACAGCACCGCGACCGCGACGCTGTCCAACAGCTTCAACAACAGTTCGGCCGTCGCCCGGACGGAGTTGAATGCCGTCGTGACCGGCAACGCCGTCTATGGCCTGGGCAACATCGCCTCCAACACCGGTAACGCCGGTGGCGGCAGGGGCGGCAGCGGTGGCGATGGCGGCCATGGCATCGGTGGACTGGCGGTGGCCGGATCCGCAGCCGGTGGCGGTGGCGGCGATGGTGGCGACGGTGTTGCCGGCAGCGCACGCGATGGCGACTCGGGCAGCGGCAGCTGGACCGGCGCGGAAGGCTGGTCGGGTGCCAGCGCACCTGCGGACGCACGCACACGCAGCCGCGAACGCGGCGCGGGCGACGCGACCGTCGACAGCAATGCGACCGGAACCGCGACCGCGACAGGCGATGTCGCATCGACCGGTGGCGCAGCGTCGAGCACCAATGACGGCAGCAGCGGCGATGCCTCGGCGATGGCCGGTGCAGGCGGCATGGGCGGCAGCGGCACCGGCGGCGACGCCGCGGGCGGCGCGGGCGCCGGTGGAGCTGCAGGCAATGGCGGAACCGGTGGCAACGGTGGCACGGCCTACGCCGATGCCGGTGATTTCAACATGTCCAATGCGATGAACGGAACGGCCAATGCCGCCGCCGGCATCATGGTCGTTGCGCAGAACAGCGGCGCCGCGTCCCTGATCCAGCAGGGCGTGACCGTACAGGCGAACCTCAACGTCGGGCAGTAACACGATCCCGTTCCGCTTCGCGGCACGACAGCGTGCCGCGAGGCGGTTTCGGTCAGCCAGGACAGGTTGAAGGCGCAGGCAAGCGGCAACAGGAGAACGTCATGGATGCACGATCAAGTCAGGCCCGATCCAGCGCGGCGCGATGGCTGTTCACCGCGATGGTCATCGCAGCGCTGTGTGGCGTGTCATTCCCGGGGCTTGCAGCCGGGCAGGCGTCGCCGCCGCCTCCGCAAGCGCTCGCACGCACGACGGCATCGACGGATTCATCGGCAACAACGTGGGGCGCGGCCATCGATACCGATGCGCTGGCGCGACTGCGTGGCGGCGAGGCCAGCGTTGCCGTCGTCGTCGACAACCAGGGAACGGTCGGCAACAACAGCGCGAACGGGGTCATCTCCGGTTTCAACCAGATCGACGATGGCGCCTTCGCCAATGCCAGCGGGATCTCGACGGTGATCCAGAACAGCGGATCGAACGTGCTGATCCAGAACGGCACCGCGATCAACGTGCAGTTCGTCGACCCGGGACGCTGAGGCATGAACGCCCGCACCGCCATCGCGCACCTCGCAGGCCTCGTGGTCGCGGCCCTGTGCGCCTGTGCGACGGCGCCGGCAGCGGCGGGCACGCTGGAGCTGCGCATCCCGCATGGCGGCGGTTACTCGGTGCGGGTCACCAGCCTCAAGGAGGCCAGGTTCCGCGCGACGATCCGCCAGCAATACGATTTCAGTTGTGGTTCGGCGGCGATCGCGACCCTGCTGACCTACCAGTACGGGCATCCGGTCACCGAGGCCGAGGTCTTCCGCCAGATGTACGCGGGCGGAGACCAGCAGAAGATCCGCCAGCAAGGCTTCTCGCTGCTCGACATGCGTCGCTATCTGCAGTCGCAGGGGTTCGTCGCCGACGGCTTCCAGTTGCCGCTGGACAAGCTGCTGGAAGAAGGGCTGCCTGCGATCGTGCTTATCAACGAGCGCGGCTACCGCCATTTCGTGGTCGTGCGCGGCATGCGCAATGGGCGGGTGCTGGTCGGCGACCCCGCGCGTGGCGCACGTGCGATCCCGCGCGTGGATTTCGACGGCCTGTGGGACAACAAGGTGCTGTTCGTCGTGCACAACAAGCGCGAACTGGCCAGCTTCAACCAGACGCGGGACTGGCGCTCGGCGCCATCGGCGCCGCTGCAGCTGGGCGTATCGCGCCAGGGACTGCAGGACATCGTGATGCCGCGGCGTGGACCGGGAGACATCTGATGAAGACCGGGCAGGGACGGAGGAGGTCGCAGTGTGGGCGTGCCCACAACGACGGCGCAGGGTCCAGGGCGCCCCGCAGGGACGCACGCCGGCCCACGGCCGCCATGGCGGCCGTGGTCGTGCTGATCGCCGGCATGGCCACCTCAACGGCGCTGCAGGCGCAGGAGCGCCATGCAAGGCCGCTGGCGCCGGACTGGATTGCGATGGATCCCGCGCGGCTGGCCGATCAGCGCGGCGGCATGGTGCTGGCGTCGGGCCTGCAGGTGGCCTTCGGCTTCGAGCGGCTGGCCTACGTCAATGGCGAGCTGGTCGCCGCGCTGCGCGTGCAGGTCGCGGACCTGCGCTACATCACTGCCGATGAAGCGAAGCAGCTGGCGCGGTTGTCCGAGACGCAGCTGGTCCAGATCGGCGCCGGCAACACGATGCGCGCGGACGTGGCGGGGCTGGTGATCCAGAACACGCTCGACGGCCAGCAGATCCGCGTACAGACCTCGCTGGATGTCAGCGTCGGCACCCTGGGCATGTTGCAGGCGCTGCGCGGCGGCGAAGCCATGCGCGCCACCGTACCGGCAGCGGTGGGTGGTCTGTAGTCGACAGCGGAACGGGTACCGCAGCGACGTGTCGTGTGCTGTGTCGAAGGGTATGAAACAAGCGGCGATGACATGAAGGACAGGGATGCGGGATCGGTGCAGCGGGAAAGTGACGCGAGTGGGTGACGTGGGCATGCGACGCGGGATGGCTGACGCGCGCAGGCATCCGGAAAACAAATATGGGAACAGGGAGACAGGCATGCGCAGGACGCTCCAACATGGCAGGCGACGCCGGCCGCTGGCCAACGGCCTGGCGATCGCGATGACCATCGCACTTGCATTGACCCTCGCGGATGCGGCGCAGGCGCAGTCGACCGTCAGCGGCGACACCGCGACCCCCGTCGATGGCGAAGCGCAACGGCTGCACCAGCTCGAATCCCGGCTGGCCGCACAGGATCGCCACATCGACGACCTCAAGGCCCTGGTCGCGCGCCAGCAGCAGCATCTGGAAGCGCTCGAATACCGCGTCCGCAACCAGCAACTGGAAGAGCTGCGGGCACGTGGTGCGTCGAGCACGGCACTGCAACAGAACCTGCCGATGTCGGTGGGTGCGGCGATGACGGCGATCGCGCCGGCTGCGATCAGCTCACGACCGGTGCCGTCGCAGTCGCGCCTGGCAGGCGATCAATGGCCGGCGACGCGGCAGCAGGTCGCTCTTGCCGATATCGCGCCCGCGGACGCCACGCCTGCCGACGACGGCCAGGCGACGCGCACGATGCCGGTCGGGCAACCGCCGGAAGAAGCCACGCGACCGCCGGAAGTCGCACAGATCTTCGACCAGCCCGGCGTGCTGACGGCCAAGGGCAGGTTCGTGCTGGAACCCTCGATGCAGTTCGGCTATTCATCCAACGATCGCGTCGCACTGGTCGGCTACACGGTGATCCCGGCGATCCTGATCGGCCTGATCGATGTCCGCCAGGTCAAGACCACCAGCCTGACGGCGGCATTGACCGCACGTTATGGCGTCAGCCGGCGCTTCGAGCTCGAGGTCAAGGCGCCGTTCTCGTACATGGACAGCGATACCGTCAGCCGCGAGATCTTCACCGGGTCGGCACAGGACAAGGTCTTCAACGCCGACGGCCATGGCCTTGGCGATGTCGAGGTCGCCGCGCGCTACCAGCTCAACCACGATGGCTTCGACAAACCGTTCTACGTGCTGTGGATGCGTTACAAGAGCCGCACCGGCAAGGACCTGTTCAACGTCGTCACCGACTGCGTGACCCGTTGCGTCGCCAATGCCACCGGCACCGGCCTGCCGCTGGAACTGCCCACCGGCAGCGGATTCGCGGCGTTGCAGCCGGGCATCACCTGGCTGTACGCCTCCGATCCGGTGGTGTTTTTCGGCAGCCTCAGCTACCTGCACAACTTCGCCCGCAAGGATGTCTCGCGCACGGTGTTGAGCGGCGCGCCGGAAGGATACCCTCAGACCACGACCGAACTGATCGGCGAGATCGATGCCGGCGACATCATCGGTTTCAACTTCGGTATGGGACTGGCATTGAACGAACGCGCCGCATTGAGTTTCGGCTACGACCACAACCTGGTCGATCGCACCAAACAGAACGGCGAGGATGCGCCCGGCGCCGTACGCGTGATGCTGGGCACGCTGGTGCTCGGTGGCTCCTACCGCGTCAGCGACCGCACCAGCCTCAATGTCGCGCTTGGTGTCGGCGTCACCCGTGATACGCCGGACGTGTCGCTGGCGGTGCGCATGCCGATCCTGTTCTGAACGGCGCGGACTGGCTCGCACCGGCATGCACTGGCGTGCTCCGCAGCACGCCGTACCGTTCGGCGCCGCCACCTCCAGACCGCGATCGACGCGCGCGTTGCCGTGGACCGCACACGGCCCGGCGGCCAAGCGAACAAGCGTGCCGCTGCGACGGGGCGGGCGCCACGCCTACGGCGCTCTTCGACGCCCTTGCCTATTCATCTTCCGGAGCGCATCGCCGTGCCCTGGTATCGCCGTCCGAGTGTCCGCTGGCCACGCCCTGTCGCGTTGAGTAGAGTCTGTATCGACGAACGCATGTGGCCTGAGGGGGCGGGTACAAGGAGAACTTGTATGCCGGCATGTCTTGGATCGCGAGAGGTGATCCATCTCACGCTCACGGGACGCGAGGGAATGGCGCCACTCGATGGCGAACTCGCGATGGCGGGGTGGCGGATCCATCATTTCCACACGGTGGCCGAGGTCTCCGCATGGCTGGCGCACGAGCCGGGCCTGTTCACCGGACTGCTCGACCTGGTCTCGACGGATGCGCATGCACCGCACGCGACGTCGCCGACGCAGGCCCTGGGCGAACTGCTGGGATCGCGTCGGATCGCCTGGGTGGCCGGCATCCGCCCCGAGCAACTGGAGTCCGAATGGATGCGCAGCCTGGTCCATGACTACTGCCACGACTACGTGACCTTTCCCTGCGGCAGCGTGCTGCTGGGCAACGTCCTGGGGCATGCGCTGGGCATGCTGTCGCTGTCGCCCGCGGCGGCGTCGCAGACCGGCGAGGGGCTGCCGATCGAAGGCGTGGTCGGCCAGAGCCCGGCGATGCGCTTGCTCGGCAATCGCCTGTGCAAGGCGGCGTCCTGCGATGCGCCGGTGTTCCTGTCGGGCGAAACCGGCACCGGCAAGGAACTGGCCGCCGCGGCGATCCATCGACGCTCGACACGCAGCGCGATGCCGTTCGTGGCGATCAACTGCGGCGCGATCCCGCACAGCCTGATGCAGTCCGAACTGTTCGGCTACGAGCGCGGCGCGTTCACCGGCGCAGTGCAGCGCAAGCTGGGGCGGGTCGAGCTTGCGCATCGCGGCACGCTGTTCCTCGACGAGATCGCCGACCTGCCGATGGACTCGCAGGCCTCGCTGTTGCGGTTCCTGGAGCAGGGCACCATCGAACGTCTCGGCGGACAGACGCCGATCCCGGTGGATGCGCGGATCATCTCGGCGACCCATGTCGAGTTGAAGCAGGCGGTCGCCGAAGGCCGCTTCCGTGTCGATCTCTACCACCGCCTGCGCGTCATCGAACTGCACCTGCCGGCGCTGCGCGAGCGTGGCGGCGACATCGTGCTGATCGCGCGGCATGCGCTGGAGCGGCATGCGCGCGAGGGGCGGTTCCGCTTCAAGGGGTTCTCGCCGTGCGCGTTGCGCGCGCTGCACCAGTACGACTGGCCCGGCAATGTGCGCGAGCTGATCAACCGCGTGCGCGAGGCGATGATCATGGCCGACAGTCACTACATCACTGCCCAGGACCTGCGCCTGGACGAGCAGCTGCCGACGGAAACGCGCACGCTGGACCTGGCGCGGCGCGAGGGCGAGATCGCGGCGATCGAACACGCCCTGCTGCGCAACAATCACCAGCTGGCCGCGACGGCGGAGGAGCTCGGCATCTCGCGGGTCACGTTGTATCGGCTGATGCTTCGCCATGGCCTGCACAACGGCAAACCGGTGCCGTCTGCCCGCCACCTGAGCCTGGTGCGCGGCGGCGAACCTGCGGACTGACACGCGTCGGCGGTTGCCCGCAGGCGATCAGGAGCCGCGTAGATCAGGTGCCGGGTGGATCAGACCGTGGCGGCGTTGCGCACCGAGTCCGGCAGCGGCGTCGGCCGTCCGTTGGCGCGGTCGATCCAGACCATCACGACATGGCCGTCGGCATGCACGATGCGGCCGTCGTCGCTGACGATGCGATGGCCGACGGTCACGCTGCTGTTGCCGACGCGCTCGGAGTACAGCTCGACGACGATGCTGGACGGATACGGAATCGGCACCCGGTAGTTCATCTGCACCGCCGCCAGCAGCGGCGCGTAGTCGTCGGTGACCCAGGCCTCGCCCAGCGAATCGAACCAGCGGATCCGCGCCTCCTCCAGGTAGGTCATGAAGTTGGAGTTGTTGACGTGGTTGAACGCATCCAGGTCGCGCCAGCGCAGTTCGATCGGCATGCGGAACAGCGTCTTGAAATTGTCCAGGCTCATGCGGAGGCCTTCCTGCGGGTGGTCTTCTTGGCGGCGGGCTTGGCCGTGGTCTTCGTTGCCGCCTTGGCGACGGGTTTGGCAGCTGGCTTTGCAGCAGGTTTTGCAGCCGTTTTGGCAGCAGGTTTCGCGGCGGCCCGGCTCGCGGACACGAAGGGCTTCGGCGCCGGCTGCGCCTTGCTTGCGATGGTGGTCGCCGGATCGGTCTTGCCGGCGCTGGTCCCGAGCATCCGCGCCAGGAACTGGCCGGTATGCGATTGCGGCATCGCCGCGACGTCCTCGGGCGTGCCCTCGGCGATGATCTGGCCGCCGCGATGGCCACCCTCCGGCCCAAGGTCGATGACCCAGTCGGCGGTCTTGATGACGTCGAGGTTGTGCTCGATGACGACCACGGTATTGCCATCGTCGCGCAGCTTGTGCAGCACGCTGAGCAGGTGCTCGATGTCGTGGAAGTGCAGGCCGGTGGTGGGCTCGTCGAGGATGTACAGCGTGCGCCCGGTATCGCGGCGCGACAGTTCCTTGGACAGCTTGACGCGCTGCGCCTCGCCGCCCGACAGCGTGGTCGCCGGCTGCCCGAGCTTGATGTAGCTCAGGCCGACGTCGACCAGGGTCTCGAGCTTGCGCGCGATCGCTGGCAGCGGTTCGAACAGCGGCAGCGCGTCCTCGACCGTCATCTCCAGCACGTCGTGGATGCTATAGCCCTTGTAGAGGATCTCCAGCGTCTCGCGGTTGTAGCGCTTACCGTGGCAGACGTCGCAGGGCACGTAGACGTCGGGCAGGAAGTGCATCTCGACCTTGATCAGGCCGTCGCCCTGGCAGGCCTCGCAACGGCCGCCGCGCACGTTGAAGCTGAAGCGGCCCGGCGAGTAGCCGCGCGCGCGCGCCTCCGGCACCTGGGCGAACAGTTCGCGCAACGGCGTGAACAGGCCGGTATAGGTCGCCGGATTGCTGCGCGGTGTGCGGCCGATCGGCGACTGGTCGATGTCGACGACCTTGTCGAACAGGTCCAGGCCGGTCACTTCGCGATAGGCAGCCGGCTTGTGCGAGGCGCCGTTGATCTCGTTGGCGGCCAGTGCATGCAGGGTGTCGTTGATCAGCGTCGACTTGCCCGAGCCTGACACGCCGGTGATCGCGGTCAGCAGGCCGGTGGAGATCGTCAGGTCGACGTTCTTCAGGTTGTTGCCCGAAGCGCCGCGCAATTTCAGCTGCAGCTTCGGATTGGGCTTGTGGCGGCGGGCGGGGACCTCGATGGCGCGCTTGCCGCTGAGGAACTGGCCGGTCACCGAGCGCGGCGACGCGAGGATCGCCGCGTAATCGCCTTCGCCGACGACTTCGCCGCCATGCACGCCTGCGCCGGGACCGATGTCGACGATATGGTCGGCCAGCCGGATCGCGTCCTCGTCGTGCTCGACGACGATGACGGTATTGCCGAGGTCGCGCAGCCGGGTCAGTGTGCCGAGCAGACGCTCGTTGTCGCGCTGGTGCAGGCCGATCGAGGGTTCGTCGAGCACGTACATCACGCCGACCAGGCCGGCGCCGATCTGCGAGGCCAGGCGGATGCGCTGGGCCTCGCCGCCCGACAGCGAATCGGCCTTGCGTTCCAGCGTCAGGTAATCGAGGCCGACGTCGACGAGGAAGTTCAGCCGTTCGCGGATTTCCTTGACGATCTTGCTGGCCACTTCGCCGCGCCAGCCCGGCAGCTCCATCTTGCCGAAGAACGACAGCGCCTCGTCGATCGGCAGCACGACGATCGACGACAGCGCACGCTCGGCGACGAAGACGTTGCGCGCAGACCTGTTCAGGCGCGCACCGCCGCAGTCGGGGCAGGGCTGCTCGCTGATGTACTTGCTCAACTCCTCGCGCACCGCCGAGGATTCGGTCTCGCGGTAGCGACGCTCCAGGTTGGGCACGATGCCTTCGAACTTGTGCTTGCGCTGCGTGCGGCCGCCGGCGTCGGTGATGTAGGTGAAGTTGATCAGTTCGTTGCCGCTGCCGTACAGCACGGCCTGGCGCGACGCTTCCGGCAGGTCCTGCCAGTGGCTGTCGACGTTGAAGCCGTAGTGTTTGGCCAGCGACTGGATCAACTGGAAGTAATAGGCGTTGCGGCGGTCCCAGCCGCGCACCGCACCGGCCGACAGCGACAGTTCCGGATGCACGACGACGCGACCGGGATCGAAGAACTGGCTGACGCCGAGGCCGTCGCAAGTGGGACAGGCGCCGACCGGCGAGTTGAACGAGAACAGGCGCGGTTCCAGTTCCGGCAGCGCGTAGTCGCAGACCGGGCAGCTGTATTTGGACGAGAACAGCTGCGGCGCGATCGCATCGTTGTCGATGGCCTGCACCGAGGCCATGCCGTCGCCGAGCTTCAGCGCGGTCTCGAACGACTCGGCCAGGCGCTGCTTCAGGTCCTCGCGGACCTTGAAGCGGTCGATCACCGCCTCGATGGTGTGTTTCTGGCGCAGCGCCAGCGGCGGCACCGCATCGATCTCGTGCAGCACGCCGTCGACGCGCACGCGCACGTAACCCTGCGCGCGCAGTTGCTCGAAGACCTGCGCATGCTCGCCCTTGCGGTCGCGCACGACCGGCGCCAGCAGCATCCAGCGCTGCTCGCGGCCCTCGTCGGTGTCGCCCAGCGCCAGCACCTGGTCGACCATCTGGCTGACGGTCTGGGCCTCCAGCGGATAGCCGTGGTCCGGGCAGCGCGGGCTGCCGACGCGGGCATACAGCAGGCGCAGGTAGTCGTAGATCTCGGTGATCGTGCCAACGGTCGAGCGCGGGTTGTGCGACGTCGATTTCTGTTCGATCGAGATCGCCGGGCTCAGGCCCTCGATATGGTCGACGTCGGGCTTTTCCATGACGCTGAGGAACTGCCGCGCATACGCCGACAGCGACTCGACGTAGCGGCGCTGGCCCTCGGCGTAGATGGTGTCGAACGCCAGCGACGACTTGCCCGAGCCCGACAGCCCGGTGATGACGATCAGCTTGTCGCGCGGCAGGTCGAGGTCGACGTTCTTGAGGTTGTGCGTGCGGGCACCGCGGATGCGGATGGTGTCCATCGCCATCGTGGCAAGGTCCGTATTCTGGGGGAGTGGGGGAGGCGGTCTGGCAATCGATCAGACTACCGAGCGCGGGATTTGGGGGCAAATACCCGAATTGCCAGTCTGGCCAGTACCGATCTCAGCAAATGAGACTGGCGGCCGAGGCCACGCCGGCGCCGTCCCAGGAGCACGCCGGGGCCGGGCCGAAAGGAGGGCTTGGGCATCGCTGGCAGTGAGGATTCCCGCCGGTTCACGCCGGTCCGGGCGCACGGCTCAACGCCCAGCCGGGCCGGCAGCGGATGCCCGCCAGGGCGATCGGGACCCCGAAACTGAACGTGCCTCCCGCGCCGGCAGGCCCGGGTCGTCCGTGGGCAGGGGGGATTTGACCCTAAGCCGCTGAATCCCCTACAATTCCGCTCCTGTCTGCCCTCGATGGCAGTCAGGCGACCACAATAACTACAGAGGAAGTCTGGTCAATGTACGCAGTCGTAGTCACCGGCGGTAAGCAATACCGCGTGGCGCAGGGCGAAACGCTCCGCGTCGAAAAGCTCGAAGTCGAAGCCGGCAACGAGATCAAGTTCGACAACATCCTGTTGCTTGGTGACAGCGATGGCATCAAGGTTGGCGACGCGCTCAACGGCGCTTCGGTCACCGCGAAGGTCGTGGCCCATGGTCGCGCCGACAAGGTGCGCATCATCAAGTTCCGCCGCCGCAAGCACCACATGAAGCGGCAGGGACATCGCCAGCACTACACCGAAATCGAGATCACCGGCATCGCCGGTGGCGACAAGAAGTAAGGAGACGCAGTCATGGCACATAAAAAGGGCGTAGGTTCCTCGCGCAACGGCCGCGATTCCAACCCGAAGTACCTCGGCGTGAAGATCTTTGGTGGCCAGGCGATCGATGCCGGCAACATCATCGTCCGCCAGCGCGGCACCCAGTTCCATCCGGGTCCGGGCGTTGGCCTGGGTCGCGACCACACGCTGTTCGCGCTGGTCGACGGCAAGGTCGAGTTCGGCGTCAAGGGTCCGAAGAAGCGTCGTACCGTCAGCGTGGTGGCCGAGGCCTGAGCCTCCCGCCGCGTTGCAGCGAAGGGCCCCGCCATGTGCGGGGCTTTTCGTTTCAAGGCCGCTGAAGCGGCCGCACTTTGCCGACATGGCACGCGTGAGCGCCCAGCATGCGTGCAGCCCGGCAGGACGTCGCTAGACTGATCCTCCCGGATGGTCCCGCGGCCCTGATCCACTCTTTCCATTCCTCAATTCCGGCATCCCCATGAAACTCGTCGACGAAGCAGAAATCACCGTGATCGCTGGCAACGGCGGCAATGGCTGCGTGGGCTTCCGTCGCGAGAAGTTCATCCCGCTCGGTGGTCCCGACGGCGGCGACGGCGGCGATGGCGGCAACGTCTGGCTGCAGGCCGACGAGAACCTCAACACGCTGGTGGATTTCCGCCACGACAAGATGTTCCGTGCCCAGCGTGGCGAGAACGGCATGGGCCGCCAGGCCTACGGCAAGGGCGGTACCGATGTCGTCATCACGGTGCCGGTCGGCACGGTGATCCACAACGTCGACACCGATGAGGTCATCGGCGACCTGACCGACCACGGCCAGCGCCTGCTGGTTGCGCAGGGCGGCAAGGGCGGTCTGGGCAACATGCATTTCAAGAGCTCGACCAACCGCACGCCGCGCCAGTTCACCACCGGCACCGATGGCGAGCAGCGCACGCTGAAGCTGGAGCTCAAGCTGCTGGCCGACGTCGGCCTGCTGGGCTTCCCGAACGCCGGCAAGAGCACGCTGATCCGCGCGGTGTCGGCGGCGACGCCGAAGGTCGCCGACTATCCGTTCACGACCCTGTATCCCAACCTCGGCGTGGTCAGCGCGGAGCCGCATCGCAGCTTCGTCATCGCCGACATCCCGGGCCTGATCGAGGGCGCGGCCGATGGCATCGGCCTGGGCGCGTTGTTCCTGCGCCATATCCAGCGCACCAGCCTGCTGCTGCACCTGGTCGAGATCGAGCCGCTGGATGGCAGCGACGCGGTCGAGCAGATCCGCACCATCGAGCGCGAGCTCGGCAAGTTCGACGCAGGCCTGCTCGAGAAGCCGCGCTGGCTGCTGTTGAACAAGGCCGACCTGCTGCCGGTCGACGATGCCCGCGCGCTGGCCGACGACATCATCGAACGGCTGGGCTGGGAAGCGCCGTGGTTCATCATTTCAGGCCTGGCCCACGACGGCACCCGCGACGTCATGCTGAAGGTGCAGGCGCATCTGGATGCGATGGCGCGCGATGCCCGCGAAGCCGCCGAGGAAGCCGCCTACGAGGCGGGGACCGGTACGGGTGCCGGCGGTGGCGCGGCCTGAGTCCGTCCCGGCAGTGCGTACGACGATGAGCGTCCCAGCATATGTGCGGCGTCGGCGCGCGCGCATGCACGCGCCGCAAGCACGTCGGGGTCTGTCACGGTCACCTGCCAATGGCGTGCATGCAGGCCGCGCTGCCGCGCCTGCGTTCAACGCCGTCGCCGACGACAACGCGCAGGCAACAAAAAACCCGGCCGGAGCCGGGTTTCTGCGTGAAGCGTGCTGCCTGCGAGCAGGCCTGACGGTGTCAGGCCCGTTCGTAAAATCAGGCCGCGACCTTCAGCGCCTTGATGCGCGCGGTCAGGCGGCTCTTGTGGCGAGCGGCCTTGTTGCGGTGGATCAGGCCACGCGCGCTCAGGCGATCGAGGATCGGCTGTGCGGAGTTGAATGCTTCCTGCGCGGCGCCAGCATCGTTGGCATCGAGTGCCTTGATGACTTTCTTGACGGCAGTGCGCAGCATCGAACGCTGACTGTTGTTGCGCTGGTTGCGCACGACGGTCTGCTTGGCGCGCTTCTTTGCGGACTTGATGTTGGCCACGATGGAATCCTGGAAACTGGGGTAGGTGGAAAGGTGTTGATCCGGCAGATGCGTCGATCTGGGGAAATCAAGCGGGAAATTATGGCCGATTCAATAGCTTGCGTCAACAAACCCCGTTCGGAGGCCTCCCAGTGACGGTTCGCCCGCCCCAGGACCCGTCCGGACAGCCCGGACCGCCCGCTGCGGCCGTCGATCCGGCCGCCAATGGCGGCGACTCGCCGGTCCCGCCGCCGCCGCCGCCCAAGCGCCCGGGGCTGCTGCGCTCGAGCGCGATCTTCAGCGCGATGACGCTGCTGTCGCGGATCGCCGGCTTCGCCCGCGACATGCTGCAGGCCACCCTGTTCGGCACCGGCGGGGCGATGAGCGCGTTCATCGTCGCCTACCGGATCCCCAACTTCCTGCGCCGGGTGTTCGCCGAGGGCTCGATGTCGATGGCCTTCGTGCCGGTGCTCAACGAGATCAAGGAGCGCGGCGACAAGGCCGCGCTGAAAGCCTTCGTCGACCACATGGCCGGCACCCTGTGCGCGGTGGTGCTGCTGGTCTGCGGTGCCGGCGTGCTGCTGGCCCCGGCGATCGCGGCGCTGTTCATGCCCGGTGCCGTCGTCGACGACCCGGAGAAGTACGCGCTGACCTCGCAGATGCTGCGGATCACATTCCCGTACCTGCTGTTCATCTCGATGATGTCGCTGGCGGCGTCGATCCTGAACAGCCTCGGGCGGTTCGCGCTGCCGGCCTTCACTCCGGTGCTGCACAACCTGACCCTGATCGCGGCGATGCTGTGGCTGGCGCCACGCTTCGAGATCCCGCCGGTGGGCCTGGCCTGGGGCGTCCTGGCCGCCGGTGCGCTGCAGTTGCTGCTGCTGTGGCCGGTGCTGGGGCGTTACGGCCTGCGTCCGCGCCTGCGGCTCGGGCTGGGCAATGCCGAGGTCCGGCGCGTCGGCAAGCTGATGCTGCCCACGCTGTTCTCGTCGTCGGTCGCCCAGGTCAACCTGCTGGTCGGCACCGCCTTCGCCTCGTTGCTGGCCGATGGCAGCCAGGACTGGCTGTACTACTCCGACCGCCTGATCGAGTTCCCGCTGGGCCTGTTCGGCGTCGCGCTGGGCACGGTGATCCTGCCGCACCTGTCGCGGCGGTTCGCGGCCAAGGACAGCGACGGCTACAGCCAGTCGCTGGACTGGGGCCTGCGGATGTCGCTGCTGGCGGGCGTGCCGGCCGGACTCGGCCTGCTGCTGCTGGCCGAGCCGATCACCGCGACGGTCTACAACTACGGCAAGTTCACCGCGCTCGACACCCGCATGGCCGCGGTCAGCCTGTCGGCGATGAGCATCGGCGTGCCGGCCTTCATGCTCAGCAAGGTGCTGTCGCCTGCGTTCTATTCGCGCCAGGACACGCGTACGCCGATGCGCGCGGCGATCCTGACCGTGGTCGCCAACATCGTGCTGACGATCGGCCTGACCACGCCGCTGTGGCTCAACGACACCCCCGGCGCGCATGGCGGCATCGCGCTGGCGACCGCGCTGGCCGGCATCTTCAATGCCTGGTTGCTGTGGCGCTACCTGCGTCGCGCGGGCATCTACCAGCCGCAGGCCGGCTGGGCGGCCTTCCTGTTGCGCTTGCTGGCCGGCTGCTTGGCGATGAGCGCGGTGGTGCTGGGGCTGCACGCCTGGATCGGCGAATGGACCGACATCCATGGCGCCACCCACCGCATCGGCTGGCTGGTGCTGGTGATCGGCGCCGGCGGGCTGGCCTATGCGGCGACGATCCTGGCGACCGGCCTGCGCCCGAGGCACCTGCGCCATTGAGCGGGCCGGTGGGCAGGGCAGCGGGCAGAGTGGCGCGCGGGGCGGCACCGCTCGACATCGCGATGACTGATCTCCGCGGCGTCGCGTCTGGCGGCTCGGTGGCCCAGGGTTGCGGCGCGCATGCACGCGGCGGGCATCTCCGGCGAACGGGTCGTTATACTTGCCGGTTCTTATGAGCAGGCTTTTCCGCGACGTCCAAGGCGGGCCTTTGTGCCCCGACGGCAGTGTGGTCTGCATCGGCGCATTCGACGGCCTGCACCTGGGGCATCGAGCGCTGGTGCGGCACGCGCAGGCACGCGCTCGCGCGCTCGGCGTGGCAGCGGTCGCGCTGAGCTTCGAGCCGCTACCGCGCGAGTTCTTCGCCACCGCGGCGCCACCGCCGCGCCTGCAGTTGCCGCGCGCCAAGTTCGAAGGGCTGGCCGGGCTGGGCGCCGATGTCGTCGGCCTGCTGCGTTTCGACGCGCGCATGGCGGCCATGGACGCGCAGGCGTTCATCGACGCGGTGCTGGTGCAGCGGCTGTCGGCCCGCGAAGTCTGGGTCGGCCCCGAGTTCCGTTTCGGCCACCGCCGTGGCGGCGACCTGGCGACGCTGCAGGCCGCCGGCGCTGTGCATGGCTTCGTGGCCGGCCAGATCGAGCCGCAACTGCTCGACGGCGAGCGCGTGTCGAGTACGCGCATCCGCAAGGCCCTGGTCGATGGCGACTTCGCCACCGCGACGCGCCTGCTCGGCCAGCCCTATGCAATCTCGGGACGGGTCGTGCACGGGCAGCAGCTCGGCCGCACCCTGGGCTACCCGACCGCCAACCTGCGTTTCGGCGGCAAGGTGCCGGCGCTGCGCGGCATCTACGCCACGCGCGTGCATGGCATCGCGGCGCAGCCGTTGGCCTCGGTGTCGAGCTTCGGCACACGGCCGACCGTCGGTGGCGTCGAGCCGCTGCTGGAAGCGCACCTGTTCGATTTCGAAGGCGACCTCTACGGCCGCCGGATCAGCGTCGAATTCGTCGCGCGGTTGCGCGATGAAGAGAAATTCCCGGATCTGTCGACCCTGGTCGCGCAGATGGACCTCGATGCCGCGCGTGCGCGTCATCTCCTGCAGCAACAACCCATACAGGCCTGCGCGTGAGTTCCGACACCAACCGCTACAAATCCACGATCCTGTTGCCGTCGACCGAGTTCCCGATGCGCGGCGACCTGCCCAAGCGCGAGCCGGGCATCCTGGAGCGCTGGGAGCAGGACGGTCTCTACGCGCAGTTGCGCGACCATGCCAAGGGGCGCCCGCAGTTCGTGCTGCATGATGGTCCGCCCTATGCGAACGGCACGATCCACCTCGGTCACGCGGTCAACAAGATCCTGAAGGACATCATCGTGCGCTCGCGCACCGTCGATGGCTTCGATGCACCCTACATCCCAGGCTGGGACTGCCATGGCCTGCCGATCGAGATCGCGATCGAGAAGAAGTACGGCAAGGTCGGCACCAAGCTCGATGCGGTGGAGTTCCGGCAGAAGTGTCGCGAATACGCGCAGGCGCAGATCGACATCCAGCGCAAGGATTTCAAGCGCCTGGGCGTCATCGGCGACTGGGACAACCCGTACAAGACGCTGGACTTCCGCTTCGAGGCCGACGAGATCCGCGCACTGGCCAAGGTCATCGACAACGGCCACCTGACGCGCGGCGTCAAGCCGGTGTACTGGTGCTTCGATTGCGGCTCGGCGCTGGCCGAGGCCGAGATCGAATACCACGACAAGGTGTCGCCGGCCATCGACGTCGCCTACCTGGCGCGCAGTCCGCTGGCGGTGACGCGCAAGTTCGGCGTCGAAGTCGGCGAGGACGTCGACGTCGCGATCCCGATCTGGACGACGACCCCGTGGACCCTGCCGGCGTCGCTGGCGGTGTCGCTGGGCGCGGAGATCGACTACGTGCTGGTCGAAGGCCCCGCGCGCGATGGTCGCGCGCGCTGGCTGGTGCTGGCCGAAGCGCTGGCGGCCAAGGCGCTCGCGCGCTATGGCGTCGACGAGGTCAGGATCCTCGGCCGTGCCAGGGGCGAGGTGCTGGAGCACATCGTGCTGGCGCATCCCTTCTACGACAACCGCGACATCCCGGTGATCCTGGGCGACCACGTGTCCGACGAGGACGGCACCGGTGCGGTGCATACCGCGCCCGGCCATGGTCAGGAGGACTACGCGGTCAGCAAGCAGTACGGACTGGTCGATCAGTACACCGCCGCGCAGATCAATCCGGTCGATGGTCGCGGCGTCTACCTGCCATCGACGCCGCCGGCCGGCGACGTCGTGCTGGCGGGCCAGCACATCTGGAAG
This sequence comes from Luteimonas sp. RIT-PG2_3, assembly GCF_054902115.1. Classification (NCBI taxonomy): domain Bacteria; kingdom Pseudomonadati; phylum Pseudomonadota; class Gammaproteobacteria; order Lysobacterales; family Lysobacteraceae; genus Luteimonas; species Luteimonas sp. RIT-PG2_3. The sequence goes on along the minus strand of NZ_JBUBPF010000007.1, from coordinate 160,626 downwards.
GCCAACGACATCATCGTCGAGGTGCTGCGCGACAGCGGCGCGCTGCTGGCGTTCGCCAGGCTCGAGCACAGCTATCCGCATTGCTGGCGGCACAAAACCCCGGTCGCGTTCCGGGCGACGCCGCAATGGTTCATCTCGATGGAGCAGGCCAGCCTGCGCCGCGATGCGCTGGCTGCGATCGAGACCGTCAAGTGGTATCCCGAATGGGGCAAGGCGCGCATCGCCGGCATGGTCGAGGGACGTCCCGACTGGACGATCTCGCGCCAGCGCACCTGGGGCGTGCCGATCGCGCTGTTCGTGCATCGCGAGACCGGCGAGCCGCATCCGCGCAGCACCGAACTGATGCGCAAGGTCGCCGAATACGTCGAGCAGGGCGGGGTGGACGCGTGGTACGCACTGGACCCCGCCGAACTGCTGGGCGACGAGGCCGGCGACTACGACAGGATCACCGACATCCTCGATGTCTGGTTCGACTCCGGCGTGACCCATGAGGGCGTGCTGCTGGCGCGCGGGCTGGGCAAGCCCGCCGACCTGTACCTGGAAGGCTCCGACCAGCATCGCGGCTGGTTCCAGTCCTCGCTGCTGACCGGCGTCGCCATCGACAAGGCCGCGCCGTACAAGCAGTGCCTGACACACGGCTTCACCGTCGACGAGCATGGCCGCAAGATGTCCAAGTCACTGGGCAACGGCATCGAGCCCCAGGACATCATGAAGACGCTGGGTGCCGACATCCTGCGCCTGTGGATCGCCTCGGCCGACTACAGCAACGAGATGTCGCTGTCGCAGGAGATCCTCAAGCGCAACGCGGATGCCTACCGCCGCCTGCGCAACACCGCGCGCTTCCTGCTCGGCAACCTGCACGGCTTCGTGCCGGCGCAGCACCTGGTCGCCGATGCCGACATGGTCGCGCTCGACCGCTGGATCGTCGGTCGCGCCCACCAGTTGCAGGTCCGCATCAGCGAGGCCTATGCCCGCTACGATTTCGCCGAGATCGTGCAGGCACTGCTGAACTTCTGCAGCGTCGACCTGGGCTCGCTATACCTGGACGTCACCAAGGACCGCCTGTACACGATGGGCGAGGATTCGCGCGGCCGTCGCAGCGCGCAGACCGCGATGTACCACATCAGCGAAGCCTTCGTGCGCTGGATCATGCCGATCCTGAGCTTCACCGCCGACGAGATGTGGGCCTACCTGCCGACGCCGGTATCCGGCGAGCGCGAGGCCAACGTGCTGTTCGCGACCTGGTACACCGGGTTGTCGCCGCTGGGCGACGAGGCCGCACTGACCGACAACGATTTCGAGCGCCTGCTGGCCCTGCGCGAGCACGTGGCCAAGGTGCTCGAGCCGATGCGCGCCAGCGGCCAGATCGGCGCCGCGCTGGAGGCGGAGATCGAGCTGCGCGTCGGCGTCGCCGACCAGGTCCGGGTTGCGCCGCTGATCGACGAGCTGCGCTTCCTGCTGATCAGTGGCGACGTCACGATGGTGGCCGCCGGTGACGCCAGCGACCTGCGCGTGCTCGCCACGCCGACCACCAAGCCCAAGTGCGTGCGCTGCTGGCACCACCGCAACGACGTCGGCAGCGTCGCCGCGCATCCGGAACTGTGCGGCCGCTGCGTCAGCAACATCGAAGGTCCCGGCGAAGACAGGAGATGGTTCTGATGGCCAACCCGCGTCCCAATGCACTGGTCTGGCTGGTGCTGTCGGTCATCGTCATCGCCCTCGACCAGCTGACCAAGTGGTGGGTGCTGACCAGCCTGCCCGAGTACACCCCGATCCCGGTCATCGAAGGCTTCTGGAACTGGTACCGCACCTACAACACCGGCGCGGCCTTCAGCTTCCTGGCCGGCGCCGGCGGTTGGCAGAAGTGGTTCTTCACCGTGCTCGGCATCGGCATCAGCGCCCTGTTGTCGTGGTGGCTGGCGAAGACGCCGCGCGGCGACTGGCGCACCGCGCTCCCGTTCGCGCTGGTCATCGGCGGCGCGCTGGGCAACATCATCGACCGCCAGCTGCACGGCCACGTCATCGACTTCATCCAGTGGTACTACTGGCCGGGCAAGTCCTGGCCGGCGTTCAATCTGGCCGACTCGGCGATCGTCGGCGGTGCCATCGGCATCGTGCTGTTCGGCTTGTTCCAGGGCAAGGACGCGGGCAACAGCGCCGCGCGCTGAGCGTCCCGGGTCCGCATCGCAGGGCAGGGCCGTTGCCGGGTGCCGGGGTGTGATGCCCCCCGGCGCCGGTCTGGCGGTCGCAGGGTCGCACCCGATCCCTGTTCAGATGGGCCCCGCGCGACTGGCTCCCCTCCGATGGCTCCCCTCGGATCGCCCCACCGCGCCATCTCCGCTCCCGTGCGCCACCGGTACGGCCTTGTGCCATCCAGCAGACGCTCTGTCGCGGCCGTTGCCGCTGCGTTGCGGCCGGCTCCGGTAAACTTGCGGACCTATGGATATCGTTCTCGCCAATCCCCGTGGTTTCTGCGCCGGCGTCGACCGTGCGATCGAGATCGTCAAGCGCGCACTCGAACTGCTGGGGGCGCCGATCTACGTGCGCCACGAGGTCGTCCACAACCGCTTCGTCGTCGAGGATCTCAAGCACCGCGGCGCGGTGTTCGTCGAGGAACTCGATGAGGTGCCCGACGGCGCCACGGTGATCTTCAGCGCCCACGGCGTCGCCAAGGCCGTCCGCGACGAGGCCGCCTCGCGCGGGCTCAAAGTCTTCGACGCGACCTGTCCGCTGGTGACCAAGGTGCATTTCGAGGTCGCGCGGCATTGCCGGGCCGGCCGCGACGTCGTGCTGATCGGCCATGCCGGGCATCCCGAAGTCGAGGGGACGATGGGGCAATGGCTGGCCGAGGCCGGCATCGGCCAGATCTACCTGGTCGAGGACATCGAACAGGTCGCCAGCCTGGCGCCGGGCCAGCCCGATAACCTGGCCTATACGACCCAGACCACGCTGTCGGTCGACGATACCCGCGGCATCATCGCGGCCCTGCGCGAGCGTTTCCCGTTGATCCAGGGGCCGCGCCACGACGACATCTGCTATGCCACCCAGAACCGCCAGGACGCCGTGCGCGAGCTGGCCGAGCAGTGCGACCTGGTGCTGGTCGTGGGTTCGCCGAACAGCTCCAACTCCAACCGCCTGCGCGAGCTGGCCGAGCGCGACGGCGTCGAGGCCTACCTGATCGACGGCGCCATCGAGATCGACCCGCGCTGGGTCGAGGGCCGTCGCCACATCGGCGTCACCGCCGGCGCCTCGGCCCCGGACGTGCTGGTCCAGGGCGTGCTGGAGCGCCTGCGCGAACTCGGCGCCAGCGGCGTCCGCGAACTGCATGGCGAGCCCGAGAGCATGGTCTTCGCCCTGCCCAAGGAACTGCGCCTGCAACTTGTCGATTGACCCGCCGCCCGCCGGAATCTAGAATCTGCGGCTCGATTGCGCAGGCTCCGGCAATCCAGACATCGCCGGAATAGCTCAGTTGGTAGAGCGGCGCATTCGTAATGCGTAGGTCGTAGGTTCGATTCCTATTTCCGGCACCAGATGCAGCAGAAGGCCGCCCCGAAAAGGCGGCCTTTTTGTTTTTCGGGCGCCGATGTCCACCATTGGGGATGGAGGTGCCTCACCGCCGTGGATCCGCAGTGTGCGCTGTGGAAGCAAGCCGCGGATCTCGCAGCCTCTTGCAGGCGATCGACATCAGGTCCATCGGTCCTGATGCAGGACATGCCAGGGAGCGTTCCAAAATCTTCCCCGCACGCGGGTCCATCCCGACATCAAACGGCACATCAAACCCGACACGCCTCCAGCATCTCCTCCAGCGCCGCCGGTAGCTGCGGTCGTGCGATGAAGTAGCCCTGCGCTTCGGTACAGTCCCAGGTCTTCAGCAGTTCGAGCTGTGCCTCGGTTTCGACGCCTTCGGCGACGGTGCGGTAGCCCAGTTCGTTGGCCAGCAGCACCAGCATGCGGACGAGGCGGGCGCGGCGGTCGCTGTGCTCGATGTCGACGACCAGCGAGCGGTCGATCTTGATCGTGGTGACCGGCAGTTCGTTGAGGTAGGAGAAGTTGCTGTAGCCGGAGCCGAAGTCGTCGATGGCGATGCTGAAGCCGAGCGCGCGCAGGGCGTCGAGCTGTTCGACGACGCCGGACTTTCCGCGCAGCCATTCGCTTTCGGTGACTTCCAGTTCGATGCGCGCGGGGTCGAGTGCGAATTCGATCAGCAGCGCCTGCAGGCTGCCGACCAGTGCGCCGCTGTTGAAGTCGGCGGCGGCCAGGTTGACCGAGACATCGAGCTTCATGCCGTCGCGATCCCAGGCCTTCATCTGGGTCATGACCTGGCGCATGACCCATTGCGTGACCACCGGCATCAGCAGGGTGCTTTCGATGACTGGGATGAATTCGTTCGGGCCGATCTCGCCGAGCTCGGGATGCGTCCAGCGCAGCAGGGCTTCGGCGGAGGCGATCCTGCCGGTCGGCAGGCACAGGCGCGGTTGGTAGGCCAGGCGGAATTCGTCGCGCTGCAGCCCGGCTTCCACTTCGGCCGCCAGCCGGTAGCGGCGCTGCATGCGTGCATCGCGCGCAGCGTCGTAGTAGCACCAGCTGCCTTCGGATTCCTGCGCGGCCTGCATCGCGGTGATGCCCTTGCGCAGCACGTCGGAGGTGTCCTTGGCCTGCACCGGCACGATGCCGCAATGGAAGCTCCCCTGCAGGGCGAGGACGCTGGTGCTGACCGGTTCGGCCAGCGCGTTGCGCAGGCGGATCAGCAACTGGTCGAGCGCGTCGCGCGAGGTGTTCTCGACCAGGAACGAAAAGCTGGTCATGTCGATGTGGTAGAGCTTGCTGATGCCGTTCAACTCGTCGGCCAGGCGGTAGCCCAACTGCCGGATGACCGATTCCACCGGGGTCATGCCGACGGCCTGGCCGAGCCGGTGGGCACTGCCGGGGTCGAGCAGGTTGACGATGCAGAAGTACAGGTCGACCTCGCGGTCGACGCGCCGGCGCTCCTTGAGGTCCCAGGTCAGCTGCTGGCGGTTGGGCAGGCCGGTGACCGGGTCGCGGCGGCCGATCGAACGCAGCAGGGCGATCTGGCTGGCGGTCAGGTGGGCGAACGACAGCAGTTTCTCGCGTTCGTCGTCGCTGAGCCTGCGCGGTCGGCGGTCGATCAGGCACAGCGTGCCCACGGCATAGCCCGACGACAGCACCAACGGGGCGCCGGCATAGAAGCGCATGCCGTGGCTGTCGGCGACCATGGGGTAGTGGCTGAAGCGCGGATCGAGCGACAGGTCCTCGACCTCGAAAACACCATCCTGCTCGATCGCATGCGCGCAGACCGAGGCCTCGCGCCCGGTGCTGGTGACGTCGGTGCCGACGGTGGAGATGAAGTGCTGCTCGAACTGGTCGACCAGCGAGATCATCGCGATAGGCACCTCGAACGCGAACGCTGCCAGGCCGGTGATCCGGTCCAGCTCGGGATTGTTGGCCAGCGCCAACAGGTCCAGACTGCGGATCAGGGCGATCCTGTCCGCTTCGTGTTCGACGCTTCTGACCATCCTTCACCCTTGGTGCCGGCGAGCGAGCCACGTTACTCCCGCCGCCTGTGGATGGGGAATGACGGCGGCGGCATTTGCAGGGCTTTCGAAGACGAACAGAGCGGATTGCCGTCGTCACCTCATGTCATGCGAGACAGCCGTCACATTCGCCAGGGTTGGCTGCCGCGCTTGATTGCAGTCGTTGGTACGAGATCGGATATTCCTCGCCCATGTGGAGCCGGTTGAAGAACGAACATCGCCTGGCCATCATCACCTTCCTCGGGGTGATGACGGCGGGTGCCCTGCTGGGGTTCTCGGCCTGGCGCTTCGTTCGCGGCGACGGACGGCTGGCGGCGCTCGACGTGACCATTTCGGTGGTGCTGCTGCTGATCACGCGGCTGGCCTGGCAGCCGGGCAGGACCGAGCTCGCCGGCAGCGCGATGTGCGTGATGAGCGCGGTGTTCTGCACCTTCGCGGTGAGCCTGATCGGGCAGCAGGCGACGGGCTGGGTCTATCTGGCCCTGATCGCCAATTTCTACCTGGCCTCAGTCCGGGTCGCGACCTATTCGAACCTGGCGCTGATCTCGGTGGCGTCGGTGACGATCATGCAGCAGAACTTCAACGTGCAGGGCGTCAGCACCACGGTGACCTGGCTGCTGGTGTTCTTCTTCTCGCTGCTGTTCTCGGTGCGCGTGCAGGAGCACAGTGGCGCGCTGCAGGACCTGGCGAACATCGACGACCTGACCGGGCTGTCGAACCGGCGCGCGCTGGAGGCGGACGTGCGCCGTGTGGTGTCGGACAAGGATCCCGGCCGCTGGGGGATGCTGATCCTCGACATCGACAAGTTCAAGGCGGTCAACGACACCTACGGGCATGCGGCCGGCGACATCGTGCTGAAGGCGCTGGCGGAGATCCTGACCTCCGAGCTGCGCCAGCACGACACCGTCTACCGCTTCGGCGGCGAGGAGTTCGTCATGCTGCTGCCGCTGACCTCGGATCGCGCCCTGCATGCGGCCGCCGACCGCGTGCGCGAAGCCGTGGCCACGCGTGCATTCGGGCCGGGCGGCAATGTCACGGTGTCGATTGGCGGCGCGATCCTGCGCGGCGAGAAGGACTGGCAGGACTGGTTCTCGCGTGCCGATGTATCGCTGTACGGGGCCAAGGGCCGCGGCGGCAACGTGTCGATCATCGACGCGGTGCCAGAGGGCTGAACGACGGCCTGCCTCAGGCGCGCGGCAGCCGCATCGTGGTCAGTGCGATCAGCCGCGAGACCACGATGGCGATGTACATCACGCCGGCAAACTGCTCCAGCATCACCAGTGCGCGTGCCTGCGGCAGGATCGGCATGACGTCGCTGAGGCCCACGCCCGACAGCAGGCTGAAGCTGATGAACAGCAGCTCCATCCAGGTGCGCGGCGAGTCCGGGCTCATCGCCGCGGTGAAGCTGCCGGGGTAGAGCTGCTGGCAGACCGAGAACGCGAACGCGAACGCCCAGGCCAGCAGGGTGAAGGTGGCGCCGGCGGCGAACAGTTCGTCGCGGGTCACCTTGTGGTCCTGCAGCATGTAGGCGATCAGGCTGCCGGCGGTGTAGAAGTACAGCCCGCTTTCGAGCATGTGCGCGGGGATCGCAAGGCCGGGCCGGTCCAGCGTGGCCGCGGCCAGCGACAGCACCACGGCCGGCAGCGCCAGCAGCCAGGCGATCCAGTTGACCGAGGGGCTGCGGTTGACGACCCAGAGCGACAACGCGAGCACCAGGATGCCGAAGGCGCCGAACAGTGCGCGGCCGCCGGGCATGTCTTCCATCAGCGGATACAGCAGCACGCCCAGCAACTGCACCAGCAGCAGGAATGCGGACGGGTGGCGACGCATCGTCACCAGCCAGCGCAACCAGGCCAACGGCATCGACATCTGCAACTCCATCTGCGGGGTGGTGGGTGTGTGGGGAGTGCCTAGTAGAGCATGCGGCCGCAGGCCTGCGCAGCGCCGGCATCACGATGCACGAAGGTGCGGCGGGCAGGTGTCCGTATGCCGGGGCGCGCCGGCTGTGCGCCCGGGCGGGGTACGCGACCCGTCGACTCAAGGCATCAGGATCGTTGGCGATCAGACCATGAAGATCGACAGGTCGCCCAGGCGCGCGCGCAGGGTGTCGGCCACGCGCAGGCCCAGCGCGACGATCGTGAAGGTCGGGAAGGCCCAGCTTCCGGTCGGGAACACCGAACTGCCCGCGATGTAGAGGTTGTCGACGCCATGTACCTTGCAGTCGGCATCGACGACGCCGGTCTGCGGGTTGTCCGACATCCGCGTCGTGCCCATGTGGTGCGCGGTGCCGTGGAACTCGGTGGGCGCCGCGGCATCGTGGATCCAGCGCTCGGGCTGGAACTGGCAGTCATAGCCGGCGGTGATGTCCTGGCCGATCACCTCGGCCGCCTTGCGATAGCTGTCGATGTCGAAGTCGGTCAGCCGCCAGTCGATGCTGACCTGGCGTTGCCCCAGCGCGTCGATGCTGTCTCCGAGCGCGATCCGGCTGTCGCGGTTGGGCGACTGCTCGAAGTAGCCGACGATATCGACGCGATCGGTGGCGACCGCGGGCGCATGCGCGAGCTTGCGTCGCCCGGCCGCGACCACGTCGCCGAAATGGCGGCCCAGGCGCAGGGCGATGCGTGCGCGGCTGGGGCGGTGTCCGCGCGTGCGCGGGGTCTGGTTGGGCAGTCCCTGCGCCAGGGCGTCCAGGACCTCGTGCTCGACTTCGTCGCCCGGGTTTGGGGCTGCGGTCTCGCCACGGAACGACGCGCGCAGGTCGCGCAGCGACTGCAGGCCCGGCGGTGTCGGCTGCTCGACCGCAAACGGCCGTGCGCGCGCATTGAGCAGTCCGAGCGCCTGCTGCGCCTGGTCGGTCAGCCCGAGGTGGACATAGGCCGGCGATGGGGCCTGGTCGCGTGGTGTGCTGTAGCGATGCGCGAAGCGGTCGAACCCGCCGCCCCGGACCTCGCCGAGCCGGCTGCGCGGATGGTCCATGAAATAGCGGCCGACGACGTCGTGGTCATTGCCCAGTCCCTGCGTGGCGGTGCGGTTGGACAACAGCAGCAGGCGTGCATTCTCGATGCCGCCGGACGCCAGCACGTAGTAGCGCGCATGCACCGATCCGCGGCGGCCATCGAGGCTGCCGATGCTGGCCTGGCGGACCGCGGCAGCGTTGGCGGTGGTGTCGAGCGCCATCAGGTTGGCGTGCAGCAGTACCTGGATGTTGTGAGCGCGCTGCAGCGACGGCAGGTAGGTGCTGCCGAAATCGATCGGGCTCAGCCGGCCGGTGCGGTTGTCGACGTGGGTGGCATGCGGTGGCGGGACCTGCAGCGACGGCGGCAAGGCGAAGCTGCCGTCGTCGATGCCGTCGTCGGCGGCGACCCGGCAGATGCCATGCGCGCGCTGGTAGTACGGGTCCAGCGCCGCGCGGTCGATCGGCCAGCCGCTGTCGGGGATCCAAGAGCGCGCCAGCATGTCGTGCGCGCTCAGCGGGATCAGCCCGCCGCCCCACAGGCGGGTGCTGCCGCCGAACGTCCGCAGCCGGCTCATCGCCGGGTCCAGCGCCTGTGGCCCGACCGACTGGCCCTGGTTCAGGGCCTGGCTGTCGCGCTCGCTGTCGAGGCCGCCGCTTTCGATCAGGCAGACCTGGTAGGGCGTGCCGACGAAGGCCATCGCGATCGAGATCCCGGCCGGTCCACCGCCGACGATGCAGACATCGGCATGCAGCACGTCCGGACAGGCACGGTCGCGGAAGTCGTTGATCATTGCGGGGTTTCCTTGTGGGAAGCGGTGGCCGTTCCGGTCGGGTCCTGCGGGGGGCGCATGCTCGCGCCGTCGCATGCCGACAGCGGCTGGCCGTTGCCGGGACGGCGGCCGCCAAGGCGACCCGGGCCGACGGCGCGGCCACCTGCGCGCAACTGCGCACGTTCACGATGAGGGTGCCGTGCACGCGGAGGCCGAGACCACCGCATGTCTCGTGGGCTGCGACGCCGGTCCGGTAGGCTGTGCATCTTCTTTCAAGCAAGACGTGATCATGGCCAAGGCCCGGACAGCCTATGTGTGCAGCCAGTGCGGGGCGGACTTCAACAAATGGCAGGGGCAATGCGGGGCCTGCGGCACCTGGGACTCGCTGAGCGAGATCGTGCTGGAGTCGGCGTCGGCCGCGAAGTCGCCGGCCGCCCGCCGTAGCGGCTGGGCCGGCAAGATCGACAAGCCCAAGGTCACCGCGCTGAAGGACGTGCGTTCGGGCGAGGATGTCCGGGTGTCGACCGGGATCGGCGAGTTCGACCGCGTGCTCGGCGGCGGCCTGGTCGAGGGCGCGGTGGTGCTGGTCGGTGGCGACCCGGGCATCGGCAAATCGACCCTGCTGCTGCAGGCGGTCGCGAAGATGGCGGCGACGCTGCCGGGCCTGTATGTCACCGGCGAGGAATCGCTGGCGCAGGTGGCCGGGCGCGCGGCGCGGCTGGACCTGCCGCTGGATGGCGTCAACGCGCTGGCCGAGACCGGCGTCGAAGGCATCCTGGAGCATGCGATCGCGTTGCGCCCCAAGCTCATCGTCGCCGACTCGGTGCAGACGCTGTGGACCGAATCGCTGACCGCCGCGCCGGGCTCGGTCAGTCAGGTCCGCGAATCGGCCGCGCGGCTGGTGCGCTATGCCAAGGAGACCGGCACCGCGGTGTTCCTGGTCGGCCACGTGACCAAGGAAGGCGGTATCGCCGGTCCGCGCGTGCTCGAGCACATGGTCGATGCGGTGCTGTATTTCGAAGGCGACAGCGGCAGCCGGTTCCGGGTGCTGCGCGCGTTCAAGAACCGCTTTGGCGCGGTCAACGAACTGGGCGTGTTCGCGATGGGCGAGAAGGGGCTCAAGGAAGTCCCGAACCCGTCGGCGATCTTCCTGTCGGGCGGCAGCACGCCGCAGCCGGGCAGCTGCGTGATGGTGACCCGCGAGGGCACCCGGCCGTTGCTGGTCGAAGTGCAGGCGCTGGTGGATGCCTCGCCCTTGTCCAACCCGCGCCGGGTCGCGGTCGGCATGGAGCAGAACCGGCTGGCGATGTTGCTGGCGGTACTGCATCGCCATGGCGGCATCATGACCGGCGACCAGGACGTGTTCGTCAATGTCGTCGGCGGCATCCGCGTGCAGGAAACCGCGGCCGACCTGCCGGTGCTGCTGTCGATCCTGTCGTCCCTCAGGGACCAGCCTCTGCCGGAAAAGACCGTGGCCTTCGGCGAGGTTGGCTTGTCCGGCGAGATCCGCCCGGTACCCAATGGCGAGGAGCGTCTCAACGAGGCCGCGACCCATGGCTTCAAGCGCGCGATCGTGGCCAAGGCCAACGCGCCGAAGACGCGCAGCTTCAAGGGCATGGAGGTGATCGCGGTCGAGCGGCTGGCCGAGGCGCTGGAGCATGTCTGACGCTGCCGCCTGCGCGCGCCCGGCGGCGTGATGCCTGCGCCTTCGGCGACGCGGTTCGCGCGCATCGTCTCGATCGTGCTGCATCCGTTCGTGGTGTTCACGGCGCTGGCGCTGGTCGCCGCCGCGCGGCTCGACCCTGCCTCGCTGCCGCGCACGATGCTGGGCATCGGCGTGGTCGTCGCGATCGTCTGGGCGTTCGTGCTGCAGCGGCATCGCAGTGGGCGCTGGAGCACGGTGGACGCCTCGCAGCGGCAGGAGCGCCCGCTGCTGTATCTGCTGGCGCTGGTGCTGGCCGGGGCCTACTGGTTCTGGATGGGCGGCACGGCGTCGGCGACCTCGCAGGGCGTGCTGGCCGCGGTCGCGATGCTGTGCGTGGCTGGCGTCGCCAATCGCTGGATCAAGCTGTCGTTGCACATGGCTAGCCTGGCGTTCGCGGGCGTGGCGCTGCTGTCGTTGTGGATGCCTGCGGCGGTAGTGCTGTTGGCCCTGTTGCCGCTGCTGGCATGGTCGCGGCTGCGACTGGCGCGGCACAGCCGGGAGGAAGTCCTCGGCGGTACCGCGCTGGGCCTGATCTCGGGACTGGGCCTGCTGCTGCTCTGACTGTCACGCGCGGTCATGTCACGTGCCCGTCAGCGCCCTCAGGTCAGTGCGCTCATGTCGGCGCGCAGGGCGCATGCCCGCAAGCCGGGCTTCTGTCCGCAAGGCGGATCAGTGTCCGCCCGCCGCGGCGCCGCCGACCTTGGCCGCGAACGGCGGCTTGGCCAGCCAGACGAACACGATGACCACCAGGAACAGGATGCCGAGCACGTGGAAGATCTCGTTGAAGCCGATCTGCACCGCCTGCTGCGAGATCATCTGGTTCAACACCACCGCGCCGCGTTGTGGATCGCCCTGGCCCAGGGCGGCGACGGTCTGCTGGATCACCGGGTCGTGCGCGCTGATGTGCTCGGTCAACTGGGCATGATGGATCGTGCTGCGCTGGTTCCAGGCCCAGGTCGTCAATGATGCGGCGAAGCTGCCGCCCAGCGTGCGCACGAACGTCGCCAGGCCGGAGCCTGCAGCGATCTCGTGCGGCTCCAGGTCCGACAGCAGGATCGTCAGGACCGGCATGAAGAACAGCGCCACGCCCAGGCCCTGCCACAGTTGCACCATCGCGACGTGGTTGAAGTCGACGTCGAGGTTGAAGCTGGAGCGGATGAAACTGGTGAAGGCCATGACCACGAAGGCGAAGCTGGCGATCAGGCGCAGGTCGAAGCGCGCCGCGTACAGCCCGACCAGCGGCGTCAACAGCACCGGCAGGATGCCGATCGGCGCGGTCGCGAAGCCGGCCCAGATCGGCGTGTAGCCGAGGTTGCGTTGCAACCACAGCGGGACCAGCAGGCCGACGCTGAAGAACGCCGAATACGCCATCACCATCGCGATGGTGCCGGACGCGAAATTGCGGTGGCGGAACAGCCGCAGGTTGACGATCGGATCCTTCTCGGTGAGTTCCCAGATCAGGAACACCGCGAGCCCGAGCACCGCGACGATCGCCAGCACCACGATCTTGGTCGAGTTGAACCAGTCCTCGTCATTGCCGAGGTCGAGCAGCACCTGCAGCGCGCCGACGCCGATGATCAGCGTGGCCAGGCCGATGTAGTCCATCTTGGGCCGTTCGAGTTTCTCCGGCCGGCCGCGCAGCTGGCTGCCGACGACCAGCGCGGCGAAGATGCCGATCGGCACGTTGATGAAGAAAATCCATTCCCAGCTGTAGTTGTCGGTGATCCAGCCGCCGAGGATCGGTCCGCAGATCGGCGCGACCACGGTGACCATCGCCAGCAGCGCGATCGCCTGCCCGCGTTTGGCCGGGGGATAGATCGAGATCAGCAGGGCCTGCGTGACCGGGTACATCGGACCGGCGACGAACCCCTGCAGCGCACGCGCCAGCACCAGGAAGCCCATGCTGTTGGCGATGCCGCACAGCAGCGAGGCGAGCACGAAGGCGGTGGTCGCCCAGACGAACAGCTTGCGCTCGCCGAAGCGGCGCGTCATGAAGCCGGTCAGCGGCAAGGCGATGGCGTTGCTGACCGCGAACGAGGTGATGACCCAGGTCGCCTGGTTGGCGCTGGCGCCAAGGTTGCCGGCGATGGTCGGCAGCGACACATTGGCGATGGTGATGTCGAGCACCTGCATGAACGACGCCAGCGCCAGGCCGATCGTCGTCAACGCGAGGTTCGGGGGCCGGAACGCCGTGGGCGCCGCGGCCGGAGCGGGCTCCGCCGGCAACGCGTCCTGGGTGGTCGTGGACATGGTCGTGGCTCAGCGCTGCGCGTTGGCAGGCAGGTTCTGTTCGATGATGCCGGCGATCAGCGCATTGGCGTCGGCGAGCTGGTCGGTATAGGCCTGGGTCGCGAACAGGGGCTTGTCGCCGCGCGCCACGCTGGCCGCAAGCACCGGTCCGCTCTGGTCGCGGATTTCGACGTCGACCGACATGCTCAGTCCCAGCCGCAGTGGATGCTTGGCCAGCTGGGCGTCGTCGATATCGATGCGCACCGGCACGCGCTGCACGATCTTGATCCAGTTGCCGCTGGCGTTCTGCGCCGGCAGCAGCGAGAACGCGCTGCCGGTGCCGAGGCCGAGGCTGGCGATGCGCCCTTCATAGACGACGTCGTCGCCATAGAGGTCGGCGCGGACCTTGACCGGCTGGCCGATGTGCATCCTGGTCAGCTGGGTTTCCTTGAAGTTGGCTTCGACCCAGACCTGCTCCAGCGGCACGATCGTCATCAGCGTATTGCCCGGCTGCACGCGCTCGCCCAACTGCACCTGTCGCTTGGCGATATGGCCCGAGACCGGCGCGACGATCGCTGCGCGCTGGCGGTTCAGATAGGCCTGGCGCAATTGCGATGCCGCCGCTTCGACCTGGGGCTGCCTGGCCAGCGTGGTCGCATCGACCAGCGCGCGGCTGCGCGACAGCGTGCCGCGCGAGCCCGACAGCGCGGCTTCGGCGGCGGCGAGCATGTCGCGCGCATGCGCCAGTTCCTCGCGCGAGACCGCACCGCTGGCGACCAGGCCTTCGCGACGCTTGACGTCGGCACGCGCCTGCGAGACCGCGACCTGGCGGGCGGCGAGGTCGGCCTGTCCGGCATCGACACTGCTGTACAGGCCGCGGACCTGGCGCACGGTGCCGGCGAGGTTGGCGACGGCCTGGTCGTAGGCGACCTGCGCGTCGTTGGGATCCAGGTGCACCAGCGCCTGTCCGGCTTCGACCTTCATGCCTTCGTCGGCGTCGATGCTGATCACCGTGCCCGCGACCTGCGGCACGATGCTGACGACGTTGCCCTGCACGTAGGCGTCGTCGGTGTCCTGGTGCCAGCGCCCGACCAGCAGGTACCACGCCAGCCAGGCGGCGCCGATCAGGAGCGCGACCAGCGCGAGGATCAGCAGCGCGCGGCGGCGCTTGCCGTTGGGGGCGGGCGCATTTGTGCCGTCCACGTTGGTGTCGGCGCCGGTGGCGGTGGGGGAGGAAGTGCTGGCGGTCATGGCGATACGGCCCCGAAGGTGTCGGATGGGGAAGAGGGTGGGGCAGGCAGTACAAGCCCGCCGCCGAGCGCGCGGTCGAGGTCGACCGTCGCCAGTAGGCGCTGCGCACGCAGGCCTGCCTGTTGTTGTTCGAGCTGGAACAGCGGGCGCTGCGCCGACAGCACGTCGAGCTGCGTGCCCAGTCCTGCGCGATAACGCGTGTCGGCCAGCGACAGCGCCGCGTTGGCGGCGGTCAGCGCCTCGTCGACGGTGGCGATCTGCGCATCCAGCGAACGCGCGGCCTGCACCGCGTCAGTGACCTCGTGCAGCGCGGAGACCAGGCTCTGGTTGTAGGCGGCGACCGCAAGATCGTAGTCGGCGTTGCTGCCGGCCAGCGATTGACGCAGGCGTCCGCCGTCGAAGATCGGCAGGCTCAGCGCAGGGCCGCCGAAGCCCAGCAGCGCATCGCTGCCGAACAGGTCCGACAGGCCGCCGGAGGCCAGGCCGACGATCGCATTGAGGTTGACGCTGGGCTTGAACGCGGCCTTGGCCGCATCGATGCCGCGGCTGGCGGCTTCGACGCGCCAGCGTGCGGCGACGACATCGGCGCGGTGTCCCAGCAGTTCGCTGGGCAGCACGGCGGGCACGGACGGCGAGGGCGCGTGCAGCAGCTGCGGTGCGGCGATGTCGAGGCCACGGTCCGGGCCCTTGCCCAGCAACGCGGCCAGGGCATTGCGCAGCGCGTCGATCTGCTGCTGCGCGGATTGCGCCTGCTGGCGCGCGATCGCGATCGTGCTTTCGGCCTGTCGCAGTTGCAGCTGGTTGTCGAGCCCGGCGTCGACGCGTTGCCGGCTCAGCGTCGACAGTCGCGTCGCGCGCGCCTGTTCGCGTTCGGCGACGGCCAGCGCCTCATGCGCCTGTGCCAGACCGACGTAACTGCGGGCGACGTTCGAGGCCAGCGTCAGCCGCGCGGCCTGCGCATCGATGTCAGCGGCACGCGCCTGGCCGACGGTGGCTTCGTACTGCGCGCGCTTGCCACCCCACAGGTCGGGTGCCCATTTGAAATCAAGCATCAGTACCGCGCTGGCCTTGAGCTCGCCGCCGAGCGGCGCCGGCGCGATCGTTTCCGGCAACTGCACGCCGGTGTATTGCGCACTGCCGCCCAGGGTCGGCTGGCGTGCCGCATCGGCAAGTCCGGCCTGGGCCTGCGCCTTGCGCAGGCGGGCATCGGCGGCGGCCAGCGAGGGGCTGTCCTGCAGGGCTTCGTGGATCAACGCGTCGAGTTGCGGATCGCCCAGCGCGGTCCACCACCGCGGGTCGGGAAACGCGGCCTGGCTGAGCGTGTCACCTGCGTGCGGATCACCCGCGTGTGGATCGGCAACCTGCAGGCTGCGCGTGCTGGCGAGGCCATCGGCGTCGATGGCGGCGACCTGCGGCGACAGCCCGTGGGTGCTGGCGCAGCCGGCCAGAGCGAGCGCGGCGCTCAGCAATGCAACGGCCGGCGCCCGCGAGGGGACGCTTGGAAAGAGACGGGACATGGTCATTCGCCCGGAAAGGAAAGGTTGTCGCGCACCTGCTCGAGCAGGCGCGTCAGCTGTTGCTGTTCGGTATCGGACATGCCGGCCAGTGCGCGCTCGCGTACGCGGCGGCCACACTGGTCGATCTCGCTCCAGATCGTGCGTCCGTGGTCGGTCAGGTCGATATGCAGCGCGCGCCGATCCTCGGGATCGACGACCCGCGTCACCAGCCCGCGCGCGACCAGCTTGTCGACCAGGCGGGTCATCGCGCCGGGATTGAGCTCGGCGGTGCGCGCCAGGTCGGTGGCGCCGGCCGTGCCGGTGGCCAGCCGCTTCAGGGTGATGTACTGGCTGAAGGTCAGCTCATGGCCGGCCAGCGCCAGTTCGTGCGCCATCCGCGACCACATGTTGTCGCGGACCTGGCGGAACAGCAGCGCCAGCGACGAGGCGCTGTTGTTGCTCGGGGAGGAGGGGGTCTGCATGGCGTGGCATATTGCTCGCCCATGCAATAGTTGTCAAGGCAACTATTGTTCCGGCAATGGAATGCTGCGGGCGTTCGGCGCCGTGGACAGGTCGCTGGCGGCGCTGGGCATGGGCAGGGGCGGGTGCGGTCGCGGAACGGCGGTGTTGGCCGGTGGGTCATCCACGGCCAGGGCATCCGGCCTTCCGGCGGATCGCCCGCGCGGCGACAATGCGGGCCCGCCGCCAGCGTGCCCGCCATGAACCCAACCCTTCCGCGCAGCCTGTTGCGCGATGCCTCGCTGTCGGCCGTGGCCGCCGGCTTCGTCACCGTGCTGGTCGGCTTCGCCAGCTCGGCGGTGATCGTGTTCCAGGCCGCGCAGACGATGGGCGCGTCGCCGGCGCAGATCGCCTCGTGGATGTGGGCGCTCGGCCTCGGCATGGGCGTGACCTGCATCGGCCTGTCGCTGCGCTACCGGATGCCGGTGGTGACCGCGTGGTCGACACCTGGCGCGGCGATGCTGATCGCGTCGGGCTCGGGCCTGCCCCTGCGCGAGGCGATCGGAGCCTTCGTGCTGTCGGCGCTGCTGATGATGGTGGCCGGGTTCTCGGGCTGGTTCGAACGCATCATCAGCCGCATCCCGGTGTCGCTGGCCTCGGCGATGCTGGCCGGCGTGCTGTTGCGCTTCGGCCTCGACGTCTTCGTCGCGATGCAGAGCCAGCTCGGCATGGCGCTGGCGATGTTCGTGGTCTACCTGCTGACGCGCCGGCTGCTGCCGCGCTACGCGGTCATCGCGACCTTGCTGGTCGGCGTCGCGATCGCCGCCGCGAGCGGCCTGATGGGCTGGGGCACGGTCGAGCTGGCGCTGGCCCGGCCGGTCTGGGTGACGCCGTCGCTGTCGCTGGCGGCGGTGTTCGGCATCGCGCTGCCCTTGTTCGTGGTGACGATGGCCTCGCAGAACGTGCCCGGCGTCGCGGTGATCCGCGCGGCCGGTTATCCGCTACCGATCTCGCCGGTCATCGGCTGGACCAGTGCGGTCAACGCGGTGCTGGCGCCGTTCGGTGCGTTCGCCCTGAACCTGGCGGCGATTACCGCGGCGATCTGCATGGGCCGCGAGGCGCACGAGGACAGTGACCGGCGCTATGTCGCGGCAATCGCGGCCGGCGTGTTCTACGTGCTGGTCGGCGTCTTCGGCGCGACGGTGGCGTCGTTGTTCGCGGCCTTCCCGAAGGAACTGGTGATGGCGATCGCCGGCATCGCGCTGCTGGGTACGATCGGCAACAGCCTGGCGGCGGCGATGCGCGACGAGCACGACCGCGAGGCCGCCTTGGTGACCTTCCTGGTCACGGCGTCTGGACTGAGCCTGTTCGGCATCGGCTCGGCGTTCTGGGGCCTGGTCGCCGGCATCGCGACGCTGCTGGTCGCGCGGCGTGCGTGAAGTGGTGCATCTGACACGGGGCGATGCGGCTTCCGAAGCCGACGACACCAAGCCGTTGTCCTCAACCCCGAGAAAACAGAGCTCAAAAGCAGAGAAGCAGATTCATTGAACCCGGGATTGCAGCAGCGTGTCGGGTTGCGGCTGCTCTTCCCTCGATTAGGGCATCCTGCCCTGACTCGGGCGCACGCCATCCATGGCGTGCTCGACGCAGCCTCCGCCCGACCCGCCACTGCCGCAAGCGTCAGGATTGCGGCGTCGGCAGGCACTCGACGTATGGCTCTGCACGGGCGAGCGTCCCGGGTGAAGTGATTCAGGCGCGGCCGAGCACCAGTTCGAGCACGAACTTGCTGCCGAAGAACGCCAGCACCAGCAGAGCCATCGCCGCCAGCGTCCAGCGCACCGCGACGGTGCCGCGCCAGCCGTAGCGCCAGCGGCCCAGCAGCAGGGCGCCGAACGCCAGCCACGACAGGATGCTGAGCACGGTCTTGTGCACCAGGTGCTGGGCGAAGAAGTCCTCCACGAACACCGCGCCGGTCAGCAGGGTGGCCGTCAGCAGCACGAAGCCGACGGTGATCGTGCGGAACATCAGCGTTTCCAGTTCGGTCATCGGCGGCAGCACGCGCAGCCAGCCGTGGAACTCGCGCAGCCGCAACGCGCGCTCCTGCGCCGACAGCATGATCGCCAGTAGGGCGGCGATCGCCAGCGTCGCATAGGCCAGCAGTGCGAGCCAGGCGTGCAGCTCAAGTTGCCAGCCCAGTTCATGGCGACCGCTGCTGCCGACGCTGGCATGGCTGAGCAGGGTGATGGCGGCGACCGGGAAGACCACCGCGCCCAGCGCGCCCATCCGCCCCGAGGCGGCGTACAGCGTCGTCAGCGCGGCCATGCCCAGGCCCACCAGCGACAACGCGGAAAAGAAATGGAGGTCCGGACCGCCGGCATGGCGCCAGACCAGGATGTGGTGCAGCAGGTGCAGGGCCACCGCGCTGATCGCGGTCAGCAGCCAGAAGCCGGCCTTGGCGTCGCGATCGCGCGCGATGCGGCGCATGACCATCCAGGCGGCGGCCAGGTACAGCAGGATCGCGATGAGAACCATTGTCATCGAAGCAGTGTCGCACAAGCGCGCGGTGGCGAGGAGTCTACGGGGGTGTCCGCGGCACGTCTCCGCCGGGGCCGCGCGCTGTGCGCATCGGGGCGTGTCGGGACATCTCGGTGCAGCGGCGCGGTTGCTGCCGCCACGCGGTCCCTGCCGCGCTGGATGGAGGAGCAGCACGAGGACGCGGCGGCAGCGCCCACGCCTCCAGAAGCGCGTCAGTGCGGGCAGTCCAGGAGCAGCAGTTGGGGACCGACAGTGCATGGCCGGCAAGGGCGGCGCGGCGCGCGGGCTATACTTTGCGCCCGTTCCGCGACCGTACGACACCCATGTTCGAATCCCTGACCCAGCGCCTGTCCGGCACCATCGAGCGCCTGCGCGGCCGTGGCCGCCTGACCGAGGAGAACATCCGCGAAGCCACCCGCGAGGTACGCATCGCGCTGCTCGAAGCCGACGTCGCGCTGCCGGTCGTGCAGGCCCTGATCGAGCGCATCAAGGTGCGCGCGGTCGGCCAGGAAGTGCTGAAGTCGCTGACCCCCGGCCAGGCGCTGATCAAGGTCGTCCGCGACGAGCTGACGATGGTGATGGGCGCGGCCAGCAGCGAGCTGAACCTCAATGTGCCGGCGCCAGCGGTGATCCTGATGGCCGGCCTGCAGGGCGCGGGCAAGACCACCACGGTCGGCAAGCTTGCCAAGCACCTGAAGGAAAAGCGCAAGAAGAAGGTCATGGTGGTCAGCGCCGACGTCTATCGTCCGGCCGCGATCGAGCAGTTGAAGACGCTGGCGCAGCAGGTGGACGTGCTGTTCTTCGCGTCCGACGCCTCGCAGCAGCCGGTGGACATCGTGCGTGCTGCGATCGCCGATGCGCGCCGCTCGTTCGCCGACGTGCTGATCGTCGATACCGCCGGCCGCTTGGCGATCGACGAAGCGATGATGGCCGAGATCAAGGCCCTGCATGCGGCCGTGACCCCGGTGGAAACGCTGTTCGTCGTCGATGCGATGACCGGCCAGGACGCGGCCAACACCGCCAAGGCGTTCTCCGAAGCGCTGCCTTTGACCGGCGTGGTGCTGACCAAGACCGACGGCGATGCCCGTGGCGGCGCCGCGCTGAGCGTGCGCTACATCACCGGCAAGCCGATCAAGTTCATCGGCACCGGCGAGAAGACCGACGGCCTGGACGTGTTCCACCCCGATCGCATCGCCAGCCGCATCCTCGACATGGGCGACGTGCTGTCACTGGTCGAGCAGGTCGAGCAGCAGGTCGACAAGGACAAGGCGCACAAGCTTGCCGAGAAGGTCGCCAAGGGCAAGAAGTTCGACCTCAACGACATGCGCGACCAGCTCGAGCAGATGCAGAACATGGGCGGCATCGGCAGCCTGATGGACAAGTTGCCGGGCCTGGGCCAGGTGCCCGAGCACCTGAAGCAGCAGGTCGCCGGCAACAAGGAAGTGCCGCGGATGATCGCGATCATCGGCTCGATGACCAAGAAGGAGCGCCGCAACCCGGCGCTGCTGAACGGCTCGCGCCGCGCGCGCATCGCGTCGGGCTCCGGCACCACGCCGGCCGATGTCAACAAGCTGATGAAGCAGTACATGCAGATGGAAAAGATGATGGGCAAGATGGCCCGTGGCGGCATGAAGGGCATGATGCGCGGCCTGCAGGGCATGATGGGCGGGCGCGGCGGCGGCATGCCGTTCCGCTGAGTCCGGAGTCGGTAGGCCAGGTTGAGCCAGGCAGGTCGGTGAGGGTGCGGTCCGCGATGGTTTGAGGGGCGCCGATTTGATCGGCGATGGTTCGACGCGCGATGGTGTGATCGGGTGATCCGGTCGGTGATGGTCTGATCGACGATGATCCGGTCAGGATGTCCCGATCATCGCCGGGGCAATGACAGGGGGGCTGGCAATGCTGATCTATTGCGATGGTCGACCGGCGTCGGCCGACGACCTGCAATCGCTGGCCTTGGCCAACCAGGGCCACTTCACCTCGATGCAGGTGCGCGGGCGTGCGGTCCGCGGCCTCGACCTGCACCTGCGCCGCCTGCGCGCGGGCACCCGCGACGTCTTCGATCTTGCGCTGGACGATGCGCGTGTCCTTGCCGACATGGCCGCCGCGCTGGACGCCTCCGGTCTCGACGATGCACGCATGCGCGTGACCGTGATCGCCCGCGACTTCGACATGGGCAAGCCGGAGTTGGCGCGCGAACTGTCGCTGCTGGTCTCGCTGGCACCGCTGCAGCAGGCCGAGCCGATGGCGCTGTGGGTCAAGGGCTGTCGCTTCGAACGCATGCTGCCCCAGGTCAAGCACGTCGGACTGTTCCCGCTGCTGCAGTTGCGCCGCCAGGCCCGTCGCGAGGGCTTCGACGATGCACTGCTGCTCGATGGCCGTGGCTGGATCAGCGAGGGCGCGACCTGGAACATCGGCTTCTGGGATGGCCGTTCGGTGGTCTGGCCGCAGGCGCCGGCCCTGCGTGGCACCTGTGAACGCCTGCTGCAGATCGGGTTGGACGTGCTGGCCATCCCGCAGCGACAGCAGCCGCTGGCGCTGCGCGACGTCGCTGGCTTCCGCGCGGCCTTCGCCTGCAATGCGGCCGGCATCCAGAGCGTGCGCGGCATCGACGATCTCGGCCTGCGTGGCGAGCCGGAGCTGCTGGAGCGGCTGCACGAGGCACTCGATACCCAGCCCTGGCAGCCCTTGCCGGCGGCAGCGGCCGCCGCTGGCTGAACGATGCGGTCCGGATCCGATGGCGGCGCTGGGCCGGTCCGGGGGAGGGGCTGGATGGCGCGACTGCGGCCGGCAGACACGTGCTGGCGGCCTGTGGCGAGCTGTTGGTGGGCCTTGCGGGAGGCCGCGTGGGCGCCCTGGCTTCCGTTCGGCCGGACAATGCCCTAAAATGGTCGGCTTACCTCGCCACCCTGGCGACTGGGCAACACAGGAAGCAAAGCAAATGGTCAAGATTCGTCTGACGCGCGGTGGCGCCAAGAAGCGTCCGTTCTACCACATCATCGTCACCGACGTGCGCAGCGCGCGCGACGGCCGCAACATCGAGCGCGTGGGTTACTACAACCCGGTCGCGCAGGGCGCCGAGCAGCGCGTCGTGCTGGACCTGGCGCGCGTCGACCATTGGGTCACGCAGGGCGCGCAGCTGACTGACAAGGTCCGCAACCTGTACAAGGAAGCGAGCAAGGCCGCACCTGCCGCCGCTCCGGCTGCCTGAGCCTTCCGGCCGCGCTCCGGCGCGGCCAGGCTTCGCACGCGATGAGCAACCAGACGCGCCGCATCCTGTTGGGCAGGATCCACGGCGCGTTTGGCGTGCGTGGTGAACTTAAGCTCGAGTCCTTCACCGATCCGGTGCAGGCGATCTTCCGTTACCAGCCCTGGATCCTGCGCGACCCCAAGGGGCAGGAACGCGAAGTCTCCGACGCGCGCGGTCGCGTCTCGCCCAAGGGGGCGGTCGCGACCCTGCCGGGTGTCGAGGACCGTGATACCGCCGAAGCCATGCGCGGGACCGAGGTCTATGCGCCGCGTTCGGCGTTGCCGCCGCCGAGCCCCGGCGAGTACTACTGGGTCGACCTCGAAGGCCTGCGCGTCCGCAATACCGAGGGTGTCGATTTCGGCACCGTGTCGCACCTGTTCTCGACCGGCGCCAATGACGTGCTGGTCGCGGTCGGCGAGCGCGAGCGCATGGTGCCGTTCGTCGTGCCCGACTACGTGGTCTCGGTGGATTTCGAGGCGGGGCTGGTGACCGTGGACTGGGACGCGGACTTCTGAAGAGGCGGGAAAGCGCCCGGAGTCCAGGATAGGGCGACGGGGCTCGATGCACGCTGCGGCTTGATCCTGTTTGTCGTGTCCAGGTCTTGCCCCGCCGAGGTCTGACCCCGTCCAGCTCTGGTCCCGTCCAGCTCCGGCCGGATGCCATGCTGTACCGTCCCCGGTTTCCTTTCCCACTGTTCCCGCTCCCGCCTGCCGTCCCCATGCGCATCGACCTGATCAGCCTGTTCCCCGAATTCGTCGCCCAGTGCGCCGGCTTCGGCGTGGTCGGGCGCGCGCAGGAGCGTGGGCTGCTGTCGATCCATGGCTGGAACCCGCGCGACCACGCCCAGGGCAACTATCGCCGGGTCGACGATCGTCCGTTCGGCGGCGGGCCGGGCATGGTGATGCTGATCGATCCGTTGCGGTCCGCGATCGCCGCCGCGCGCGCGGCTGATCCCGCCCCGGCGCGGGTCGTCTACCTGAGCCCGCAGGGCCGGCAACTGACGCAGCCGCTGGTGCGCGAACTGGCGACGCGCGAGCGGATCATCCTGTTGTGCGGCCGCTATGAAGGCGTGGACGAGCGCCTGCTGGCGGCCGAGGTCGACGAGGAGATCTCGATCGGCGACTACGTGCTGTCCGGCGGCGAGCTGGCGGCCGCGGTCGTCATCGATGCGGTGGCGCGCCTGCGCGATGGCGTGCTGAACGATGCCGAATCGGCGGTTCAGGACAGCTTCGAGGGCGATGGCCTGCTCGACTGCCCGCATTACACGCGTCCGGTGGAGCACGCGCTGGGCGATGTCCCCGAGGTGCTGCTGTCGGGCAACCATGCCCGTATCGAGGCCTGGCGGCGCCAGCAGTCGCTGGGGCGGACCTGGCTGCGGCGCCCGGACCTGCTCGATGAGGCCGCACTGTCCAAGGCCGACCGGGCGCTGCTGGATGCGTTCAAGGCCGAGCGCTCGTAACGCCGGACCCGCGCGCTGGCCGCGCGGGACAGGGCAGGGGGTGCCGGCCCCGGTTTTTTGGTTTATCATGCGCGGCTAGCCGTCTTTCGGCCGTTCCACCCTGCGACACCGAGCCATGAGCGTGCGTCCACGTGCACCACGCCATACAACTAATCCAACAGGCATAAGCCGAGAGATACCGACATGAGCAAGCCCTCCCTGAGCACCCTGCTGCAGACCTTCGAATCCGAACAGGTCCAGCGCGAGTTTCCCGAATTCGGCCCCGGCGACACCGTGATCGTCAACGTCAAGGTCAAGGAAGGCAACCGCGAGCGCGTGCAGGCCTATGAAGGCGTGGTCATCGCCAAGAAGAATGCCGGCCTGAACTCCGCGTTCACCGTCCGCAAGATCTCGCACGGCTTCGGCGTCGAGCGCGTGTTCCAGACCTACAGCGCGGCCATCGAGTCGGTGCAGGTCAAGCGTCACGGCAAGGTCCGCGCCGGCAAGCTGTACTACCTGCGTGGCCTGGAAGGCAAGAAGGCGCGCATCAAGGAAGACCTGTCCGTGGTTGCCAAGGCGAAGGCCCAGAAGGCCGCCGCCGCTGCCGCCGCCGCCGAGTAATCCACGGCATCAGCGCTGCGATGACGGCCACCTTCGGGTGGCCGTTTGCGTTTGCGGCATCGCGACGCCCTTCCAAGCCTGCGTGACCAGGAGCATGACGTGACCGAAACGACGCCTACCGCGAGCGTGCGCCTCGACCTGTGGTTGTGGGCGGCGCGGTTCTTCAAGACCCGCAGCCTGGCCAAGCAGGCGATCGAGACCGGCAAGGTCGATGTCGACGGCCAGCGTGCGAAGCCTGCGCGTGCGGTGCGCGTCGGTGACGCACTGCGCATCGTGCGTGGCGAGGAAGCGCTGGAGGTCAGCGTGCAGGCCTTGTCCGCCAAGCGCGGCCCGGCGGCCAAGGCGCAGGCGCTGTACGCCGAATCCGAGTCGTCGCGGATCGCACGCGAGGCGCGCGCGACCGAACTGCGTGCGGCCCGTGCCGGCTACCAGGCGCCGGAGCATCGCCCGGACAAGCGCGCCCGTCGATTGATCCGCGCATTGGGCGATATCGACGCGCTCTGAGCGCGGTGCACATGCGATGCGTCCCTGCGTCTCTCATCTGGTGTAGCGCGCCCATGTGCTAGCCCCCTTCTGGGGTCATCGTGGATCAGTGTGGGTCCAATCTGATGTTTTCGGGTAGCGGCGGCAGAAAGCTGGTGAAGACCCCCTATGCATAGACTTCGGACGCAGGCGGCGTCCCGACCGGGGCATGCTCCCCGGCTCGGTCAGGCCGTGTCGCTGTGCGGGCCCGGTCCGGCCCGGCGAAGCACGCCGGGTGTCCGCATGGGCTGCGCGGCAATGCCGCGCTAGCAGCCCCTGCTCACCCATGCTTGACTCGCCGCCGCAGGCCATCCGTGGCCTGCTGTCCGCACACCCCAGGCGTGACGCCGCGTCGGCAATTCAGTTTCACGGCTTTTTTGCTGGCAAACGAAGCCCCGATCTTGACATCAAGGTGAGCCGTGTCCTGGCGGCCGGTTGCAAGGACGATCCGCATGTCTGCGGATCGTCCAGGGTCGCACGGGCCTGCGATCAGGCCAGGTCGAAACGGTCGAGGTGCATGACCTTGGTCCAGGCCGCGACGAAGTCGTGGACGAACTTCTGCCGGGCGTCGGCGCTGGCATAGACCTCGGCCAGTGCACGCAGCACCGCGTTGGAACCGAACACCAGGTCGACGCGGGTGCCGGTCCATTTCACCGTACCGCTGTTGCGGTCGCGACCTTCGAAGACGTTCCCGTGTGCATCCGCCGGGGCCCAGACCGTACCCATGTCGAGCAGGTTGACGAAGAAGTCGTTGCTCAGGGTGCCAGGGCGATCGGTGAGCACGCCATGCGTGGCACCATCGACGTTGATGTTGATCGCGCGCAGGCCACCGACCAGCACGGTCAGCTCGGGTGCGGTCAGTGTCAGCAGCTGCGCCTTGTCGATCAGCAGGTGTTCGGCCGGCACCGAGAAACGTCCTCGCGTGTAGTTGCGGAAGCCGTCCGCAGCCGGTTCGAGCACGGCGATGGATGCGACGTCGGTCTGCGCCGCGCTGGCATCGCTGCGGCCCGGTGCGAATGGCACCGTGACCTCGACGCCCGCTGCCTTGGCCGCCTGTTCGACACCGGCGTTGCCGGCCAGCACGATCAGGTCGGCCAGCGAGATCTTCCTGCCGTCGTCCGCATCCAGATTGAATTCAAGCTGGATACGCGACAGCGCTTTCAGCACGCGCGCCAGCTGTTCGGGCTGGTTGACCGCCCAGTCCTTCTGTGGCGCCAGGCGCAGGCGTGCACCATTCGCGCCACCGCGCTTGTCGCCGCCACGGAACGTCGACGCCGAGGCCCAGGCCGTACCGACCAGTTCGGACACCGTCAGCCCGGACGCCAGCACTTTTTCCTTCAGCGTGGCGGCATCGCGCTCGTCGATCAGGGCGTGGTCGACCGCCGGCACGGGGTCCTGCCAGATCAGTTCTTCCCTGGGCACTTCCGGGCCGAGGTAGCGCGAACGCGGACCCATGTCGCGATGGGTCAGCTTGAACCAGGCACGCGCGAAGGCTTCGGCGAAGGCCTGCGGGTTTTCGAGGAAGCGCCGCGAGATCGGTCCGTACACCGGATCGAAGCGCAGCGACAGGTCGGTCGTCAGCATCTTCGGGCGGTGCTTCTTCGATGCGTCATGCGCATCGGGGACGATGTCGCCGGCCTCCTTGGCGACCCACTGGTGCGCACCGGCCGGCGACTTCTCCAGTTCCCATTCGAACTTGAACAGGTTCTCGAAGAAATTGTTGCTCCACAGCGCGGGCGTCGTCGTCCAGGTCACCTCGATGCCGCTGGTGATCGCGTCGCCGGCCTTGCCGGAACCGAAACTGCTGTGCCAGCCCAAGCCCTGCTGTTCGAGTCCGGCGGCTTCCGGTTCGGCGCCCACGTGCTCGGCCGGGCCGGCGCCATGGGTCTTGCCGAAGGTATGGCCGCCGGCGATCAGCGCGACGGTTTCCTCGTCGTCCATCGCCATGCGGGCGAAGGTGTCGCGGATATCCTTGGCGGCCAGCAGCGGATCCGGATTGCCGTCGGGGCCTTCCGGGTTGACGTAGATCAGGCCCATCTGCACCGCGGCCAGCGGATTTTCCAGCTTGCGCGAATGCACGTCGCCATCGGCATCGTCATCGGAGACCAGCACGGCCTCGTCGCCCGGCTTCTCGACGCCTTCCGAGCCATGTGCGTACCGCACGTCGCCGCCCAGCCAGGTGGTCTCGCGGCCCCAGTACACGTCCTGGTCGGGTTCCCAGGTGTCCTCGCGGCCACCGGCAAAGCCGAACGTGCGGAAGCCCATGGTCTCCAGCGCGACGTTGCCGGTCAGGATCAGCAGGTCGGCCCAGGAGATCTGCTGGCCGTACTTCTGCTTGATCGGCCACAGCAGCCGGCGCGACTTGTCGATGTTGACGTTGTCGGGCCAGCTGTTGAGCGGGGCGAAGCGTTGCTGGCCGCGGCCAGCACCGCCACGACCGTCGGCGATGCGATAGGTGCCGGCAGCATGCCAGGCCATGCGGATGAACTGCGGGCCGTAGTGGCCGAAGTCGGCCGGCCACCAGTCCTGCGATTCTGTCATCAGTGCACGCAGGTCGCGCTTGAGCGCGTGGTAGTCGAGCTTCTTGAATTCCTCGGCATAGTTGAAGCAGCGATCGAGCGGATCGGACTTGTGCGAATGCTGGTTCAGCAGGTCCAGGCGCAGTTGCTTGGGCCACCAGTCGCGGTTGCTGGTGCCGCCGCCGGCGGTCGCGTGCGTTTCGGTGTGGTGGATCGGGCATTTGGATTCGGTGGACATGGGGTCTGCCTCCTGAGCGCGTGTCGGTGTGTGCACGTGTGCGTGCATGTGGCTGCGGTCGCCTGGCCCGGTCGCGACCAGGCGATGGGATGGGCGGCGGGAATGGGAGCGGATGAAGCTGTGCTGCGGACGTCCGGAGCGGCACCTGCCGGGCCTTGCCGCTGCGAGGCCGGGCGAGGGGCCGCGGATGGGAGCGCCGGTGACGCGATGGGTCAGCGCGGAGGGCTGCGTCCCGGCACGGGGACTGGCACGGGCTCAGGGGGCGACGGATCCCACGGTCGGACGGATGGCTTGCTCATCGCTGGCACTCCCTGTTGGATGTCGTTGCAGCCACCTTACCCGCGATCCCGCCATAGGTGAAATCGAATTAAGGTAACGAACGAATAGGGTGGCACTATCGAATCGCTGCGATCCGCAAGACGCCATCGAACGAAGATCCGCCGAGCGCCTGCCTCATGCGGTTGTTGCCGTCATGCGCGCGCCGCCGTCCTCGTGGCGGGCGGCGCCTGGCATCGCCGGGCGGAAAATCAGGGCGTATTGCCCAGGTGCTGCCGTGCAGGTCGGAAGTGCAGGGCTGCCGAGCAAGGCCGCCCTGCAGGGGGCGCCGTCCAGGTCAGGCGATTCCGCCTGCGGCATGCCCCGAGGCCCAGGCCCACTGGAAGTTGTAGCCGCCGAGCCAGCCGGTGACGTCGAGCACTTCGCCGATGAAGAACAGCCCCGGGACCTTGCGCGACATCATCGTGCTCGACGAGACCTCGCGGGTATCGACGCCACCAAGCGTGACTTCGGCGGTGCGGTAACCCTCGGTGCCGCTCGCGACCAGCGGCCACGCGGCCAGCAACGCGGCGGTGTCCTGCAGTTGCGACGGCGTGTACTGCTTCATCGGCCGGTTGGGCAGCCAGACCTCGCACAGGCGCTGCGCGAAGCGGCGCGGCAGGATCTCCGACAGCACGGTCTTGAGCTCGGCGCTGCCGCGCTCCTTCTGCTGTGCCAGCAGCCAGGCCGCGACGTCGCGCCCGGGCAGCAGGTCCAGCCGGAGGTCGTCGCCGGGTTGCCAGTACGACGAGATCTGCAGGATCGCCGGACCGCTGATGCCACGATGCGTGATCAGCATGCGGTTGCGGAAGCTGGCGCCATGGCAGCGCGCCTCGACATCGAAGGCGACGCCGGACAGGTCGTTGAGGCGCTCCTGGTGCTTGCCGGTCAGGGTCAGTGGCACCAGTCCTGCGCGCGTGGGCAGCAGGGCATGCCCGAACTGGCGCGCGAGCTCGTAACCGAAACCGCTCGCGCCCATGCTGGGAATCGACAGGCCGCCGGTGGCGACGACCAGCGACGCGCAGCGCAGTGTACCCAGCGAGGTGCGCAGCAGGAAACCGTCGCTGCCGTCGCCTTCGACCGCGCTGACGCTGCAATGCGTGCGCACGCTGGCGTCGACCGCCGCGCATTCGTCGAGCAGCAGTTGCACGATCTGTTTCGACGAGTCGTTGCAGAACAGCTGGCCCAGTTCCTTCTCGTGCCAGCCGATGCGGTGGCGATCGACCAGATCGATGAAATCGGCAGGCGTGTAGCGGGCGAGCGCGGACTTGCAGAAATGCGGATTGGCCGACAGGTACTGCGCCGGCGTGGTGCCGGTATTGGTGAAGTTGCAGCGTCCGCCACCGGACATCAGGATCTTCTTGCCGACCTTGTTGGCATGGTCGACCACCAGCACCCGGCGTCCGCGCGCGGCGGCGGTGATCGCGCACATCAGGCCGGCCGCGCCGGCACCGATGACGATGACATCCCAGTCGGGCGCGAGCGCGCCGGGATCGCGTGGACGCGCTTCGTGCGCGGATGCGTCAACAGCCAACAGCAAACCTCCATAACGGACACGGCGGGCAAGCCCGCCGTGCCGGAACCACGTGAATGGCGGCTGCGATCAGCGCTTGCCGCCGAGCAGGCCGCCGCCGATCTTCAGCAGGTCGCCGAGGCCGAGCTGGCCGTCGCCGTCCTGATCGAGCACCGCACCCAGCAGGCCGCCGCCGAGGCCGCCCTGCTGGCGGACCTGCTGCTGCTCCTTGCCGAGGATCGAACCCAGCAGTTCGGCGCTCGGGTTGGCTTGTGTGCCGGCACTGCCCTGGTTGCCCTGGAACATCTGCTTGGCCAGGAAGGCAAGCACGATCGGCGCGAGGATTTTCATCAACTGGCCAGCCTTGTCGCCGCCGAGGCCGGTCGCCTGGCCCAGTCCGGTTTCGGCGCGCTGTTGGTTGCCACCGAGTACATGGCCCAGGATCGCGGCGCCATCGGTCTGGCGACTGCCGCCGCCCCCCAGCACGGCCCCGAGCAGGCTGCCGAGGTCGCTGCCGCCGGCGTGGTCCTTCTGCAGCGCGCCGAGCAGCGCCTGCGCGCCCTGCGGTTGTTGCGCGTTGCGTCCGAGCGCGCCCAGCAGCAGCGGTAGCGCCGCACTGACCGCGCCTGCGGTCTGGGCCTGGCCCACGCCCAGTTGCTGCGAGATCTGCTGCAGGGGGGCGCCGGACAACTGCGCGAAAAGCTGGTCGGTCAGGGAGTCGCTCATCGGGATTTCCTCGTGGACGATCGATACGTTTTGCGGATGGCTACTGTAGCGCGATGCCGCGACCGGAAGCCGTTGCCGTGCAGGCATGCCGACAGGCGGAGCGGGGTGGCGGGTGTTGGTGGACATGCAGGGTGTCGGATAGAGACTCCGGACGGCGGGTCGAGACCTGACCTGCGCCCGGTGTGCCCACCATCGCCGTAGGGCGGGTCTCGACCCGCCGCTCGATGTGCTGCCCGATGTGCCACATCCCCATCCCACCCTTCCGTCCATCCGCTCTCGATGGACGCCATTCGAGACCGCCGGATGGCCGGCGGCCTGTCGCCGGGGCTACAGGGACTTGAGGCGGTACAAGGCTTCCAGCGCCTGCTTGGGTGTCAATTCGTCGGGCTCGATCGAGGCCAGCGCTTCGAGTGCCGCGGAAGCGGGCATGAACAGGCCGAACTGCTGCGGGTTGTCCAGCGTGGCCGCCGACAAGGGCGGCGGTGGCGGGGTATCGCGACCGCGTTGTTCGAGTTCGGCGAGGCGTCCTCGCGCGGCGCGCACGACCGCCTTCGGCAGGCCGGCGAGGGCTGCGACCTGCAGGCCGAAGCTGCGATCGGCCGGGCCGTCCTTGACCGCATGCATGAACACCAGCGTGTCGTCGTGCTCGACCGCATCCAGGTGCACGTTGGCGATGCCGCTGCCGGGCGTGGCCAGCGTAGTCAGTTCGAAGTAGTGCGTGGCGAACAGCGTATAGCTGCGGTTGGCCGCGGCCAGGTGGCGCGCGCAGGCATCGGCGAGCGCGAGCCCGTCGTAGGTCGAGGTCCCGCGACCGATCTCGTCCATCAGCACCAGCGAGTCGCTGGTGGCGTTGTGCAGGATGTAGCTGGTTTCCGACATCTCGACCATGAACGTCGACTGGCCCTTGGCGAGATCGTCGCCGGCGCCGATACGGGTCAGGATGCGGTCGATCGGTCCGATCCGCGCCAGCGATGCCGGCACGAAGCTGCCGATATGCGCCAGCAGCACGATCAGCGCGTTCTGGCGCATGTAGGTCGATTTGCCGCCCATGTTGGGGCCGGTAATGACCAGCATGCGGCGGGCGCCGTCGTCGTCGTGGTCGCCAAGCACCAGGTCATTGGGTTCGAAGGGTTCGCTGCGCACCGCTTCGACCACCGGATGGCGACCGCGCTCGATGCGGATGCCAGGTTCCAGTGACAGCGTGGGGCGGACCCAGTCCAGTGCCTGCGCGCGTTCGGCGAAGGCGGCCAGCACGTCGAGCTCGCTGAGCGCACCGGCGCAACGCTTCAGTGGTTCGAGCCGGGTGTTCAGCGCGTCGAGCAGTTGTTCGTACAGCAGGCGTTCGCGCGACAGCGAGCGCTCGCGCGCCGACAGCACCTTGTCCTCGAACTGCTTGAGCTCCTCGGTGATGTAGCGCTCGGCATTGGTCAGGGTCTGGCGGCGGGTGTAGTGCGTCGGCGCCTTTTCAGACTGGGCCTTGCTGATCTCGATGTAGTAACCATGCACGCGGTTGTAACCGACCTTCAGCGTCGCGATGCCGCTGGACGCACGCTCGCGGGTTTCCAGGTCGACCAGGAACTGGTCGGCATTGCTGCTGAGCATGCGCAGCTCGTCGAGCTCGGCATCATGGCCTTCGGCGAACACGCCGCCATCGCGCGCCAGCAGCGGCGGTTGTTCGACCAGGCAGGTCGCCAGCAGGTGGGCCTCGGCCGCGTGCTCGCCGAGCGCCGACGACAGCGCCTGCAGCCGCGGCGAATCCAGCGGCGCCAGCAGCGCCCGCAGTTCGGGCAGCATCGCCAGGCCGTCGCGCAGTGTCGACAGGTCGCGCGGACGCGCCGAACGCAGCGCGATGCGCGACAGGATGCGCTCGAGGTCGCCGAGCGCACGGAAGCGCTCGCGGATGCTGTCCTCGACGCGGTGTTCGATCAGGGTCTCCACCGCCGCATGCCGTTGCACCAGCACATCGCGTTCGCGCAGCGGGCGATGCAGCCAACGTCGCAGCAGGCGTCCGCCCATCGGCGACACCGTGGTGTCGAGCACGCCGAGCAGGGTATGCCGGGTATCGCCATCGACGCGGGTGTCGAGTTCGAGATGGCGGCGGGTCGCGGCGTTCATCGCGATCGCGCCGTCGCTGTGCTCGATGGAGATCGAGGTCAGGTGCGGCAGGCGCTGCTTCTGGGTCTCTTCGACATAGCCCAGCAGGGCGCCGGCCGCGGCGATCGCCAGCGCGCGGTCGTCGATGCCGAAACCGGTCAGGTCATGCAGGTTGAAGAAGCGCAGCAGCTGGCGACGGCCACTGTCGCTGTCGAACAGCCACGGCGGACGCCGGCGGCTGCCCGTGCGGCCGGCGAGGAACGCCGGCCAGCCATCCTCGTCGGGGACCAGCAACTCGGCGGGGTCGAGCCGTGCGATCTCGGCTTCGAGCGCGTCTTCGCCTGCAACCTCGTTGACCAGGAAACGGCCGCCGGCGAGATCCGCCCAGGCCAGCCCGTAGCCATGCTTGCCGCGCGACAGCGCCATCAGCAGGGTGTCGCGGCGCTCGTTGAGCAGCGCCTCGTCGGTGACCGTGCCGGGTGTGACGATGCGCACCACCTTGCGTTCGACCAGGCCCTTGGCCAGGGCCGGATCGCCGATCTGCTCGCAGATCGCCACCGACTCGCCCAGCGCGACCAGACGCGCCAGGTAACCTTCCGCGGCATGGTGCGGCACGCCGGCCATCGGGATCGGCTGGCCCGCCGACGCACCGCGCTGGGTCAGCGTGATGTCGAGCAGGCGCGCGGCCTTGCGCGCATCGTCGTAAAACAACTCGTAGAAATCGCCCATCCGGAAGAACAGCAGCACGTCGGGATGATCCGCCTTGGCGGCGAAGAACTGCTTCATCAACGGCGTGTGTTCGGCCTGCTTTCCGGGTGCTGTGGTCATTGGATCCATGCGTGCAAGATTCGGGACAACAGGACAGTCGCTGCCGGGGCCTGACACCGCCCTCGCGGCGATGCGCTTGCGCGGGTCGGATCACCGCCCGGCGGGCATTCCCAGGTCATTGACGTCCATCAGAAACACGCCGGAAACAAGCGCTCCGGCCAAGCACGATTGTAGCGGCATCCGTCGCCCGATCGGTCGGCCGGCGCAGGTCGGGTCTCGACCCGGCGCCCGTCTTCATTAGGCCCGCAGGCATGGCTCTGTCCCGTCGCCGGCAGAACCATACGGATCGCTCCCGCGGATCCGCCAATGCACGGCATCCGTCACAGCCTGCGTCCCGTCGCCACCAGGTCGCCCGGTTAAACTCCGTGCTCACGCCCATTCCGCACGCAGGGGAGCCATGGAACCGCAATCGCTGGCGCTCGTCCCGGTCCTGATCGTCGAAGACGATGCGTCCGCGCAGCAGCGCTTGACGCGACTGATGACGGACGTCGCCGGCGAGGACGCCGTGATCGAGGTGGTCGCGGACCTGGCATCGGCGCACGCGCGTCTCGCGTCGTCGACGTTCGTGCTGGCCCTGGTCGACATGCAGTTGCCCGACGGCAACGGCGTCGACCTGATCGCGTGGATGAAACGGCACAGCCCGGCAACGCAGGCGGTGATCGTATCGGCCTGGGCGGAAGAGGAGGCGATCCTGGCCGCGATCCGCGCCGGCGCGATCGGCTACCTGCTCAAGAGCAGCGAGGACGTCGAACTGGCGATGTTCCTGCGCATTCTCCAACGCGGCGGTGCGGCGATCGATCCGGTGATCGCCCGGCGCATCCTGGGCCTGCTGCCGCACGCGGCGACGCCGACCGTCGCCGAGGAGGCCGATACCCGGTTGACGCCACGCGAGTGCGAGGTGCTGCAACTGGTGGCGCGCGGACTCAGCAATCGCGAGATCGCCGAGGCGACGGCCCTCTCGCGGCTGACCATCGAGAGCCACACCCGCAACATCTATCGCAAGCTGGCGGTCGGTTCGCGCACCGAGGCGGTGTTCGAGGCGCGCTCGATGGGACTGTTGAATTGAGCAGGCGTGCGGGCAGGCGCGTCAGCAGGCGCGTGACCTGGGGGGATGAGCAGGCGTGGGGCGGTGTCGCGGTCCTGCGTGATCCTGCGTCGATCAGACGTCGCCTGCAGGGTTGGGCGTGGCGGATCTGCCTGGCGGCCTGGCTGGCGTTGGCGACCGTCGTGACCTCCGTGGCCTCCGCGACCACCGTTCCGTCATCGCTAGCGCCTGTGCCGTTGACGATCGACCGTGCCGAGGCCGTGCGCTCGGACTGGAACGCGACCACGCCGCCGGACACCGGCTGGACGCCGGTCACGTTGATGGACCACTGGAACGCGCGCTGGCCCGGACATGATGGTGTGGTCTGGTATCGGTTGCGCTGGCAGCAGGGCGACGCAAGTCAGCCAACCGCACTATTGGTCCACTACATGTGCATGACCGGCGCGGTGTATCTCAATGGCAGCCTGATCGGTCGCGATCCCGGTCTGGTCGAACCTTTGTCGCGCACCTGGAACAAGCCGCAGTACTACCTGCTGTCGGCGCCGCTGTTGCGCGCTGGCGAGAACACGCTGCTGGTACGGGTATCGGGTCTTGCGGCCTACCAGCCGGGCTTCGGCACGGTCAGCGTCGGCGATCCCGGCGTGCTGCACGCGCAGTACCGCAGCGACCATTTCCGTCGCTACGACATCAAGCTGATCAATCTGGCGATGAGCGTGGTGCTGGGCGGCGTGTTCCTGCTGATCTGGCTGCTGCGCCGACAGGACACCGTCTACGGCTGGTTTGCGCTGACCGAGTTGTGCAGTGCGCTGTACGGTGCCAACTTCATTGCCGGCAGCACCTGGCCCTTCCCCGGCACCGATGCCTGGCAGGCCTTCAATGCCGCGATCTACATGGCCGCAGGCGCGAGTTACGCGATGTTCCTGCTGCGCTACGGCGAGCGGAGCTTCCCGCGGCTGGAGCGCGCGATGTGGGCGCTGTGCCTGCTCGGGATGGCACTGGCACTGCTGCTGCCTGCCTGGATGGGGCCGCATCGTACGTCGTGGATTGTGATCGGTGCGGCGTTCTTCTACCTCAGCATCGGCTGGTTCCTGCAGCGCGCCTGGCGCGTACGCCGGATCGACGACGTGGTGATGGCGAGCTGTGTGCTGGTGCCTGTGCTGGCGTCGTTCTACGACTTCGCGCTGTTCTTCGGCTGGGTGCGCGGCGATACCTATCTGCTGAGCCTGACCTCAGTGCTGACGCTGATCGGCGTCGGCTTCGTGCTGGCATACCGGTTCGTCGCCGCGATGCGTCGGGTCGA
This sequence comes from Luteimonas sp. RIT-PG2_3, assembly GCF_054902115.1. Taxonomy (NCBI): domain Bacteria; kingdom Pseudomonadati; phylum Pseudomonadota; class Gammaproteobacteria; order Lysobacterales; family Lysobacteraceae; genus Luteimonas; species Luteimonas sp. RIT-PG2_3. The sequence goes on along the minus strand of NZ_JBUBPF010000007.1, from coordinate 125,267 downwards.
AGGCTTCAATGCCGAGCTGCAGCGCGAAGTGCAGTCCGCCACACGGGCCTTGGCCGACACGCTGAACCAGCAACATGCATTGCAGCTCGCGCACAGCCGCGCCGGCGAACGCCTGCAACTGGTGCGTGACCTGCACGATGGGTTCGGCGGCACCCTGGTTGGCGCAATCGCGCAACTGCAGCAGGCGCCGGTCGACATGCCCAGTGCAGGCGTGGTCGACGTGCTGAAGGAGATGCGCGATGACCTGCGCCTGGTCATCGACAGCACTGCACGCGAGCAAGCCGATCTGGCCCAACTGCTGGCGCCCCTGCGCCATCGCACCAGCCAACGGCTGGAGGCGGTCGGCATCGATGCGCACTGGCAGGTCGACGGCATCGAAGGCGTCGAGCTGGGGCCGGTTCGCAGCCTCGACCTGTTGCGGCTGCTGCAGGAAGCGTTGACCAATGTGTTCAAGCACAGCCGGGCGGGACGGGTGAGCATCCGGCTGGCGAGGGATCAGGATCGGCTGCACCTGCGGGTCGAAGACGATGGCCAGGGATTGGTACAGGTCACCGATGGCTCTTCTGGCGGCGCAGGGCTGGCCAGCATGCGTGTCCGCGCGCATCGCCTGGGAGGACAACTGCAGCTGGACCAGCGCGATGCTCGGACGGGCGGAACGGTGCTGCAACTGGAGTTCCCGCTGCACGCCTGAGCCGCGCCCAGGCAGCAACGATGCAGCGGACTACCTGATTCCGTGGATACCCGGGCGAGCAGGGCATGCCCATGCTTGCGCTGCCCGGAGGGCGCTTGCCGCTTCCTCCGCAGAGGCACCTTGTTGAACTGGAGAACGCCATGCCTGCTGTCCGCCCCTTCTTCGTGCGTGCGACGTCCCCGTGTGCGGTGCCCCATCGCCGGGTATCTGCCGGTCCGGCGTCTGCGCACGTGTTGCGCGCGGTGGCCTGCACGCCGCTGCTCGCACTCGCCCTGATGCTGCCGGCGCCGACGGTGTTCGCCCAGGCCACGGGCGGCACCGGCACCGATCCATGCAGCCAGAATGCAGGCACTCGCGACATCGCGTGCGGCAATGGCAGTGGGGCCAGTACTGACGGTTCTCCCGGTCCCTCCATATTGGGCTGGAGCAGCAGTCCAGGTGGTGCTGGCGGGACCGCCAATACCGCGATCGGCGAGAACAGCCAGGCCGGGCGTGGAGGCAACGGCAGTAACGGCACCGCCGGAGGCACCGGGGGGGTCGGTGGCGCTGGCGGTACGGGAAATCTCGCCATCGGCATCGGCAGCAGTTCCGGCGCAGGCGGTACTGCAGGCCAGGGGACCGCCGGCGGCACGGGAGGTGCCGGCGGTGCGGGCGGCGACAACAACATCGCACTGGGAAACGACGCCGTCGCAGGTCGCGGCGGCAACGGACAGGACCAATGCTGCGGATTTGCCGGAGCAGCGGGCAGTGCGGGGACCAGCGGCAATACCGCGCTCGGCAATGGCGCCAGCGCCACGGGCGGGAGCTCTGTCGCGCTGGGTGCCGGCAGCAGCGATGGCGGCGTCGCGAACGTGATCTCGGTCGGGTCGACGGGCTCGCAGCGTCGCATCATCAATGTCGCTGCTGGCAGCAATGCCACCGACGCGGCCAACGTCGGGCAGTTGGACGCAGCTGCCGCCAGCAGCGTGGCGGCGGCCAATGCCCATGCGGATGCCGGCGACGCGGCGACACTGACCGCCGCGAACGTGCATGCCGACAACGCATCGGCTGCTGCGCTGGCGTCCGCCAACAGCTACACCGATAGCGCGGCAGCCACGACGCTGGCATCCGCACACGGCTATACCGACACGGCGACGGCCGCTGCGCTGGTTTCTGCCAATGGCTACACCGATAACGCGGCAGCCACGACGTTGGCATCCGCACACGGCTATACCGACAACGCAGCAGCAGCCACTCTGGCCTCTGCCAACAGCTACACCGCCAGCACGGCGTCGGCGACCCTGGCATCCGCCAATCACCGTGCCGAGGCCGGCGATGCGCAGACGCTGGCCAGCGCGCAGGCGCATGCCGATGCTGGAGACGTGCGGACGCTGTCGGCCGCGAATGCCTACACCGACCAGCGCTTCACCGAACTGACCGGCCTGTCGGACAGTTTTGCCGCCTACAAGGGCGAGGTGGACGACCGCTTCAACGGCATGGATCGCCGCATCGACCGCATGGCCGCGATGAGTGGTGCCTATGCCGGCATGGCGATGAACACCGCAGGCCTGGCCGGCAAAAACCGGGTCGGCGTTGGTGTGGGCACACAGGGCGGCGAGCAGGCGCTGGCAGTGGGTTACCAGCGCGTCATCGGCAACCGTGCCAGCGTCTCGCTGGGTGCGGCATTCGGCGGTGGCGAGAAGGGCCTGTCGGCCGGTGCCGGCTTCAGCTGGTGACGGCAGCAGAGGCTGCGGCCAGCGTTGCCAGCGCCCCGCGACGGCATCGCGGTGGCGCGGCCCGGCTTGAAGCGCCTGTCAGGTCGCGTCTTCGCCGCGGCTGATCGCGACGACGCCGGTACGGCTCATCTCCACCAGGCCGAGCGGGATCATCAGTTCGACGAAGGCGTCGATCTTGGGCGGCGAGCCGGTGACTTCGAAGGTGTAGCTGGTATGCGTGATGTCGATGACATGCGCGCGGAACACGTTGGACAGGCGCAGCGCTTCGGCGCGCTTCTCGCCGCTGCCGGCCACCTTGACCAGGGCCAGTTCGCGCTCGACGCCGGGCTTGTCGACCGACAGGTCGACGACGCGGTGCACCGGGATCAGGCGGCCGAGCTGGGACTTGATCTGCTCGATGATCTGCGGCGTGCCCGAGGTCACCACGGTGATCCGCGAGGTGTGCTTCTGGTGGTCGGTCTCGCCGACCGTCAGCGACTCGATGTTGTAGCCGCGGCCGGAGAACAGGCCGACCACACGCGCAAGCGCGCCGGCTTCGTTGTCGACGAGGATCGACAGCGTTGCCCGCACCTGGCGCTGGGCATCGTCGACGAGGAAATAGGCGGAAGCAGGCTGCTGGCTCATGCGGATGTCTCTGCGGCGCCGCCGCGTGGGCGGCGCATGGATTGGAGGCGGTGTGGCGCGGTGTCGGTGCGGGTGCCGAGGCGGGTGTCGAGGCCGGAGCTCACGTCGATGCAGGCCTAGACCATCATGCGGCCGGCTTCGCTGACTTCGGCGTTGTCGGTCGCGTCGGGCAGGATCATCTCGTCGTGGGCGGCGCCTGACGGGATCATCGGCAGGCAGTTCTCGAGCTTGTCGACACGGCAGTCGACGATGACCGGGCCATCGTGGTCGATCATCTCGCGGATGGCGTCGTCCAGCGCGTCCGGCGACGACACCCGGATGCCCTTGGCGCCGTAGGCCTCGGCCAGCTTGACGAAGTCGGGCAGGGCCTCGGAATACGAATGCGCGTAACGGCTGCCGTGCAGCAACTGCTGCCACTGGCGGACCATGCCCATGTACTCGTTGTTGACGATGAAGATCTTGATCGGTAACCGGTACTGCACGGCAGTCGACAGTTCCTGCATCGTCATCTGCGCGCTGGCCTCGCCGGCGATGTCGATGACCAGGGCCTCGGGATGGGCAACCTGCACGCCGACCGCGGCGGGAATGCCGTAGCCCATGGTGCCGAGTCCGCCGGAGGTCATCCAGTGGTTGGGTGCATCGAAATGGAAATGCTGCGCTGCCCACATCTGGTGCTGGCCGACTTCGGTGGTGATGTAGACATTGCGGTCGCGGGTCAGCGCATGCAGGCGCTCGATCGCGTACTGCGGCTTGATCGTGGTCTCCGACCGCACGTAAGACAGCGAGCGGCGTGCGCGCCAGGTGTCGATCTGCGCCCACCATTCGAGGCGTGCGGTAGCGTCGATCTCGGCTGCGCGTGGCGCGACCGCGGCGAGCAGCGCCTCGATGACCTGCGCGCAATCACCGATGATCGGCACGTCGACGCGCACCACCTTGTTGATCGACGACGGGTCGATGTCGACGTGGATCTTGCGCGAGCCGGGCGAGAACGCATCCAGCCGGCCGGTGCAACGGTCGTCGAAGCGCGCGCCGAGGTTGATCATGACGTCACACTGGTTCATCGCCAGATTGGCCTCGTAGGTGCCGTGCATGCCGAGCATGCCCAGCCACTGGCGGTCGCTGGCCGGGAACGCGCCCAGTCCCATCAGCGTCGAGGTCACCGGGAAGCCGGTGACGGCGGCCAGTTCGCGCAGCAGCTGCGAGGCGCGCGGACCGGCGTTGATGATGCCGCCGCCGGTATAGAACACCGGGCGCTTGGCGGCCAGGATCAGTTCGACGGCCTGGGCAATGCGCTGCGGATCGCCTTCGGTGCGCGGCTGGTAGGTCGGATGCACAAGGCTGGCATCGGGACCGGTGTAGGTGCCGCGGCGGAACTGCACGTCCTTGGGGATGTCGACGACAACCGGGCCGGGACGTCCGCTGGTGGCGACGTGGAAGGCGTCGTGCAGCACGCGCGCCAGTTCGTCGACGTTGCGCACCAGGTAATTGTGCTTGGTGCAGGCGCGGGTGATGCCCACGGTGTCGCATTCCTGGAACGCGTCGGTGCCGATCAGGTGCGTCGGCACCTGTCCGGTGATGCAGACCAGCGGGATCGAATCCATCATCGCGTCGGCAAGGCCGGTGATCGCATTGGTCGCGCCGGGGCCGGAGGTCACCAGCAGCACGCCGACACCACCGGTGGAGCGGGCATAGCCTTCGGCCGCGTGGGCCGCGCCCTGCTCGTGCCTGACCAGGATGTGCTCGACCGCGTCCTGCTGGAAGATCGCATCGTAGATCGGCAGCACGGCACCGCCGGGATAACCGAACACGTGGCGGACGCCATGGTCCTTGAGTGCGCGCACGACGATTTCGGCGCCGGTGGGTTGCTGCTGGTCTGACATGTGTGGAGTCGCCATGTGGGGGAGTCTCCGCGCGCTGCGGCTGGCGCGGGGCGAAGGCGGCTGATGATATACCGAAGGCGCCGCATGCCCGATGCCCGGCTGCGCGCGATCGCGCCCGCCATCCCTGCGATCGGGTGAGAAGTGGAAGGTTGCAAACGCAACCGGATCGCTGTGGCCGTCAGGCGCGGCCCGGCGGGATGCGAGAGTGGCAGGCCTGCTTCAGCAGACCCGTTCCAGGGTCAGGCCCAACAGCAGACCCGTACCAACAGCAGATTTGACGCGACTCAGTTCGACGCAGCAGCCGCAGGCAGCAGTGGCGACAGTTGGGCCTCGAGTTCGCGACGCCGCCAGCCGGCCATCGCGCCGGGCCATTGGCTGCCTTCGAGCATCGCTTCCAGCCAGCGTCGCGATGCCAGCACGCCGTCGGGCAGGCCGAGGGCGGCACTGCGCTGCGCGACGGCCTGCTGCAGGCGCTTCAATGCCTGTTTGTCGACCTCCTCGCTGCGCGGCTCGGGCATCTCGGCTTCGTCCGGCAGGGCCGTGGTCAGCGCCTGCCACAGCAGTGCGGTCAGCTTGCGCGGCGATTTGGGGTGGGCGTCCAGACGGCGCTGCAGCTCGTCGACGTCGGCCGGCGGATCGCGGGCCAGCAGCGTGGCCAGCTCGTTGTCCAGGATCCAGCTGCGCGGACGGTCGTGGTCGCGCGCGTAGGTGTCGCGCCAGCGCAGCAGGCGCAGCAGGCGCACATGGCCCTCGCGATCGAGGAACTGCGCGGTGCGCATCGACATGTGCGGCCAGCGCTCGCGCTCGTCGCCCTTGTTGTTGGCGACCAGGCGCGCGCTGTCCTCCAGCAACCAGGCCTCGCGCGACAGCGTGGCCAGCTTCTCCGACAGTGCATCGTGCAGCGCGAACAGGTGCAGCACGTCGTAGGCGGCATATTGCAGTTGCGAGTCCGACAATGGCCGCCGCGTCCAGTCCGAGCGCGTCTCGCCCTTGTCCACCACCCGCCCCAGCGTGTCGGCGACCAGGCGCTGGTAGCCCATGCCGGCGCCGACACCCGTCAGCGCGGCGGCGATCTGGGTGTCGAACAGCGGTTCCGGGACCACGCCGCAGGCGTGCTTGAAGGCGACCAGGTCTTCGCTGGCGCTGTGCATGACCTTGATGATCGAGGGATCCGCCAGCAACGGGCGCAGCGCGGCACAGATGCCGGGCGCCAGCGTATCCACCAGCAGAATGTCGGGGGCCTGGCCGGGGCGTTCGATGGCGATCTGCACCAGCGCCAGTTGCGGCCAGTAGGTGCGTTCGCGGATGAACTCGGTATCCAGTCCCACGCGGGTATGGACGCCGGCAAGGCGGGCGGCAAGCTGATCCGGATCGGTGATCCAGTCGAAATCGGCGGTATCGGGCATGGGGTCGCAGCCTACTGGCGGGGCTGGGCACTGGCAATCCCGGCGTGATCGGCCTGCGCAGAAGCGGGGGCGTCGTCGAGTTTCCCTGCGGACGGCTCGAGCTTGACCCTGATGAGGGAAACCCGACGCTGACCGGGGTTTCAGGCGAGGTGACGCGGCGACGTCCGCGATGGCTTACCCTTGCCGGATGCAGGATCGAACTCCGGCTGCGTGCCGACGCTTGGACCAGGTATCGCCCGCGGGGCAGGCCGACGGGCCTGCCGCGGTGCGGCCGCGTCTGCCCGGTCGTGCGTGGCGGGAGACTGCCGGCCTGCTTTCGATGAGGTTGCCGTCGATGCGCCCGCCGTCGATGCAACTGCTGTCGAGAGGCCTGCCGTGGTCGAGCCTGCTTTTACTGGGCGTGCTTCTGTTGGGCGTGGCGTGTTCGCGCGCGCCGGATGCCGGCGATGCCGCTGCGCAGGGCAGCGAGGCCTCGCCCGGAGATGGCAACGTCACCATCAGCGGCGACGACAGCCTCGCCGGCAGCCTGACCTGGAACGCGCCACAGGTGCTCATCGCCGCCGATGCCGCGCCCGACGCGCTTGAACGCGCCGATGCGGCGCTGCAGGACGGACGCCTCGACGACGATGCCGATGCGGCGATCCCGCTGTACCTCGCGCTGCGCGGCCATCCCGCGCAGGCCAAAGCCGCCGAGGCCGGACTGCAGCGGGCACTGCGCCAGGTCATCGCGGCCGGCAATGCCGCGCTGGAAGATGCCGAGGACGATGTCGCGTCGCTGCGGCTGGCGCGTCGCCATGCTGCGGTGGCGCGCACGCTACGGCCCGAGGCCGCCGAGGTCGAGGACCTGCTGCAGCGGGTCGATCACGCCGAGCGACTGTGGGACCTCAACCGCGAGGGCGAGCGCGAACTGCTGGCCGGCCGGCTGGGCGAGAACGGTGGCGGCGCGCTGGCGCGCTTCAAGGATGCGCTGGTGCTGCAACCGCGGCAGGCACGCGCCGCGCAGGGCGTGGCCGCGGTCGAGAGCGCGATGATCCGTCGCGCCGAGATCGCCGCCGATCGCCAGGAGTTCGTCGATGCCAAGCGCTGGCTCGACCATGCGGCGGCCTTGCGTCCCGACAGCAGCACCGTGCCGGACGCGCGCGACCGTATCGAACGCCAGCGGACCACGCGGATCTCGCGGCTGCGCGACCAGGGCGTCGCGGTACTGGGCGAGTACAACGGCATCAACACGGCGCGCAAGCACCTCGCCGAACTGCTGCGGATCGCCCGTCCCGGCGACCTCGCGGCCGCCGACCTGCGCGAGCGCATCAATCTTGCCGTGCATTACGGCCTGTTCGGCCCTGGCCAGGTGTTCACCGAGGCGATGAAGCTCGGCGGTCGCGGGCCGCAGATGGTCGTACTGCCGCATGGCGGTTTCCGGATGGGGTCGGCGGCGGGCGAGGCCGGTGCCGACCAGAACGAACAACCGCAGCATCCGATCCGTTTCGACCGTGGCCTGGCGATGGCGATCCACGAGATCAGCGTCGGCGAGTTCCGGCGTTTTATCGAGGCCACTGGCCACCAGACGCGCGCGGTGCGGCGCGGCTATTCGATGGCCTACGACGAGCGCAGCGGCAACTTCATCCGCCGCAGCAAGGTCGACTGGCAGTCCGACTATCGCGGCGCGCGTGCCGGCGAGGACATGCCGGTGCTGCATGTCAGCGCCAAGGATGCCGCCGCCTACGCCGACTGGCTCAGCGCGCAGACCGGCGCGGTCTATCGCCTGCCCAGCGAGGCGGAATTTGAATACGCGTTGCGCGCCGGTACCACCACCCGTTACCCGTGGCCGGGCGACGTGCCGCCGTTGGGGGCGGGCAATTTCACCGGCGCGCTGGATCGCTCCCCGGGCGGGCGCAACTGGACCAATGCCTTTGCCGGCCATGGCGACGGCTACTGGGGGCCGTCACCGGTGGGTCGCTTCGATCCCAATCCCTGGGGTGTGCACGACCTGGCCGGCAATGTCAGCGAGTGGGTCGCCGATTGCTGGCATGATAATTACCGGCGCGCGCCCAAGGACGGCTCCGCATGGCTCAACCCGGGTTGCCGCAACCAGGTGATCCGCGGCGGTTCCTGGGCCAGTTCTCCCGCGCAGACCCGGTCGGCGTGGCGTGCGCTGGCTCCGGTCGATACCACCAACGCCAGGATCGGTTTCAGGGTCGTGCGGGTGCTTTGACGCGCACGGAACGAGTGGCCGGCGATGATCGCCGGGGTGCGGGGCAACGGAGGGGACACAGCATGCGTCAGGATCCATTCGGCGGGCGGCGGCAGCAGGGGCAGCGTCGCGGCGGCTTCAACATGCGTTTCGTGATCCTGCTGCTGTTCGCCGGATACGGGGCGTATTACTACTTCGCCAACCAGACCGTCGACCCGGTGACCGGCGAGAAGGTACTGATCGATCGCAGCCTGACCGTCGAGGACGAGAAGGCGCTGGGCCTGCAGGCCTACGAGGAGATCCTGTCGCAGGAGCGGCCGATCGATCCCAACTCCGACATCGCCCGGCAGGTGCGCGCGATCGCCGAGCGGCTGATCGCCAAGGTCGATGTGGTCGAGGCCGAGCTCGCGCGCGAGCATGGCCTGCAGGCCTCGGGGTTCTCGCGCAGCTTCGACTGGGACGTCAACGTCATCCAGTCCGACCAGGCCAATGCGTTCTGCCTGCCCGGCGGCAAGATGGCCGTCTATACCGGCCTGGTGCCGGTGGCGCAGAACCAGGACGCGATGGCGGTGGTCATGGGACATGAGATCGCGCATGCGCTGCTGCGCCACGGCGCCCAGCGCATGGCCCAGCAGAAGTTGACCCAGGTCGGCCAGATGGCGGGTGCGATGAGCGGCATGGACCCGCAGCAGCAACAGATGGTCATGGCTGCGATGGGCTATGGCTACCTGCTGCCATATGCGCGCAAGCACGAGACCGAGGCCGACGTGGTCGGGCTGATGCTGGCCGCCGCCGCCTGTTTCAATCCCGAGGAATCGGTGCCGCTGTGGGAACGCATGAGCGCTGCCAGCGGCGGCCAGGCGCCGCCAGAGTTCTCGTCGACGCATCCCAATCCCGGTACCCGTATCCAGAACCTGCAGTCGCTGATGCCCAAGGCGCTGGAGTACCGCAAGAAGTTCTGCGAGCAGGCCAGCGGTACCTAGGAGGGGGCATGCCCGCGCCTGTGACGGAGCGGGCATGACCGCCGGGATCTGCTTCAGGTCTGCCCACGTCAGGCCTGTACACCTCAGGGACTGCTCACCTCAGATCTTGAAGTCGTCGAACGCCACCTGGGTGTCGGGGATGCCGGCTTCGCGGAGGCTGCGACGGGTCGCGGCGAGCATGGCCGGTGGCCCGCAGACATAGAAGCGGGTGCCACTCCTTTCCCCGGGCCGGTCCAGCATCGCGGCCTTGAAGGCGTCGTGGACCCAGCCGTGCAGATGCGCGGAATGCGCCTGCTCCGACAGCACCAGCGTCCAGCTGAAGTGCGCGTGCTGTCGTGCCAGCGCCTGCAGCTCGTCGAGATAGGGCGTGTCCTCCAGACTGCGCGCGCCGTACCAGTAGCGCACCGGTGTGCGGTCGCCGGATGCCAACTGGGCGTGGATCATCGCGCGCAGCGGCCCCATGCCGGCGCCACCACCGATGAACACGTGTTCGCTGGCATCGGCCGCCAGCGCGAAGTCGCCGAACGGGCCGCTGTACGCAATCTCGTCGCCGGCGCGCAGCATGTACACATGGCTGGAGCCGCGACCTGGCGGCATCGGGCGCTTGCCGTCGGTGCCGGGAATGAAGCGCACCAGCAGCGTCAGGCAGCCGTCGGCCTGCGTGGTCGGCAGTGACAGCGAATAGGAACGGCGCACCGGCTCCTTGCTGCTGATATGCGTCGGCATCGGCAGGGCGTCCCAGGCCTGCGATCCGCCTTCGGGGCGCTGCAGCTCATTGCTGGCGCGGTGATAGGCGGGGATCTGCAGTTGCAGGTAGGCGCCGGGGCGGAAGTCGACCTCGTCGCCGGCCTGTGGTCGCAGCACGATCTCGCGCAGGAACGGCGACACCGCGCGTGTCGACACCACGCTGGCCTTGCGCACCTGCCATAGCTGCGCGCCACCTTCGGCTTCGACCGACATGTCCGTGGTGACCGGCAGGTTGCAGGCCAGGCGATAGCCCTGGCGCAGTTGCACGTCGGACAACTGCGCGCGATCGGATGCAGTGGCTGCTGGCGGCTTGCCGCGCACGCGCACCGCGCACAGCCCACAGCTCTGGCCGCCGCCGCAGTTGGACGGCAGTTGCACGTCGTGCTGCCCAAGGCTGCGGAAGACGTCATCGCCGGCGGCGGTGGGGAAGTTGCCGAGCAGGGTTCCGCTGCGGTCGTACAGCGTCAGCGCGTGGCGCTTGCGCCAGCGAGCCGGGATGAACTCGCTGCCGTGGAAACTGGCGAACAGCAGCCAGACCCCGGTCAATGCCATCCACAGGCCGCCGGCCGCCATCATGATCACCAGCGGATTGTTGAAATCCTTGCGTCCGGTGTAATCCATGATGTGCAGCATCCAGGCGATGTCGAATACCCGCCACAGCGTGTTGCGACGTTCGAGCACGCGTCCGTCCTGGGCCGAGACGTAGCGCGTGGTGCCTTCGCCGTCATCGAAATCCACCGCCCACATCGCGCCGGCATGCGCGCGCGCCTCGAGGTTGGCCTGCGACAGCCAGCGTGGTGCCAGCGGATGCCCTGGTCCGGTGTAGTCGGCCGCGGCGATCGCGGTGGCCAGTTCCGAGGTGATCGCGAAGGTTTCGCCGCTGCGCGCATCGAGCAGCCAGCGGTCGGCGCCGTTGAGCAGGCGATAGACCGGCTGGTCGAGGATCCACAGCGTGTCGAGTTCGGAGACTTCGTCGCCGCTGCGTGCCAGCAGTTGCGCCGGCGGCAACGCATCCGCGGGCCAGGCCTGCGCGGCCGGTGCCGGTGCGCGATGACGCTGCCCGCGCACGGTGTCCTGGTCGAACAGTCCCATCAGCAGGCCGCTGCCGATCCAGATCGCGAACTGCAATCCGATCAGCAGGCCCACCCATTTGTGCAGTTTCCGCAGCCAGGGCGTCATTGCGGATTCCTCCGTCCGAAGCTGTAGAACAGCAGCCAGATGCCGCTGAGCGCGAACAGCAGGGCGATCGAGGCCGCGACCCGGAACAGGGTGTTGTTGACGTCGCTGCGGGTCTCGTAATCCATGATGTGCAACATCCACATCAGGTCGAACCAGCGCCACAGTTCATGCCTGCGCGCCAGCAGCTCGCCGCTGTTGGGCGAGAAGTACAGCGAGGTGCCGCCACGGTCGGCGAAGTCCACGCGGTATAGCGGGACCGGTCGCGTGGCGACCTCGCGCGGGGCCTTGTCGAGCAGCGCGATCGAGGTGATCGCGGCGTCGCCCTGGTAGGCCGCCTGCGCCAGGGCGCGGATCTGCTCGGTCTGCAGCGGGCCGACGCGTTCGCCGGTCTGCGCATCGACCAGCGCGATGCCATCGGCCGAACGCAGTTCGTAGACCTCGCGGTCGAGCAGGCGCTTGAGCCGATAACTCTGCAGGCCCGGTTGCAGGCGTGCCGGGTCCAGCCGCGCGACATCGGCCGGCAGCGGATTGGCGTGGACATGGGCGAGGTGGTCGCCGTGGATGATGTCGATCGAGATCACGGTCATGTACAGGCCGCTGACCATCCACAGCAGTGCTTGCAGGCCGATCACCAGCCCGATCCATTTGTGGGCACGGCGTGCCCAGAACGCAGGTTTCATGCGAGTTTCCCCGACAGCGCGAAACGACGGAACGGGCGCCGGCGACCTGGGGCCGCCGGCGCCGCGTCATGGGCCTTTACCAGCGGTAGGTCAGCTTGGCGTTCCAGCGCCGGCCGAGCAGGTCGTAGGTCATGGTGTCGGTATTGGCGTCGGTGTAGCTCTGGATGAAGGGCGCCTGCTTGTCCCACAGGTTGTCGACGCCCAGGGCCAGGTCCATCGCGCTGCTGACGGCGTACTTCAGCTGCACGTTGTGGTACGTCAGGCTGCCCGCGTGGTCGCCGATCGCGCCGCGCGGCGCATTGATGTCGTCGGTGCCGCCGATGTACTGCAGGCTGTAGGAACCCGACCACGGGCCCTGCGCCAGCACCAGCGAACTGAACGACCGCCACTTGGCGTAGCTGCCGCGACCGCCGGTGATCTTGCCGGCGTACTCGATGACGCTGGCGCCCTGGTAGGGCGTCAGGTCGTAACGGTCGAGGTAGGAGACATCGACGCTGAGCGTGGCATTGAGGTTGGCCACGGTGAACTCGTACAGCGCGCCCAGGTCGATGCCCGAGATCCGCTCGCTGGCGGCGTTGACCGGCTGCGAGGACAGGAAGTCGATTTCGCCGGTGATCGGGTTGCGGGTGAAGTTGCTGTCGCTGCAGAACGGATGGCTCAGGCCCGGCGTGTTGTAGCAGTACGCCAGCTTGGTCGAGCCGGCGACGCTCTGGATCGCGTTGTCGATGCGGATGTCGAAGTAGTCGGCCGTCATCGTCAGGCCGGGCGCGAAGCCGGGCGTCCACACCGCGCCGATGGTGAAGGTCTTGGCGTCCTCGGGCTTGAGGTCGATGTTGCCGCCGGTCCGCGTCAGCACGGTGTTGCCGAGCTGCGTGTAGCCGACCGGCAGGCCGTCGGCCTGGCAGTTCTGGTAGATCGGCGACGTCGTCGGCTGGTTGCTCCAGCCGCTGCAGGGATCGGTCGTGGTCAGGTTGCCTTCGGTGATACCGCCGAACAGTTCCGGGATGTTGGGGATGCGGAACGCGGTCGAGTAGATCGCGCGCATCTTGAAGGCCTCGGAGGCCTGCCAGTCGAGGCCGATCTTGTAGTTGGTGTCACCGCCGAACAGGTCGTAGTCGGAATAGCGCACCGCGGCGTTGAAGGTCAGCGCGTCGGCGAACGGCTTGTCCGCCAGCAACGGCACCGAGACCTCGGCGAACATTTCGCGCACGTCGTACTCGCCGCGCACGCGCTGGGCGCGGTTGCTGTTGGCGATGCCCCACTGGGTCAGCATGTCGGGGTCGCGCCAACCGCGGTCGTTGCGGATCTCGATGCCGGTGGCGAAGCCGACCCAGCCGGCCGGCATTTCGAACAGCTGGCCGTCGAGGTTGGCGCTGAAGCTGCGCTGTTCGTTGCCGCCGGTATCGCGGGTGGTGAACATGATGTAGTCGATGACCTGCTGGCTCAGGTCGCCATAGCCCAGGTAGTCGCCGCACGGGATCGCCGCGCCGGGCGCGTTGCTGCAGACCGCGGTGTTGAGGGTCTGGTCGACGCGATCGAGGTTGGCGACGTTGCTGGAACCGTCGACGCCGGTACTGCGGCCCCAGTTGATCGCGGTGCTCCAGTTCCAGGTATCGCCCAGGCCGCCCTGCAGGCCGAGCACGGCGCGATAGGTGTCGACGTCCTGGTAGAAGTGGCGCGGACCGGCTTCCTCGAGGCGACGGCGGACCAGGGTCAGCGCCTGTCCGGTCGGATTGGTCGGATGGTTGGCGGCGATGCGCACCGGCCGGTACTGGCCGATCGATCCCGGCGACGCGAGCTGGTTGGAGCGCCGGTTGGTCATCAGCAGTTCGGTGAACAGGTCGACGTTGTCGGTCAGCTTGAGGTCGCCGAACGCACTGAAGCTGACGCGCTTGATCGGGTTGACCGCGTTGAGCGTCGAATAGCTGTGATAGTTGTGCTTGCTGGCGTAGGGCTCGAAGAAGTCGCCGTCGCCGTTGGGATCCTGGTTGAAGTTGACCATCGAACCATCGGCCAGCAGCGCGCGGCCGCCGATCGTCGCCGAGCTGCCGACGCATTCGAGCTGGCCGTTGACTTCGCCGAGCCCGCAGGGCTGGCGGCTGGCCATGTTGACGGCCTTGCCTTCGGAATAGCTCAGCGACGCCATCAGCGAGCCGCGGTCGTTGTGGGTGCCCCAGGTCAGGTCGAACGCCTGGTCGGCACCATCGTTCTCGAACGTCTGGCCATAGCGCAGGCCGAGTTCGACGCCTTCGAAGTTCTTCTTGGTGATGATGTTGACGACACCGGCGACGGCATCGGCGCCGTAGATCGCCGACGCACCGTCCTTCAGCACTTCGATGCGCTCGATCACCGACACCGGGATCACGTTGAGGTCGACCGAGCTGTTGGCGCCGGTGCCGCCGTTGACGATGCGGCGACCGTTGAGCAGCACCAGGGTGCGGTTGATGCCGATGCCGCGCAGATTGACCTGGGCGGTGCCGTAGCCGTTGCCGGTCCAGTAGGCATTGGTCTGGTTGCCGGCAAAGCCGGCCGACGCCGGCAGGCGCTGCAGCAGGGTATCGATCGAAGTGGCGCCGGAGCGCGCGATCATTTCGGCGTCGACGACGCTGACCGGGCCGACGCCGCTGAGACGGGCGCCCTTGATGTGCGAGCCGGTCACGGTGACGGCGTCGAGATTGGTGGGATTGGAGGCGGTGGGGGACTGCGCCAGCGCGCTGCTGGCGACGAGCAGGCTGCTGATGGCCGCGGCGAGGCGGCAGAGGGGCATCGACATGGGTGGGACTCCGGGAGCTGGATGATCTGGCACGGGAAGACCGGGGCAGGGCGCACGCACGCGACTGCCTGGCGGGGGATTCGAGGTCAGCGTCAGCCGATCGGAGGTCGGAAGATGTTTCCGGTCTGGTAGGGCAGGTCGGGCAGGTCTGGATCCGCCGGGGCGGCCGTGGTCATCAGGTGATGCGCGGCGAACGGGACGCCGTGGCTGGATGCGATGGTCGGCACCACGCAGTTGCAGCTGCAGCCGGCGGCAGGCGACGGGCACCAGCAATCTTCAAAGCCGCCCTGGTGATGATCGCGGCCATCGTCTGCAGTTGCCGCATCGGCAACGTCGGCAAGGGCCTTGCCGGCGCTGGCGGGCGCGCCTTCCTGCATGCGCGGGTCGCGTGGGTCGGCGCGGTTGTCGGTCAGGTCTGCCTGGCGGCAATGATCGCCCGCATGTGTGGTCGTGGACGCCGCGCAATCGACGCTGCCGTCGCGGGCGCGGTTGATCGTGTGCGCGTGGTCGGGCGCCAGTGCCATCAGCGTGGACGCCCACAGCCCGGTGCTGCCGTTGAGGCACAGCAACAGGCACAGCAGGATCCGGGAGGGCAGGGACTTCAACCGCATGTCGGGCGTCGAGGCAGCGTGATGTTGATTTGTATATACCAATAGATACAGCTGATCCCTGCTGCTGTCAATTCGGATCGCGCGGGGCGTCCGTTGGCCTCGCCGGCATCGCCTGCGGGTGACCCGTCAGGCGCGCGTCCGGGGCCGGTCGCCGTGATCAGCGACCGCGTTTGTCGTCGCCGGGCTTCTGGCCGACGCTGCCGGTCAGGTTCTTCTGGAATTCTTTCCACATGTCCATGTTGCGTTCGGTCAGCTGGTTCATCATCGCCCACGGCGTCTGACCGAGCAGGCCGCCCATCTGCTGGCGGAACTGCTGCTGCTGGTCCAGGAAGACCTGCATCGAACGCTCCAGGTAGCTGCCCATGAAGCCCTGCATCGAATCGCCGTAGAAGCGGATGATCTGGCTCAGCAGCTGGGTCGACAGCATCGGCTCGCCGTCGCCCTCATGCTCGGTGATGATCTGCAGCAGGACCGACCGGGTCAGGTCCTCGCCGGACTTGGCATCGCGGACCTCGAAGTCCTCGCCGTCGACGATCAGCTGGCGGACATCCTCGATGGTGATGTAGCTGGAAATCTCGGTGTCGTAGAGACGGCGATTGGGGTACTTCTTGATGATCCGGTTTGCCATGGAGCAAAGGCTCTGATCGATGATGCCCCGCAGCATGGCGCAGCCGACTAGCCGTTGCAACCATGCTGGAAGGCATCCCCCGCACGCCGATCCAGCGCCGCCGATGCGCCTGTCGGTGCTGTCCGGCCGCCTGGCTGCGGCGGTCTTTCAGGCTGAATGCGCGCGTCGATGCGCACGCCCTGCAAGGTGTTTCGCGCCAGCGATGCGCGTGCGCGAAGACTGGCGCGTGGATGCGGTGAGGTATCCCGCCGCATCCAACGCTGACCGGTCCGGGCTCACCACCCCATGTGGTGGCCGCCGTTGATGTCGAGATTGGAGCCGGTGATCCACGAGGCTTCCTCGGCGACCAGGAAGTTCACCGCGTAGGCGATCTCCTCGGGCTTGCCCAGGCGTCCGGTCGGGATGTCGGCGGCGATCTTGGCTCGCACTTCCTCGGGCACCGCCATGACCATGTCGGTGGCCACGTAACCGGGCGACACGGTATTGACGGTGACGCCGAGCTTGGCGTTCTCGCGCGCCAGCGAAATCGTGAAGCCGTGCATGCCGGCTTTCGCCGCCGCGTAATTGGCCTGGCCATACTGGCCCTTCAGGCCATTGATCGAGCTGATCTGGATGATCCGGCCCCACTTGCGGTCGCGCATGCCTTCGATAACGGGGCGGGTGACGTTGAACACCGAGTTGAGATTGGTGTTGATGACGTCGTGCCACTGCCCGGCGGCCATCTTGTGGAAGGTACCGTCGCGGGTGATGCCGGCGTTGTTGATCAGGATCTCGATCGGGCCGAGCTGTGCCTCGACGTCGCGCACCATCGCCTCGGCTTCCTCGGGCGTGGAGATGTCGCCCTTGGCCAGCGCGAACTCGTAGCCTTCGGCCTTCTGCTGGGCCTGCCACGCGCGTGCCTTGTCCTCGTTGCGGTAGTTGGTCGCGACCTTGTGCCCGGCATCGGCCAGTCGCCTGCAGATGGCGGTGCCGATGCCGCCGGTTCCACCGGTGACCAGGGCCACTCGTGCTGTCATGTCTTGCTCCTTGATGCCGTCGAAACGCGGCGTTGGTCCCAGTCTAGACGCGCTGCTTGACAGCGACGTTGTGCATTGCGGCGAATACCTCTACCGGTCCCTTCGGCACCCTGTCAAGCGCGAAGCCCGACACCGCCTGCGCGAGCAGTGCGTCGCGGTCGCGGGCGTCGTCGAGCAGCACGCCGGGTTGGCCCAGCAGTGCCCAGGCCGAACGCAGGGCGGGCATCGGTGCATCGTCGTCGATCGCTTGTGCGGCCAGCGACTTGGACAGCTTGTGGCCGGCGTCATCGACGACCTGCGGCAGGTGCAGGTAGCGCGGCGTCGGCAGGCCAAGCCGACGCTGCAGCAGGATCTGCCGCGCGGTGGAATCGAGCAGGTCGGCGCCGCGCACGACATCGGTGATGCCCTGCGCGGCATCGTCGACGACCACCGCCAGCTGGTAGGCCCAGTAGCCATCGGCGCGACGCAGCACGACATCGCCGACCTCGCGGGCGACATCCTGGTGCTGCGGTCCCTGCAGGCCATCGTCGAAGTCGACGACCTCACCGGCGGCGACCCGCAACCGGATCGCCGGGTCGGCACGCCGGGCGCCGGAACGGCAGCGCAGGTGGATGCCATGGCTGGCGGCCAGGTCGCTGCGGCTGCAATGGCAGACGAAGGCGTCGCCCCGGTCGAGCAGCCCCTGCAGGGACGCCTGGTATGCGTCGCCTCGTGTGCTCTGGCGCAGGACCGGTCCATCCGCGTGCAGGCCGAGCGCCGCCAGCGTGTGCAGTTGCGCCTCGGCGGCGCCGGCGACTTCGCGCGGCGGGTCGACATCCTCGATCCGCACCCGCCACTCGCCACCGGCCTGGCGCGCGAGCAGCCAGCTGCCGAAGGCGGCGACCAGCGAGCCCAGGTGCAATGCGCCGGTGGGCGAGGGGGCGAAGCGACCGCGGTAGGTCATGCAGCAGGCGATCCTTGGGACGAGGGCGGGACCTGGAGGGCGATCGGCCAGCGTGTCGACCGCAACGGGCGGGAACCCCGGGCAAATTAAAGCGGGGACAACTTTAAACCAGGGCAGCGTTGAACCCGGGCAAGGTCAAACCCAGCCAACGTTCAACCCGGGCTGACCGGAGATCGGCGCGCGCGGCGTCGGCGCTTGAATTTGACCACAGCCAACCCTATCGCGTTAGGAGCCAAGGCATCGCCTGATGTCAGACCCGAGGATCGTGTTCCATGTTCAAGCGCATCACCCTGTTCCTGATGACCAACCTGGCGGTGCTGGCGCTGGTCAGCATCGTCATGGCCGTGTTCGGCGTCAACGCGTCGTCGCAGGCCGGCTTGCTGATCTTCGCGGCGCTGTTCGGTTTCGGCGGCTCGTTCGTCTCGCTGATGCTGTCGAAGTGGACGGCCAAGCGTTTCAGTGGCGCCCAGGTCATCACCGAGCCGCGTAACGACGCCGAACGCTGGCTGGTGCAGACCGTCAGGCGCCAGGCCGAGCAGGCCGGCATCGGCATGCCCGAGGTCGCGGTCTACGACGCGCCCGAGATCAACGCCTTCGCGACCGGCGCCAACCGCAACAACGCGCTGGTCGCGGTGTCGACCGGCCTGCTGAGGGCGATGACCCGTGACGAGGCCGAGGCGGTGCTGGCGCACGAAGTCGCCCATGTCGCCAATGGCGACATGGTGACGATGGCCCTGTTGCAGGGCGTGCTGAACACCTTCGTCATCGTGCTGGCGCGGGTCGTCGGCCGGGTCGTCGACAACGCGCTCAGTGGCGGTCGCGACAACGGCGGCGGGCTGGGCTACATGGCCACGGTCTTCGTGCTCGACATGGTGTTCGGCCTGTTCGCGTCGATGATCGCGATGTGGTTCTCGCGTTACCGCGAGTTCCGCGCCGATGCCGGCGGCGCGTCGCTGGCCGGCCGCGACAAGATGATTGCGGCGCTCGAGAAGCTGTCGCTGACCTATGGCCAGAACACCCTGCCCAAGCAGGTCGCGGCCTTCGGCATCAGCGGTGCGGTCGGCCACCTGCTGACCAGCCATCCGCCGCTGGAAGCGCGCATCGCCGCGCTGCGGAATGCGCCGCAGGATTCGGCGGGCCGCGTCCGCCTCTGAGGTCGAGCAATCAATGACGAATGCGGGAGAGCGGAAGTTCGCGCTCCCGCCGCGCATGTGGAGCCAGGGCGCGCGCGGCATAAGCCGCGACTGGTGAGTGACTGAAGCGTTTGCGCGCAATCGATACCGCTATTCGAAGCGCTCGAAGCCTTCGACCGCGCCTTCGACCGCACCCCAATAGACGTCGGGCTCGTGGGCGTGGATCTGCTTGTACTTGCCGCTGTAGAAGATCAACGGCTTGGCTTCGGCGCCCTGCCACAGGTATTCGACCTGGGCGATGAACAGGCTGTGGTCGCCGGCGGGGTGGATGTCGACCACGCGCGCGACGACGTGCGCCAGGCTGCCGTCGATCAGCGGGGTGTCGCGCTGGTGCGTGTACTCGACCGCCATGCCTTCGACCGGGCGGCCGGCGAAATGCGCGCTGAGCTGCTCCTGCCCCTCGGACAGGAAGCTGACGCCATAGCGGTCGCCCTGCCGGACGCAGGTGGTGAAGCTCGAACCCTTGGCCAGCGACACCAGCACCAGGGGCGGGTCCAGCGAGATCGACAGGAACGAGTTGACGGTGATGCCGGCCGGGTGGCCGTCCCTGACAAAGCTCAGGATCGCCACGCCGGTCGCGAACCGCCCCATGACATTGCGGAATTCCCGCGGGTCCACGGTGGGCGCGTCGTTGCTGTCTGGCATCCGGTGTTGTGTCCAAGGCAGGGGCCGGGCGGGATGCCGGCCGGCGTCATGGTACGCGCGTCGCCGTCACCGGCAAGCGCCCGGGCGGGCAAGCGTGTCCCAGGGGCATGTCCGTGGGATCTTCGTGACGTCCGCCGTGCCGGTGGCGGACCATGTCTTCCGACACGGCCGGCTGCCCGCCAGGTCGGGCTGTTTTGGCCGCCCGGACGACCGGGCCGGGGGAGGGTTCGAGGCGTTTCTTTGGGCTGGCCCGCTGTCGCCGTCAGCGTCCGCCAGACCGCTCGCGGGAGTGTCCCTCGGACTGGCCACCAGACCGGCGGGGGCGAGCGCTTGGCGGCGGCCCGCGCGAGTTTCTCCGGCCTTGGCCTGTTGCTGTAGCATCCGCCGTTGTAGCTCACGCCTCGTCCTTTGTTGAGACAGCATGACCCTTCGTTCAGGCGTGAGAAAATCCCCACTGGTAGTCCGGACGCAGGCGATTGCGACGGAGGTTGCGGCGCGGCATGCCGTCGACGTGGATGCCAAGGCGCGGTTCCCGCGCGAGTCGCTTGCGGCCCTCCAGGCTGAAGGCCTGCTGTCTGCCGCGGTGCCCAAGGCCTTCGGGGGTGCCGGTGCCGGCATGCTCGAACTGGGCGCGCAATGCGCGGCGCTCGCGCACGGCTGCGGCTCGTCGGCGATGGTGCTGGCGATGCACCATATCCAGGTGGCCTGCATCGCCCGCCACGGCGCCGGTTCGGCTTACTTCCAGCAGTTCATGCGCGACAACCTGGTCGCGCGCCAGCAACTGGTGGCCTCGATCACGTCCGAGAACGGCACGTTCGGCGATACCCGGACCAGCATCTGCGCCGTCGAGGTCGACGGCGACCGCATGTCGCTGGCCAAGGACGCCACCACGATGTCCTATGGCGAGCATGCCGACGCGCAACTGGTGACCTGCCGGCGCGAGGCCAAGGCCGCGCCCAGCGACCAGGTGCTGGTGCTGTTCGAGAAGGGCGACTACCGCTTTGCCGACGTTGGCGTCTGGGACACGATGGGCATGCGCGGAACCTGCAGCCCGGGTGCCAAGTTCACCGGCCAGGGCGGTGCGGACCAGATCGTGCCCGGTGCGTTCGCCGATGCCTCGGCGCTGACGATGGTGCCGTACTCGCACATCCTGTGGTCGGCGCTGTGGTGGGGGATCGCCGCCGATGCGGTCGACCGCGCCGCGCGCTTCGTCCGTGCCGGCGCACGCAAGCAGCCGGGCACGGTGCCGCCCAATGCCAGCCGCCTGGCGCGCGTGCACGTCGAGCTGCAGTCGATGCGCAACAACTGGGAAAGCTGCGCGGCCGAGTTCGATGAACTGGTCGCCGAGGGCGAGGACAGTGCGCGCGACACGCTGACCTCGATCGGCTGGGCGCTGCGGATGAACCAACTCAAGATCAGCAGTTCGGAGATGGCGCCGCGCATCGTCCACGAGGCGCTGCAGATCATCGGCATCCTTGCGTACAAGAACGATACCCCGTTCAGTGTCGGTCGCCACTACCGCGACGTGCTGTCGGGTGCGCTGATGATTTCCAACGATCGCATCGCCAGCAAGAGCGCGTCGATGCTGCTTGTCTTCAAGGACGACTGATCATGCCCGCGACCGAATACGATCCACTCAGGTTTCACGAGGGGCTGGTGCAGCATGGCCTGATCATTCCGTCAGGCGTGCAGGGCGTGTTTGCCCGCAACCATGTGTTCGAGGACATCGTGTCCTCGTTCGACGCGGCCGTCGCGCGCATCGCCGGGCCCGACGAGGCGACCTCGCTGACGTTCCCGCCGACGGTGCCGCGCGCGCTGATCGAAAAGACCAACTACATGGACAGCTTCCCGCAGCTGGCCGGTGCGGTGTACAGCTTCTTCGGCAAGGAACTCGCGGCGCGCCAGCTCTGCGACTGCATCCATGCCGGCGAGGAGTGGGGCAGCCACCTGGGGATGACCGACGTCATGCTGACGCCGGCGGTCTGCTATCCGGTGTACCCGACCTTCACCGGGACGCTGCCGCCCGATGGCCGCCTGGTGACGTCGCTGGGCTGGGTGTTCCGGCACGAGCCGTCGCCGGAACCGACCCGCCTGCAGGCGTTCCGCATGCGCGAGTACATCCGCGCCGGCAGCCCGGAGCAGGTCGTGGAATGGCGAAACGCCTGGCTTGCGCGCGGCATGGCGCTGCTGACGTCGCTGCAGTTGCCGGTGCAGTCGGACATCGCCGCCGATCCGTTCTTCGGCAAGGGCGGCAAGCTGCTTGCGGTCAGCCAGAAGGAGCAGCAGCTGAAGTTCGAGGTGCTGGTGCCGGTGATCTCCGAGGACAAGCCGACCGCGATCTGCTCGTTCAACTGGCACCAGGACAAGTTCGCCGAACTGTTCGACATCCGCACCGCGGATGGCGAGGTCGCCAATACCGCGTGCCTGGGCTTCGGCCTGGAGCGCGTCGCGATGGCCTTGCTGCAGACCCATGGCTTCGATCCCGCGGCGTGGCCGGCACCGGTCCGCCAGATCCTCTGGCCGGACTGATGCGCGTCCGCGCGCTCGACCTCGACGCCGCCCGTTACCCCCGGCATGCCCTGCATGCCGAGGAGATGGCGTGGACGGAAAAGAACTGCTACTTCGATGTCTGGATCGAAGTGCTCAACGCGCTGGGCTGCGAGCCGACCGCGGTGATTCCCGGTCTTGTGGCGATCGATTTCCTTGGCGACCAGTGGACCTTCTTCAAGCCCTCGCATGACGAGCTGCGCAGCCTGTACGGCGTCGACGTGCAGGAGTTGACCTGCTGGCGGCCGTTGCTGGAGCACGCGATCGAGCACCTCGGCGCGGGCCGGCTGATCGCGACCGAGGCCGATGCCTGGTGGTTGCCCGATGTCGCCGGCACCGACTACCGGCGCCAGCACGTCAAGACCACGATCGTGCTGGCCGATGTCGACGTCGAGCAGCGCCGTCTGGGCTATTTCCACAACGCCGGTTACTTCAGCCTGGAAGGTGAGGATTTCGATCGTACGTTCCGGATCGGCCAGGAAGGCGATCCTGAGCACCTGCCGCTGTACGCCGAACTGCTGCGCATCGATCGCGTGCGTCGTCGTCCGGCCGCGGAACTGTGTGAGATGTCGCGGCAGTTGCTGGGCACGCACCTGGCCTTGCGTCCGCGCGACAACCCGATCGACCGGTTCGCCGAACGCTTCGCGCTGGAGCTGCCGCGCCTGCAGGAACGCGGCTTGCCGCATTACCACGCCTGGGCGTTCGCGACGCTGCGCCAGCTGGGCGCGGCGTCGGAACTGCTGGCCTGCCACCTGCGCTGGCTGGTCGCCGATGACGGTGCGCAGACAGGCCAGGACACCGGCGCGTCTGCGGCAAGCGAGTTGCAAAGAGAGCAGGCGCTGCGGGCCGCGGATGCGTTCGACAGCGTATCGGCCGGCACCAAGGCGTTCATCCTCAAGGCCGCCAGGGCGGTCAACAGCCGCCGCGCCTTCGACTTCGCGCCCTCGTTCGAGGCCTGGTCGGCGGCATGGCAGGACGGGCACGCGGCGCTGTCGTCGTGGCATTCCTGAGCCCGACCGGCACCTGATCGAACGTCCGCGTTCACCCCATCATTTTCCCTACCCCGGAATCATCATGAGTCATGCAAACCGAATCCGTACCGTGCTCAAGGAGCATGGTCGACTGAATGCCGATGTCGAATCGCTGGGCGACGAGTCCGACCTGTACCAGGCCGGCATGACCTCGCACGCCAGCGTCAACGTGATGCTGGCACTGGAAGGCGAATTCGATATCGAGTTCCCCGACCACATGCTCAAGCGCAGCTCGTTCGAGAGCATCGCGGCGATCGACGGCGCGATCGAAGAGTTGCTCGCTGCCGGCTGATGGGTCGCCTGCGCGACATCGGTTGCAACCGGCGTGTCCGTCTCGACAGGGATTGGCAGGTTGCGGCTGCGCCCGCAGGATCGAGGCTCGAGGATGTCGATGCGCTGGCGTGGATTCCGGCGCAGGTGCCGGGCACCGCGGCGTCGGCCTTGCGCGCTGCCGGCGCGTGGAGCTGGGACGAGCAGCGGCCCTTCGATGGCGAGGATTTCTGGTGGCGCGTTCGCATCGAAGGCGGAGCCCCGATCAGTGGGCCGGCCGTCCTCGGCCTGGACGGACTTGCTACGCTTGCCGATGTCTGGCTGGACCGCAGGCACGTGCTGGCCAGCGACAACATGTACCTGGCGCACGAGATTGCACTGACGCTGGACGGCACGCACGAACTGCTGATCCGCTGCCGTGCGCTGGCTCCGGAACTCGCCGCGCGCCGGCCACGTCCGCGCTGGCGCGTGCCGATGATCGAGCACACGCAGTTGCGCTGGTTCCGCACCAGCCTGCTCGGGCGCACGCCCGGATGGTCGCCGCCGTGTCCGGCGGTGGGCCCCTGGCGACCGGTCTGGCTGGAACAGCGCCGCCTCGAAGCACGCGACCTGCGACTGGACGCCCGCGTGGTCGACGGGGCCGGCGTCGTCGAGGTGTCGCTGGATCTGGGGCAGGACGTCGACGCCGCGACGCTGGTGGTCGTGCGCGGAGAGCGCCGCGAGCATGCCCGCCTGTCGAAGCAGAAAGGCGTCTGGCAGGGGCGGGCGACGGTGCAGGCCCCGGACCTGTGGTGGCCGCATACCCACGGCGAACCGGCGCTGTACGCGTTGGGCATCGTCGCGACCGTGGACGGCAACGACGTCGACATCGCGTTGGGGAACACCGGTTTCAGGACCATCGGGATCGACCGCGAGGGCGGCGATTTCCAGGTCAGCGTCAATGGCGTGCCGGTGTTCTGTCGCGGCGCCTGCTGGACGCCGCTGGACGTGGTCTCGCTCGACGCCACGCCCGAGGCCTGCGACGCCGCGATCGCGCAGGCGCGCGGTGCGGGCATGAACATGCTGCGTGTCGGCGGCACCATGGTCTACGAGAGCGACGCTTTCCATGACGCCATGGATCGCCACGGCATGCTGCTGTGGCAGGAACTGATGTTCGCGAACATGGACTATCCCGAGGACGCGGCCTTCCAGGCCGGTGTCGTCGCCGAAGTCGAACAGCAGTTGTCGCGGTGGCAGGCCAGGCCCTCGCTGGCGCTGGTCTGCGGCAACAGCGAGGTCGAGCAGCAGGCCGCGATGAGCGGCGCCGGTCGCGAGCGCTGGGCGCCGCCGCTGTTTCACGAGGTGCTGGCGAGACAGGTCGCGGCGCGCGGCATCGCCTACCTGCCGTCGAGTGCGCATGGCGGCGATTTTCCGCATGTCGCCGATGTCGGGACCTCGTCCTATTACGGCGTCGGCGCGTACCGGCGTCCGCTCGACGACGCGCGCCGTGCCGAAGTCCGCTTCGCCTCCGAATGCCTGGCGTTCGCGAATATTCCCGAGCCGGATGGATTGCCGGGCGGCCCCGGACTGCGCGTGCACCAGCCGCAATGGAAGGCGCGCTCGCCGCGCGACCTGGGTGCCGGCTGGGACTTCGACGATGTCCGCGACCACTACATGCGCGAACTCCATGGCGTCGATCCAGCCGCGCTGCGCGCCAGCGACCACGCGCGCTATCTGGCCCTCGGCCGCGCGACGACCGGCGAGGTCATGGCGCGTGCGTTCGCGGAATGGCGCCGGGGACGCTCGCCGACCCGCGGCGCACTGGTCTGGTTCCTGCGCGACCTGTGGCCCGGCGCCGGCTGGGGACTGGTCGACGCGCATGGCGTCGCCAAGCCCTGCCTGCATGCCTTGCGTCGGGTGCTGTCGCCGGTCGCGCTGACGATCACCGACGAGGGCGGCAACGGCCTGGCCGTGCATGTCGTCAACGACCGGCCAACGCCGCTCGACGCGCGCCTGCGCCTGGTGCTGTACCGGGATGGCGAGGTCGTGGTCGGCGAGGGCGCGATCGATGTGACGGTGCCGGCGCATGCTGCGATCGAGCGGCCGGCGACCTCGCTGTTCGAAGGCTTCCTGGACCTCGCGTTCTCGTATCGTTTCGGCCCGCCGCAGGCGCAGCTGGTGCATGCGTCGCTGCTCGATGGCGAGGCGGTGCTGGCGGAATACAGCTGGTTCCCGGTGGGTTATCCGCCGGGGATCGAGCATGACGTCGGTCTCGAGGCCAGCGTCGACGACGTCCCTGGAGAGGGGGTGGAGGCGATCGGACAGGACATGTGCGTGCTGACGCTGTCTTCGCGGCGTTTCGCGCAGTCTGTGACCATCGAGATTCCCGGCTTCCAGGCAGACGACAATGGCTTCCATGTGATGCCGGGTCAGTGCAGGTCGGTTCTGCTGCGCGCCGTCCCGGAACGAAGGCCTGGCACTGCGCGCGGAACCGTCAGCGCGCTCAATGCCAGCACCCACGCGCGTTTCACGATTCCGTGATCGATATGACCGCAGACGCCTTTCCTGTTGAACCGCTGCCCGCCACCGTCGCGCGCGCTCGCCATGGCGGCGCGCAGGCCGGCTACTTCGGTCCCGCGCACGCGCCACGGTTCGCGTGGCTGCATCGACCGGACACGGCGCAGTGCCGGATCGGCCTGGTCATCGTGCCGGCATTCGGCTACGAGGCGGTCTGCAGTCGCCGTGCGCTCAAGCACCTGGCCGAGGACGCCGCGCGCGCCGGCATGTTGGCGCTGCGGGTCGACCTGGACGGCACCGGCGACAGTGCCGGTGACGACTTCGCCCCAGAGCGCGTGGACGCGTGGATCGCCAGCATCGGTGATGCCTGCGATCTCGCGCGCAGCGCCGGTGCGCAGCGGCTGGTGCTGGTCGGCATCCGCCTCGGCGCGACGCTGGCAACGATCGCGTCGCAGGCACGCAACGATATCGCCGGCCTGGTCGCCATTGCCGGTGTGTCGAGCGGCAAGCGTTTCCTGCGCGAGGGTAAGATGCTGCAGATGGCGCTCGGCCTGACGCCGCGCGAGGTGCCGGCGCTGGCCGACGTGCACGAGATCGCGGGCTTCGCGTTGACCGCGCAGACGCGCGCGGCGCTGTCGGCGATCGACCTGACCCGGCCTGCGGTGTCGGCATGGTCGGCATCGGGCGGGCGCGGCGCGCCGCCGGTCCTGATGCTGGAACGCGACGACCTGCCTTCCGACGACGCCTGGGTGAGCGCGCTGCGCGCATCGGGTGCCATCGTCGATGTGCGGCGGGTACCGGGCTATGTCGAGATGATGCTCGACCCGCATCGCAATGCGATCCCGCGCGCGATGATCGGCGCGGCGGTGGAGTTCGCCCAGCACTGTGGCCTGGCCGCGGATCAGGGGGCAGGGGCGCCGCATGCGCCGCAGGCCTTGCGCATGCGCATGAGTGGGCCCATCAACGGTCCCATCGGCGGGCCTGCCACCACGACGGACGCGGCGGGCACCTGGGTCGAAGAAGCGGTGGCGATCGACGATTGCGTCTTCGGCATCGCGACCTGGCCGCAGACGCCGGTCCAGCGTGCGGTGCTGCTGTTGAATGCGGGCGCGGTGGCCCATCACGGCCCGAACCGCCTGCACGTCGCACTGGCACGCCGCCTGGCCGCGCTGGGGTTCCTGGTGCTGAGGTTCGACCAGTCCGGGCTGGGCGACAGCCAGACGCGCCCCGGCAACGCCGAGAACGTGGTCTATGGCGTCGACGCGATCGCCGACATCGGCCGGGCGGTCGCGTGGTCGCGGCAGGCCGGCGCCAGCGAGGTCGTGCTGGCCGGCCTGTGCTCGGGCGCCTACCACGCGTTGCGGGCAGGCCTGGCCGACCAGCCGGTCAACGCGATCATCGCAATCAACCCGCTGGCGTTCCATTACACCGCGGGCGCCAGCCTGGAAGTGGCGCCATCGCAGATTGTCGGCGAAGCCAGCCGCTACGCCAGTTCGGTGCGCAGCCTGAAGTCGTGGAAGAAAGTGCTGCGCGGCGAGGTCAACCTGTTCTCGGTTGCGCGGACCGTGGCCTCGCGCGTGGTCATGAAGGCGCGCAGCGCGCTGGCCAACGTGATGCGGCGCCTGCATGTCGCTTTGCCCGATGACCTCGGCAGCGACCTGCTGTCGCTGGCCGGGCGCGGCATCGCGCTGCATTTCATCTTCGCCGCGTCCGATCCGGGCCTGTCGATGCTGCGCGAGGAGGGCGGCTCGGCCGTCGACACGCTGCTCGAGGACGGGCGGCTCGACATCGCGATCATCGAAGGCGCCGACCATACGTTCACGCCGCTGTGGTCGCATCCGCTGCTGATCGACACCATCATGCACGTGCTGGGCTGCTGACGGGGCGCGGCGATGCACAGGCATTGGGCGATGCACAGGCACTGGCCGGCCCTGGATGGTCTGCGCGGCATCGCGATCCTGCTGGTGCTGGCGCATGCCTTCAGCGTGTTCGAGCCGGCCTCGACGCTGGCGACGCTGCTGAAACTGGGCTTCGATTTCGGCTGGATCGGCGTGCAGCTGTTCTTCGTGCTGTCGGGGTTCCTGATCACCGGCCTCCTGCTCGACGCGCGCGACAGCGCCGGCTATTACCGCAATTTCATCGCCCGGCGCGCGCTGCGGATCTTCCCGCTGTACTACGGCGTGCTGCTGGTGGCGTTCGTCGTGCTGCCTCTGTTGCGGACGATGCCGGCGGGCTATGGCGAGCACCAGGCCTGGCTGTGGCTGTACGTCGCGAACTTCACTGCGCCGTTCGGGCGCTCGGAAGCGGCATTCCCGCATTTCTGGTCGCTGTGCGTGGAAGAGCAGTTCTACCTGCTGTGGCCTTGGCTGGTGCGCTGGGTGGGTCGTCGTGGCGTGCTGGTGTCGGGGTGCGTGCTGGTCGTGCTGGCGATCGCCAGCCGGATGCTGGCGCGCGCGCTGTTGCCGTCGCCACTGGGCGAGGACGTCGCCTACATGTTCACGATCTGCCGCTTCGACGCGCTGGCGATCGGCGCGATGCTGGCGGCGCTGCTGCGCGATCCGCGCGCGCTGGCCGGCCTGGGCTCGAAGCATGCCGCTGGACTGGCGGCGACGGGTGCCGCGCTGGTGCTGGTCACGGCGGTGTTCGGTGCGCTGCAGCGGCAGGGTCAGTGGATGCAATGGATCGGCTACACGACGATCGCACTCGGCTTCGCCTGCCTGCTGGCCGGCGCCCTGAACGCGTCCACGCTGTGGGCACGGCTGCTGTCGCTGTCGTGGCTGCGCCGCTGTGGCCAGTACAGCTACGGCATGTACGTGTTCCATGCTCCGCTGCATGTCTTCGTCGGCCTGCCGCTGCTGGCTGCGCTGGGCCTGGGCGGCGGCATCCTCGCGTCGCTGGGCTACTTCGTGATCGCCACGGTCGCGACCTTCATCGCCGGCGCGTTGTCGTACACGCTGTACGAGCGGCATTTCCTGGCGATCAAGGCGCGCTTCGCGCCCAAGCCCGTGGCCAGCCCGGCGAACGTGTAGCCGCGGCGCCAGCCGCGGACTGCCCGCCCGACGCGCCAGGCCGGTGCGCGCCCGCTACGACTCGAAGTCGTAGTTCATCTGCGGGCTGGCGCTGGCCAGGAAGTGCCCTTCCACGTAGTCGACGTCGGCCGAGAACAGGATCGACATGCTGGCCGCATCCTGCACGAACTCGGCGATCGAGCCGATCCCCAGCTCGCGGGCCTTGCGTGCGATCTCCTGCACGCGGCGCTGGTTGTCCGGCTGCCGCGGCAGGTCCTCGATCAGGCTGCGGTCGATCTTCAGCAACTGCGGTTGCAGGTGGCTCAGCAACTGGAACGAATCCAGGCCGACGCCGAACTGCTCCAGCGCCAGCCGGCAATCGTGCTTGCCGATCATGATCGCGAAACGCTGCGCCGCCTGCAGGTGCGTGAAGACCTTGGCCTCTGCCAGCTGCAGCACCAGGTGTTGCCCGGGGACCTGGTGCTCGCGCAACTGCGCACCGATGAAATCGACCAGGCTGTCGTCGCCCAGCGAGCCCTGGCTGACCTTGACCAGCAGCGTCGTCGGCTGTCCGCGCGCGATGCGCTCGCCGATGACCCGGATCGCCTCGGCGACCACGTAGCGATCGATCCGCGCCAGCAGCCCGTACTGCTCGGCGATCTGCATGAAGCTGCCGGGCGCGACCAGTTCGCCGTCGCTGTCGTCCAGGCGCAGCAGGCTCTCGTAGATGGCGCTGCTGTCGCCCTGCAGGCTGATCACCGGCTGGTAATGCAGTACGAAGCCCTGGTGATCCAGCGCCCGTTCCAGGCGCGCGGCCCAGGCCTGGTTGTGTTCTTCCT
The DNA here is from genome assembly GCF_054902115.1 of Luteimonas sp. RIT-PG2_3. NCBI lineage: Bacteria > Pseudomonadati > Pseudomonadota > Gammaproteobacteria > Lysobacterales > Lysobacteraceae > Luteimonas > Luteimonas sp. RIT-PG2_3. The sequence continues at coordinate 95,171 of NZ_JBUBPF010000007.1, read as the reverse complement.
CGGCGCGGTCGGAGGCGCTGGGGTCGAAGATCTCGCTGCTGTTGCCGCCCATCTCGAGCCGGGACGCGACCCCATGGGTGGCCTTGGCCAGCACCTGGGCGACGCTGGCGATCTTCTCGCCGATCTGCACGCCGCCGATGCTGATGGTGATGACGCTCGAACGCGCGCCGATCGGGAACACGTGCGAGGCGAAGGCTTCGCGGATGCGTTCGGCCAGCGCCACCGAGGCCGCGTAATCGCTGCCATGCAGCAACACGGCGAGGGTGTGCTCGGAGTACCGGGCCGCGATCGCGCCTTCGCCGAGCAGGGACTGCAGGTAGCCGCCGATCGCCGAGATCATCGCATCGGCCGAATCCAGGCCGATGTCCTGCAGCAGGCGCTGGTAGTGGTCGGGCTCGATCATCAGCAGGCCGTGCTGGCCGTGGTTCTGCGCGGCGTCGTCGACCGCGTCCTCGAGCGCGCGCAGGAAGGTGGGGCGGTTCAGCAGGCCGGTGACCTGGTCGCGCTGGCGCAGCGCCTTGATCTCCTCGGCCAACTCGGGATCGAACTCCTGGCGGCGCAGCACCAGCTGCAGGCAGGACTCGCCTTCGTACTGTGCCTGCGCGAATTCCATCGTCGCCGGAAATGCATTGCCTTCGAGGTCGCGGGCCTGGATCTCGTAGCGCGGCGGCGGCGAATCGCCGCGGCTGAGCCCCTTCAGCAGCTGCTTGAAGTCCTCGACGTGCTGGGGACCGACCAGGTCCAGCAGCGACATGCCTTCGAGTTCTTCGAAATCGGCGAAGCCGAACATGTCCAGGTAGGCTGCGTTGGCGCGGATGTGCATGCCTTCATGGATGTAGGCGATGGGATCGCGCGAGGATTCGATCAGCGCGTCGCAGCGGCGCTCGGTCTCGCGCACCCGCGCTTCCAGCCGTCGCAGGCCGCGACGGGCCTCCAGGTCGGCCCATTGTTCGCGCACCGTCGCCAGTAGTTGTGGGGCGTTGTGGCGCAGCGCGATCGCACGTGCGCCGGCTGCGAGCAGCCGGACGTAGCCGGCTTCGTCCAGCTGGTCGACGACCATGATCACCGGCAGGTCCTTGCCGCTGGCGACGACCTGCTGGAACACCTCGTCCAGCGGCGGATCGACGGTGCCGCCCGAGGCCAGCACCAGGTCGAAGTTCTGCGCCCCCAGCAGTTCGGCCAGCTCGGCCGCCGAATCCGGCCGCATCGGGCGGATCGCGATGCCGGCATTGCGCAGGCCGCTGATCACGGCCTCGGCCGCCTCGACGCTTTCGTCGACGATCAGCAGGCGCAGGGCGTTTTCGGGCTTTCTCGACATTCGGTTCTCCGGACAGCCCGCAGGTTATGCCACGGGCCCGGCCGTCGCGTCCATGTCGACGCCCCTCACGACGCCATCACACGGGGCGCTTGGAGGTATCGCCGGCGACCTCGCGGACCAGCCGCGGCACCAGGTAGCCCGGCAGCGCCGCCAGCAGTGCGGCATGCAGGCGGCGGGCCTCGGCGTCGTCGATCTCGAAATGGGCGGCGCCGGCGACGCGGTCGAGCTGGTGCAGGTAGTAGGGGACCACGCCGGCCTCGAAGCTGCGCTCGCTGAGCGCGCGCAGGCGGTCGAGGTCGTCGTTGACGCCGCGCAGCAGTACCGCCTGGTTGAGCACCGTGGCCCGGCAGCCACGGAGGGCCTGCATGGCCGCATCCACGCCGGCATCGAACTCGTTGGCATGGTTGGCGTGCACGACGATCGCGACCGGCCACGGCAGGCTGGCCAGCCACTGGCACAGCTCGTCGTCGACGCGCTCGGGCAGCACGATCGGCAGGCGGGTATGGATGCGCAGCCGGCGCACGTGCGGGATCGCGCGCAGGGCGTCGGTCAGTTCGACCAGCTTGGGCGTCGCCAGCGACAGCGGATCGCCGCCGGACAGGATCACTTCGTGCAGCGAGGGATCGTCGGCGATGACCTGCACGGCCGCCTGCCAACCCGCGGCGGCGGCGGTTTCCTCGGCGTACGGGAAATGCCGGCGGAAGCAGTAGCGGCAGTTCACCGCGCAGCTGCCGGTGGCGACCAGCAGCGCGCGTCCTTGGTACTTGTGGATCACGCCATGGCCGGCCTTGGCGGCGGCATCGCCGACCGCGTCGAGCCCGAAGCCTTCGACCTCGCGCAATTCATCGTCCAGCGGCAGCACCTGGCGCAGCAGCGGGTCGGCCGGATCCCCATGCCGCATGCGCGCGGCAAACGCTCGCGGCACCCGCATCGGGAACGCGGCGGCGGCGGCGTCGGAGATCCGCAGTGCCTCGGCCTCCAGCCCCAGCAGCCGCAGCAGCTCGCGCGGGTCGCGGATGGCCTCGCGCCAGGCCTGTTGCCAGCGTCGCGGTGAGGCCGGCGCCTGCGTGGCCGGCGGCGCACGCCACAGCGGTACCGGCGCGTGTGCGTCGGAGGCCTGGGCTTGCGGCTGTCGGGGATGCTGGGCTGCAGGTATCATGTGCGGTCTGGAAGTACGGTCGGTGCCAGTCTAACTGGGGTCTGGCCGTGCCCGACCCTCGCTTGGAGCGATCCTGTGATCGACTCCGGCCCACTATTCTAGCCGCCCCGGGAGGCGGCAAATCAGGAGAACCGATGGCCAGTTTGGGCATGAACGACGTCAAGAATGGCCAGAAGATCCTGGTCCACAACGAACCGGCCATCATCACCGATACCGAGTACGTCAAGCCCGGCAAGGGCCAGGCCTTCACCCGCGTGAAGTACCGCCTGATCAAGTCCGGCCGCGTGCAGGAAGTGACGATGAAGTCAACCGATTCGGTCGAAGCGGCCGACGTCGTTGATACCGACATGCAGTACCTGTACAGCGATGGCGAGTACTGGCACTTCATGAATCCCGAGAGCTTCGAGCAGTTCCAGGCCGACAAGACCGGCATGGGCGGCGCCGAGAAGTGGCTCAAGGGTGAAGAGGAATGCGTGGTCACCCTGTGGAACGGCACGCCGATCATGGTCACGCCGCCGAACTTCGTCGAACTCAAGATCACCGAGACCGACCCCGGCGTCCGTGGCGACACCTCGGGTGGCGGCGGCAAGCCGGCCACACTGGAGACCGGCGCGGTGGTGCGCGTGCCGCTGTTCGTCAGCCAGGAAGAGATCATCAAGGTCGATACCCGTTCGGGCGACTACGTCAGCCGCGTCAAGTGAGCTGATCCCCTGCGCCCGGCATGGCCGGGCGTGCAGGCCGGCCGGCGCGGTGTTGCGCCTGGCCTGGCTGGGTCTGGCCTGGCGGAACCTGACGTGCGCATGTGCGCTGTCAGCGTGCTCTGTGCCGATGTGACGCCCGTGCTGCGCGGGACGTTGACAGCCTGGAATGAGACAATGCCGCGATGATCGATCGTGGTGCCGTGCTCCCCCGTGTCGTGCTGCCCACCGGACACTCGCGTCCGGCTGTCGCGGTGTGGGCGGCATGGTGGCCGCGTTCGCGGGCGGCGCGCCCGCTGCCGGCGAATTCGCTGCCGGCAAGGTCGCTGCTGTCCGGCCTGCTGCTGTGCGGCGCGGGCATGGCCGTCATGGCCCTGTCCAGCACGGTGCTGACCGCACGTGCCGACGATGGCGAGCGCTGCAGCGATGCGGCGCTGGACGCCGCTAGAGCGCTGGCCGGTTCCGATGCGGCCGCCCAGCCAGTCGATGCCCACTGCCGTCGCTGGCCCTATGCCCCTTCGATCGAACTGGTCGCGGCAGCCTTTGCCCGCGGCGATGCCGATCCGCAATCCGACGCCCAGGCCGACAGCGGTGGACGCGCGCTGACCGGGGTGCTGGCGATGCTCGATGGCGATACCGCCGGCGTGCTGGCCTCGCATGTGATGCCGCTCGACGAAGACGCCCTGCTGGCGGTCGGCGAAGGCTCGTTGCGGCTCGATACCGCCCGTTACGACCTCGCGCCCGGCGTGCGCGCGATCGGCCTGGTCGTCGAGAGCCGGGCGCCCGGACCGAGTTGTCCCGATGGCCGGTTCAATCGCGAACTGACCCTGTTCGTGCGCGAAGGCGCGCGCCTGCGGCCGGTGCTGGGCACCTGGCTCGACCAGTGGCAGATCGTCGAGGGCAGCCCCTGCGCCTGGTCGGCGCAGGCCTACGCCGACCAGACCGCGAAGCTCTCCATCGGCGTCGAAAGCAGCCAGCATGCGGGGTTCAACGATCTCGCGCTGATGGCCGACGTCGAGCGTTACGCGAAGACCGGCGATGGCGTCGAGTCGACGAGCCGCTACCGCAAGCGGCGCATGCTGCGCTATGACGGCGCGTCGTATACGCCCGATCCGTGGCAGCTGATGTTCTTCTGGGCCGAGGCGCCCTGAGAACATGTTCACGATCTTGCTGCGCTTGCCAGCTGGCGCGCGTACGGTACTCGAAATGCTCATGTACCCGCACGTACACTGCGCTTTCTCCGCTCCGCCACGCGCCATCTGGCTGCGCTCGCGACAGACCGTGAGCAAGTTCTGAGATGCGCCGCCCCCCTCATTCCTTTCCCTGCGTGGTATCCCGATGAATGATGTCGTGCCGCAGTCCGTCGACCTGCTGATCGAAGCCGGCCATGTCGTGCCGGTCCAACCCCATGGCGTGGTGCTGGAGCAGCATGCCGTCGCGATCCGCGATGGCGCGATCGTCGCGGTGCTGCCGATCGCTGAAGCGCGCACGCGTTTCCGCGCGGCCGAGACGGTCTCGCGTCCGGACGCCGCGCTGATCCCCGGCATGGTCAATGCGCATACGCACAACCCCATGACCCTGCTGCGCGGGGTCGCCGACGACCTGCCGCTGAAGGTCTGGCTGCAGCAGCACATCTGGCCGATCGAAGGCGCGGTGATCAGCCCTGAATTCGTCGGCGACGGCATCACACTGGCGATCGCCGAGATGCTGCGTGGCGGCACCACCTGCGTCAACGAGAACTACTTCTTCCCCGACGTGCAGGCCGCGGTCTACAAGCGGCATGGGTTCCGTGCCCGCGTCGGCCTGCCGGTCATCGATTTCCCGACCGCGTGGGCGCGCAACGACGACGAATACTTCGACAAGGCCGGCGAAGTCCACGACCAGTGGCGCGACGATCCCCTGATCGCGATGGCGTTCGCGCCGCATGCGCCGTACACCGTCAACGACGCCAATTTCGAACGCGTGCGGATGCTGTCCGACCAGCTCGACGTGCCGGTGCACCTGCACCTGCACGAGACCGCGCAGGAGGTCGAACAGTCGCTGCAGCAGTACGGCCAGCGCCCGATCGCGCGCCTGGATCGGCTGGGCCTGATCAACGACCGCCTGATCGCGGTGCACATGACCCAGCTGACCGAAGGCGAGATCCACTTGTGCGCCGAACGCGGCGTCAGCGTGGTGCATTGCCCCGAGTCCAACCTGAAACTGGCCTCGGGCTTCTGCCCGGCCTGCGCGCTGGAACGCGCCGGCGTCACGGTCGCGATCGGCACCGACGGCGTCGCCAGCAACAACGACCTCGACATGTTCGGCGAGACCCGCACCGCGGCGATCCTGGCCAAGGCGGTGGCCGGCGATGCGGCCGGCTTCGATGCCTTCACCGCCTTGCGCGCGGCCACGCTGGGCGGTGCCAAGGCGATCGGCTTCGACCATCTGGTCGGCTCGATCGAGCCCGGCAAGCAGGCCGATCTGGTCTGCGTGGACCTGTCGGCGCTGGAGACGCAGCCGCTGCACCATGTCGTCTCGCAGCTGATCTATGCCACCGGCCGCCACCAGGTCAGCGATGTCTGGATCGCCGGCAAGCCGAAACTGCGCGATCGCGTGCTGGTCGATATCGATCCGCAGGCCGTGGTCGCCAATGCCCGCCAATGGCGGGAACGCATTTCCACCATCAAGGTGGGCGCATGACGATGACCGCGCCCCCGGAGAACGCCATGACCACCGAATCGACCGCCAACTTCAGCCAGGCCGAACTCGACAAGTTCGCGTCGCTGGCCAATCGCTGGTGGGACGCCGATGGCCCGCAGAAGCCGCTGCATGCGCTGAACCCGGCGCGGCTGGGCTACGTCGCCGAGCGCGTGCCGCTGCGCGGTGCGCAGGTGCTCGACGTCGGTTGCGGCGGCGGCCTGCTCAGCGAGGCGATGGCCAGGGCCGGTGCCGACGTCACCGCGATCGACCTCGCGCCCGAGCTGGTCAAGGTCGCGCGCCTGCATGGCTTGGAATCGGGCGTCAAGGTCGACTACCGCGTGCAGTCGGTCGAGGCGCTGGCGGCCGGGCAGCCGGGCGGCTTCGATGTCGTGACATGTATGGAGATGCTCGAGCACGTGCCCGATCCGCTGGCGATCCTGCGCGCTTGCGCAGCCCTGCTGAAGCCGGGCGGACAGTTGTTCGTGTCGACGCTGAATCGCACGCCGGCGGCCTTCGCGCTGGCGATCGTCGGCGCCGAGTACGTGGCGCGCCTGTTGCCCCGGGGCACGCATCACTACAGCGGTTTCATCAAGCCGGCGGAACTGGCCGGATGGCTGCGCGAGGTCGACCTGCAACTGGCCGACGTCAGCGGCCTGATGTACGAGCCCTGGCGCAACGCCGCGCGTGTGATCCAGCGCACCGACATCAACTACATCGCCTGCGCGAAGAAGCCGGCATGACGGCTTCGACGGCTTCGTCGCCTGCCGCCGCGCGTTTCCCGCGCGCGGTGCTGTTCGACCTCGACGGCACGCTGCTCGACAGCGCGCCGGACATGCTGGCCACGGTCAACCGTATGCGCGCATCGCTGGGCATCGCGCCGATGACCTTGCCCGCATTGCGCCCGTTCGTGTCCAAGGGCGGGCGGGCGATGACCGGTGCGGCGTTTCCCGCGTTGTCGCAGGATGAGGTCGTGGCCCGTGTGCCCGAATTCCTGAAGATCTACCACGAGGAACTGGGGCGCCACAGCGCGCCGTTCGACGATGTCGACACCCTGTTGGCCGCGCTGGAGGCCGAGGGCATCGTCTGGGGCATCGTCACCAACAAGCCCGAGTACCTGGCGCGCGACATTCTGCCGCAGCTGGGCTGGCAAGCACGTTGCGCGGTGCTGATCGGCGGCGACAGCCTGCCCGAGCGCAAGCCGCATCCGCTGCCGTTGCTGCACGCCGCAGACCTGATCGGCGTGGCGCCCGGAGACTGCGTCTATGTCGGCGACGACCAGCGCGATATCGATGCCGCGCGTGCCGCCGGCATGCCGTCCGTGGTCGCGCTGTGGGGCTATCGCCTCGAGGGCGACGACCCGGCGCAATGGGGCGGCGACGTGATGCTCGATTCGGTCGCGGCCCTGCTGGACCCGGCGATCTGGCCGCGGCTGCAGGCGGCGTCGGGTCCGACCCCTCCGGGGTGGGCCGACGCATGAACGATTCGACCGCACTGGAGACCTTCGTCGACAAATGGCGCACGCAATGGCCGGAATGGGGCGTGGCCGCGGTCTTCGTCCCGGTCGGGCAGCGGCCGCAGGTCGGTGCCTGGTTCGCCTTGCTGCAGGAGCTGCTGCTGGCGGCCTGGACCGGGCAGGAGGCCGCGCCCGGCCTGGCCAAGCTGGCCTGGTGGCAGGACGAACTGCAGGGCTGGGCCAAGGGCGGCCGCCGGCATCCGCTGGGCGAAGTGCTGCAGAAGCATCCCGCGCCCTGGGGCGCGCTGGCGCTGGCACTGAACGGCATGCCGGCGACACGCGAGTCGATGGCGACCGATCCGGCCGCGGCGACCGAGGTCCTGCCGCTGGCGCGCGCGATCCTGGGCTGCGAGGCGGTCCTGTTCGGTGGTGCCGCGTCCGTCGACGCGCAGGCGGTTGAGGAGCGTGCCGTTGATGAGCGCGCAGTCGACGAGCGTGCCGTCATCGCGGACCTGCTGGCGGAACGCGCCCTGTTGGCCGGCGATCTAGAGACCACCCGGCGGCTGTTGCAGTTGCCGCCGCCGCGCGTCGGCCGGACCCGCCCGCGACGCATGCAGGCGGCGATCCTGCGCGGGCGGCTGGCCCAGTTGCAGCGCGGGCGTCCGGGGACGCCGGTGCCGGCCTGGCGCAGCCTGATGGGCGCCTGGCGCGCGGCGCGCCAGGGCTGACGTTGATGGGGCAGGGCGGGCCCGGTCGCGTCCGTCCGGCTTCAAGGCCCGGAGCCGACAACGCAGCGTTTCGCCGCGTTCCGCCGCCCAGCGCTTAAAATGGCACGATTCCCCCCCTAGCGATCCCCCACGACCTTGAGCACACCGATCCTGCAACCCCTGCCCGACGTGGCAGGCGATACCGCGCGCGCGGCGCGTTCGCTGGACTGGGTGGGCATGCAGCGCATCGCGTTGCCGTTGTCGCTGCCCGGCGCCGATGGCACCGCGATCCGCGTGCCGGCGTCGGCCGATATCGCCGTCAACCTGCTGCAGCCCGAGGCGCGCGGCATCCACATGTCGCGGCTGTACCTGCGACTGCAGGACGAGCTGGGACACAAGACGCTGTCGCCCGCGTTGCTGGCGCAGGTCCTGCGCGACTGCATTGATTCGCAATCCGGATTGTCCGACCGCGCGCGCCTGACGCTGCGCTACGCACACCTGCTGCGGCGGCCGGCGCTGGCGTCGTCGTACTCGGGCTGGAAGGACTACCCGGTGACCATCGAGGCGGTCGTGGATCCGCAGGGCATGGCGTTGACGCTGTCATTCTCGGTCGAATATTCGAGCACCTGTCCGGCCTCGGCGGCGTTGTCGCGGCAGTTGAACGCGCGCCGTTTCAACGAGGATTTCGGGACCACCGGCGAGGTGTCCGCGGAGCGTGTCGGCGAGTGGCTGGCCTCCGAACGCGGCCTGGCCGCCACCCCGCATGCGCAGCGCAGCCGCGCCGACATCCGTGTGCAGTTGGCCGATGCCGGCGATGGCCTGCCGCTGGAATCGCTGGTCGATGCGATCGAGCAGGCGCTGGCGACCCCGGTGCAGACCGCCGTCAAGCGCGAGGACGAGCAGGCCTTCGCCCGCCTCAATGCCGAGAACCTGATGTTCTGCGAAGACGCGGCGCGCCGTGTGGCGGCGGTGTTGTCGGCCGATGCGCGCGTGGCGCGTTTCGACGCCACGGTCTCGCATTTCGAGAGCCTGCACGCCCACGATGCCGTCGCCAGCGTCAGCGGCGCGCAAGGCTAGACCTCTTCAGCCCCCGCGTGGACGAACGTGCCGCCGCGCGCCGCGCAAGGTCAGTCTGCGACTGTCTGTCTTGACGAACGCGCCGCCGCGCGTCCATTCAACGAATCACCGACGCTTTCACTTCCCGCGTTCCAGAACAAGAAGCTGGTCGATGCGCGTGTCAAACCGCGCCAGACGAACCCTTCCGCGCCGGTCTGACGAACGCGCCGCCGCGCGCCCGTTCAACGAATAACCAGTGCTTTTACTTCCCGCGTTCCAGAACAAGAAGTGGGTCGATGCGGATATCGAACCAATTCATCCCCCAATGCAGATGCGGTCCCGTCGCGCGTCCGGTCGCGCCGACGGCGGCGATGACCTGGCCCTGTTCGACGCGATCGCCGACCTTGGCGTCGATCCGCGACAGGTGCAGGAAGTTGGAGCTGATGCCGTGGCCATGGTCGAGCACCAGGGTGCCGCCGGTCAGGTAGAGGCCGGGATCGGCGAAGGTCACGATACCGGCGGCCGGTGCCTGCACCGGGGTACCCGTGGACGCGGCGATGTCCATGCCCGAATGCGCGGAACCCGGCTGCCCGTTGTAGACGCGCTGGTTGCCGAAACGTCCGCTGATGCGGCCCTGGACCGGCCAGATGAAGGCCTGCGCGAAATCGGCGCGGGCATCGTCGCGGTTGCGGGCCTCGACCACGCGGGCCTGTTCGCGACGGATGCGCTCGGCGATGTCGGCCGGCGGGTTGACGGTTTTCGGCGGTACGCCGTTGACGCGTTCGGTCGGCCAGTCGCGCGGGGAGATCGCGACGCTGGCGGTCTCCTGACTGCCGTCGGGACGCGTGACTTCGACCGTGGCCGTCCCGCTGGCGTCGCGCGCGACGCCGAACACCACGGTGCCGTAGCCGGTGCTGCGCAAGCTGCGGCCGCCGTAGCGGACCGTGCTGCCGGCGGGCACCTTGCCGACGACCATCGCGCCCTGCTGCACGCTGGCGGGAAACACGATGCGGCGATCGTCATCGGCGCTGGCGTTGCCGGACCATGCGCTGGCCAGCAGGCCGAGGCCGAGGGCTGCCGCCGCGATCGACATGCGCAGCGCTGCGATCAACGCGCGAACTCCAGCCGCTGGCCCTGCGGCTGGCCGACCAGGCGCTGTCCGTCCCAGGCCTGCACGCCGTTGACCCAGGTCGAGGCGATCCGCGAACGAAACGTGGTGCCTTCGAACGGCGACCAGCCGCACTTGGACAGCACGTCCTCGCGGGCGACCGTCATCGGCGTGTCCTCGACCAGCACCAGGTCGGCGAAATATCCTTCGCGCAGGTAGCCGCGCTCCTTGACGTCGAACAGTTGTGCCGGTGCGTGCGCGAACTTCTGCACCAGGTGCGCGGTGCTGAAGTGGCCTTCGTGCACGCATTCCAGCGCCGCGTTCAAGGCGTACTGCACCAGCGGCAGGCCGCTCGGCGCGCGCACGTAGGGATTGGATTTTTCTTCCAGCGTATGTGGCGCGTGGTCGGTGGCGAGCACGTCGATGACGTCCTCGGCCAGCGCCTTCAGCAGGGCCGCGCGGTCGGAGGCTTCCTTGATCGCCGGGTTGCACTTGATCTTGTGGCCGAGCCGCAGGTAGTCGGCGCGCTCGAAACGCAGGAAATGGATGCAGGTCTCGGCGGTGATGCGCTTGCGGCTGCCGTCGGCGCGTACCAGCGGGCCGCGTTCGAACAGCGCCAGCTCGTCCGCGGTGGAGATGTGTAGCACGTGCAGGCGGGTGTCGTGCCGGCGCGCCAGCGACAGCGCCAGCTGGGTCGACTTCATGCAGGCTTCGCGCGAGCGGATCTCGCCATGGAATTCGGCCGGGATGTCGTCGCCGTACTTGGCGCGGTACTGCGCCAGCAGGGCGTCGATCATCGGCGTGTCTTCGCAGTGGGTGATGATCGGGACCGGGGTTTCGCGGAAGATGCCGTCCAGCGTTTCCGGGTTGTCGACCAGCATGTTGCCGGTGGACGCGCCCATGAACACCTTGATGCCCGGCGCGGCCTTGGGGTCGAGGCTGCGCACGGCGTCGAGGTTGTCGTTGCTGGCGCCGAGGTAGAAGCCGAAGTTGCCCCAGGCGCGACCGCTGGCGCGGCGATACTTGTCCTCCAGCGCGTCGCGGTCGAGCGTCGGCGGACTGGTGTTGGGCATGTCCATGAAGCTGGTCAGGCCGCCGGCGACCGCGGCCGCGGACTCGGTGGCCATGTCGGCCTTGTATTCCATGCCCGGTTCGCGGAAATGGACCTGGTCGTCGATCATGCCCGGCAGCAGGCGGCGGCCGGCGGCATCGACGACGGTATCGCCGTCGCGGGCAGGCAGTTGCGCGCCGATCGCGGCGATGCGGCCGGCGGAGATGCGCAGGTCGGCCTCGAATTCACGGCCTTCGTTGACCAGGCGGGCATTGACGATCAGGGTGTCCGACATGGGAGTTCCAATCAGGTTCGGGGCGGGACGGGGTCGTGACCGCCGGGGTGCAGGGGGTGGCAGCGGCCCAGGCGCCGGATGGCCAGCCAGCCGCCCTTGAGCGCGCCGAAACGGCCGATGGCCTCCATCGCGTACTCCGAGCAACTGGGCACGAACCGGCAGCGGGGACCCAGCAGCGGGCTGATGAAGCGCTTGTATCCGCGCAGCAGGACGATGAGGAGGCGGTCGATCACGGCGTCTGAATGAATGCGTTTTGGCCGACGCGGTTGCCGCTGTAGGCAGGGCAGGGTATAACAGCGCGCTTTCCCCTCCAAGGGAATCAGAAGGATTGCAGCTAGTGGCAGTTAAGAAAATCGCGAAGAAGTCCGCCAAGGCGGCCCCGAAGAGTGCAGCCAAGGTGGCCAAGCCGGTCGCCAAGAAGCCTGTGGCAAAGAAGGCTGTCGCCAAGAAGCCGGCCGCCAAGGCGGCGCCAGCCAAGAAGGCTGCGCCCGCCAAATCGGTCGCGAAGAAGGCGGTTGCCAAGAAGCCGGCCAGCAAGCCCGCGCCTGCGAAGAAGCTTGTCGCCAAGGCCAAGCCGGCGCCGGCCAAGCCGGTCGCCAAGCCCGCTGTCGCCAAGCCTGCGGCCGTGAAGGCCCCGGCGAAGAAGGCCGCCCCGGCCAGCAAGCCCAAGACTCCGTCCAAGCCGGTCGCCAAGAAGGCGGCGTCCCCGGTCGTGAAGTCCGCGCCCGTGGCCAAGGCCGACGCGCCGGTCAAGGCCGCCGAGCCCGTGGCCAAGCCGGTCGCCAGCAAGCCGGCCCCTGCGGCCAAGACCAAGGCCAAGCCGGCCGAGGTCGCGCCGCCGCGCCCGACCACGGTGCCGCGTCCGGTCGGCAAGGTCGCGGTCGCGATCGTCTCCAAGGCCCCGGCCCCGGCGCCGAAGGTCAAGGTCAAGGTCGTGCCGTTCCAGAACGACGCCGAGACCGGCCGCCCGGTCGTGCCGCAGGGCTACAAGCCCAGTGCGGACGAGGAGTACATGAGCGTGTTGCAGCTCGAGTACTTCCGCCAGCGCCTGCTGAAGTGGCGTGCGGACCTGGTCGAGGAATCCAAGCAGACCATCGAGAACCTCAAGGACGAAGTCCGCGACGTTGGCGATGAAGCCGAGCGTGCGACCCGCGAGACCGAGAACTCCCTGGAGCTGCGGACCCGCGACCGTTACCGCAAGCTGATCGGCAAGATCGACAGTACGCTCAAGCGCGTGGATTCGGGCGAATACGGCTACAGCGTGGATTCGGGCGAGGAAATCGGCCTGGATCGCCTGGAAGCCCGCCTGACCGCAGAGCGCACGATCGACGAGCAGGAGCGTTGGGAGCATCTGCAGAAGCAGATCGGCGACTGATCGCGCGTGGCGCCTGGCGTCATCGAAAACCCGGCTTCGGCCGGGTTTTTTTGTGGGCGGCAGGAAGGCCGGTCTTGCGCGGCTTGCCGGTCTTCGCAGGTCTTATTGCAGGTCCCGCAAACTCAGCCTGCGCAACTTGGGCGCACGCCAGGCGGTGGCCGCGACCACGGCCATCGTCACGAATCCGCCCAGCACCACCGCCGGCACCAGGCCGAGCAGGCGCGCCATCGAGCCGGCGTAGAAGGCGCCGATCTCGTTCGAGGAGCCGACGAACAGGCCGTTGATCGAGGACACCCGGCCGCGCATCTCGTCGGGTGTCGACAACTGCATGATCGTCGAGCGCATGACCACCGAGACACCGTCGCAGATGCCCGACAGCAACAGGAAGAAGGCCGAGAGCCAGAACACGCGCGACAGCCCGAAACCGATCATGCACAGGCCGAAGCACGCCACCGCGACCAGCAGGATGCGGCCTTCGTGGCGCTTGAGCGGGTGCCGGGCCAGCCAGATGCCGACCGCGACCGCGCCCAGCGCCGGGGCGCCGCGCAGGATGCCCAGGCCTTCGGGGCCGTAATGCAGGATGTCGTGGATGAAGGCCGGGGCCAGGGAGATCGCACCGCCGAACAGCACCGCGAACATGTCCAGCGCCAGCGCGCCGAGGATGATCTGGTTGCCGAACACGAAGCGGCCGCCTTCGGCGATGCTGGCGAAGATCGGTGCGCGCTGCAGTTGCTGGGCCGGTTCGCTGATGCGCATCCGGGTCATCGCGATGGCGGCGATGATCGCGAACACCGCGGCGACGCCGTAGGCCGCGGACTTGCCGCCGTAGGCGACCAGGAAACCGCCGATGGCCGGGCCTGTGACCAGGCCGGACTGGAACGCGATGCTGCCCAGGCTGGCGCCGCGCACGTACTGCGCGCGCGGCAGCACGCGGGCGAACAGGGCGTTGTAGACCGGACCGAGGAAGGCGCGCACCGCGCCGGTCAGCGCGATCGCGGCGTAGATCGCGGCCACGCCCAGCGACGGGAACCAGCCCTGGGTGATGACGATCAACAGCAGCGGCGTGATCGCCAGGCACAGGCAGGCGATGGCGCCCAGGCGCCGGCGGGGCAGGTGGTCGACGAGGTAGCCGGCGAACGGCGCGACGCAGAAGTACGGCAGCACTTCCGCCAGGCCGACCAGGCCCAGCATCCAGGGGTCGCGGGTCAGTTCGTAGATCTGCCAGCCCACGGTCACCGCGACCATCTGGTACGACAGGATCGTGCAGATCCGGTAGGTCAGCAGCGTGCGGAAGTCGGGATTGCGCAGCGGCGCCGCGCGGCTGTCTTCGTCGCGCGGCGGATCGGACGTCACTGTGTCGGGGTCGCTCACGTCGTTGCGCGCCGCGCGGTTTCGCGGATCAGTTCAAGCAGCGAGGCCAGGCCGTTGTTGCGGGTCGGCGACAGGTGCTTGGCCAGGCCGATGGCCGAGATGTAGTCGGCCTGGGTGTCGAGGATCTCGCGCGCGCTGCGTCCGGAATAGACGCGCAGGGCAAGGTAGATCAGGCCCGAGACGATCGCCGAATCGCTGGTCGCGGCGAAGTCGAGGCGCTCGGCATTGCCCGAGGGCACGATCCAGACCATCGACTGGCACCCCATCAGGCGGTGCTCCTCGGTCTTCCAGGCGTCCGGGAAGGCCGGCAGCTTGCGGCCGAGGTCGATCAGGTACTGGTAGCGCTCGGACCAGTCGCCAAAAAATGCAAACTCGTCGCCGATGGCCTGTTGCGCGGATTCGGGCGTGGGTTCCAGCGGGAATAGGGTGTCGGTCACTACAGCGGGGGTCCACGACGCGCGCATGCTGCCGCGCGAGGCGGCAGGACGGCTGGGGAAAGGGGGCGCGTCATTATCGCAGAATCCGGCGTCGACCCGCCGTGCAGGCAGGGCACGCTCCGTTGCGCGCATGACCTTCTCTGCATGTCCTCCAGCTGCGGCTTTCGACCCGGCCGCGACGCCTTGCGATCAAACCGCGGGGATGCCTGCCGGCAGCGCTGCGATCAGCCGCGCTTCCAGCGCACGCCCTGAGCGGTGTCCTCGAGCAGGATGCCCTCGGCCGCGAGCTGGTCGCGGATCGCATCGGAACGCGCGAAGTCGCGCGCTTGCTTGGCCGCCGCGCGCTCGTCGATCAAGGCCTGGATACGTGCGTCGTCGTCGCTGGATGCGCCACGGGCGAACCAGTCCTGTGGTACCTGCTGCAGCAGGCCCAGGGCCAGTCCGGCGCCGAGCAGGGCGCTCTTGAGACGCTGGCGGTCGTCGGCGGCCGTCGCCTTGCGGGCCTCGCCGGCGATCCGCGCGATCTCGGCCAGCGCGGCCGGGGTATTGAGGTCGTCGTCGAGCACGGCCTCGATGCCGGCCGGGATGATCGCCGGGGCCTCGACATCGCCGAGGTCGCGCAGCGTGCCGTAGAGGCGGTCGAGCGTGCGCACGCTCTGTTCGATCAGGGCGTCCGACCAGTCCAGCGGCTGGCGGTAATGCGCCGACAGCAGCGCATAGCGCAGGGCCTCCGGCGGATGCGACTGCACCAGGTCGTGCACGCGCTCGATGTTGCCGACCGATTTCGACATCTTGGCGCCGTCGAAGGTCAGCATGCCGTTGTGCAGCCAGAAGCGTGCGAACGGCTTGCCGCCATGGGCGCATTCGCTCTGGGCGATCTCGTTCTCGTGGTGCGGGAACTGCAGGTCGACGCCGCCGGCATGGATGTCGATGGTTTCGCCCAGGTGGGCGGCGGCCATCGCCGAGCATTCGATGTGCCAGCCCGGGCGCCCGCGTCCCCATGGCGAATCCCAGCCGGGCAGGTCGCCGGTCGAGGGCTTCCACAGCACGAAATCGCCGGGGCCGCGCTTGTACGGCGCCACTTCGATCCGCGCGCCGGCCAGCATGTCCTCGGGGTCGCGCCGCGACAGCTTGCCGTAGCCGTCGAAATGCTCGACCGAGAACAGCACGTGGCCTTCGGCCGCATAGGCGTGCGCGTTGTCGATCAGCCTGCCGATCATCTCGATGATCTGGTCGATATGCCGCGTGGCTTCGGGCTCGATGTCCGGCGGGGCGACGCCCAGCGCGGCCATGTCGGCGCGATAAGCGGCGGCGAAGCGGTCGGTGATCGTCGCGATCGGCACGCCCTGTTCGCGGGCGGCGGCGTTGATCTTGTCGTCGACGTCGGTGATGTTGCGGGCGTAGCGCAGGCCGCCGTGGCGGCGACGCAGCAGGTCGGCCAACACGCCGAACACGACCGGGCCGCGTGCGTTGCCGATATGCACGTAGTTGTAGACCGTCGGGCCGCAGACGTACATCGTCGGGCTGGACGGATCGATCGGGGCAAAGGCTTCGACGCGGCGCGTCAGGCTGTTGTAGAGGTGCAGGCTCATCGTGCGTCGCGGCAGGGAACCCCGCGATTCTAGGGCCTGTCGGCGCGCTTGCGTTAGCGCGGGGCGATGGCGGGCCGGAGGCCGTGCAGTCCTCGACATCGCTGCCTGCGCCCGCCGACGCCGCCCTGCAGGCCTGCTCATTCAGCCGCGGGCCGGTGCGCCGGCCATACACTGCTGCCCTTGTACGCGCCTGCTGCGCGCCCGCGGTGCCTTGATGCCACGCCTGACCTTGCCGTCGATGTTGCTGCTGTCCGCCCTGTTGGCGGCGCCAACGGCGTGGGCGCAGCAGAGCGCGAGCCAGGCCGAGAACGTGCGGACCGAGTTCGCCCAGGTGCTGCGCGCCGAGCCGGTCTACCAGACCCTGCGCGCGACCAGCATGGTCGAGCGCTGTACGGCCAGCACGCCGGTCGGCGGCACCGAGGAGCGGCGCGGCATCGCGCGCGTCGTCGGCGCGGTCAAGGACGTGCTGAAGTCGGCCGACCGGGTCGACGAGGTGGCGCCATCGGCCGGCGGCGAATGCGAGATGGTGCCGGTCGAGCGCGAGTTCCGCCGTCCGGTGGCCTACGACATCGACTATGTCCATCGCGGCGTGAAGTACCGCTCTCGCCTGCCTTACGACCCCGGCAACCGGTTGCGCGTACGGGTGTCGGTGACGCCGGTCGTGCAGCCCCAGGGCCAGCCGATCCCGTAAGAACCTGTTCACGATCTTGCTGCGCTTGCCATCTGGCGCGCATGCGGTGCTCGGTTGCTCATCGCGAGCTCGTGAACAGGTTCTAAGGCGCGGCCATCGCATTGACAGGCCCGGGGCCGGCGAGCGCCCCGAAACCCCATACCTGAGCGGATTGTTGCGGCGCACGCCATTGCATGCGACGATGCCGCCCCATGCCGTACATCTACACCAACGCCGACATCCTGACTTCCGCCCGAATGGCGGCAGGCATGACGTCGCGTGCTCGCCGACCGGAACCGCGTTTCTTCGCTGGGTAGTCCGGAGCGTTCTTGTGTTTGCAGTTCCGACGACCCGGCCCAGCGCCGGGTTTTGCTTTTCCTGAGACTGGTGATCGACATCCGCTGCCGTTGATCCCGCCCTGGTTCATGACGCTGTCGTTCAAGCCTGCTGTAGTTCAAACCTGCTGTATTTCAAACCTGCCGTAGTTCAGGCCTGCTGTCGTTCAAGCCTGTTGTCGTTGCCAACCGATGTCGTGTCACCCCTGTTCGCCCCCGCCGTCGTCCCTCCCGGACCACCTCCACCGATTCGCAGACCAGGCCCTTGCCGGCCACTTGCAGGAACGAGCCACCGATGAAGCACTTTCTCAATACGCAGGACTGGAGCCGTACCGACCTCGACGCCTTGCTGACCCAGGCCGCACTGTTCAAGCAGTACAAGCTGGGCGATGCGCTGAAGGGACGTTCGATCGCGCTGGTGTTCTTCAATCCGTCGATGCGCACCCGCACCAGCTTCGAGCTGGGCGCGTTCCAGCTCGGTGGGCACGCGATCGTGCTGCAGCCGGGCAAGGACGCATGGCCGATCGAGTTCAACCTCGGCACGGTCATGGACGGTGATACCGAGGAGCACATCGCCGAAGTGGCCAAGGTGCTGGGCCGCTACGTCGACCTGATCGGCGTGCGCGCGTTCCCGAAGTTCGTCGATTGGGCCTATGACCGCCAGGACATCGTGCTCAAGAGCTTCGCCAAGTACTCGCCGGTGCCGGTCATCAACATGGAGACCATCACCCATCCCTGCCAGGAGCTGGCGCATGCGCTGGCGCTGCAGGAGCATTTCGGTACCCAGGACCTGCGCGGCAAGAAGTACGTGCTGACCTGGACCTACCATCCCAAGGCCCTCAACACTGCCGTCGCCAACTCGGCGCTGACCATCGCGACCCGCATGGGCATGGACGTGACCCTGCTGTGCCCGACGCCCGAATACGTGCTCGACGAGCGCTACATGGGCTGGGCCGAGGCCAACGTCGCCGAGAACGGCGGCTCGCTGCAGGTCAGCCACGACATCGAAAGCGCCTATGCCGGCGCCGACGTCGTCTATGCCAAGAGCTGGGGCGCGTTGCCTTACTTCGGTAACTGGGAGCCCGAGAAGCCGATCCGCGACCAGTACAAGCACTTCATCGTCGACGAAGCCAAGATGGCGCTGACCAACAACGGCGTGTTCTCGCACTGCCTGCCGCTGCGCCGCAACGTCAAGGCCACCGATGCGGTGATGGATTCGCCGGCCTGCATCGCCATCAACGAAGCCGAGAACCGCCTGCACGTGCAGAAAGCCATCATGGCCGCCCTGATCGGCAGCCGCTGAGCGGCCCCGACCACAGCATCGCAACACGCAACGCCATTACCCCCATTGTCTGCGCAGCAAAGGATTTCAATGAACACCCCGAACAAAGACATCGTGCTGGCCTTCTCCGGCGGCCTCGACACCAGCTTCTGCGTGCCCTATCTGAAAGAACAGGGCTGGAACGTCCATACCGTGTTCGCCGATACCGGCGGCGTGGATGCCGAAGAGCGCGATTTCATCGAGAAGCGCGCGGCCGAGCTCGGCGTCGCCAGCCACCTGACCGTCGAAGGCGGCCCCGCGATCTGGGACGGCTTCGTCAAGCCGTTCGTCTGGGCCGGCGAGGGTTACCAGGGACAGTACCCGCTGCTGGTGTCCGACCGTTACCTGATCGTCGACGCCGCACTGGCGCGCGCCAACGACCTGGGCACGCGTGCGATCGCGCACGGCTGCACCGGCATGGGCAACGACCAGGTGCGCTTCGACCTGGCGGTCAAGGCCAGCGGCGACTACCAGATCATCGCGCCGATCCGTGAAATCCAGAAGGAACACACGCAGACCCGCGCTTACGAGCAGAAGTACCTCGAGGAACGCGGCTTCGGCGTGCGCGCCAAGCAGAAGGCCTACACGATCAACGAGAACCTGCTGGGCGTGACCATGTCCGGCGGCGAGATCGACCGTTGGGAAACCCCGGGCGAGGGCGCGCGCGGCTGGTGCGCGCCGCGCAGCGCCTGGCCGACCGAGCCGCTGCGGGCGACCGTGCGTTTCGTCAATGGCGTCGCGGTGGCGCTGGACGGCACCGAGCTGCCGGGCGACAAGCTGCTGGCCAAGCTCAACACGCTGTTCGCGCAGTACGGCGTGGGCCGTGGCCTGTACACCGGCGACACCACGATCGGCCTGAAGGGCCGGATCATCTTCGAGGCACCGGGCCTGACCGCGTTGCTGGCCGCGCATCGCGCGCTGGAAGAGGCGGTGCTGACCAAGCAGCAGAACCGCTTCAAGCCGGCCGTCGCGCGGCAGTGGGTCGAGCTGGTCTATGAGGGCTTCTTCCACGATCCGCTGAAGACCGACCTCGAGGCCTTCCTGGCTTCGTCGCAGGCGATGGTCAACGGCGAAGTCGTACTCGAGACCCGCGGCGGTCGCGTCGATGCGGTGGAAGTGCGCTCGCCGCACCTGCTGCACGCCAAGGGCGCGACCTACGCGCAGTCGGCGGACTGGGGCGTCGAGGAAGCCGAGGGCTTCATCAAGCTGTTCGGCATGAGCTCGACGCTGTGGGCCGAGGTCAATCGCTGAGAAGGCTGGGGACTGGGCCTTGGAACAGAGAGCCGGGGAGGGGAGTCGCAGCCGCGGACCCCTGTCCTGCTTTCGATGTCGCGTCAACCGATCGGATCACCCATGACCGCACTGCTGGACAGAACGCTGGACCACCTTGAGCAGCTGGTGTCATTCGACACCCGCAATCCGCCACGGGCGATCACGACCGGCGGCATCTTCGACTACATCGCCGGGCAGTTGCCGGGCTTTGCGGTCGAGGTCGTCGACCATGGCGCCGGTGCGGTCAGCCTGTACGCGGTGCGCGGTACGCCGCGCTACCTGTTCAACGTGCACCTGGACACCGTGCCGGATTCGCCGGCCTGGAGCGCCGACCCGCATCGCATGCGGCGCGAGGGCGACCGCGTCGTCGGCCTCGGCGTCTGCGACATCAAGGGCGCGGCGGCAGCGCTGCTGGCGGCGGCGAATGCCGGCGACGGTGATGCCGCGTTCCTGTTCTCCAGCGATGAAGAAGCCAATGATCCGCGCTGCATTGCGGCGTTCCTGGCGCGCGGCATTCCCTACGAGGGCGTGCTGGTCGCCGAGCCGACGATGGGCGAGGCCGTACTGGCCCATCGTGGCATCAGTTCGGTGCTGATGCGTTTCGCCGGCACCGCCGGGCATGCCTCGGGCAAGCAGGATGCGGCGGCCAGTGCGTTGCACCAGGCCACGCGCTGGGGTGGTCGCGCACTCGACCATGTCGAGTCGCTGGCGCATGCCCGTTTTGGCGGGCTGACCGGGCTGCGTTTCAACATTGGCCGCATCGAGGGTGGCATCAAGGCCAACATGATCGCGCCGGCCGCCGAGCTGCGCTTCGGCTTCCGGCCGCTGCCGTCGATGGACATCGATGGCCTGCTGGAGACCTTCGCGGGATTCGCAGCGCCGGCTGCGGCGCATTTCGAGGAGACCTTCCGTGGTCCGAGCCTGCCGTCCGGCGATGTCGCCCATGCCGAGGAACGTCGCCTGGAAGCCCGCGACATCGCCGACGCACTCGACCTGCCGATCGGCAACGCCGTCGACTTCTGGACCGAAGCCTCGCTGTTCTCGGCCGGCGGCTACACCGCGCTGGTGTATGGGCCCGGCGACATCGCGCAGGCGCACACCGCCGACGAGTTCGTGACGCTGGCACAGTTGCAGCGCTACGCGGAATCGGTCCATCGCATCATCAACGCGCCCTAGGCGCACGGCCCGCCCGCGCACTGATCCGCATCGAACACCCTGATCGCGCCCAGCTCCCGTCCAAGCCGGGGCGCGCCCACCGCAGTTTGTCATCCAGCCAGAATCGAGCATGCAAGCCAACACCCAAACCCGTCAGACCATCGTGCGCCTGCTGTCGAGCATGGCCAGCGCGAAGGAGATCAGCCAGTACCTCAAGCGCTTCTCGCAGCTCGATGCCAAGCGCTTTGCCGTGGTCAAGGTCGGCGGCGCGGTGCTGCGCGACGACCTGGAGGCGCTGACTTCGTCGCTGTCGTTCCTGCAGGAAGTCGGCCTGACGCCGATCGTGCTGCACGGCGCCGGCCCCCAACTGGACGCCGAACTGGCCGCCGCGGGCATCGAGAAGCAGACCGTCAACGGACTGCGCGTGACCTCGCCCGAGGCACTGGCGATCGTGCGCAAGGTGTTCCAGGCCTCCAACCTGCGGCTGGTGGAAGCGCTGCAGCAGAACGGTGCGCGCGCGACCTCGATCACCGGCGGCGTGTTCGAGGCCGATTACCTCGACCGCGACACCTACGGCCTGGTCGGCGAGGTGCAGCGGGTCAACCTGGCGCCGATCGAGGCCAGCCTGCAGGCCAGCTCGATCCCGGTCATCACCAGCCTGGGCGAGACCGCGGGCGGGCAGATCCTCAACGTCAATGCCGACTTCGCCGCCAATGAGCTGGTGCGCGTGCTGCAGCCGTACAAGATCATCTTCCTGACCGGTACCGGCGGGCTGCTCGACGAGGACGGCAAGGTCATCGACTCGATCAACCTGTCGACCGAGTACGACCACCTGATGGAACAGCCGTGGATCAACGGCGGCATGCGCGTCAAGATCGAGCAGATCAAGGATCTGCTGGATGGCCTGCCGCTGGCGTCGTCGGTGTCGATCACGCGGCCTGCGGACCTGGCCAAGGAGCTGTTCACGCACAAGGGTTCGGGCACCCTGGTCCGGCGCGGCGAGCGCGTGCTGCGCGAAACCTCTTGGGACGCGCTCGACCTGCCGCGCATGCGCCAGTTGATCGAATCCAGTTTCGGTCGCACGCTGGCGTCGGACTACTTCGACAAGACCCGGCTGCTGCGCGCCTATGTCAGCGAGAACTACCGCACGGCGGTGATCCTGACCGATGAGGACGGCATGGTGTACCTGGACAAGTTCGCGGTGCTCGACGACGCCCAGGGCGAAGGCCTCGGCCGCGCGGTCTGGAACGTCATGCGCGAGGAAACCCCGAGCCTGTTCTGGCGTTCCCGCCACAACAACGGCATCAACCATTTCTATTACGCCGAGTCCGATGGCTGCTACAAGCAGGACAAGTGGAAGGTGTTCTGGTACGGGCCCGACGACGTCGGCGACGGCGGCTTCGGCTACATCCAGCGGGCGGTCGCGCATTGCGCGGTGCGGCCCGCCACCCTGGTCGGCTGAACCATGAATCTGTCGCTCCTGCCTCCGCCATGGCGCAGTCCGCCGACGCTGCGGGGCACGCACGCCTGGCTGGAGCCGCTGCAGGCCACGCATGCCGATGGCCTGCGCGAGGCGCTCGGCGACGGCGCGCTGTCGACGCTGTGGTACACCAACGTGCCGGCGCCCGATGGCGTGCCGGCCTACGTCGAGGCCGCGCTGGCGATGCAGGCGCAGGGGCAGGCGCTGCCGCTGGCGATCCGCAGCGCCGCGGGCCGCGTCGTCGGCAGCACCCGCTTCTACGGACTGGAAGCCGACGTGCCGCGCCTGGACATCGGCTATACCTGGTACGCCCAGGACGTACAGCGCAGCGGCATCAACACCGAAACCAAGCTGATGCTGCTCACGCATGCGTTCGAGACGCTGGGCTGCATCAGCGTGGGTTTCGAGACCAGCTGGTTCAACCACGCCTCGCGCACCGCGATCGCGCGCCTGGGCGCCAAGCAGGACGGCGTGCTGCGCAACCGCAAGCGACACGCCGATGGCAGTCCCCGCGACACCGTCGTTTTCTCGATCATCGATGCGGAGTGGCCCGCCGTGCGGCGCCACCTGCAGTCCCGACTGGATGCACACGCATGACCCAACAGACCTTCACCGTCGGCATCGTCGGCGCACGCGGGCACACCGGCAGCGAGCTGATCCGCTTGCTGTCCGACCATCCGGCGTTCCGGCTGGCCTTCGTGTCGTCGCGCGAGCTGGCCGGCCAGCCGGTGGCCGCGCACAACCCGGCCTATGCCGGCGCGCTGCAGTACGAGAACCTGGACCCTGCCGCGATGGCGGCCAAGGCGGCCGATGCGATCGTACTGGCCCTGCCGAACGGCAAGGCGATCGACTATGTCGCCGCGCTGGATGCGAGCGGGCAGTCGCCGGTGGTCGTCGACCTGTCGGCCGACTACCGCTTCGACGACCGCTGGTACTACGGCCTGCCGGAGCTGACGCGCGGGCGGTACCAGGGCCAACGCCGGATCAGCAACCCCGGCTGCTATGCCAGTGCGATGCAACTGGCGATCGCGCCGGTGCTGGACCTGGTCGAAGGCCCGGTGCAGTGCTTTGGCGTGTCCGGCTACTCCGGCGCCGGCACCACGCCGTCGGACAAGAACAACGTCGAGCTGCTGCGCGACAATCTGATGCCGTATTCGCTGACCGGGCACATGCACGAGCGCGAAGTCACCCGGCAACTGGACCACGCGGTCGAGTTCATGCCGCATGTCGCGCCGCATTTCCGCGGCCTGACCGTGACCTCCAACCTGCACCTGCGCGAGTCGGTCACGCTGGATGCGGTGCGCGCACGCTATCGCGAGCGCTATGCGGGCGAGCCGCTGGTGCAGGTGCAGGACGATGCGCCGTGGGTCAGCCGCATTGCCGGCCGCCATGGCGTCGAGATCGGCGGCTTCACGCTGAGCGCGGACGGTCGCCGGCTGGTGGTGGTGTCCACGCTCGACAACCTGCTGAAGGGCGCGGCCACGCAGGCGCTGCAGAATCTCAATCTCGCGTTCGGCTTCGACGAGAAGACCGCGATCGCGTTGCAATGAACCGACGCCGGCGGGCCGCGTCCCGCCCGGCGACAAGCACCCGCGCACGCCGGCAGGACCGTCGTGCAACGGCCAGACGAACGGACGCAGGCCAGCGCCTGCGCCACTGTGGAGACGGATGATGGCGGAGTTGTTGTGGGCCAAGCCCGGCGTGGCGGTCGATGCGAAGATCCAGGCGTTCCTGGCCGGTGACGATGTCATCCTGGACCGCGAGTTCTTCCTGCACGACATCGATGCCAGCCGCGTGCATGCGCAGGGGCTGCAGCGCATCGGCATCCTGTCGCAGGACGAGCTCGATGGCCTGACGCGCGAGCTCGGCGTGCTGGCGGACGACTTCCGCAGCGGCGCCTTCGTGCTCGACGAGCGCTACGAGGACTGCCATTCCGCGATCGAGGCGCGGCTGACCGAGCGGCTGGGCGATGCCGGCCGCAAGATCCATACCGGACGCAGCCGAAACGACCAGATCCTGGTCGCGACGCGCTTGTGGCTGAAGCAGAAGCTGGCCCGGGTCGCGACGCTGTCGCGCGAGATCGCCGGCGTCGCGCTGCAGCGCGCCCGCGCCGAACGCGACCTGCCGATTCCGGGCTACACGCACATCCAGCGCGCCGTCGTGTCCTCGGGCGGCATGTGGTGGTCGGGCTGGGCCGAAGCGTTCATCGACAACGCGATCCGCGCCCACGATACCCGCGCCATCGTCGATGCCAACCCGCTGGGCACCGCGGCCGGCTACGGCGTCAACCTGAAGCTCGACCGCGTGCACACCACCGCGGCGCTCGGCTTCGCGCGGATGCAGGTCAGCCCGGTCTACGCGCAGCTGTCGCGCGGCAAGTTCGAGCTGGCCGCGCTGGAAGCGCTGGGGGGCGCGACGCTGGACCTGCGCCGCCTGGCCTGGGACCTGTCGCTGTTCACCAGCGCCGAATACGGCTTCGTCGCGCTGCCGGCGCAATACACCACGGGCAGCTCGATCATGCCCAACAAGCGCAACCCCGATGTCATCGAGCTGATGCGCGCGACCCATGCCAGCGTGGCCGCCGCGCGCACCGAGATCGAACAGCTGCTGTCGCTGCCGTCTGGGTACCACCGCGACCTGCAGTCCAGCAAGGGCGCGATCGTGCACGGCTTCGGCCGCGGCCTGGTCGCGCTGGAACTGTTGCCGGCGCTGCTGTCGAACCTGGACTGGCGCGAGGACCGCCTGCGTGCCGCCGTCGATTCGGGCATGTATGCGACCGATGTCGCGGTCGAGGCGGCGCTGGCCGGCGTGCCGTTCCGCGAGGCCTACAAGGCGGCTGCCGCCGGCGCCGATTCGGCCGGCGAAGGCCGTACGCCGGAAGGCAGCCTGCAGGCGCGGGTGTCGCCGGGTGGTGCGGCCGACCTGCAGTTCGAGCAGTTGCAGGCGCGCTGGGATGCGCTGCAGGTCGTCGATACCGACGCGGAAGGTGCAGGCGCATGACCACATGCTATCTGGTGCTGGCGATGCGGCGCCCGGGCTTCGACGCCTCGGTGGTCGCGCCGCACCTGGCCTTCCTCGATGTGTTGCGCGACAACGGGCAACTGGAGATGACCGGCGGCTTCAGCGATGGCAGCGGCGGCGCCTACTTGCTGGTGAATGTTGCCAGCCTGGCCGAGGCCCAGGCGATCGTCGCGCAGGATCCGCTGGCATTGCAGGGCGCCTCCGACCTGGTCGTGCACGAGTGGAACACGCGCGACACGCGTGCTGCCGCGAACAGCGGGCAATGACCCTATGACGATCCAGCCCGCGAGCTTCAGCGAACAATCCCTGACGCCATGGCGACGCGCGGTGCTCAAGGTCGGCAGCAGCCTGCTGGCGGCCGATGGCGGCGGCCTGTCGCCACGTTACGCGCAGGCACTGGCCGGCTTTGTCATCGCCGCGCACGCACTGGGGCGCGAGGTCGTCATCGTGTCCTCGGGCGCGGTCGCGGCCGGTCGCGCGATCCTGCAGGAGCAGCCGGCACCCGGTGCGCCCATGGCCGAACGGCAGGCGCTGGCGGCACTGGGTCAGGCGCGCCTGACCGGCTTCTGGCAGGGCTTCTTCGAGCGCCCGGTGGCGCAGGTGCTGCTGACCCACGACGACCTGCGCAATCGCCGCCGCTATCTCAATGCACGCGCGACTCTGACCGCGCTGCTGCAGCACCGTGCGCTGCCGATCGTCAACGAGAACGACACCGTGTCGGTCGATGAACTCAAGCTCGGCGACAACGACAACCTGGCCGCGATCGTCGCCGCGCTGGTCGATGCCGACGTGCTGTTCATCGCCACCGACATCGACGGCCTCTACGATGCCGACCCGCGCCACCATCCCAATGCACAGCCTGTGCCGGTGGTCGCGCAGTTCAGCGTCGAATTGCTGGCCAGTGCGGGCGGATCGGGCAGCAGCGTCGGCACCGGCGGCATGCGCACCAAGCTGGAGGCAGCGCAACGTGCTGCGGCGGCCGGCATCGCGACAGTGCTGTTCAACGGCCGTCGCGCCGACGTGCTGGAACTGCTGGCACGCGACCGCCTGCTCGGCACCCGCGTGCACGCGCTGCGGACCCGCATCGCCGTGCGCAAGCACTGGCTGCAGAACGCGCCCGCGCATGCCGGCGGCATCCGGGTCGACCAGGGCGCTGCGCATGCGCTGGTCGAGAAGGGGGCCTCGCTGCTGCCGGGCGGCGTGGTCGGCGTCGACGGCGATTTCCACCGTGGCGACATGGTCGAGGTGTTCCTGCACGAGGACGGCGGCGTGCAGCGCATCGCGCGCGGGGTCTGCCAGTACTCCGCTGCCGATATCCGCCGCATCACCCGCCGGCATTCGCGCGACATCGAGGCCGTACTGGGCTACAGCTATGGCGAAACCATCATCCACCGCGACGACATGTCGCTGGCCTGACGCCGGCAGGGCGTGACGCGACGCTTGCCCACGCCCGCCCAAGGAGCATCCGCATGACCGACATCGAAGACACCCGCAGCGACACCGGCAACAGCAGCGACATCAAGCAGCTCGCCCTGCGTTGTCGCGACGCCGCGCAGGCACTGGCCGTGCTCGACAGCCGGGCCAAGGATGCGCTGCTGCGGCAGATGGCCGACAACCTCGATGCCGACACCGCCGTTATCCTGGCAGCCAATGCACGCGACCTCGACGCCGCGCGTGCCAAGGGCATCGCCGGTGCGATGCTCGATCGCCTGCTGCTGGACGCGCCGCGCGTGTCCGCGGTCGCCGCTGCCTTGCGCCAGGTCGCCGGCCTGCCGGACCCGGTCGGGCAGGTCACCCGCCAGGACGTGCGTCCCAATGGCATCCGCGTCGACAAGGTCCGCGTGCCGCTGGGCGTGATCACGATGATCTACGAAGCCCGTCCCAACGTCACCGCCGATGCCGCCGCGTTGTGCCTGAAGGCCGGCAATGGCGTGATCCTGCGTGGCGGCAGCGAAGCCATCCATTCCAATACCGCGATCGCCGCCTCGCTGAAGCGGGCGCTGCGCGATGCCGGACTCGATGACGCCGTGCTGACCCTGGTCGAGGACCTGCGCCGCGAGACCATGCTGGCGCTGCTGCAGCTGACCGACATCATCGACCTGGCGATCCCGCGCGGCGGCGAGGGCCTGATCCGTTTCGTCGCCGAGCATGCGCGTGTACCGGTCATCAAGCACTACAAAGGCGTGTGCCATCTGTTCGTCGATGCCAGCGCCGACCTTGAGCTGGCACTGCGCCTGCTGGTGGACGGCAAGACCACGCGGCCGGGCGTCTGCAACGCGCTGGAGACGCTGCTGGTGCATGCCGACGTCGCCGGGGCGTTCCTGCCGGCGGCCGGCAAGGCCCTGCAGGCGCGCAATGTCGAACTGCGCGGCGATGCGCGCACGCGCGCCCTGTTGCCCGATGCGCTGGCCGTGACCGAGGATGACTACGCCGCCGAGTTCCTCGACCTGATCCTAGCCGTGCGCGTCGTCGATTCTATCGACGAGGCCATCGTCCACATCCGCCGGCACGGTTCGGACCATACCGAGGTCATCGCCACCCGCGATGCCGCCCATGCCGACCGCTTCATCGCGTCGCTGCGCTCGGCCGTGGTGATGGTCAACGCCTCGTCGCGTTTCAGCGATGGCGGCGAGCTCGGCCTTGGCGCCGAGATCGGCATCTCGACGACGCGCCTGCACGCCTATGGCCCGATGGGCCTGGAGTCGCTGACGGTCGAACGCTACGTCGTGCGCGGGGATGGGCAGGTCCGGCACCCGCCGGCCTGACGGGGACCCGCCTGAGCGCTGCCGGCCGGCACCGGGACCACCGGGTCTGCCAGACTCGCGTCCGTGAGCCTGTCCGTGCCCCTGCTGTCCCCGAGCCTGCTATCCCTGAGCCGGCGTCCTTCCGGCCCGGACCGTCATGCCTGGTCTGCCCGCGTCCTGCCGTGCCCAAGGGCGGGCCGATTTCTCGCCCTCGCACGTCATAGCAGGTAGGGATCCGTGCGCGCAGGGATAAGTCCATGAAAATAAAGGGGGTCGAGTCGACGCCGAAGGGGCTGGCGGGCTGGTTGCGCGGGCTCGACGTGCCGCCGGAGCCGGCGGCGCCTGCTGCGTCCGACCCTCCGCCGGTCGCCGACCACCATGCGGTGGTCAACCAGCTGTTCCGTCAGCACAATCGCTCGCTGGTCAATTTCCTGATGTCGCGGCTGTCGTCGGAGCAGGAAGCGCGCGACGTCGCCCAGGAGGCCTACGTCAAGCTGCTGCAGCTGGACCGACCCGGTGCGATCGGCTTCCTGCGGGGCTACCTGTTCCGGATCGCCGCCAATCTGTCCGTCGATCGCCTGCGCCATCGCAAGGTGCAGGAAAAAGCCGCGCTGGAGCTGTTCGAGGAATTCGCACCGGTCGACGCGCCCGAACGCGAGGCGATGGGGCGCGAGGAGTTCGACCGCATCGCGCGCGTGCTGGACGGCCTGCCGCAGCGACACCGGCAGGCCTTCGTGCGCCATGTCGTCGAGGGGTACAGCACGATGGAAGTCTCCCGCGAGATGCGGATCGACGAACGGACCGTGCGCAAATACGTGACCCATGCGCTGGTGCAGTGCAGGCAGGTGCTCGGCGTGGACGCTGGAATGGATGCGGGCAGGGGAGACGGCGAATGAACAACGGAATGGGCAACGGAGTGGGCGAGGGAATGGGCAAGGAAACCGACATGCACGCCAGCGCAGGCATCGCGTCGATCGACGAGGCACGCTTTGCCGTCGCGGCCGACTGGCTGCAGCGGCTCGATCAGCCGGCGCTGGACGAGGAGGAGATGCAGCAGTGGCTGGCCTGGCTGGCGTCTTCGGAACGCAATGCGCAGGCCTTCGACGAAGCCAGTCGCCTGCGCCAGCGCCTGCGCGGCATGCCGCAGGATTTCAAGCGCGCGCTGCAGGCCAGGGTGCCTGCGCTGTCGTCGCGTCCGCGGGCGGGCGGGGCACGCTGGTACAAGGCCGTGGCGATCGCCGCGTGCCTGTGCGTTGTTGCGCTGATGCATGCCAACCTCGGCCAGGGACCTGCGGGTAGCACGGAAACGGTCTATGCAGTGCCAGCTGGGGAATTCCGCACGGTGGCGTTGCAGGACGGCTCGTCGCTGGTGCTGGGGACGGACGCTGCCGTCGCGGTGGCCTTCGACGAGAAGCGCCGGGTGCTCGACGTGCATCGCGGGGGTGCCTACTTTGAAGTCCAGCACGATGCGCACCGGCCTTTCGTCGTGCGCGCGGCCGGCGTCAAGGTGACCGCGATCGGCACGGCGTTCAATGTCTCGCGGCTGGCCGACCGCGTGGTCGTCACCGTGACCGAGGGTGTCGTCGAGGTCGAGCAGGAGCAGCGCATCAACGGCTCGGTCGTCCCGATGCGGCTGCGGCTTGCAGCGGGGCATCGCAAGGAGCTCGCGTTGGCGCCGCGCATCGACCCGCCGATCGGCAGCAATGCCGCGACGTTGCCGGAATGGCGCAGCGGTCGGATCGAGTTCGTCAACACGCCGTTGCGCGAGGTGTTGTCGCTGGTCAATCGCCATGCCCCGGTGCGCATCGCGATCGACGACCCGCGCCTGGAGGGCCTGACCTATTCGGGCACGGTCGAGCGCGTGCATATCGACGAGTGGATCGCATCGCTGCCGCATGTCTACGGCATCCGCGCAGTGAAGCTCGACGACGGCAGCGTGACCCTGGTGTCGGGCCGCACGCCCGGCCGGCAGTGACGCCAGGCATGACGGCAGCACGGCAGGCGATGGCATCGGCCACTACCACAGTGGCATGACCGTCCTGTGTCGATGGGCCGATTTTTCCCTGTGGTCCGTCTTGTGGATATCGAGGTCGCCTGCATGACGTCGAGATCCACCATCACCTGCCTGCGTCATCCACCGTCTGGGGAAAGCATCCACATGTCCACTGCAAGCGCGTCACCTGCAAAGCGAAACAGATCCCGTCGTCCCTCGATCGCCGCGCTGCCGTTGTTGTTGGCGATTGCCCTGGGTGCCGGCGTTGCGGGTGCGGTCGATGCCGCCGACCTGAAGTCGGCGCACCGTTTCGAGATCCCGGCGCAGAGTCTTGCGACCGCGTTGAATGCGCTGGCCAAGCAGGGCGGCGTGCAGATCATGTCCTCGGGCGTCAACCTGGTGGGACGGGAGACCAACGAGATCGTCGGCGAGTACACGCTGGAACAGGCGCTGGACGCCCTGCTGGCCGGGACCGAGCTCGAATACAGCGTGTCTGGCGCCAATACCATCGTCGTGCGCCGGCAGGCGCAGGGCGGCACATCCTCGCAGTCGCCCGACAGGACCCTGGGCACGGTCGAGGTCGTCGGCGTCCGCATCGACGATCCGATCCTGAGCTCGCGCATCGGCGACAGTTTGCGCGAACGGCCGCAGTCGGTCAGCATCGTGACCCGCGAGCGACTGGACGAGCAGAACCTCAACAGCGTGGCCTCGGCGCTCGAGCAGACGACCGGCATCACCGTCGCCAATGTCAGCTTTACGACACAGGAGTTCTATTCGCGCGGATTTGCGATCAGCAGCGTCCAGGTTGATGGTGGCGCGCCATTCGTGTTCAACAACTTCGGCTACAACCAGCTCCCTGACCTGGCGATCTACGAGCAGGTCGAGGTGCTGCGCGGCGCGGATGCGTTGTTTTCCGGCAATGGCGAGCCTGGCGGCACCATACAGCTGGTCCGCAAGCGTCCGACCGCCAACAAGCAGGTTGAGTTGCGCGCGTCGTATGGTAGCTGGGACAACGTCCGCAACGAGCTCGACGCCTCCGCGCCGCTGGGCTTCGACGGTCGCCTGCGCGGGCGCATGGTCTACCTGACCGAAGACGCCGGCAGTTTCCAGAACGTCGCCAAATCCTCACGTGACCTGGTCTACGGCGTGCTCGAGGTCGACGTGACGCCCACCACCCGCGTCAGCCTCGGTGGCAGCTTCGACAAGCGCAAGGCACCGCATGGCGGCTTCGGCCTGCCGCGCTACGCCGATGGCCGCGATCTTGGCCTGCCGCGCTCGACGGTGCTGTCGGCGATCTGGGCCGGCTTCGACACCAAGACCAGCGAGATCTTCGCCAGCGTCGACCAGAACATCGGCGACCGCTGGAACCTGCGCCTCAATGCCATGCGCAGTCGCCAGGAAATGCGCAACCTCAAGCAGTACACCTATGGCAGCGTGAGCTTCAATGAAGCGCTCGGGCGCGACAATATTGAAGACATGTACGGATCGGATGAGCAGTTCACGCCGATCCAACGCCTGGTCGACCTGACCCTGCGCGGAAGCTTCGACCTGTTCGGCCGTACCCATAATCTGGCGATCGGCGCCGACTGGCAGGACATCCAGAGCGGCGGTCCCAACTGGGCCGGTACGTACTATTCCAACATCGATCCGTTCAATTTCGATCCCTGGGCCTATCCGCAGCCGGCGCGCACGCGGATTCCCAATTCGATGATCACCTGGGGCCAGAAGCAGAACGGCATCTACGTCAGCAGCAGCTTCCAGGTCAGCGATCCGATGAAGATCCTGGTCGGCGCACGCTACAGCAACTACCAGTACGAGTACGGCTACGACAACTTCGATACCACCACCGGCGCGGTGACAGGTGGCTACTACCAGAGCTATGAAGACCGTGACATCCTGACCCCGTATGCCGGCTTTACCTACGAGCTTCCGCGCAACTGGATCGCCTACGGCAGCTACAGCGAAGCCTTCCAGTCGCAGGCCAGCTATCGCAAGGGGCCCTTCCCGGGTGAATCGGTCGAGCCCAAGACCGGCGAGAACCTCGAGTTCGGCATCAAGGGCGAACTGATGAGCGGACGGGCCGCGACCCAGTTGGCGATCTACCGGATACAGCGTCAGAACGAAGCGATCCTCGACCCGAGTTTCCCGCCGCAGAATACCGGCGGCATGAGTTGTTGTTACCTGGGGCAGGGGACTGTCGAGAGCCGCGGACTGGATGCCGAGATCAACGGCAAGCTGACCGATCGCTGGTCGCTGTTCGCCGGTTACACGTTCAACCAGAACGAGTACGGCGGTGGCTATGAAGAGAATGGCAGTGCCTACATGCCGCAGACACCGCGGCACCTGTTCAAGCTGTGGACGACCTACGGATTTGATGGCGCGCTGGAAGGGCTGAAGATCGGCGGTGGTGCGACCGTGCAGAGTGACTCCTATGTCAGCGGGACCGTGGTCATCTTCGATCCTGACGGCAATGCGGTAGGAGACCCGGTCCCGTACCGTTTTACACAGGGGGGCTATACGGTGCTGAGCGCGCGAGCCGAGTACCCGCTGTCGAAGACGTGGTCGGTGGGTCTGAACATCAACAACCTGCTGGACAAGACCTACTACCAGACCCTCGGCACCAGCGTCTGGTCCAACTGGTATGGGGCGCCGCGCAGCTTCACCGCGTCGGTGCGCGCAAAGTTCTGATCCCTGTGGTGGCGGGAGGACCGCAATGGTCCTTCCGCCTGCGCGGGCCAGGTCGATGCCGCCCGGTGCGGCGCGTCGACCCCATGTCGAAAGCAGGAACCCTCCATCCATGAACACACGCATCCTGGCGGGCCTTGCCTGCCTGCTCCTCGTTGTCGCCATTGTCTGTGCACCGGTACTGGCGCAGTCGCGCAAGGACCCGCAAGCCCAGGTCGATACGCTGTTCTCCAGTCGCTACGATGCGCAGGGCGCAGGGCTTGCGATGGGCGTCTATCGCAACGGCGCGCTCGCCTATGCGCAGGGCTACGGCCTGGCCGACCTGGAACATGGCGCGCCGATCACGCCCACGACGCAGTTCGCGGTCGCCAGCCTGTCCAAGCAGTTCACGGCCTATTCGATCCTGCTGCTCGAACGCGACGGCAAGCTGGACCTGGACGACGATGTCCGTCGCCATCTGCCCTGGGTGCCCGACTTCGGACAGGTCATCACCCTGCGCCAGCTGATCCACCACACCAGCGGCCTGCGCGACCAGTGGTCGCTGTTCTGGCTGGCCGGCAAGGACGGCAGTCGGCAGAGCGAAGTCATCAGCCTGCTCTCACGCCAGCGCGCCTTGAACTTCGCACCCGGAAGCGAGCATGTCTACAACAACTCCGGCTACACGCTGCTGGCCGAGGTGGTGAAGCAGGTCAGCGGCATGAGCCTGCGCAGCTTCACCCAGCAGCGCATCTTCGCGCCATTGGGCATGGCAAGGACCTTCTTCCACGACGACCTCAACGAGATCGTGCCCGGGCGCGCGAATTCCTACTGCCGGGACCTGTCCTACTGCAAGGATGATCGCGGGACATGGTTCCTGGACCCGAACGCCTCCGAGATCGTCGGCGCCACCAACCTGATGAGCACGGTCGAGGACCAGGTGCGCTGGATCGGCTATCTGGCGCGCCCTGGCGACAAAGACCGCGCGCTGATCGACAGATACCTCGCGATGGGAGCGCTCGACGACGGCACACCGATCAACTACGGCTTCGGCCTGTTGAAGGGCAAGGCCGATGGTCGCAACGTCATCCTGCATACCGGACAGGACGCCGGCTTCAACACCGTCATGATGCTGTTCCCCGATGACGACTTCGGCGTGTCGGTGCTGGCGAACCACTACACCAACACCATCGCCGATGCCGAGGCGGTCGCGCGGATCTTCCTCGCCGACGCGCCGCGCAGGACGCAGCCCGGCGACGGCGGCAAGGCGGTCGTCCCGCGTCGTGCGAGCAGTCGCGATGCCGCTGCGCTGGCCGCGCTGGAAGGCATCTACCAGGGACCGGGTTCGGCGATGCTGATGTTCGAACGCATGCCGAGCGGCGGCATCGGCCTGAAGAAGCGCGTCGACGGCACGCCCAGCGCGATCACCCTGCGCCAGGATGGCAGCGTGGACCTGGGCGACGAGGCGCGTGCCGCGGGTGGCTACTATCGACTGCAACGCGATGCCGCCGGTCGCGTCGTCTCGATCCGGGACGGCATCGCCGGCGACAACGGCCGCGCGTTCGAGTACCGGCGTGTCGCCTCAACGGCGATGGCGCCGGGCGGATGGCAGGAGTTGCTGGGCGATTACCGCAGCCCGGAACTCGACATCACCTACACTGTGTCGCTGGACAACGGGGTTGCCAGGCTGACGTCGATGTGGTCGCTGTCGCCGATCACGTTGAAGCCTGCGTATGCCGATGTCCTGCAAGGGGCGCGCTACTTCGACCATCTCCGCGTCGAACGCGATGCGCAGGGCCGCGTGGCCGCGTTGCTGGTCAGCAATTTCGTCGACCGCGACATCCGTTTCGAACGCGTCAAATGAGGTATCTGCGCATGCGTCATGTCCATCCGGCAACCACGACCACCGTCACCGTCGACAGCGCGCAGATGCGCAGCCCCCGCGAGAGGCTGACGCGGCGTGGCCATGCGGCGTGGCTGCTGCTGGCCCTCGCGATCGCGCCTGCCTTGCAGGCCACGCAGGATCCTTCCGCCGTGCAGGTTGCCTTCAAGGCCGAGGAGGGCACGTGGATGTCGCTGGATGTCGCACCCGACGGCAAGCGCATCGTCTTCGACCTGCTGGGAGACCTGTACAGCGTCGGCATCGATGGCGGCGCCGCGGTGGCCTTGGTCAGCGGTGAGTCGTTCGACACCCAGCCGGTGTTCTCGCCCGATGGCCGCGAGATCGCCTTCATCAGCGACCGCGATGGCAGCGAGAACCTGTGGGTTGCCGCCGCCGACGGTACCGCTGCGCGCGCCCTGAGCCGTGGCGACAATGGCGTGCTGGTCGGCCCGGCCTGGTCGGCGGATGGCCGTCAGGTCGTCGTCACCCGGTTCGAACAGCGCAATCGCCTGGTCGGCGAGATCCCCGGCACGCTGTGGGCGTATCCGCGCACGGGCGGTGCGGGCATGCAGATCCCCGCCAAGGCGACGACGGGCAATGCCGGCGCCTCGTCGACCGCCGGGCAGGACAAGGCCGACGTCGACCGTGGCCTGCGCGGCATCGGTGCCAGCGCGAGCGCGGATGGTCGCCATCTGTATTTCGCGGGCGGCGGCGACGGCAACTACGAGGTCCGCCGGCGCGACCTGCGCACCGGCCAGGTGCTGACCGTGATCCACGGCCCACGCGAGGGGTCGGGCTTCTTCCAGCCGGTGCCATCGCCGGATGGTCGCTATATCGCCTATGCGACGGGCTGGGAAGGCAGCACCGAATTGCGGTTGCGCAGCCTGGTCGACGGCAGCGACCGCCGGATCGCCTATCCGATCGAACCCACGCTTGCGGCGGAGCCGATCCCGTTCCAGGGGCTGTTGCCGCGTTATGCCTTCACACCGGACTCCACGTCGATCGTCATCGCCCACGGCGGAAAGCTGCGACGCGTGGATCTGCGCAACGCGGAGCAGCAGACGATTCCGTTCCACGCCAACGTGGCGCTGCAGGCGCACCGCAGCCCTCGGCCAGGGTTGACCGATGAGGGGGGGGCGGTACGCGCACGCCTGATCCAGGCGCCCGCCTTGTCGCCCGATGGCAGCCGGATCGCATTCTCGGCCTTCGGCAAGCTCTACCAGATGACGTTGTCCGACGGCGTGGCCAAACGCCTGACCGAGACGCCGCTGACCGCGGATGCCGCGACCGAGAACCAGCCGGCATGGTCGCCGGATGGGCAATGGATCGCCTATACGAGCTGGTCGCGTCGCGACGGCGGCCAGGTCTGGCGCATCCGCAGCGATGGCAGTGCGGCGCCAGTGCAGATCACCCGCACCGCGGGCTATTACCGCAAGCCGGTCTACGCGCCCGATGGTGCGTCGCTGCTGGTGCTGCGCTCGTGGATGCACGAACAGCTGCAACTGATCGTGCCGCGCGGCTACGACCCGCAGCGCCCGTTCCTGCAGGACCTGGTGCGGATTCCGCTGGCGGACGGCCATGCCGGCAGCGACGGCATCCTGGTCACACAACTGCCCGGCTTCACCGGTGCGATCGACCATGGTCGCCCGGTCTTCCATCCGAGCCGGCCGCTGGTCTGGATCCATACCCGCGACGGCCTGCAGGAAATCGCGTTGGACGGCAGCACCACGCGGACGCTGGTCACGCTGAGCGCGCAGGACAACGACGGCGAAGGTACGACGGTCGATGAGCTGTTCCCGAGTCCGGACGGTCGCCATCTGCTGGTGCTGCACAACCACCAGCTGTACCTGATGGAAATGCCTGCGGCCGGGCGCTCGGGCGAGGGCGTGACGCTGGAGCTTGCCGGCTCGAAGCCGATCGCCTCGCTGCGACGTCTGACCGAAATCGGAGCCGATCATGTCGGCTGGTCCAGCGACGGTCGCGACATCTTCTGGTCGGTCGGTTCGAGCTTTTATCGTCAGCCGCTGCGCGAGGCGCTGTCACAGGCATCGTCGACGCCGCCGCTGTCCGACGTCGGCCTGATGTGTCGCGAGGACGCGCTGACGCCTTACCAGGTCGTGGCAACGCTGCCGCGTGCCGCGCCCACCCGGACGCATGCGCTGGTGTTGCGCGGCGCGCGCGTGGCGACCATGCGTGGCGATGAGATCATCGAGAACGCGGACATCGTCATCGACGGCACGCGGATCGCGGCCGTCGGCAAGCGCGGCACGGTCGACATTCCCGCCGGCGCTGAGATCCGCGACGTCTCGGGCAAGACCATCACCCCCGGCTTCGTCGATACCCACGCGCACTACTGGGGCATCGGACGCGGCATCGTCGACTACGGCATCTGGGAACACCGCGTGGCGCTGGCGCACGGGATCACCGCGTCGCTGGATCCGCAGTCGTTCACGGCCGATATGTTCGTCTACCAGGACCTGATCGACGCCGGCGTCATGGAAGGCCCGCGCGCCTACACCACCGGGCCGGGCATCTTCGATACCGCCGGTGCGAGCGACGACCGCAAGGCCGCCTGCATCCTGCGCCGCTATCGCGACCACTACCGGACCGGCATCGTGAAGTCCTACATGGTCGGCGACCGCGCGCACCGACAGCACATGACGCGTGCCGCACGTTCGCTCGACATGCTGCTGGTGGCCGAGAACTGGGGCTCGCCGCGCTATGCCCTGACCCAGGCGATCGACGGCTTTGCGACCAACGAGCACGCCTCCGATGCGCTCGATTACCACGAGGACGTCGCGACCCTGTACGCACAGCTGGGCACGGGTTACTCGCCGACCACGCTGATCGGTGGCGCGGCCGGCATGGCGGCGGTGGACTACTTCATCGCCCGCGAGAATGCGCTCGACGACGCCAAGCTCAACCGCTTCACGCCGCGCTTCGTACTCAATCAACGCCTGCGTCGCGCGGACTGGGCACCGAAGGAGGATTTCGCGTTCGAACGCATCGCCGCGTCGGCCGCCACGATCTTCCGTGCCGGCGGCAATGTCGGCCTCGGCAGCCACAGCGAGCTGCAGGGCCTGGGTTATCACTGGGAAATGCAGGCACTGTCGATGGGTGGCCTGCGTCCGCACGAGGTGCTGCAGATCGCCACCCGCGGTTCGTCGAGTGTCCTCGATCGCCGCAAGGACATGGGGACGGTCGCGGCCGGCCAGTACGCCGACCTGATCATCTTCGACCGCAATCCTCTGCTCGACATCCACGATACCCGCGCGTTCAGGCAACTGGTCAAGAACGGCTGCCTGTACAACGCCGATACGCTGGAGAAAGTCGGTCCTTGCTGAAGCTCGCGGTTGAGCTGGGGCGTATCCGTCTGCTGCGTCATGGGACTGTCCGGCCCACCAGCGCCTTCAACTTCAGATGGACAGCTGCGTGGCCCGCATCGGCCGGGCAGCGTCATCCATCACCAACCGAATCACCTTGCTATTGCCCAGCGTGCCCGTGATGCATGAGTTCGCGCCGAGTGCGCTCGCGATCTCGCTGATCGGCACATTGTCCACTGCCGTCCGCCGGTGTTTGCTGCTGAACCGCGCCCGGTTGTACTCGGCCCATCCGATCAATGCGAACGCGCATACCAGCGCAATCAGCGGCAGTGAAAACAGCAGGAACGGCTCGATCTGCGCATCGCGCTGGTACAGCTCGACATAGCCGGTGTTGAATCCGAACAGCCACAGGATCAAGGTCAGCAACGGCGTCAGCAGGTACAGGTACAGGATCCAGAAGGCGCCAGTCAGCAGTTGCCAGAACGTACGCGGCAGTGCGGGCTGTGCTTGCGGCTTGTTGATGAGGTGTGCATTGTGATTCATCGGATTCCCCTGTCAGGACTGATCCATGTCGCGCGCCGGCCACGCTGGCCGAGCAGCGTCTTGGGCAACGCGACCACGGTGGTGAACATGTTGAGCATCCAGTACAGCATCGGGTACCAGATCATCCAGTAGTAGTTGCGTCCCACACCAGCTTCGTAGCGCCGGTCGATGATGATGCTGCTGGCGAACTGCAGCAGGCACACCAGCGCCAGGACCATGCCATGCCATGACGGCAGGAGACTGCGTACATACAGATAATCAGGCAATGGCATGAGCTTGCCGACGGCCCACAGAATGAAGATCAGCAGCATGACGTAGGCCCAGGTCACACTGAGCAGATACTCGAACAGCACCGGCCACATGCGCCTGCGCTTCCATGAGAACAGCTGTGAGGTGTGTCGCAGCAATACTTCGACGCCGCCCTGTGCCCAGCGCAGGCGTTGCTTCCACAGGCCACGCAGAGTCTCCGGCATCAGGATGTAGCACAACGCGTTGGGTTCGTAACGAATGTCCCAGTGGTCCATCTGCAGCCGCCAGCTGATGTCGATGTCCTCGGTAACCATGTCGTCGGACCAATAGCCGATACGATGTAGCGCGCTTCGACGGAATGCGCTGATGACCCCGGAAACAGTGAACAGGCGGCCGTACACGCGCTGGGCCCGCTTGATCATGCCGATGATGGAGGAGAACTCGCCGATCTGCAGCCGACCGAGCATGGTCGAGCGATTGCGGATACGCGGATTCCCGGTCACCGCGCCGACACGGGGGGCCGATACCAGTTGCGACACCATCCAGTGCGTGGCGTATTCGTCGAGCAGTGCGTCACCATCAATGCAGACCAGATATTCGGATTGAGCCGCCAGTGCACCCATGCGCAGGGCATTGGCCTTGCCCAGGTTGCGATCGAGATGGATCACGCGCAGCTGTCCATGCCGGGAGGCCAGGGCATTGAGCACGTCAGCGGTTCCATCGCTGCTGCCGTCGTTGATGGCGATGACCTCGAAGTCGGGGTAGCGTTGGGCCAGCGCGGCTGCGATCGTCTCTTCGGCATTGTCCGCCTCGTTGAAGCAGGGGATCAGGATGCTCGCCTTCGGGAAAGCGTCCAGTGGTGGCGGGTCGGATCGGCGGCGCCCTTTGCGCTCCTTGCGCAGGTAGTAATAGAGCCCTCCCGACATCCAGATGAAAGCCATGATGATTGGGTAGAAGAATGCGAACGAGAATAGAATCGAGATGATCGGATGCATGGCTCAACGCTCCTCATAGGGGAACACGCGCGCGGACATTGCTTCCCGTGCGTCTTCGAGCGAGGGCTGGTTAGCGACGAAGTCGTCCGGATACCAAGCGAGATGGCGAACGCCCTGCGACAGAAGTCGGCGAACCTGTGCTTTCAGGATGTCGCCGGGGATCGGTCTGTCGTTGCGCCAATCGACTGTCTGCAGCTCGAAAATCGTATGGCTCAGCCCGGGATCGTGCACGCGGACGGCTTCCAGCAACGTGTCCATCCATGTCGCCGGATGGCGACTGCCTTCCATCCAGGGCATCGCCATCAGCGCAGTGTGGTCATAACCCGTCTTGAACAGATCCAGGCGCTGCGCGAACCAGGCCTGGCTTGTAGGATCGAGAACCGGCCGCGCATAGAGATTGCGCACGGTCTTCAGCTTGGGTCGGAAGCGCTGGGCCGAGTCGCGGAGCGTGTGCGTGAAGGCGATCAAGGCGCGGGTGCGTGACTCGGGTTCGCCGTTGCCAAGCGTGGGCAGCTCGGTGTCACGCAAGTAGCCATCGTCGTGGAACAAGAGGCCTTCGAAATAGGCGTTGGCAGCCAGATCTTCGTAGATGTCCGCGACATACGTCCTGACGTCGGCGCGGGTGAAATCGAGACGAAACAGGGCGTCGTGTTCCGGACTGGCGATCTCCCAGGCCTGGCGCTGTGTCGGGTCCGCCGGCTCGAAGCCGAGGATCGGCAGCCATGCGTAGACGGTAGCGCCAGTCCGTGTCTTCAACTGCCAGGACACGCGATTGAACAGGTCCGCCCGCACCGGCAGGTGGCGGTTGGGGAAGTACAGCGCGTCGGCTGAGCCGTTGCCGTCCGGATCTGCGAATGCCTGCAGGAACACATGGCTGGGAGCGATCCGCTTGACGCGTTCGACCAGTGCGTCGAGATTGCGCTCGAGCTGTGCGGGATCGGCGTCGTACACCATGTCCAGATCGATCTGCAGGGCGCGCATGCTGGTGTGGGTCTTGTCGCGACGCAGTTCGTAGGCGATGTCACTAAAAGACGGGTTGTTCATCACCAGCAAGCGTGCGAGGCCGTGCAGGTCGCCGTCGTTCTGCTGCGGACCGATGCGGGTGACGCTACCCTCCAGGTCGAACGAGACCCGCATGCCCAGGCCATCGGCAATGTCGTTCGCGACGCTGTTGTAGGCAGCGTATGGCCAGACCACCGCGCGCGGCGCCGCACCTGTGTGCGTACTGATCAAATCGATGCTGCGGGCAAGATCTGCTTGCACGCGTGCGCGCCAGTGGTCTTCGCTCTCGTAGCGCCCGCTGGTCGCGTCGTAGCGGCGGGTGATCGCCGCTGGCGACGTGTTTCCCTGGGGATTGGAGGTGATGCCCTGGTGCAGGTCATGGCTGTGCGATGCAATGTCGATCAGCCCGGACGCACGCATTTCGCGCAACTGCGGCCAAGTCACGAAATCGTCGCGGCCGAACTTCCGGTGACCATAGTCGACGCTGCGCGATGCCGGGAGGTCGACCCAGTCGGTGACCACCGCGACGACGGCAGGATAGTTATAGGCACGCAACACGGGAAACGCGTGCGTGTAAACGCTGCGCAGGCCGTCGTCGAAGGTCAGAAGCACCGGTTTGGCGGGCAGTGGCATGCGTCCGGCGGCGGCGTCCTCGACCTGTGACAGCGAGACCGGCGTATAGCCATGGCCACGCAGCCAGTCCAGGTGGGCGATAAAGTTCTGCGTGCCGGTGGCGTACAGATCGGGATCGCCGTTGGCGGCGACATCGTCTCGTATATCGTGGTAGCTCAGGACCAGCAGGTCGTCGCTGGCCATCGACAGGCTGCTCGCGACCAGCAGCAGGGCCGCCATGCCCCAGCGGCGCAGCCGGGACGTGAGCATGTTCTTGTGCGACATCATTGTTCTCCCCACTTGAATTCGGCATCCAGGCCGATGCGTTCCTCGCGTTGTCCGTCATAGACCGGTCGCGACCAGCTCAGGCCATAGATCAGGCGGCGGCCAAGCGCGAACTGCCATTGATGTTCGTAGCGCGCCGCGGGCACGATGCTGCTGCCATGGCCGTCCTGCCAGTACGGCCCGGCGCCCAGCGTCAAACGATGACGGAAGTGGCGATCGTAGCGACGCCAGACCAGATGGTCGGCACGCACGCCAAGTTCCAGCGATGCATCGCGCGAGGGATTGAAGTAGGGTGTGTCATCGCGGCTGCCTTCACTGGCGTACAGGCCGGCGATACCGTTGAGCAGGAAGTGCGGGTGCGTGGACAGCCGCTGATCGAGCGTGACCGACAGTGTGTTGCGGGTATTGCCGTCGTCGTAGCGCAGTCGTGACACGCTGGCGCTCCAGTCGGTGAGCTCGCTGGGACGGTACTGGGCGCCAAGGCGCAGGCTGTCGGCGGTAATGCCGGCTATCCTGGCCTGCATCGAGCCATCAACGTCGTTCTGGCGCAGTTCGGCGGAAGCGTTCCACTGGTCGTTGAAGCGCCAGCCGGCGGACAGCGCCAGCCCCATGCCGCCGAGATTGTCGCTGGCGCGATTCGCGCGCAGGCCCAGATTCAACTGGTCATAGGCATAGACCACGCCAATGCTGTTGCGATCATTGTGGGCGCGTTGTTGTTCGAAGTCGGCCCAGCGCTGCTCGCGTCCAGCGACGATCCGCCAGCGGTCGCCGATGATCGGCGACTGCAACTCGACGCCGTATGCGCGGTCGTGGCTGCCCAGCGGAGACAGGCCGTCTCCACCTTCGCTGCGCCCCCCAGTCGCGTAGGCACGCCATTGCCAGCCGCGATGGATGCGCCATTCGCGCTCCATGCGACGCACCGCTAACTGGTCGGGATAGCGTGCGAGCAGGCGGTCGTGGATCGGATGTGCCAGATCGTCGCGTTGCAGCGTGGTCAAGGTGTTGACCTGGCCGATCCGCGCCTGCAGGTCACGATCGTCCAGGGTTTCGGTGATGCGATAGCGTTCCAGTGCGCGCTCGGGCCAGCCGCGGAACATATAGACCATGCCCAGCGAGGTCTGCAGCGTTGGATTGGCCGGACCGACCGCTACCAGCGATTCCAGTCGCTGCTGCGCGCCGTTGTGGTCCTCACCGAAAGCGTGCACGAGCGCCAGATTGCGATCGGCTTCGTAATGCGGCCAGTTCTCCCAGCCTCCCTTGGCACCCGGCTCAAGCCGCCACGCGGGATGTTCGTCGCGCAGGCTGCGCAGAATTGTGCGCGATTGCGCGTGCTGTTCGCTTTCCAGTGCGGCGTAGGCGCGCTGGATACGCAGGTCGGCGGTCGCAGGATCCTCGTTCGACGCCGTCGGGAGGATGGAGTCCAGCACGTGGGCGGCCCGTTCGGGATGCTGCAGCGCCATCAATGCGTCGGCCACTGCGGCCATCGCATAAGCCGGCACTGCGTGTCCGGCGGCAGTGATGCGATCGTATTCGTCGACCACCTCCTGGTAGCGAGCGAGCCGGTTCAGCGCCACCAGTCGGTCCAATTGCGTGCGTGCGGGCAGTTCAGGGATCGACAGCCCGCTGTCGCGCAGATAGGTCGAGAGGATGTCCTCGGCGGCCTGGGCGTCCGCGCGCGGCGCGAGATCGCTCTCCGCGTACTGCGAGCTCCAGGTTACCCGGCGCGCGTAGTGGTCCGCTTCGAGCCGGCTGCGCTCGGACTCGCTGAACAACTGCGGCCGCTGCCGGTACAGCCGCCACGCCTCTTCGGCGGCACCGGCCTCGGTCAGCGTATGCACGCGCAGCACATGCAGATCGTCGTTGCCAGGGTAGTCCAGCGAGGTGCGTTCGATCAGGGAGAGTGCAGGCATCCACGCCTGCGCATCGCGCAGGGATTTGATCTGGTGAATGGCGTCAGGCAGTGAAATGTGACGATCGGGGTCAGATAGTGCCCATGCGGCGGGTGCCGTACTGCCGAGCGCCACCAGAACGGGCAGGGCGAGGCGATGCAAGCGCAGAGAAGTCATGCTGGGGTCCGTCCGGAGTCGAAAAATTGGCGGGCATTCATAAATGAGACTTAAGTCACATTTTCCGCGGATGGACTCCAAGCAGATTCCGTGCCA
Organism: Luteimonas sp. RIT-PG2_3; assembly: GCF_054902115.1. NCBI lineage: Bacteria > Pseudomonadati > Pseudomonadota > Gammaproteobacteria > Lysobacterales > Lysobacteraceae > Luteimonas > Luteimonas sp. RIT-PG2_3. Next base: position 51,164 of record NZ_JBUBPF010000007.1, on the reverse strand, counting down.
ACTCGCGTGCGGATGCAGCGCGGACCGTCGCGCGCTGCCGGCATTTCGCCCTGTTACAGGCGCTGCGAGTCTGGGAGAGGAGGTGGCCGATCCGGCCGCGCACCAACGCCGCATCAGTGCGGGCGCGGCCGGTCATGCGCTGCATGCGCAAGGCATTATCCGGAGGATTGTCTCGGCGCTGTATCAAGCCGGGATGGGCGTCGCTCAGGATTTTGCCTGGCACAAAAAAAGAAACCGGCACTGGGCCGGTCTTCTGATCTGCGATGGATTGGTCGGGGAGACAGGATTCGAACCTGCGACCTCTACGTCCCGAACGTAGCGCTCTACCAGACTGAGCTACACCCCGACTTCATCGAGCCGCTCATTCTAATAAGCCGGACGCGCCCGGGCAAGAGGCTTCTGCAAAAAAATCCGTCGCAGGCGATACGCTACGCGCGCGTTCGTTTGCCACGGTCTTCAGCCGTTCGCGCTGGCCAGCGTTTCCAGGGCCTTCAGGTCCAGGATTTCGACCCGCTGCGGGTCGGGCAGGGCGATCAGGGCCATCTCGCGCAGGCGTGTGAACGTGCGGCTGACAGTCTCGACGGTCAGGCCCAGATGGTCGGCGATGTCGTTGCGGCTCATCGGCAGCGAGATCGCGCCGTCCGCGGGCGCGCCCTGTTCCTGCAACTGGCGCCCGACCCGCAACAGGAAGCTCGACAGGCGTTCCAGTGGCGACAGCCGGGCCAGCATCAGCATGGCGTCGTGGGTGGTGTCGAGTTCGATGCAGGCGCGCTCGAGCAGCTTGTGCTCGAGCTTGGGGAAGCGCGCGCCCAGCGCACGGATGTCGTCGATGTCGAACACGCAGACCCGCGCCGCGCCGACCGCTTCGATGCTGTGGCGGTAGCTGGTGGCCTCGCTGAGCCCGATGAAATCGCCCGGCAGGCTGAAGCCGGTGATCAGGCGCCGGCCGTCGGGCAGGGAGCGGACCAGCCGCAGCATGCCTTCGGTGACGCTGTAGACGTGACGGCTCGGCTGGCCGGAGCGCGCCAGCACCGCGTTGGGCGTCAGCACCACGTTGGAGGCCAGGCGTTCGAGCTCGATGCTCTCGTCGGGGTTGAGGACGGCGCACACGGCGAGTTCGCGGACGCTGCAATGCGTACAGTTGGCTGTGCTGGCCGCGTATTGGTGCTGGCGGCAACTTGCGGTATTGGGTCTGGCCATCGCGTCCTGCCAAGAAGAGCTCCGGGCAATGCCGACATCATACCGGCATTGCCGCGCGATGGCCGCGGAGACGGGGGTTTTGTGCCCTCCCACGTCGGCGGATCGCGGCGCCATCCTCTAGAATAGGCAGCTCGTCACGCTCCCGAGATGTCCCGAATGATCAAGCCCCGGACCCCGCCCGGTGTCATGGAACTGTTGCCGCGCGACCAGATCGCATTCCAGCGGATGATGGACACGATCCGCCGCACGTTCGAGGGCTTCGGTTTCCTGCCGATCGAGACGCCGGTGTTCGAGCTGTCGGAAACGCTGCTGACCAAGTCCGGTGGCGAGACCGAGCGCCAGGTGTACTTCGTGCAGTCCACCGGCGCGCTCGGCAAGGACAGCGAAGGCCTGCCGGAGCTGGCGCTGCGCTTCGACCTGACGGTGCCGCTGGCGCGCTATGTCGCCGAGCACGAGCACGACCTCGCGTTCCCGTTCCGTCGCTACCAGATGCAGCGCGTGTATCGCGGCGAGCGTGCCCAGCGCGGCCGCTTCCGCGAGTTCTACCAGTGCGATATCGACGTGATCGGCAAGGACTCGCTGTCGCCGCGCTACGACGCCGAGGTGCCCGCGGTCATCCACGCCGTGTTCTCGGCGCTGGACATCGGGGAGTTCACGATCCAGCTCAACCACCGCAAGCTGCTGCGCGGCTATTTCGAAGGGCAGGGCATCGACGATGCCCGCCAGATGACCGTGCTGCGCGAGATCGACAAGCTCGACAAGCGTGGCGAGGATGCCGTGCGCGCGACGCTGACCGGCGAGGAGTTCGGCCTGACCGACGACGTCGCCGAGCGCCTGCTGGCGTTCTCGCGCGTGCGTTCGAGCAGCCACGACGACGCGCTGGCCAAGCTCGATACCTTGGGTAGCGGCACGCCGTTGTTCGAGGAAGGCCGCAACGAGCTGCGCGACCTGTTGAACCAGCTGCGTGCGCTGGGCGTGCCGGAAACGCGCTACGCGCTGAATCTTTCGATCGCGCGCGGTCTCGACTACTACACCGGTATGGTCTACGAGACGATCCTCGATGCGCATCCGCAGATCGGCTCGATCTGCTCGGGTGGCCGCTACGACAACCTGGCCAGCCACTACACGAAGTCGAAGCTGCCCGGCGTCGGCATCTCGATCGGCCTGACGCGGCTGTTCTGGCAGCTGCGCGAGGCCGGCCTGGTCGCGACCGCCGACAGTTCGGTCGACGTGCTGGTCACGTTGTTCGACGACGCCGGCCTGCCGCATGCGCTGCGGGTATCGCAGCAGCTGCGTGCCGGCGGCCTGAATGTCGAGACCCAGCTGGAGCCGCGCAAGCTGGCCAAACAGCTGCAGTACGCCGACCGTGCCGGCATCCGCTTCGTCGTCATCCGTGGCGACGAGGAAGCCGCCAAGGGCGTGGTCGCGGTCAAGGATCTGCGCCGGGGCGAGCAGTTCGAAGTCGCCGAGGCCGACCTGGCCAGCACGCTGCGGGTCGAGCGCGAACAGTGGCAGGCCATGAGATGAGCCTGCGGCCCCGGTCCGAGGCCGTCCTGATGCCAGCCAAGTGGCTGGCGTTGCATTGCATGCCGTCGCACCGCCGGGCGTGGCGACGCCCGCTGTCGCCGACAGGCCGGGGCTGACATGAACCTGCCGCTGCACCTGGGCTGGCTGGGCGCGCTCGAGGCCGGCCTGATCGCCCTGTTGGTCGGCTTCATCGTCTACCTGGTGTTCCATTGGCTTGCCGCGCGCCAGCGCTGGACGCCGGGTCACGCGCTGGGCTGGGCCAGCCTGGTGTCGGTCGCGATCGCGGCCGGCATCGACCTGTGGAACCTGTTCTACCTGGGCGTGGTGAAGCTGGAGTCGCCGGTCTACGCGCGCATCGCGCTGGCCAGCATCCATGACGCCGACAGCCTGGCCAACCGCGTGGTGTTCGAGATCCTCGGCGCGCTGACGGGTGTGGCCGCGGCCTGGGTACTGATGGAGCGCAGGCGCGAGGGCGTGGGGCAGGGCTGAGCTGGCCGGGTGGCCGGTTGGACTGGCCGATCGCACGGGCGAGCCGCGCTGGCGGGCCGCACCGGTGGGCTTGGCCGGGCTGGCTAGCAGGCAGGCCCAGACGCCCGGGCACGCAGCAAGGGCGGCTGGCGTCCGCGCCGCCCGATCCCGGCGGCGACTGGATCCCGATCCTGGACTGAACGCGGATGCCGGAGGCATTGACGCCCCGGAATTGTCTGGCATCATGTGTTAGCGCGTTATTACATTAACTAGATCGACCACGGCATCCCGACAGGGCCGGCCGGTCCGATCCGCCGGACGACAGACGGAATGAAGCAGCGACCCGATCCCGTACCCAAGACCGACGCCGAGGCCGCGATGAAGGCTCTGGCCAAGGCCTTGGCTGCGCTCGACAAGCCCGACGCCGTCCGCGCCTTCCTGGAAGACCTGTGCACGCCTGCCGAGCTGGAGGCGATGACCGACCGCTGGCGCGTGGTACCGCTGTTGCTGCAGGGCGTGCCGTACCGCGAAATCCACGACCGCACCCGGGTCAGCGTGACCACGATCGGCCGCGTCGCACGTACGCTCGAGCGTGGCAGCGGCGGCTATGCGATCGCCATCAAACAACAATATCCGCGACTCGCTCCGTCGCATTGAGGTAATCCAAGATGACTCCCCAAGTCGCACACGCGGCGCGTGACCGCCTGCGCATCGCCATCCAGAAATCCGGCCGCCTCAGCGATCCGGCGCGTGCCCTGCTGGCATCGTGCGGGCTGTCGTGGCGCGAAAGCCGCGACAAGCTGTTCTGCTACGGCGAGACCCTGCCGGTCGACCTGTTGCTGGTCCGCGACGACGACATCCCCGGCCTGCTCAGCGACGGCGTCTGCGACTACGGCATCGTCGGCCGCAACGTGCTGGAAGAACAGGCCGCCGAGCGCAGCCACGCCGGCCTGCCCAAGGTATCGACCGAAGTGCTGGCGCTGGGCTTCGGCGGTTGCCGGCTCGATATCGCCGTGCCCGACAGCTGGGACTGGCAGGGACCGGCGCAGTTGCAGGGGCGTCGCATCGCCACCAGCTATCCGGGCCTGCTGCGCGAGTGGCTGGCGGCGCAGGGCGTCGATGCCAGCATCGTGGTGTTGTCGGGATCGGTCGAGATCGCGCCGCGACTCGGCCAGGCCGAGGTCGTCTGCGACCTGGTCTCGAGTGGCGCTACCTTGCTGGCCAACCAGTTGAAGCCGGTGACCACGCTGATGCGCAGCGAGGCCGTGCTGGCCGGCCCCGTGCAGCCGTTCTCGGACGCGCGTGCGGAGCTGTCGCAGTTGCTGCTGCGTCGCCTGGACGGCGTGCTGCGGCTCAAGGACAGCCGCCTACTGATGTTCCAGGCCCGCCGCGACCAGTTGCCGCTGCTGATGCCCTTGCTGCCGGACGCCGAAACGCCGACGCTGCTGCAGGTCGACGGTGGCGACACGCTGGCGGTGCAGGTGCTGTGCCACGGCGCGATGACCTGGCAGCGGCTCGAAGACCTCAAGCACGCCGGTGCGCGCGGCCTGATGGTACTGCCTGTCGAGAGGATGCTGGCATGAGTGGAACCGGGGTGTCTGGCGTCACATCGCTGGACTGGACGACGCTGGCGACCGATGCGCGTGACGCCGCGCTGCGCCGGCCGACCCAACAGGTCGCCGGGCAGACGCGTGCCGCGGTCGCGACGCTGCTGGCCGATGTGCGTGCGCGCGGCGATGCCGCGCTGCGCGAGATCACGCTGCGTTTCGACAAAGTCGCACTGGACCGCTTCGAAGTCGGCGACGACGAATTCGCCGCCGCCGAGGCACAGGTCGCGCCGGAGCTGCGCGCCGCCATGCGCGAAGCCGCCGGGCGCATCGAGCGCTTCCACCGCGCCGGCCAGTCCCAGGGCTATTCGGTCGAGACCGCGCCTGGCGTGCACTGCGCGCGCGTCGTGCGCCCGATCGTGCGCGTCGGCCTGTACGTGCCTGCGGGCAGCGCGCCGCTGCCGTCGACCGCCTTGATGCTGGGCGTGCCGGCGGGCCTGGCCGGATGCCGCGAGGTCGTGTTGTGCACGCCGCCGCGCGCGGACGGCACGGCCGATCCCTCGGTGCTGGTTGCCGCGCGACTGACCGGCGTGCACCGCGTGTTCAAGCTCGGCGGCGCACAGGCGATCGCCGCGATGGCCTTCGGCACCGACAGCGTGCCACGTTGCGCCAAGCTGTTCGGGCCCGGCAACAGTTTCGTCACCGAGGCCAAGCAGCAGGTATCGCAGTCGGGCGTGGTCGCGATCGACATGCCGGCCGGCCCATCCGAGGTACTGGTGATCGCCGATGCCGGTGCCGATCCGGCCTTCGTCGCTTCCGACCTGCTGTCGCAGGCCGAGCACGGGCCGGATTCGCAGGTGCTGCTGATCTCCGACAGCGCGCCGTTGCTGGCGGCCGTCGACACCGAACTGCAGCGGCAACTGGCCTTGCTGTCGCGCGCGGACATCGCGCGCCAGGCGCTGGCGCAATCGCGCGCGATCCGCGTCGACACGCTCGACGAGGCCTTCGACATCAGCAATGCCTATGCGCCGGAGCACCTGATCCTGGCGCTGCGCGATGCCGATCGTTGGCTCGAGCGCGTCGAGGCCGCGGGCTCGGTGTTCCTCGGCGACTGGACGCCGGAGGCGCTGGGCGATTACTGCAGCGGCACCAATCACGTGCTGCCGACCGGCGGCGCCGCGCATGCCTGGAGCGGCGTCAGCGTGGCGAGTTTCCAGAACTTCGTCAGCGTGCAGTCGGCGACCCGCGAGGGCGTGGCCGGCATCGGACCCTGCGCGGTGACGCTGGCCGATGCCGAAGGACTGGATGCGCACGGCAACGCGGTGCGCCTGCGGCTGGCGAAGGCGGCGGCATGAGCGACGTCCTGTCCCTGATCCGCGACAACCTGCGCGACTTCGCCGGCTATTCGTCGGCGCGCAGCGCCACCGTCACCGGTGACCTCTGGCTCAACGCCAACGAGTCGGCCTGGACCAACCCGGCCGATGCCGGAGGCGATTGCCGTCGTTATCCCGATCCACAGCCGCAGCCGCTGCGCGATGCGCTGGCTGCGGTCTATGGCGTGGCCCCAGGGCAGTTGCTGCTCGGCCGCGGCAGCGACGAGGCCATCGACCTGCTGGTGCGCGCCTGCTGCCGTCCGGGCGTCGACGCGGTCGTCGTCACGCCGCCGGTGTTCGGCATGTATGCGGTCAGTGCGCGCCTGCAGGATGCGCCGCTGGTCGAGGTCCCGCTGGTGGATGGCGAACAGGGTTTCGTGGCCGACCTGCAGGCGATCGGCGATGCCGTGCTGGCACGTGGCGCGAAGCTGGCCTTCCTGTGCTCGCCCGCCAACCCGACCGGCGGCGCGATCGCGCTCGACCAGATCGCGGCACTGGCAGAGCGCCTGCGCTCGCGGGCGCTGGTCGTGGTCGACGAAGCCTATGGCGAGTTCAGCGACCAGCCGTCGGCGACGACGCTGCTGGCGGCCCACGACAACATCGTGGTGCTGCGGACGCTGTCGAAGGCGCATGCGCTGGCAGCGGCCCGGATCGGCGTGGCGATCGCCGCGCCGGCGTTGATCCAGGTGCTGCGCCGTTGCCAGGCGCCGTATCCGATTCCCGCCCCCTGCGCCTTGCTGGCGACGGCAGGCCTGCAGCCGGCTGCGCTGGCACGCACGCGCGAACGCGTCGCGATCGTCATCGCCGAACGCGAGCGCCTGCATGCACGCCTGCAGGCCGCGCCCGGCGTGCGCCGGGTCTATCCTTCGCAGGCCAACTACCTGCTGGTGCGTTTTGCCGACGCCGATGCCGCCTTCGCGCGGCTGCTGCAGGCGGGCATCGTGGTGCGCGACCAGCGCGCCGCGCCGCAACTCGACGATGCGCTGCGGATCACGATCGGCAGCGTCGAACAGAACGACCGCGTCATCGCGGCATTGGAATCCCCGGAATTGAAGACCGCCACGGAGCGTGCGCGATGAGCGCGAAAGCCACCAGGATCCTGTTCGTCGATCGCGACGGCACCCTGATCGAGGAACCGGCCGATCACCAGATCGATGCCTACGAGAAGCTGCGCTTCGTGCAGGGCGTGATCCCGGCGATGCTGAAACTGCGCGATGCCGGCTATGTGTTCGTCATCGTCACCAACCAGGACGGGCTGGGCACCGAAGGCTACCCGCGCGCGACCTTCGACGGCCCCAACGACCTGATGCTGCAGATCTTCGAGAGCCAGGGCATCGCGTTCCGCGAAGTGCTGGTCGACGAAAGCTGGCCGCACGAGGACAAGCCCACGCGCAAGCCCGGCATCGGCCTGGTGCTGCACTACCTGCGCGATCGCGGCATCGACCTGGATGGCTCGGCGATGGTCGGCGACCGACCGACCGACATCCAGTTCGCCGACAACCTCGGCATCCGCGGCTTCCAGCTGCGTACCGACGAGTTCGGTGGCGAATGGGACTGGGCCAGCATTGCGCACGAGCTGGCCGATGCGCCGCGCCGCGCCGAAGTCGTCCGCAACACCAAGGAGACGCAGATCCGGATCGCGATCGACCTGGACCTGGTCCGCGATGCGCGCATCTCGACCGGCCTGCCGTTCTTCGATCACATGCTCGACCAGATCGGCAAGCATGGTGGCTTCGCGCTGACCGTCGAGGCCAAGGGCGACCTGGAGATCGACGAGCACCACACCATCGAGGACACCGGCATCGCGTTCGGCCAGGCCCTGCGCGAGGCGCTTGGGGACAAGCGCGGCATCGGACGCTACGGCTTCACGCTGCCGATGGACGAGACCCTGGCCAGTGCGGCGCTGGATTTCGGCGGGCGTCCGTACCTGGTGTTCGAGGGCGAATTCAAGCGCGAGAAGGTCGGCGACATGCCCACCGAACTGGTCGAGCACTTCTTCCGTTCGATCTGCGATGCCGCCGGCCTGAACCTCAACCTCCAGGTCCGCGGCGACAACGACCATCACAAGGTCGAAGCCTGCTTCAAGGCGTTCGCCCGCGCGTTGCGGCAGGCGATCAAGCGCGAGGGCAACGCGTTGCCGAGCACCAAGGGCACGCTGTGATGCGCGTGGTCATCGTGGATGCCGGCGGCGCCAATACAGGTTCGGTGCGCTATGCCTTCGAGCGGCTGGGCATCGACGCGGCCCTGGTCACCGATGCCGCCTCGATCGAGGCGGCCGACCGCGTCGTCCTGCCCGGCGTGGGTACGGCCGCCCAGGTCATGGGCCGGCTGCGCGAGCTGGGGCTGGTGCAGACCCTGCGGCAGCTGCGCACGCCGCTGCTGGGCATCTGCGTCGGCATGCAGCTGCTGTACGCGCGCTCCGAGGAAGGCGACATCGAAGGCCTGGGCCTGCTGGAAGGAACCGTGCGCAAGCTCAGCACCGCGTCCGGCCTGCGGGTACCGCACATGGGCTGGAATACCTTGCAGTCACGCAGCCAAAGCGCCCTGATGGATGGCATCGATGCCGGCATGCGCGCCTACTTCGTGCACAGCTATGCGGCCGATGTCACCGACGACTGCGTCGCCAGCTGCGACTACGGCACTCCGTTCGCCGCGCTGGTGCAGCGCGACAATGTCGCCGGCACCCAGTTCCACCCCGAACGTTCGGCCGTGCTCGGTGCGCGCCTGCTCGGGAACTTCATCGAACGCGGAGTCACGCCATGAGTTTCACGATCTATCCGGCCATCGACATCCGCGATGGTCGCGTGGTGCGCCTGGCCCAGGGCGACTACGACGCCGAGACGCGCTACGGCGACGACCCGATGGCGCAGATCCGCCAGTACGCCGAGGCCGGCGCACAGTGGCTGCACCTGGTCGATCTGGATGCCGCGCGGGCTGGCGGCTACACGCTGGCGCCGTTGCTGGCGCAGATCCGCGCGCAGACAGCGTTGCAGGTGCAGACCGGTGGTGGCGTGCGTTCGCGCGACGATGTCGCGCGCATCCTCGAGGCCGGCGCGGCACGTGTGGTGATCGGCTCGCTGGCGGTCCGCGACAGCGCCAGCGTCATCGACTGGATCGCCGAGTTCGGCGCCGAACGCATCACCGTCGCGCTCGATACGCGGCTGGACGCGGCGGGGGAGTGGCGCCTGCCGGTCCACGGCTGGACCGAGACTGCGAACGAAACGCTGGGCGAACTGGCGCAACGCTACGACGCGGCCGGGCTGCGCCACCTGCTCAGTACCGACATCTCCCGCGACGGCATGCTGTCGGGTCCCAACCTGGACCTGTACTCGGACCTGCACGCGCTGGTGCCGGGCCTGCAGGTGCAGGCCTCCGGTGGCGTGCGTGCGCTGTCGGACATCGGCGATGCCCGCGCGCGCGGCTGCGCCGGGATCGTGCTGGGGCGTGCGCTGTTGGAAGGCCGTTTCAGCGCCGCAGAGGCGCTCGCATGCTGAGCCGCCGCATCATTCCGTGCCTGGACGTGCGCGAAGGCCGCGTGGTCAAGGGCGTGCGTTTCCGCGACCATGTCGACATGGGCGACATCGTCGACCTGGCATTGCGTTACCGCGACCAGGGGGCCGACGAGCTGGTGTTCTACGACATCTCGGCCAGCCCGCAGGGGCGCTCGGTCGATCGTGGCTGGGTCGAGCGCGTGTCGCGGCTGATCGACATCCCGTTCTGCGTGGCCGGCGGCATCCGCGATGTCGACACCGCGCGCGCGGTGCTGCATGCCGGCGCCGACAAGGTGTCGATCAATACCCCCGCGCTGGAGCGGCCGGCGCTGATCGGCGAACTGGCGGCGGCCTTCGGCGTGCAGTGCGTCGTGGTGGGCATCGACTCGATCCGCGAAACCGATGGCCAGTGGCGCGTGCGCAGCCACACCGGCGATCCCGACAAGACCCGCGAGCTGCCGGTACGCACGCTCGACTGGATCGTCGAGGCGCAGCGCCTGGGTGCTGGCGAGATCGTGCTCAACTGCATGGACAACGACGGCGTGCGCCGTGGCTACGACCTGGCGCAATTGCGGCAGGCGCGCGAGCTGTGCCATGTGCCGCTGATCGCGTCCGGCGGCGCTGGCGAGATGGCGCACTTCGCGGACGTGTTCCGCGATGCCGACGTCGATGGCGCGCTGGCGGCCAGTGTCTTCCACAGCGGGCGCATTCCGATCCCCGCACTCAAGCAGGACCTGCAGGCGCAGGGCATCGAGGTACGCATCCAATGACGTCCACGTCCATTCCCGGCAGCGCGTCCGGCACCGCCGCGACGATCGACACCCAGGCCTTGCAGGGCCTCGACTGGGGCAAGGGTGATGGCCTGCTGCCGGCCGTGGTCCAGGACGCGGCGACGCTGCGCGTGCTGATGCTGGGCTACATGAACCAGGACGCGCTGGCGGCGACACTCGACAAGCGCCAGGTGACGTTCTTCAGTCGCAGCAAGCAGCGGCTGTGGACCAAGGGCGAGAGCTCCGGCCACGTGCTGGACCTGGTAGACCTGCGCGTCGACTGCGACAACGACACGCTGCTGGTACTGGCGCGCCCGAACGGCCCGACCTGCCACCTGCAGCGTGCCAGCTGCTTCCCCGATGCGCCCGGCAGCACCATCGGTGGGCTCGCGGCCCTGATCGCCACGCGCGAGGCCGAGCGTCCTGTCGGCAGCTACACCACGCGCCTGTTCGAAGGCGGGATCCGCCGCATCGCGCAGAAGGTCGGCGAGGAAGGCGTGGAGACCGCGCTGGCAGCCGTCGCCGAAGGCGATGCCGAACTGATCGGCGAGAGCGCCGACCTGGTCTACCACCTGCTGGTCCTGCTGCGTGCGCGTGGCCTGGGCCTGGAACAGCTGGAAACCAGGCTGGCCGAACGCCAGCGCTGAGGACGCCGGAATGCTCCCGCATGGCGCGCGAGCATTCGCACTGTCGCACTGTCGCACCGTCGCGGCGGCCATCGCCGCGATGACACCACTCAAGCCGCGCTGATCGACGTCCTGATGCAGTCGCGGCCATTGGCCTTGGCCGAATACAGCGCCTTGTCGGCGATGTCGATGGCGTCGTCGCTGTCATCGATCGCCCCGGGCGCGATCGTGTGCACGCCGATGCTGGCCGAGACCTGCAGCTTGCAGTTCTGCACGTCGCAGGGCTCGCGGGTCAGGGACTGACGGACCTCTTCGGCGATCAGCACGGCCGAGTGCAGGTCGCGCCCCGGCAGCACGACCACGAACTCCTCGCCGCCGAAGCGGGCGAGCAGGGCGTCGTACTGGCGCAGCACCTGGCCGATCCGCTGCGCGGTCCAGCGCAGGCAGCCATCGCCGACCAAGTGGCCGTGCTCGTCGTTGATGCGCTTGAAGTAGTCGAGGTCGATCATCAGCAACGACAACGGCCGGCGCTGGTCGCGACAATCCACCAGCAGTCCATCGAAGCGTTCGTGGAAATAGGCGCGGTTGTACAGGCCGGTCAGGCCGTCGCGGCGGCTGGAATCGCGCAGGCGGCCATGCGCCTCCTCCAGTTGCGACAATGCACTGCGGACTTCCATCGTGCGTTGCGCGACCTTGCGTTCCAGGTCCTGGTTGGCGGCATCGACCATGCGCTGGTTCTCGTTGCGCAGCGCGGCGTAGCGATAGCCCAGTGCGATCGACAGCAGCAGCATCTCCAGTGCCGAACCGATCTGCACGCCGTACTCGGTGACGAAGTTCTTCGGCAGCAGGCCGAACGCCAGCAGCGTGAACACGGCGGTGCCGAGCAGGAACATCGACCACGCCAGCAGCAGGAGCTTGGCCGGCGTGTAGCCGCGTCGCAGCACCACGATCGTCGAGGTCACGATCCACAACACGCCCAGCAGTACCGCGCGCGAGGCCACCGGCGTCGAAATGCGGTAGGGCAGCCAGATCGAGGCGATGCCGAACACCAGGAAGAAACCGATGAAGGCCAGCGTCACCACGTTGCCGACCGGCCAGCGTTGCGGAAGCGCCAGGAAGGTCCGCGAGAACTGCAGCATCGCGATCAACGCCAGGCAGATCGACAACGGCACCGCGTGGTCGGCCAGCCAGGTCGATTGCGGCCACAGGTATTCGAAGCCGAAGCCGTTGAGCGTGAACAGCACCAGGCCGAACGCGGTGATGTGGCTCAGGTACCAGAAATAGCTGGCATCGCGCAGCGACAGCCACAGCACCAGGTTGTAGAAGAACAACGCGATCAGGATGCCGTAGTACAGGCCGATCGCCAGTTGCCCGTCGCGCGAGGTCTCAGTAAAGGCGCTGGGCGTGTACAGATGCAGCGGTACCTGCATCGAGCTCTCGCTCTCCACGCGCACCAGCACCTCAACGGGGACGCCGACCGGCAGGTCGACCTGGAAGTTCGGATGACGGTAACGGATGCTGCGCGACGAGAATGGAAGATGATCGCCGCCGGCATGCTGGACCATGCGGCCGTCGGGGTAGCGCAGGTAGATGTCCAGGCGGTCGCTGAGCGGATATTCCTGCACCAGGATCCAGCGCTGTTCGCGCTCGTCGTGGTTGACGATGCGGGCATGGAACCAGAACGCACCGCGCTGGAAGCCGAAGGCATCGTTGCCGTCGGGCAGCGGCTGGAACGCATCGCCACCGGCTAGCCGCCAGGCATCCTCGGGCCGGTCGCTGCTGGTCGCATCGTGGCGGTAGCGCAGGTGCGGCGCCAGCGAGATGTCGGTCGTGCCCGGGGCCAGGTCCAGCGTGGATGCGGCATGCGGGGCAGGCGTGATGTCCTGGGCGCGCGCATGCGCGATGCCGGTCACGTGCAAGGCCGCAAGGATCGCCAGCAGCAGCGCGATCGCCGGCCATGTGGCCCACGTCGCCCACGCTGCACCGGTCCCTTCACGCCGATCAGAACGGGCGCAGGCCCGTCCGGCAAAACGATTCATTCCCACTCCGGCTGTCACGGATCGATCACCCCCCAAAGGCCGACTCGCACTTCCCTGTCGCCACAGAATAATCCAGGTTCATTCGGTTAACGCGCTTGAGCGGCATAATCGGCCGTCGGTGCGACCTGGGTCCCAGATTGATGGTGAATATCCGCCTTTTTCGATGCCTGTCGATGGCGTGGCTGCTGCCGCTGGCCGCAGCCGCGGGCGCGAGTACTGCCGGTTCCAGGGTGGATTCCGGGACGGCTTCCGTGGCGGGGGTGGCGTGCGCTGGCGGCACGGTGTGGCTGGCTGACGGGCGCGATGACCGCAGCGACGGCAGCGACGGCAGCGACGGCGGCGGCGATCGCAGCAGTGACCGCAGCCAGGCAGCCGGCATCGCCGGCGTGCAAGTCTCTGATGGCCGCCGGGTCGTGCGCACCGATGCACGTGGGCGTTATCCGGCGTTGGCCCCGCTGGATGGGCATGTCTTCATCGTCAAGCCGGCGGGCTACACGGCGCTGCGACGCGACGACGGACTGCCCGATACCTGGCGGCGGATCGAACCCGCGGTGCAGGGCGGGGACGCGCCGGCCTGCGGCGATTTCGCGTTGCGCCGCGCGCCCACGCTGGCCACGCCCGATACGCCCGATACCCAGGTCCGCCAAGCCGTGCCACGCGCCGATGATCCGCTGCGGCTGCTGGTCTTCAGCGATCCGCAGGCCGGCACGCAGCGCGAGGTCGACTACTACCTGCGCGACATCGCGCAGCCGGCCTCACGGCAGCGCGGGATATCGCTGGGCCTGACGCTGGGCGATGTCGGCAACGATGCGCCGGCCCTGTATCCGGCGTTGAACGCGGCGACGACTTCGATCGGCGTGCCCTGGTTGCATGTCGCCGGCAACCACGACATGGACGTGGGCGCGCGCAGCGATGGCGCGTCCCTGTCGTCGTTCAAGGCCGTCTATGGTCCCGATACCTACGCCTGGGAAGAAACGCAGGCCTCGTTCGTGGTGCTCGACAACGTGATCGCGCAGCCGGGCCAGCGTCCTGCGTATGTCGGCGGACTGCGCGAGGATCAGTTGGATTTCCTTACCGCGTACCTGGCGCAGGCGCGCCGGGAGCGGTTACTGGTGATCGCCGTGCATATCCCCTGGTTCGACACCGCGACAGGCGGGGCGGCCGAGACCGTGCGTGCCCGTGATCGCGAGCGTCTGTTCGCATTGCTGCAGCCGTTCCCGCATGTGCTGCTGCTCAGCGGCCATCGCCATACCCAGCAACACGTGCGCCATGGCGCGGCCAGTGGTTGGCATGGCGCGCAGCCGCTGCACGAGTACAACGTCGGTGCCGCCTGCGGTGCGTTCTGGTCGGGTGCCGCCGATGCCGCAGGCATTCCGGATGCGACGATGGCCGATGGCACGCCCAACGGTTACGCGACGATGTCGGTGGCCACCGATGCGGCCTACGCGCTGGCCTGGCATCCGGCGCGGCGCCCACAGGACGATCCCGGCTTCACCGATGCGATGCGCCTGCACGCGCCGAAGGTGCTGCGTCGTGGCGCCTATCCGGCGTTTGGCGTCTACGCGAACGTGTTCATGGGCGAGGACGACACGCGCGTCGAGTACCGCGTGGCCGACGGCGACTGGCAGGCGATGCGCAGAGTGTCCGCGCCCGATCCCTGGTTGCGCGCGGAGAATGCCCGCGATGACCAGGCCGATGCATTGCGCGGTTTCGATCGTTCGCCGGAAGCCGAGCCTTCGACACATCTGTGGCGCGGCGCCTTGCCGACCGATCTCGAGGCCGGCGAGCACGCGATCGAGGTGCGTGTTTTCGATCGTTGGCAGGGCGAGCAACGCGCGCAGCTGCAGTACCGGCTGGACGAGGCGGCGCAGCCCGAATGAACGTGACGGCGGTCAATGCGATCGTTGGCGACGCCATCGACAGGTGTCTTCCCTGGGCCCGATCAGCGAACGCAATCCAGAGCCGCAATTACAATCGCCTGCTCTGTGTAGACCGAAGATCTTCGGGATGGCTGATGCCGGATCACGGACTTCGGATCTGCAGCGGCGCGTCGGATGGAGCCCGCTCTCCCTCGGTCAGGGCGTCCTGCCTTGACTCGGGCGCACGCCATCCATGGCGTGATTGACGCAGCCTCCACCCGACGCACCACCGCCTTGCTCGTGACGATCGCGGCGTTGAATGGTGTTCGGCGCACGCCCCGGCATTTGAAGGGCGACATGAACTACGAAGCCGGCGACGCCGCCTGCTTGGCACGACACAGACTCACGTACTGCGAAACGCCCTGGCTTCGGAGAAGAACCAAAGAAAAACCCGCGACATGCGCGGGTCGGTGGATCCGGCGGGCGAGCGGGCAACGGGTGCGGGCTGGCTGGCGGATCGTTGCGCGGGCTGGCTTGCGATAGCTGGCTGGCAGCGCAGGGCGATCATAGGCAGTCCGCAAAAATGATGTCGAAACGAGAATCACTCACAACCGTCGCATGTGGGCCGGGCCTATACGGGCACCACAGGGCGCATCAATCGATCGGGTGCGGGTAGGGAACGGCCGTCGTGGCGGGCAGGGTGGCCTGCCATGCGCGCAGTTGTTCGACGATGCCCTTGCCGATGTCGCTCTGCGGGAACGAGGGCTCGAAATCCTCCATCGCTTCCCTGCGCGAGATCTGTCGCTTGGCGTACTGGAAGGCCTCGACCGGATCGCTGTCGCGATTGAGCCCCTCGACCAGCCACGCGCGTCCGAACCAGGTCACCGTGGATTCGCTGCCGCAACCGAACGACGGCCGGTCGCGCCGGGCCGCGGTCAGTACCAGGGTGCGGGGACCGCGCAGCGCCGGGATGAATCCGCCCGAATAGCAGGCCGACACCACCAGCACGCGATAGTCGATACCGGCATGGTCGAGCGCGCCGCGCAGTTGTTTCGGCGACAGCCCGGTATCGAGTTGTCCCTCCAGTTGCACGGCAAGCTGATGGTCCTCGCTGCCGTGCGTGGTGATGTACAGCAGCAGGATGTCCTCGTTGCGATCCATGCGCGCGCCGATGCCGTCGAGGGCGATGCGCAGGTTGGCCAGGGTCGCGAGCGGGCGCGGTGTGCGCTGCAGACTGTCGGGGTGATTGACCAGGCCGATCACGCGCCCGTCGGCATCCAGCCGCTTCGAGGCCAGCGTGTCCAGATAGTCCACTTCGTTGCGGAACACGTCCTCGTTGCCGTCGCCGGCAAAACCGATGACGTACAGGTCCGGGTGGCCTGGCCTGGAGGCCGGCATCGTCGCCAGTTGCTGCTCCAGCAGTGCACGGTCCCGCCGCGCCAGCGTGCTGGCGGACGTGTCGGTCGAAGCCGATGTGTCTTTCGAAGCGGATGGGGCGCGGCCGCCGTCATCGCTTGCGATGGCCTGCGCTGCAGTCGTCAGCAACACCGCCGGCAGCAGCGCGGCCACGAGCAGCGGCAGGGACAGGGCCGATGCCAGTGTCCTGGGCCAGCTCCTGCATCCGCGCCGGGGCATGGTTCAGGCCTGCGGCAGCTGGATGTCGGAGAAGCGGGTCACGCGCGGGTGGTCGTGGGTCTCGGGGCCGGTGCGCGGCTCCGGATAATCCTCGAGCCGATCGATCAGCACGGTGCGCATGTTGGCGCTGCGTGCGGCATCGAGTTCGGCCACGACGTCCGACAGGAACACGATGTCCTCGGGCAACGCATTCAGCCGCTGCGCGATGTTGGCGTAGCTGGTGGGCTCGCGCTTGCCACCGATCTCGGTGTCGAACCAGGACGAGAACAGCGGTCCCAGGTCACCGGCGTCGGAGTGGCCGAAGAACAGTTTCTGCGCGGGCACCGAGCCGGAGGAATACACCGCCAGCAGATAGCCCTCGTCATGCCAGCGTTGCAACGACTCGGCCGCATCGGGATAGATGTGCGCGGTGAAATCGGCGTCCTGGTAACCGGCCTCCCAGATCATCCCTTGCAGCGCCTTCAGCGCGGTGTGCTTGCGGTCCTCGTCGATCCAGCCCTGCAGGGTCTCGACGATCATCGCGTCCTGGCACAGGCCGCCACTCTCGGTCGCG
This sequence comes from Luteimonas sp. RIT-PG2_3, assembly GCF_054902115.1. Lineage (NCBI taxonomy): Bacteria > Pseudomonadati > Pseudomonadota > Gammaproteobacteria > Lysobacterales > Lysobacteraceae > Luteimonas > Luteimonas sp. RIT-PG2_3. The sequence continues at coordinate 34,076 of NZ_JBUBPF010000007.1, read as the reverse complement.
ACCAGGTCCAGCCACTGCCGGACCTGGGGCTCCTGCCCGTGCTGCTGGACGAAGGCCGGCAGTTCGCGGCGCGCATACGGAAACAGCACGTCCTTGACGAAGGAAATGCTGCTGGTGGTGCCCTCGATGTCGGTGAGGATCAGGCGGATGGTCATGGCGGGGTCGTAGTCCTGAATGCCCGCCCTATCATCCTGATTGACGCCACGGCTGCAACGGGCGCGATCAGCAATGACCGCGCGATGCGGTGGAATGGAATGCGGGAGGGCGGGTGGAGCGGCCGCCACGGCGAGCACAGTGACGTGCGTAGCAGCGCATTCAGCTGCCTTCGCCAGGACGAATCCGCTGCTTCGAACAGCTGCCCAGTCGAGCCTGCCCAGTCAAGCTGCTCAATCAAGCCTGCTCAATCAAATTTGGGATTCTCGTAACGCGGGAATTTCTGCGCGATGTCGGTGCCGGTGAAATGGCCGATCCAGCCGTCGGGCTGCTCGAAGAAGCGGATCGCGACGAAGCGAGGCTCCGGTCCCATGTCGAACCAGTGCGGCGCGCCATCGGGCACGGCGATCAGGTCGTTCTTGACGCATTCGATCTCGTAGACCTTGCCGTCCACGTGCAGCGTGAACAGGCCCGAGCCATCGACGAAGAAGCGGACTTCGTCTTCCTTGTGGAAATGCTCATCGAGGAACTTCTTGCGCAGCTCGTCGCGGTTCGGGTTGTCCGGCGCGATGCTGATGACGTCGACCGTGGTGAAGCCGCGCTCGGCGGTGATGCGGTCGATATCGGTCTTGTAGGCAGCGATGACCTGCTCGGCGCTGGCACCGGCCTCGATCGGCTGCGAGGCCTGCCAGCGCTCGAAATGCACGTTGATCTTCTTCAGCTCGCGCGCGATCTCGTCACCGTCGTGGCTGCTGAACTGCGGGGTGTCCGGAGTGTCGTCGGAGAAGATGCGCAGGCGGCTCATGGCGATCGGGCTCGTGAGGAAGTGGGGGGCAACAGCCTAGCAGGCGTCGGCGGCGGGAGGATGACGGCAGCGGAACGCAAAGGTGGCAGCCGCGCAACGCCAGCCCGGCCCGGGCATGGCGATGGGCCACCGGTGTTCCTCAGCGGCCGGCCTGCAGCTTGCGCAGCTCCAGCTCGCAGCCGAGCAGGAAGTCGAATGCCTCCAGGTGCCGGCGTGCCTCGGCCATGTCGCGGCCCCAGGCGTACAGGCCATGGCCATCGATCAGGTAGCCCCACATGCATTGCTGGTCGAGCAGTGCGTCGACTTGCGCGGCCAGCGTCGGCATGTGCTGGCTGTTGGGCAGCACCGGCACGTCGATGGCGGTCTCGTGGGTATCGTTGCCGACGAAGGCCTTCAGCAGCTCGTAGCCGGCCAGGCGGATGTGCCCGGCACCGGAGAACAGCCGCGAGGCGATGGTCTGGTTCGGCGAGTGCGTATGCAGGATGCAGCCGATCTCGGGGAAACGCCGGTAGAGCTGCGTATGCAGCAGGGTCTCCGCCGAGGGCCGGTGTTGGGTCGCGACCGGCTGGCCATCGAAATCGACGACCATGATATCGGCCTCGACCAGCTTGCCCTTGTCGCGTCCGGACACGGTGATCGCCGCGTGGCGGTCATCGAGCCTGCTGGAGAAGTTGCTGCTGGTGGCTGGTGTCCAGCCCAGCCGCGCCAGCTCGGCGACGTTGCTGGCGATCTCGTTGGCCAGCTGCGAAAGGCGCTGGCGGTCGTAGGGCTGACGGTCGTGGGAAAGTTGATCCTGGCTCATGCGCAAAGTGTAGCGCGCCACTCCCGCATTTCAGTGACAGGCGCGCGATCGCGTGGGCGCGGCAGCAGGATGACGACGGCCGATCAGCCTCCGGCAGGCGGCTCGCGTCGGCGCGCGAAACCGCGATAGCCGGCCCAGGCGAGCAGGGCGACGATCAGCGCGCCGACCAGGATGTCGTTGTCGGTCGATGCGATCAGCAGGCCGCAGGCGATCAGCGCGGACATGCCGAGCAGGCGTTCGGTGGTCCCCGACGGCCGCTCCCGCGTGCCCAGCAGCAGACTGAGGCCGGCGGCCACGTAGGCCATCACCACCAGCGTCACCACCATGTCGATGATGGTCTTGAACTGGCCGGAGACCGTCGGCGCCTGGGTCAGGATCGCCAGCAGGGTCATCGACACCGCGATGATCAGCAGGCCCCATCCGGCCGAGCCGTTGCGGCGCACCCGCCCGAAAATCGCCGGCAGGAAGCCGCGTTGCGCCGCGCGCGCGCCCGATTCGCCGGTGACCAGCATCCAGCCGCCAAGCGTACCGGTGGCCTTCAGCGCCGCGGCGGCGGCGATGATCGGGATGGCCCAGGCGCCGAATATCTTGCCGGCGACCAGCGCGAACGGCGCGCTGGAGGCGGCCATCTCGGCGGCCGGCACGATGCCCATCATCAGGACCGACGACACCAGGTAGACGATGCCTGCGATGACGATGCCGCTGAGCGTGGCGATCGGCACGTTGCGGTCCGGGTCGCGGACGACGCCGGCCACCATCGCGCCGGTCTCCAGCCCCACGAATGCCCAGAACACCGGCGCCAGCGAGCCGAACACCACGGCGAGGTCGGACTTGTCGGTGACGTTCCAGGCAGCGCGGTAGAGGTCGCCGTCGAAGCTGCCCCAGCCGGCGACCAGCACGACCGCGACCGGCAGCAGGCCGAACACCACGCACATCGACTGGAAGCGGGCGATCGAGCGCGGGCCCAGCAGGTTCAGCGCGAACATCAGCCAGATCAGCACGATCTGGCCGGCCAGCCGCACGCTGCCGCTGTCGTCGATCGGCAGCAGGATGACCAGGTATCCGAACGCGGCGACGGCGATCGCGTTGTTGCCCATCCACGAGGACACCCAGTACAGCGTGGTCGCCAGGAAACCCATGTCGCGCCCCAGCGACGGGCGCACGTAATCGTCCGGGCTGGTGAGGTCGGGGTACTGGCGGGCCAGGCGCGCGAAGGCGCCCCCCAGCGCGACCGCGAGCAGGGTGCCGATCAGCCACGAGAACGCGGTGACGCCGCCGGAGCCGGCGAGCGTGGCCGGCAGCAGGAAGAATCCCGAACCGATCATGTTGTTGGCGACGACGAAGGTCGCCAGGATCGGTCCAATCTTGCGTGGGGCGTCGGTCATCGCAGGGCTCGGTGGGCTGGGACAGTGCAAAAGAAAAAGGCGGGACACCTTCCAGTGTCCCGCCCCTTGTACACGCACTTCAGCGAAGTGTCAGTCGGTCCTGATCGGCGATCAGGCCTGCGGGCCTTCGTGGAAGTCCGGCTCGGACGGCGGCTTGGGGCCACCGCCGCCATGTGCGCCACCCGGCGCCAGCTCGCTGTTGCGGTAACCGTAGGCGCGGTAGACGATCAGGCCGATCACGGTCCAGCCGAAGAACATCGCCAGCGTGTAGCCCGACAGGTTCAGGAACAGCAGCAGGCAGCCGGCGATCGCCGCAGGACAGACGATCCACGCGAATGGCGTGCGGAACGGACGGTGGCGGGTCGGATCCTTCTTGCGCAGGATCAACACCGCCGCCGAAACCGCGATGAACGCGAACAGCGTGCCCGAGTTGGAGATGTCGGCCAGGATGCCGACCGGGAACAGCGCCGCGAACAGCGACACGAACACGCCGGTCATCAGCGTGACCACGTGCGGGGTCTTGAAGCGCGGGTGGATCCGCGACAGACGCTCGGGCAGCAGGCCGTCGCGCGACATCGTGAAGAAGATGCGGGTCTGGCCGAACATCATCATCAGGATCACCGACGGCAACGCCAGCGCAGCCGCCAGGCCGATCGCATTGCCGACCGACGGGAAGCCGAGCATGCGCATCACGTGCGCCAGCGGCTCGCGGCTGCAGACCAGGGCCTCGCTGCCCAGGCAGGCTTCGGCCATCGCCGGCGTGCCGGGATGGATCGCGACGCCAGCGGCATCGAACATCGGCTGCGCGCCCATCGAACCCACGGCGCCGTAGCTGACGAGCAGATAGAAGATCGTGCAGACCGCCAGCGAGCCGATCAGGCCGATCGGGATGTTGCGGTTCGGGTTCTTGGTTTCCTCGGCTGCGGTCGAGACCGCGTCGAAGCCGACGTAGGCGAAGAAGATCGACGCCGCCGCACCGAGCACGCCGATGCCACCCATCGGGCTGCCCCAGCCGGTCGGCAGGAACGGCTCGAAGTTCTCGGCCTGCGCACCGGGGACCGCGATCGAGATGAAGACGATCAGCGCCAGCACCTTGACGCCGACCAGGATCGCATTGACCTTGGCCGACTTGGACGTGCCCAGCACCAGCAGCATCGTCACCAACAGCGCGATCAGGAAGGCCAGCAGGTTGAAGCTGCCGCCGTCGATCGGTCCGGTCTTCAATGCGCGTGGCAGGTCCAGGCCGACACTGGTCAGCAGGCCATTCATGTAGCCCGACCAGCCCACTGATACGGCGCCTGCCGCGACGGCGTATTCGAGTACGAGCGCCCAGCCGACGACCCAGGCCAGTCCTTCGCCGAGCACGCCATAGGTGTAGGTGTAGGCCGATCCCGAGACCGGGATCATCGAGGCCAGTTCCGAGTAGGCCAATGCGGCCAGTGCGCAGACCACCGCTGCGATCACGAATGCCACCATCATCGCCGGGCCGGCTTTCTGTCCTGCTTCGGCCGTCAGCACGAAGATGCCAGTGCCGATGACGGCGCCGATGCCGAGCATCGTCAGCTGGAAGGCGCCGAGTTGGCGGGTGAGCGATTTACGCTCTGCGGTTTCGAGAATCTTGTCGAGTGGCTTGACGCGCCAGAAAAGCATTGGGTTCTCCACGGTGGATTGCTTGGGATTGCTCGGGATTGCTTGGAGGTTGCTTGTCAACAGGCAGTCCCCGCGCAAATGCCCGCGGACCACAGCCGTGCGAACATACCCGCCATGGGTGCGGCGGCACAAGCGATCCGTGGCAAAAATCGATGCCCGGGCCGCAGGCCCGGTGAAAACCCCTAAGTGGACGTCGGCTTGCCCGGATCGCGGTCCGCATCCTCCTTTCCAAGAATGACGCATTGCAGCAAACATGACCGAGCAGATCGATCCGAACCACGCGCAGACCATTGCCCTCGCAGAGGCGTTTGCACGCTACCAGCGTGATTTCGCCGAAGAAGCCGACGTCGTGGCGATGTTTATCGACCTGCTCGACGATGCCGAAGACCCGTTCGTGCGCGAACGCCTGGCCGGTCATTTCACGGCATCGGCGCTGGTCGTCGGCGGGCAGGGCACGCGGACCCTGCTGACCCACCATCGCAAGCTGGGCCTGTGGCTGCAGCCCGGCGGGCATGCCGATGGCGATCGCGACCTGGCGCGCGTTGCCCTGCGCGAGGCCGAGGAAGAAACCGGATTGCAGGGCCTGCAGGTGCTGCCGACGATCTTCGATCTCGACCGCCACTGGATCCCGGAGCACAAGGGCATCCCCGGGCATTGGCATTACGACGTGCGCTACGTCGTGCTGGCCGGCCCCGACGAGCGTTTCGTGGTCAGCGAGGAATCGCTGTCACTGGCGTGGCGCGATCTCGCGGCGCTTGCCGACGATGCCGCCGCCGACGGATCGCTGCGGCGCATGGCGCGCAAATGGCGGGCGGGTCGCGCAGCTCCGTAGCAGGGGCCATGGCCGCGAACCGCGGCTTGGCCCCGTCGATGCGCCCGATAACAGGCGTGGCCGTCAGTGCCGCATGCATCAGTAGCGCGTGCGGCAGTGCAGCGTGCGTCAGTACAGCACGCGCGTGCGCAGCGTGCCTTCGATCTGCATCAGTTCGGTGCGCAGCTTCGCGGTCTTGTCGGGTGTGGACGTCACATCGATGACCACGTAACCCACGCTCGGATCGGTGCGCAGGAACTGGCCGTCGATGTTGATGCCTTCGCGCGAGAACACGTCGTTGATCCGCGACAGTACGCCGGGCACGTTGCGATGGATGTGCAGGATACGATGGCTGCCGACATGCTCGGGTAGGGTGACTTCGGGGAAGTTCACCGACGACAGCGTGCTGCCGTTGTCGCTGTAGCGCACCAGCTTGGCGGCCACTTCGGTGCCGATGTTGTCCTGCGCCTCCAGCGTGCTGCCGCCGATGTGCGGGGTCAGGATCACGTTGTCGTAGGCCAGCAGCGGCGATTCGAAACGGTCGTCGTTGCCCTTGGGCTCGATCGGGAACACGTCGATCGCGGCGCCGCCCAGGTGTCCGGATTCCATCGCCGCCGCCAGCGCGTCGATGTCGACCACGGTGCCGCGCGCGGCGTTGATCAGGTGCGCGCCGCGGCGCATCCTGGCGATCTGCTCGGCACCGAACATCATCTGCGTGGCCGGTGTTTCCGGCACGTGCAGGGTCACGATGTCGGCGCGCGACAGCAGCTCGTCGAGGCTGATCGCGGCGCGCGCATTGCCTAGCGACAGCTTGGACTCGATGTCGTGGAACAGCACGTGCATGCCCAGCGATTCGGCCAGCACGCCGACCTGGGTGCCGATGTGGCCATAGCCGATGATGCCCAGCGTCTTGCCGCGGACTTCGTGGCTGCCGGCCGCCGACTTGCTCCAGCCGCCGCGATGGCATTCGGCGTTCTTGGCCGGGATGCCGCGGGTCAGCATGATCGCCTCGGCGATCACCAGCTCGGCGACGCTGCGGGTATTGGAATAGGGGGCGTTGAAGACCGGGATGCCGGCCAGTTCGGCGGCATCGAGATCGACCTGGTTGGTGCCGATGCAGAAGCAGCCGATCGCCATCAGGCGACGCCCTTCGGCCAGCACCTCGGAAGTCAGCTGGGTACGCGAGCGGATGCCGACGATATGCGCCTCGGCGATCTTCGCCTTCAGCTCGTCTTCGGGCAGCGACTTGGCATGGGTCTCGATCTGGGTGTAACCGGCGGCCTTGAACACGTCGACGGCATTCTGGCTGACGCCTTCGAGCAGCAATACACGGATGTCCTGCTTGGGGAACGAGGTCTTCGACATGATCGGGGGAGGTGGCAAGGGCGGGGGAGGGATCGGCAATACTGCCAGAATCGCCCGGCCCTTGTTGCGCTGCAGCGCTGGACGCCCGTGGTCCGGACTGGCAGGCTTGCAGGCCCCCCGGAGTCCCGTGTCCCATGACCGATTCGACCGCCGCCAACGCGCCTCCGGGCGATCCGCGCCTGCAGGCGCTGCTGCAGGCCGTGCCCGGGCTGCAGCTCCGGACCGACCCGGCCGACCTCGAACACTACGGTCGTGACTGGACTCGACGCTGGACCCCGGCCCCGCTGGCCGTGGCTTTGCCCGGTTCCGTGGACGAAATCCGGCAGATCGTCCTGTGGGCGAACCAGAATCAGGTCGCCGTGGTGCCCTCCGGCGGGCGGACAGGCCTGTCCGGCGGCGCAGTTGCGGCCAACGGCGAGCTGGTCGTCAGCCTGCAGCGCATGGGCAAGGTGCTGGCGTTCGATGCCGTCGACCGCACGCTGACCGTGCAGGCCGGCATCGCACTGGAAGCGGTGCACAACGCGGCGCGCGAGCAGGGCCTGCTGTATCCGGTCGATTTCGCGGCGCGCGGCTCATGTTCGATCGGCGGCAACATCGCGACCAATGCCGGCGGCATCCGCGTGATCCGGCATGGCAATACCCGCGAATGGATTGCCGGGCTGAAGGTGGTGACCGGGACCGGCGACGTGCTCGACCTCAACCGTGGCCTGGTCAAGAATTCCAGCGGCTACGACCTGCGCCATCTGATGGTCGCGTCGGAAGGCACGCTGGGCATCGTCGTCGAGGCGACCCTGCGGCTGACCGACCCGCCGCCACCGACCAGCGTGATGCTGCTGGCGCTGCCGTCGTTCGACGTGCTGATGCAGGTGTTCACGACGCTGCGCGACAGACTGCAGCTGGAAGCCTTCGAGTTCTTCACCGACCGCGCGTTGCACCACGTGCTTGCGCATGGTGCCCAGAAGCCGTTCGACGAGGTCCATCCGTATTACGTGGTGACCGAGTTCGCCAGCGGCGACGATGCGCAGGAGGCCAGGGTGCTGGCCGCCTTCGAACACTGCATGGAGCAGGGCTGGGTGCTCGACGGCGTGATCAGCCAGAGCGAGGCGCAGGCCGCGCAGCTGTGGCGCCTGCGCGAGGGCATCACCGAGAGCCTGGCGCCGCACGTGCCGTACAAGAACGATGTCTCGGTGCGGATCTCGGCGATGCCGGCGTTCCTGGCCGAGACCCAGGCGTTGCTGCAACAGGAGTATCCGCAGTTCGACGTCGTCTGGTTCGGCCATATCGGCGACGGCAACCTGCACATCAACGTCCTCAAGCCCGGCGACATGGCGCTGCCGGCGTTCGTCCACGAATGCGAACGCGTGACCAAGCTGCTGGCGGCATCGCTGCAGAAGCATGCCGGCAGCATTTCCGCCGAGCACGGCATCGGCCTGGTCAAGAAACCCTATCTGTCGTCGACGCGCAGCACGGCCGAGATCGAAGTGATGCGCGGCATCAAGCGCGCGCTCGATCCCCAGGGCGTCATGAACCCCGGCAAGCTGTTCGACGCGTAGGGCGGGTCCAGACCCGCCATCAAGGGAGCGCCTGCCAGGTCACCCCCTTTGCGTCACACCCCGTCAGTCCGCGCGACCGCTGAACTCGCCGGTCGTGGTGTTGACCCAGACGCGCTCGCCGTTGGCGATGTACTCGGGGACCTGGATCTCGATGCCGCTGTTGAGGCGCGCGGGCTTGGGACGCTTGGTCGCCGTGCCGCCCTTCAGTTCCGGCGGGGTTTCGACCACTTCCAGCACCACGGTCTGCGGCAACTGCAGGCCGACCGGCGCATCGTCGATGATCTGCACGTAGCAACCGCCGAGGCCATCGGTGATGTAGCCGGCGCCGTCACCCACCACGTCGGCGTCCAGCGCATAGGGCGTGAAGTCCTCGTCGTCCATGAACACGAACGCGTCCCCGTCCTTGTACGAGAAACTCGCCTGGCGGCGCGACAGCTCGACTTCGCGCAGGTCGTCATCGGAATCGAAGCTGGCTTCGGTCTTGTTGCCGCCGGGCACCGAATACATCGTGAAGCGGAAACGCACGTTGCCGCCACGACCCTGCGGTGAACTGCGCTCGATGTCGCGGATCTGGTACACGCCGTTGTTGTGCTCGACGACGTTGCCTTTCTTGATCTCGTTGGCTTTCATGTAGGTACCGGGAATCGGTTGTAGGAAATCGGAGGGACAGGGCAGACGTGCTGGAGCCGGTAGATCGGGAGCGGACAGTGCAGGAGCCGGAAGGTCGGGAATGCCGGTGAACTGCCGTCGCCATGCCTGCTTCCCGCTCGTCGCTTCCCGTTTTCCGATTCCCGGCTACTTGGGCGCCAGCCTGACCGCGCCGTCGAGGCGGATGGTCTCGCCATTGATGTAGCGATTGCCGAGGATGTAGGCGACCAGGTCGGCGAACTCCTCGGGTTGGCCCAGGCGCGACGGGAACGGGATCGACGCCGCCAGCGACTTCTGCACCTCGTCGGGCATGCCGTCGACCATCGGCGTCCAGAAGATGCCGGGTGCGATCGTGTTGACCCGGATGCCGAAGCGGGCCAGTTCGCGCGCCATCGGCAGCGTCATCGCGACCACGCCGCCCTTGGATGCGGAGTACGCGGCCTGGCCGATCTGGCCTTCGTAGGCGGCGACGCTGGCGGTATTGATGATCGCGCCGCGCTCGCCGTCGTCGCCGGCCGCGTTGTGCTGCATCACGGCCGCCGCTGCCTTGGCGACGTTGAAGCTGCCGACCAGGTTGACCATGACCGTCGTGCTGAACGTCGACAGCGGCATGGCCGCCTCACGCCCCAACACGCGCCCGGCGCCGAGGATGCCGGCGCAGTTGATCGCGGCGTTGAGCCCGCCGAGGAACGCGCTGGCCGCGTCGACATGGGCGGCGACCTCGGCCTCGCTGGTAACGTCGGTGCGGAAGTACTGCGCCTGCGACGCACCCAGTGCCGCGACCGCGGCCGCACCCTTGTCGTCGTTGACGTCGAACAGGGCGACCTTGCCGCCGTTGGCGACCACGCGGGTCGCGACGGCCAGGCCCAGGCCTGAGACGCCACCGGTGATGATGGCGCGGAGTTGATCGGGTTGCATGACAGGCCCTGCGGATGGCGAAAGGGCTATTTTACCTGCTCGGCAATGCCGACGTCGCCGCTGGCGATCAGGCTGCGATGGGTCTGGACCCGGCGCGCGAATTCCTCGGGCGGAAGACCCGGCGAAAACAGGAAGCCCTGTCCGACCGGGACGCCGAGTTCGACCATGAAGCGCCGTTGCGCTTCCGATTCGATGCCTTCCGCGACCAGGCCCAGGCCCAGGCTGCGGGCGATGCCGGTCACGGCTTGGCAGACCGCGACGTCGGACTGGTTGCCGGGGACGCCGGCGACGAACAGCTGGCTCAGTTTCAGGCCATGGATCGGCAGCCGGCGCAGGTAGTTCAGCGCGCTGTAGCCTTCGCCGAAATCGTCGATCGTCAGCATCACGCCCAACTGGCGCAGCGTTGCGAACGTGCGCAGGGTTTCCGGCGCGTCTTCGATCAGCACGCGCTCGGTGAATTCCAGTTCCAGCGCTTCGCCGGGAAGGCCGTGTTCGGCGAGGACGCTGCGCACGCTTTCGGCCAGGTCCTCGCCCAGGAACTGGCGGTAGGACACGTTGACCGCGATGCGGATGATGCCCAGGCCGTCGTCGCGCCATTGCGCGACCTGCCTGCAGGCCTCGCGCAGCACCCAGTTGCCGATGCGCACGATGTCGCCGGTGCTCTCGGCATGGCCGATGAAATGGTCGGGGCGCATTTCGCCCAGTTGGTGGTTCTGCCAGCGGATCAGCGCTTCGGCGGCGACGATGCCGCCGTGCTGCAGGTCGATCTGTGGCTGGTAGACCAGGCGGAACTCGTCGTTGTCGGCCGCGCGGCGCAGCTGGCTCTCGACGCGCAGGCGGTCCTGCTGCGACTGCGCCAGTTCGGGCGTGTAGATCTGCCAGGCGTTGCGGATCCGCCGCTTGCTGTCGTACATCGCCGCATCGGCGTTGTGGATCAGCTGCTGCGGGCGATCGCCATCGCGCGGCGCCGAGGCGATGCCGATGCTGGTGGTGATCGAGAATTCTTCCTTGTCGAAACGGAAGCTCAGCGTGAACGATTCGATGATCGCTTCGGCCAGTTTCACCGGGCGGTCGGGATCGTCGGCGGTGGCGCAGATGACCAGGAATTCGTCGCCGCCGAAACGGGCGATCAAGCCCTGGCTGCCGACCGCCTGGCTGATGCGGTGGGCGGCGGTCATCAGCAGTTCGTCGCCCGCCGAATGGCCGAGGACGTCGTTGACCATCTTGAAGCGGTCGAGGTCGATGTACAGCACGGCCAGGCGCGCGTCCGGGTCCTCCATGCGCGCGCCGAGCTCCATCAGGATCGCTTCGCGGTTCAACAGCCCGGTCAGCGGATCGGTGCGTGCGCGCAGGCGCAGGATTTCCTGTTCCTGCTTGCGTTCGGTGGTGTCCTGCAGCGTGCCGGTGATGCTGATGACTTCCGATTGCCCGCTTTCGACCTGGCCGATGATGCGGATCCAGAACAGGCGGCCGTCGTCGCGCGTGCCCTGGACTTCCAGGTCCAGCGTGGAGCCGGCGCCGATGGTCAGCCGCAGCGCGTCCTGCAGCCGTTGGCGGTCGGGTGCGCACAGGCGTTCGAGCAGGGTATTGATCGAGGTCGGCAGCGTCGGCCCGCCGAGGATGCGCATGGCTTCCTCGGTCAGGTACAGCGCGTCGCGCTCGACTTCCCACTCCCAGCCGCCGATGTGCGCCAGCGCCTGCGCGCGGTCGAACAGGGCACTGTCGCGCTTGAGCGCGGTGACGTCGCTGAAGAACGCCAGCACCTGCTTGGGCGTCTTGCCACCCGGCGGGAACAGCGGCACCGTGGACACCGACAGCCAGCGCAACCGGCGCTCGGGCTTGTGGTACAGGCCCAGCACGCCGCTCTGCATCGCCATGCCGGTACGCAGCGTGCGGATCGTCGGCAGGTCGTCGAGCGGGATGCGGTGCCCGGCCTCGTTGACGATGTTCCAGTCTTCGGGGCGCAGGTAGTCGCGGAAATCGTGGTGGGGTTCGGCGCCCAGGATGCGCATCGCGGCGGCATTGGCCTGGACCAGCGCGCCGTGCGCGTCCTGCACCAGCACCCCCTTGTCGATCACTTCCAGCAGTTGCCCGTAGCGCACCTCGGCATCGCGGCGGGCGCTGAGGTCGCGCGCGACCGCGACCAGGCAGTCGCGGCCGTCGTGCTTGAAGCCGGCGCTGTGCACCTCCACCGGAAAGCGCGTGCCATCGCCGCGCATGTTGGTGACTTCGATGACGTAGGTTTCGCCGCGGCGGATGGTTTCCCAGACCGGTTGCAGGTGATCCTTGGGCAGGTCGGGATTGAGCAGTTCGATCGGCTTGCCGACGATCTCGTCGCGACAACGCCGATAGGCGGTCATGCCGGCCTTGTTGAGGTCCAGCACGATGCCGTGCTCATCGAGGATGCTGACCGGGTCGGGCACCGCGTCGAACAGCGCGACGTACCTCAGGTAGGCCGTGCGTGCGTCTTCCAGCGCGGATTGCAGCGATGCGTGCGCCTGGGCGAACAAGGCGCGGGTCTGTTCGGGGAGTGCCGGGTCGCTGCTGGCCGTCGCAAGCGACGACAGCAGCGCTGCCCGACCATCGTCGTCGGGCAGGGTCGCGGCCGTTTCCGGCGGCGACGGCAGGCTCATCCCGGCGACTCCAGCGCCTTGCCGACGCGGCTGCCGGTTTCGCGGCCGAGCACGCCCGCCAGCCAGCGGCCGGTCTCGGCCAGCATCGCGATGTCGATACCCGTGTCGATCCCCATACCCTGCAGCATATACACCACATCCTCGCTGGATACATTGCCGCTGGCGCCTTTGGCGTACGGGCAGCCGCCCGCGCCGGACACGGCCGCGTCGATGACGGCCACGCCATCCTCCAGGCAAGCCAGGATATTGGCCAGCGCCTGGCCGTAGGTATCGTGGAAATGGATCGCCAGCGCGGCCATCGGGACCTCGGTGGCCACGGCCTGCAGCATCGCCCGGGCCTTGACCGGGGTGCCGACGCCGATGGTGTCGCCCAGCGAGATCTCGTAGCAGCCCATGTCGTGCAGGCGGCGGGCCACGCGGACCACGTCCACCAGTGCGACCTCGCCCTGGTAGGGGCAGCCCAGCACCGTGGAGACGTAGCCGCGCACGGCGATGCCATCGGCGCGGGCGCGCTCGAGCACCGGCGCGAAGCGCTGCAGCGACTCGTCGATGCCGGCATTGATGTTCTTGCGGTTGAAGGCCTCGGAGGCCGCGGTGAACACCGCGATCTCGCGCACGCCGACCGCCAGGGCACGGGCGTAGCCCTGTTCGTTGGGCACCAGCACCGGGAAGCTGATCGTTTCGGGCTTGTCGATCGCGGCAAAGACCTCGCTGGCGTCGGCCAGCTGCGGCACCCATTTGGGGCTGACGAAGCTGGTCGCCTCGATCGTGCGCAGGCCGGTCCTGGACAGACGGTTGATCAGTTCGATCTTGGTCTGCGTCGGGACGATGGTCTTTTCGTTCTGCAGGCCGTCGCGCGGGCCGACTTCGACGATGCGGACGCTGGCAGGGGTTTTGCTGGAAAACGACACGTTCAGGACTCCAGGATCACGAGGACGGTATCGGCCTCGACGAATTCGCCCGCTTGCGCGCGGATCTCGGCGATCTTGCCCTCGCGTGGAGACTTGAGGGTCAGTTCCATCTTCATCGCTTCCATGACCAGCAGTTCCTGGCCGGCGACCACCCCGTCACCGACCGCGGCCTTGACCGCCACGATACGTCCTGGCATCGGCGCGCGCACGCGGTCGTCGCCGGCGGCGTCCCCGGCGGTGCTGGCCTGGTAGGCCGGCACCGGTTCGAGGACCAGCCGTTGTTCACCATCGTGGGCATCCAGCCGCTGCGCGTCCAGTCGCAGCACCACGCGGACGGCACGCCCGTCCACGCGCGCCGACAGGATATCCCGATCCAGCCGTGCCCCGCTGATCGTCACCGTGGTGCCGTCGTATTCGATCCGGTACTCGCCGGCGGCGCCGTGCGCGGTCAGGGCGATGCGCTCGCCGCGGTGCAGGAAGGCCAGCCGGCGCTGGCCGGCATGACCGAGCCGCCAGCCGTCGGCGATCGCCCAGGGCGAGCCCGGATCGCTCGACGCGCTGGCCTGATCGCGGCTGTCGCGCTCGTGCGCGAGCAGGAAGCCGGCGCTCGCCGCGGCGAGCAGCGTGGTGTCCAGTGCCGGCACGCGAACGAATTCTTCGAGATGGCGGTCGAGGTAGCCGGTATCGATGCGGCCCTCGACGACGACCGGATGGCGGACCAGCTGCTCGAGGAAGCCGATGTTGGACTTCGGGCCGTCGATGACGCAGTCGGCCAGCGCCTCGCGCAGCCGGGCGAGGGCGCGCGGGCGATCGGCGTCGTGGACGATGAGCTTGGCGATCATCGGGTCGTAGAAGATCGTGACGGTATCGCCTTCGATGACGCCCGAATCGATGCGCACCTGCGGCGACGGCTCCGGGAAACGCAGGCGCTTGAGCTTGCCCGAGCCGGGCAGGAAGCCTGCCTCCGGATCCTCGGCATACAGGCGCACTTCGATGGCATGGCCCTGCTGCTGCACCTGCTGCTGTTGCATCGGCAGCGCCTCGCCGGCAGCGACGCGCAGCTGCCACTCCACCAGGTCCAGCCCTGTGACCAGCTCGGTCACCGGATGCTCGACCTGCAGGCGGGTGTTGATCTCCATGAAGTAGAACTGGCCTTCGGGATCGACAATGAACTCGACGGTGCCGGCATTGGCATAGTCGATCGCGCGCGCGGCCATCACCGCGGCCTCGCCCATGGCCTGGCGCAGGGCCGGGGTCAGGAACGGCGATGGCGATTCCTCGAAGACCTTCTGGTAGCGGCGCTGCGCCGAGCACTCGCGCTCGTTGAGGTGGATCACATCGCCCTGACGGTCGCCGAAGACCTGGATCTCGATATGCCGCGGCGAGCTGATGTAGCGCTCCAGCAGCACGCGGTCGCGTCCGAAGGCGTTGGCTGCCTCGCGCTGGCAGCTTTCGAGATTGGGCAGGAACTCATCGAGGCCGCGCACGATGCGCATGCCCTTGCCGCCGCCGCCGTGGGCGGCCTTGATCATCAGCGGAAACCCGATCCGTGCCGCCTCGCGCGCCAGCACCGCCTGCGACTGGTCCTCGCCGGTGTAGCCGGGCACGACCGGCACGCCGGCCGCCTGCATCAGCTCCTTGGCGCCGGCCTTGCTGCCCATCTTGCGCATCGACGCCGCCGACGGGCCGATGAAGACCAGCCCGGCCGCTTCGACCGCGTCGGCAAAATGGGCGTTCTCGCTGAGGAAGCCGTAGCCCGGATGGATCGCCTGCGCGCCGCTGCGCAACGCGACCTCGAGGATGGCATCGCCGCGCAGGTAGCTTTCCTGCGGGCGTGGTCCGCCGATCGGGTAGGCCTCGTCGGCCTGGCGCACGTGCTGGGCATCGGCGTCGGCTTCGGAGTAGACCGCGACGGTGCGGATGCCCAGCTTGCGCGCGCTGCGGATCACCCGGCAGGCGATCTCGCCGCGATTGGCGATCAGGATCTTGTCGAACATTGCTTGGTCATTCCGCGACATGGCAGACCGCCTCGATGTTGTTGCCGTCCAGGTCGAGGACGAACGCGCCGTAGTAGGCAGGGTGGTAGTGGGGACGCAGGCCGGGTGGCCCGTTGTCGCGTCCACCGGCCGCGATCGCCGCGGCATGGAAGGCATCGACGGCGGCGCGATCGGGGGCGGTGAACGCGATATGGCTGCCCTGGCCCACGGGGTTGCCATGGACGTCAGGACCACCGCGAGCGGCGGCCTCGATGATCCAGAACGAGGGCTTGCCGTCGCGACCGAAGCCGTGCTGCGAGGGCATGCCGATCGCACTGCCGTCCAGCGACATCACCAGGGCATGGCCCAGTGCGCCCAATGCCCCGGTGTAGAACCTGCTGCTGCGCGCGAGGTCGGCGACATGGATGCCGACATGGTCGAGCACCGTCACGAGGACGCGCTCCATGCGGCCGCGCGCTTGTCGAGGAAGGCCGTCAAGCCTTCCTGGCCTTCCGCGGAGACCCGCAATGCAGCGATCAACGCCGCGTTGTCCTGGTCGATGCGGTCGCGGTCATGCAGGGCCGCCACGTGCCGCACCAGTTGCTTGGCCGCGGCGCTGGC
The DNA here is from genome assembly GCF_054902115.1 of Luteimonas sp. RIT-PG2_3. Lineage (NCBI taxonomy): Bacteria > Pseudomonadati > Pseudomonadota > Gammaproteobacteria > Lysobacterales > Lysobacteraceae > Luteimonas > Luteimonas sp. RIT-PG2_3. The sequence continues at coordinate 17,845 of NZ_JBUBPF010000007.1, read as the reverse complement.
GACCGGACCGGCCTTCAGCAGCAAGGCGATCTGGCGATCCACCGCGGCATCGAGCGCATCGGCAGCCACGACATCGTGCAGCAGGCCGATGTCCTTCGCGCGCGCAGCGTCGAAGATCTCGGCGGTCGCGAACCACCGCCGTGCCTGGCGCGTGCCGATCGCGGCAATGACATACGGCGAAATCACGGCAGGCAACAGTCCGAGCTTGCTTTCGGTCAGGCCGAACTTCGCCTCGGGCACGCCGATGGCGATGTCGCAGCAGGCGACCAGGCCGACACCGCCGCCGAAGGCCGCGCCGTGCACACGCGCGATCGTCGGCTTGGGCAGTTCGTCCAGCGTGCGCATCAGGCGGGCGAGGGCAAGGGCGTCCTCGCGGTTGTCGGCCTCGCTGGCCGAGGCCATGGCGCGCATCCAGTTGAGGTCGGCGCCTGCCGAGAACGAAGCGCCAGCGCCTTCCACGACCACGACCCGGACCGAGGTGTCCGCACCCAGTTGGCCCAGCGCCGACGTCAGTGACGCGATCAGGCCGGCATCGAATGCGTTGTGCAGTTCCGGGCGTTGCATCCGGATCCGGGCCACGGCCCCGCTGCGTTCGATCGAAAGGGCATCTGGCATGGCGACTCCGGAGCAGGGGCAGGGCCGCATCATAGCGACTCGGCTTTCCCCTAACTGCGCATACCAGATATAAGAGTATAAAATATCGATAACAATTCCCATTCATAGCGCGCCCACTTGAACCTCTGCCAGCTGCCTCGGCGTACGCCAGCAATCGTCGATCGGATAGAACACAGGGGAGCGCGCGATGCGATCGCGCGCCGCCTGCATGAACTGGGATTTGTCGACGGCGAGCCGGTCGAAGTGATGACGTCCGCGCCGTTCGGCGGCGACCCCTTGCTGGTCCAGATCGGTTTCACGCGCTTCGCCCTGCGTCGCAGCGAAGCCGAGCGCGTCCTGGTCCGTATGGGAGACGGCGCATGACCGCGCTCGCAGAACCGCGCTTTGCGCTGGTCGGCAATCCGAACTCGGGCAAGACGGCCCTGTTCAACCTGCTGACCGGCAGCCGGCAGAAGGTGGCCAATTACGCTGGCGTCACCGTCGAGCGCAAGGAAGGCCGCATCCTTGGCCCACAGGGCGAACGCTGGGCACTGCTCGACCTGCCGGGCGCCTACAGCCTGCAGCCGGCGAGCCTCGACGAAGCGATCACCCGCGACCTCTGCCGGGGTTTCTACCCGGGCGAGGCCGCGCCAGACGTGCTGGTCTGCGTGGTCGATGCCACCAACCTGCGCCTGCACCTGCGCTTCGTGCTGGAACTGCGCGAACTGGGCAAGCCGATGGTGGTCGCGCTGAACATGGCCGATGCCGCCGCGCGTCGCGGCATCGTCATCGACCGTGCGGCGCTGGAGCGCGAACTCGGCGTGCCGGTCGTGGAGACCATCGCGATCCGTCGCAACGGCGCGAAGGACCTGCTCGAGCAACTGGCCAGGATGGTCGCGCACGTGCCGGCGGCACCGGGTCCGCTGCCGGCGGGTTCCGACCTGCACGCACGCACGCGCGCGCTGTTGGCGGCGGCGGTGACGATGCCGCGGCGCACCGCGAAGATCGACGACGTGCTCGACCGGTGGCTGCTGCATCCGGTGTTCGGCCTGATCGCGCTGGCGGCGATCATGTTCCTGGTGTTCCAGGCGGTTTACGCTTGGGCGACGCCGGTCATGGACCTGATCGATGGGGGCAGCGGCGCGCTCGCCGAATGGGTCAAGGCGACGCTGCCCGATGGCCCGCTGACCAGCCTGCTGGCCGATGGCATCATCGCCGGCCTTGGCGGCGTGATCGTGTTCCTGCCGCAGATCCTGATCCTGTTCTTCTTCATCCTCGCGCTGGAGGAATCGGGATACCTGCCACGCGCGGCGTTCCTGCTCGACCGCCTGATGAAGGGCGCCGGTCTTTCGGGCCGATCGTTCATCCCGCTGCTGTCCAGCTTCGCCTGCGCGATCCCCGGGATCATGGCCACGCGTTCGATCCAGGATCCGCGCGACCGCATCGCGACGATTATGGTGGCGCCGCTGATGACGTGCTCGGCGCGGCTCCCGGTATATGCCCTGCTGATCGGCGCGTTCATCCCGCAGCAGCAGGTCTGGGGCGTGTTGAACCTGCAGGGGCTGGTGCTGTTCGGCCTGTACCTGGCCGGCATCCTCAGCGCGCTCGCGGTGTCGTACGTGATGAAGAAATGGCGGCGCGACAAGAGCGAGCACGCGCTGATGCTGGAGCTGCCGTCGTATCGCCTGCCGCATCTGCGCGACCTGGCGATCGGCCTCTACGAACGCGCGATGATCTTCCTCAAGCGCGTTGGCGGCATCATCCTGGCGTTGACCGTGCTGCTGTGGTTCCTGCTGTCGTTCCCGGCAGCGCCCGAAGGCGCGACCGGCGCCGCGATCGACTACAGCTTCGCCGGCAGGATCGGCCATGCGATGGCCGCGGTGTTCGCGCCGCTGGGCTTCAACTGGCAGATCTGCATCGCGCTGATTCCCGGCCTGGCCGCACGCGAAGTGGCGGTGGCATCGCTGGCGACCGTATATGCGCTGTCGGCTGCCGACGATGAAGCCGCCGCGCAGGCGTTGACGCCGATCATCACCGACGGCTGGTCGCTGGCGACCGGCCTGTCGCTGCTGGTGTGGTTCATCTACGCGCCGCAGTGCCTGTCGACCTGGGCGACGATCAAGCGCGAAACCAATTCATGGCGCCTGATGGCGATCAATGCCGGCTACCTGTTCGCGCTGGCGTACCTGGCGTCACTGGTGACCTACCAGGTCGCCGTGGCGCTCGGCGGAGGCTGAGGATGACGACCGGCGGCGCCCTGCTGCTGCAGTACGCGATCGTCGCGGTCGCGGTGCTGCTCAGCGCGTTCGTCGTGTTCCGGAAGTACGCGCCGCAATCGCTGCGCAATGCGCGCATCGGGCTCGCGCGCCGGCTGCTGCGCGACGGACGCCCGGCCTGGATGCGGACGCTGGGCCAGTGGATCGCGCCGATCCCGCTGGCCACGGGCAAGGCCTGCGGCGGCTGCGACAGCTGCAGGTAAACGCCTGCTGGCACGCGCCGGACCGCTCGCGAACCGGGTATCCCTTGCGGACGTGATGCGCGTCTAGTGGCGTCCGCCGCGCTTGGTCGGTGGGCGGCGCATGTCGTTGGTCGGCGTGACTTCGACCGACAACTGGAAACTGCGTTCGTCGCCGGCAAACAGCGCGCCCACGCCGACGACCTGCCGGTTGATCTCCTTGCCTTCGTCGTCGCGGATCACCAGCACCACGGCGTATTCCCAGGCGCCGCCTTCCGCAGGGTGGCGGATGTTGCCTTCCACCTGCAGCGCCGTCGTGGTCTTCAGTGCAGGCGCACCGGGCGTGGTGGTCGCATCGAAACGCAGGTAATGCATGCACGAAGGACAGCGCGCCGCGCTTTCCAGGATCGTGGTCTTGCAGTGCGGGCAGGTGCGCGTGGCACCTGCGGTCCCCGGGCGCGCCGTGCTCATGAAGCGAGCTCGGCCTCCGCCTTGGTGTCGTGTTTGGCAGCGCCGTCGCGCTTGGCGGCATCCTTGCTGTCCCAGCCGGTCTCGATGTGGCCACGGATCTTGGAGCCTGCCGCGACGGTCAGCGATCCGGCCTTGACGTCGCCGACCAGCACCGCCGAATCCAGCAGTTCGACCAATGATGCCGATTCGATGTTGCCTTCGAGCTCACCGGCCACGACGACCTGCTTGGCGCGCACGCCGCCGCTGAGCTTGGCGCCGCTCTCGATGCGCAGGTTGCCCTGCACGTTGACGTCGCCTTTGAACTTGCCCGCGATGCGGACATGGCCGCTGCCCTCGATCTTGCCCTCGATGGTGATGTCGGCGGCGATCAGCGATTCCTTGAGCTCCGGCTGCGACTGCGTCGGCGGGGCCGGACGCGGCGGCGCGACCTGGGTCGGGTTGAAATCGGTGACGGGTGGCGCCTCGCGCGGAAGGACCGGCGGGGTGTCCGCGGCAAAGGAGGGTGCATCCTTCTTCGGGGGGCTTTGCGGGAAGATCGCCATGCGTCGGAGCTCCTGAACAGGGGAAGGGTCTGCGCAGCCGGCCCAGCCGGCTACAGGGGATATGCAGCTCCACCGAGCCTAGCGGGCCATTGTGACGGTTTGCTGTGACGACGCTCACACAATACCCGAGTCCGCCAATGGTTTACGACGTTTTTACAATCTGGCGGTTGAGGTTCGAATGCGGTCTCGACGCGCGCCCGACTGCCTATGCGGGTGGTGTCGTTCCCGCGGGTGTTCGCTCCAGCCTGACCTGCCAGCGCAGGTCGATGCACGAGATTGCCGCGGCGTCGGGGTCATCGCGCTGGAGCAGGGCCAGTGGCGCTTGCACGCGCTGGGGACCATGTGCGGGTTGCGGGGTGTCGTCCCCCCATCCTGTCAGGCTGGCGCCGGCACGTGCCGGGATCAGCCAATAGTCGTCGGCAGGTAACGGCGTGCCGGCCTCGAACGCGATCTCGATGCCGTGTTCCAGTGCGAACCAGCGGTCCGGCGCAATGGCGACGCCGCCGCCATGTGCCGCGCTGCCAGCGTGATGCCAGCGCTGCAGGCGGGCCGGGCCGTCGAGCGGATAGTCGCCTGCCGAAGTCCCCTCGGCCGGTTGCAGGACCATGCGTTGGCCGTCGCTTGAGACCACCTGCAGCAACGCCAGCGCGCTCGCGGAGGCATGCACGAATCGCACCCATTCGCCGACCCGTGCGCCGTCGAGAGCGTCCGGGGCGTCGAGTTCGACATGCAGACGGCCATCGGACTGCGCGATCCACTCGCGCAGGATTTGCTGCTGGCTGCCATTGGCACGCGCCCATGCAAACGTGGGAGCCACGTGCCCATCGCCGCCGCGCAGGATCTGCACGCGGTACAGCGTGTTGTCGATGCCCCGATAGCCGGTTGCGGTGGGGATGTCGTCAGGGGCGTCATGGCCCTGCTGAAGGCGCGTACGCATGCGCCCGCGATCGGGAGTGGCCGGCCAGGCATGGGTGTCGATCGGGGCATCGCATGGCAGCAGGGACAGCTGCCATTGCCAGCGCGTGCGCAGGTGGCCATTCCCATCCTGCAGCGCGGGATCGAGCAGTGCCGGATCCTGCCAGGGTGCGATCTCCTGCTGGCTGGCCTGCAGCATGACCAGCATGGTCAGCGTGCCGGGATCATCGAGTGCGAACGCGGATGGCGCCTGGGCCTCGAAGGGAATGCCGTCCACCCAGTAGCGCCCAGGGAGCAGTCGTCCGTGGATCCGTCCCATCGAGCACGCGACGGCATCGATCCTGAAGCTGTCGGCGGGGGCGTGGGGAGGGACTGCGTGCGTACCGAACAGGTCGCGGCTGAGCAGGCGCAGCGCGTGCTGCATGATCGCTGCCTGCTCGTTCCAGTCCGCATCCGTCAGCATGCGGCCCTGCTGCAGCAGCACCGAGGCGTAGCCCTTGCGTGCGTCGAAACTGTCACGGGAGATGTCGGCGGGCATGGCAACCGGACGCGTCGTGGAAGACGCCTTGTATCACATCCGGAATACGCCGAATTTCGCCGGTTCGATCGGCGCGTTCAACGCGGCTGAGAGGCCCAGCCCCAGCACCCGGCGGGTATCGGCCGGGTCGATGATGCCGTCGTCCCACAGGCGCGCCGTGGCGTACCAGGGGCTGCCCTGGGATTCGTACTGGTCGCGGATCGGCGACTTGAAGGCTTCTTCTTCCTCGGCGCTCCAGCTCCCGCCCTTGGCCTCGATACCGTCGCGCTTGACGGTGGCCAGCACGCTGGCGGCCTGCTCGCCGCCCATCACGCTGATGCGCGCGTTCGGCCACATCCACAGGAAGCGTGCGCCGTAGGCGCGGCCGCACATCGCGTAGTTGCCGGCGCCGAAGCTGCCGCCGATGACGACAGTGAACTTGGGGACCGAGGAACAGGCCACCGCGGTCACCATCTTGGCGCCATCCTTGGCGATGCCGGCGTTCTCGTACTTGCGGCCGACCATGAAGCCGGTGATGTTCTGCAGGAACACCAGCGGAATGCCGCGCTGGTTGCACAGCTCGATGAAGTGCGCGCCCTTGAGCGCGCTCTCGGAAAACAGGATGCCGTTGTTGGCGACGATGCCGACCGGGTAGCCATGGATATGCGCGAAGCCGGTGACCAGGGTCTTGCCGTAGCGCGCCTTGAATTCGTCGAAACCGCTACCGTCGACGATGCGCGCGATGATCTCGCGGATGTCGAACGGGCGGCGGGTGTCGCGCGGCACGATGCCGTACAGCTCTTCGGCGGGATAGGCGGGCTCGCGCGGTTCGCGCACCGCGACCGGAAGCACTTTGCGGCGATTGAAGTTGCCGACGATGTCGCGGGCGATCTGCAGCGCGTGGCGGTCGTCCTCGGCGAAATGATCGGCCACGCCGGACACGCTGGTATGCACGTCGGCACCGCCGAGGGCTTCGGCATCGACGACTTCACCGGTCGCCGCCTTCACCAGGGGCGGGCCGCCGAGGAAGATCGTGCCTTGTTCCTTGACGATGATGCTCTCGTCGCACATCGCAGGCACGTAGGCGCCGCCGGCGGTACAACTGCCCATGACCACGGCGACCTGGGGGATGTTTTCCGCGCTCAGGCGTGCCTGGTTGTAGAAGATCCGGCCGAAATGCTCCTTGTCGGGGAACACCTCGTCCTGCAGCGGCAGGAAGGCGCCGCCGGAATCGACCAGGTAAATGCAGGGCAGGCGGTTTTCGCGGGCGATTTCCTGCGCGCGCAAGTGCTTCTTGATGGTCATCGGGAAATAGGTGCCGCCCTTGACCGTGGCGTCGTTGGCGACGATGACCACTTCCTGGCCCTGGACGCGGCCGATGCCGGCGACCACGCCTGCGGCCGGCGCTGCGCCGTCGTACATGTCTTCGCCCGCCAGCGGAGCGACTTCGAGGAACGGCGAGCCCGGGTCGAGCAGGGCGGTAATGCGGTCGCGGGCCAGCAGCTTGCCGCGCTCGGTGTGCTTGTTGCGCGCCTTCTCGCCGCCGCCATCCGCCGCCCGTGCCAGCCTGCGGTCCAGTTCGGCGACCAGTGCGCGATGGTGCTCGGCGTTGGCGATGAAGTCAGGGGAACGGGCGTCGAGCTGGGTGGTCAGGAGCGACATGGCATCTGCACGGGCAAGGTGAATGCCACAGGATACCGTCGCGGCTCGGCCGCTCGCCGGATCGGGGCGTCGGTTCTGCGAAGCGGCGAACGGATATCTGTCGAGGCGATACCGATGGTGCTTTCGCCTGGCTTGCGGATGTTCCTGTGATCGCGAGCGCGAGGCCGACTGGAGGGGCGACGGTCGGCGGAGGACAGGGGCGGTGGCCATGCCGGTCTGCGTCCGCGACAGGCGATGTCGGCGAAAACGTTTACATGTTTCGTGCCCGTTCGGTCCCGGGATAGGCGAAATCCGAAAACCGTTTATCCGCCGTTTGGCCTGAAGATGAATGGAAGCCAAAAAAAAGCCCGCACGCGGCGGGCTTTTCGATCCGATCGGCGCGAGCCGATCAGTTCTTGGCGGCGTCTTCGGCCTTCGCAGCGGCGTCCTTGACGGCGCCGGCGGTGTCGGCAGCGGCGTCCTTGACCGCGTCCTTTGCGTTGGCGGCGGCATCGGAAGCAGAAGCGGCAGCGTCGTGCGCGGCAGCGTGGGCGCTGTCAGCGGCGTCGGAGGCGGCAACGGCGGCATCGCTGGCAGCGGCCGAGGCGGAGTCGGCGGCGGCGGTGGCCGCTTCGCTGGTGGCGGTGGCAGCGGACTGGACGGCATCGCCGGCAGCAGCGGCGGCTTCCTGCGCGCTGGCAGCAGCGGCGTCAGCCGATTCCTGCGCGCTCTGGTTGTTGTTGCAGGCAGACAGGGCGAGGGCGCCGACGGCGACCAGGGTCAGGATCTTGGCATTCATGGTGAGCTCTCCAAAGGAAAATCGAACAAGGAAAAGAGGGCGATCGACAGCAACAGCGTGCAACGGCGAGCGCGTGAAAACCGTTGTAAATCAAGCCTCGCCTACAAAAAAGGAAGTCGCCGGCATGCCGACGACTTCCTCGTTACCTCAGGTACCGCGTAGAAATCAGTTCTTGACTTCTTCCGCAGCGTCCTTCGCAGCCTTGGCCGCGTCTTCCGCGGTTGCAGCAGCGTCGGCAGCCACTTCGCCAGCGGCGTCGGTGGTCGCGGTGGCAGCGTCGGCAGCGGCGTCGGCAGCGGCGTCAGCAGCGGCAGCGGCGTCGGAGGCAGCAGCCTGCGCGGTATCGGCAGTCCCGGCGGTGGTGTCGGCAGCGGCGGTCGCGGCATCGGCAGCGGCGTCGGCAGCGTCAGCAGCCGCGCTCTCGGCCTGCTGCTGGTTGCTGCAGGCGGCCAGGGCGAAGCCGAGAGCCAGGGCAAGCAGAGCCTTGTTGATGGTCATTGTGATTCTTCCTCGTCAGTGGGTTAGGCAACGCGCTATTGCGCGCCGATGACAATCATGACAAGCCGCCATCGGGTGTCAAGCGGTTGCCCTGAAATTTTTTCGTGAAAGGGTTGTTAACCCCTTCACGCGATCTCGACTGCGATTGCGGTTGCCTCGCCGCCCCCGATGCACAGGGTGGCGATGCCGCGCTTGAGGCCGCGGGCCTGCAGGGCGTACAGCAGGGTCACGACCAGGCGGGCACCGCTGGCGCCGATCGGGTGGCCGAGGGCGGTCGCGCCGCCGTTGACGTTGATCTTTGCGTGCGGGATGCCCAGCTCCTTGATCGGCGCCATCGCGACGACCGAGAACGCTTCGTTGACCTCGAACAGGTCGACCTCGTCGACCGACCAGCCGATCTTGGCCAGCAGGTTGCGGATCGCGCTGACCGGGGCGGTGGTGAACCATTCGGGTTCCTGCGAGAAGGTGCTGTGGCCGACGATGCGGGCCAGCGGCTTGAGGCCGAGACGGCTGGCTTCATCGGCACCGATCAGGATGGTCGCGGCGGCGCCGTCGGAAATGCTGGACGAGCTGGCGGCGGTGACCGTGCCGTCCTTGCGGAACGCTCCCTTCAGGGTCGGGATCTTGGCGGTGTCGGACTTGCCCGGCTGCTCGTCGGTCGCGTACTCGACGTCTCCCTTGCGGGTCGACACCTTGACCGGGACGATTTCGGCGGCGAAGGCGCCGGAGGCGACCGCGGCCTGGGCGCGCTTGACCGATTCGATCGTGTAGGCGTCCTGCTGCTCGCGGGTGAACGCGTACTTGTCGGCGGTGGCTTCGGCGAACACGCCCATCGACAGGCCGTCGTAGGGATTGGTCAGGCCGTCCCATGCCATGTGGTCAACGAGCTTGGCGTCGCCGTAGCGCAGGCCGGGACGCGCAGAGACCATGTGCGGCGCATTGGTCATCGACTCCATGCCGCCGGCAATGACGATCGTGGCCGAACCGGCCTTGATGAGATCGTGGCCCAGCATGATGGCCTTCATGCCCGAGCCGCAGACCTTGTTGATGGTGGTGGCACCGGCAGCACGCGGCACGCCTGCCGCGAGCGCGGCCTGGCGGGCGGGGGCCTGGCCGAGGTTGGCCGGCAGCACGCAGCCCATGATGACCTCGGACACGCTGTCGGCGGCGACACCGGACTGTTCCAGGGCGGCCTGGATGGCGGTGGCGCCGAGCGTGGTGGTCGGGACGCCGGTGAACTGACCGAGCATGGAACCGATGGCCGTGCGCTTGGCACCGACGATGACGACGTCACTCATGACAGCAAACTCCAGGGGGGGGCGGTAGGTCATCGATTATCGCGCCCGCGGCGGCCGGGCGGCAAACCAATGCGCTGAAACCCGGCTTGCGGAAAACAGATACCGCGATGCCGTCGCGGCAGGCAGGGGCCGGGTATAGGATGGGGCCGCAACCGTCAGCGCGATGAGGGGCAGTGCCGGGGCGAAGGGCTGAGAACCTGTCCACGATCTTGCTGCGCTTGCCAGCTGGCGCGCGTGCGGTGCTCGAAATGCTCATGTATTCGCATATACCTTGCGCTTTCTGCGCTCCGCCGCACGTCATCTGCCGGCGCTCGCGACAGATCGTGAACAGGTTCTGACAGGAGGGATGCCATGGCGCCTGGAACCGAGTGGAGCGTGTTGCCGTCCAGCATGGGCCCTGTGCCGCCCGCGCTGACCGGGCGGATGCTGTGCGTGCTGGCCAGCCTGTTGCTAGCCAGCCTGCTGCTGGCGGCCTGCGGCGGTGGCGGTGGGACGCGCGCCGATGCGCCCAGCCCGCCTCCGGTCGCGCCGCCGCCACCGCCGCCCACGCCGCCGACACCCACCGTCGTGGTCGAGACGCCCAACCCGGCCTACAGCGCGCACTGGCTATGGAGCGGGGCCAACCTGGCCCAGCAGCAGGGGCTGACCGGTGCCGGCATCCGCATCGGCGTCATCGATACCGGCGTCAATCGCAACCACCCGGCGCTGTCGGGGCGGGTACTGGCCAACCTCAACTATGTCGACCCGGCGACCAACAATCTGGCCGTTGACGACGTCGTCGGCCACGGCACGGCCGTGGCGCAGATCATCGCCGGCAAGCCGTTCGGACAATGGCCGGGCGGCATCGCGCCGGGCGCGCAGATCCTGTCGGCGCGCATCATCAACGACAAGCGCCCCGACGACGACGGCAGCGGGCAGGGCAACGAAGTCAGCGGCGCGCTGGGACTGGAGCCGATCCATCGCGAGCTGGCCGCGCGCGGCATGCGGATCATGAACAATTCCTGGGGCGGCCTGTACTGGACCAACCCGGAGGCGACCCATCCGATCGCGCAGGAATACCGCGACTTCATCCACAATCGCGATGGCCTGGTGGTGTTCTCGACCGGCAATTCCGGCTTCGCCGATCCGTCCAGCACCGCGGCGCTGCCCAGCCAGGCCGGGCCCGGCGGCAGCCGTCCCGCGGCCGACCTCGAACGCGGCTGGCTGGCGGTCGCGGCCCTCGACGCCTCCAATCGCGTGCTGCTGGCCGATTACGCCAACGCCTGCGGCGTGGCGATGCACTACTGCCTCGCGGCGCCGGGCACGGTCGTGGTGACAGGAACCAACGACCCGGCCAACCGGCCCGAATACTGGCGCTGGAGCGGGACCTCGTTCTCGGCGCCGATCGTCTCCGGGGCGGCGGCGCTGGTCTGGGAAGCCTTCCCGTATTTCAACAACGACCTGGTCCGCCAGACCCTGCTCGGTACCGCGATCGACATCGGCGCGCCCGGCGTCGATCCGGTGTTTGGGTACGGCGCGCTCGACATCGCCAGCGCGGTCCGTGGTCCGGCGCGCTTCGACTGGGGCGATGTCGTCGCTGATTTCGACAATGCGGTGTCCGAATGGCGCAATCCCATCAGCGGCGCCGGTGGACTGGTCAAACGCGGCAGCGGGACGCTGGTGCTGCGCGAAAGCGGCACGTTCACCGGCGACACCCGCGTCGAGGGCGGGACGCTCAGGCTGGAAGGCAACCACTCCTGGACCACGGACGTCACCGTGGCGTCGGGTGGGCGGCTGGGCGGCTACGGACGCGTCGACAGCATCGTCAACAATGGCACGGTGCTGTCGGATGGGGGAGCGTTCGGGACGCGGGGCGACTACCGGCAATCGGCGGGCGGCAGGCTGGCGGTGTTGCTGGGCAACGAGTTCCTGGTCGCGGGCACGGCCTTTCTCGACGGCGATCTGCAGGTACTGGGCTGGCGCAGCGGCTACACCACGACGTCGGCCGTGACCGTGCTGGCGGCCGGCGATGTCGTCGGCCGCTTCGCGACCTTGTCGACGGCAAGCAACATCTTCCTGCAGGGCGCGTTGGACTACACCGCCTCGCAGGTGGTCCTCAACATCACGCGCATGGACGTCGCCAGTGCGGCGAAGTCCTTGCCCGGTATCAGTCCTGCGGGCGTGTCCGCGGCGCAACGCGTCGAGCAGGCGTTCGCTCGCCTGGATCGGCTGGATCTGCCGGCGCGGATGGAGGACGCGCGGGGCATCGCCCAGGCAGGCGAGGCGTCCAGTGCCGCGGCGGTCGCCGAAGATTTCATCCGCATTGCCGGGCAGTTCCAGCAGATCGACGATGCGGCTGCCGCGAAGGCTGCGCTCGACAGCCTGTCCGGCGAATCGCATTCGCTGGCGACCACGCTGACGTTCGATGCCATCGACATGGGCCGCCGCGCGCTGTCGTCACGGTTCTCGCGCGGCGATGGCCGGAGCGAGGGCGTCGCGGTCTGGAAGCAGTCGCTGGGCGAGGGGGGCGTCACCGGCATCGCCAGCGGCAGCGTGACGCCGCAAGGCTGGCTGCTCGGCCGCGACCAGCCCTGGGGCAGGGATGCGGTGGTGGGATTCGCCTTCGGCGAGAGCCGCGTCGACGATCGCATCGGCGGCAATCGTGATCGCAGCCGCGACCGCCAGGCGCATGCCCAGCTCTATGCCGCGCGCATGTCAGCCGGCGGCTACGCGATGACGCGCCTGGGGTTCGGACGCTTCGACCGCAGTATCGAACGCAACCTGCTGGCTGCCGTGGCGGCCGACACACGCAGCGGCGTGGCCAGCACGTATTCGGGCGACTACGCCAGCCTCGGCATGGAAACCGGCCGCGTGCAACGCCTGGGCGGGCTGCAGCTCACGTCCTACCTGGGCGGCGAACATGTCCGCGTGGCCAGCGACGGTTTCACCGAATGGGGTGGGCAGGGCTTCGGCCTGCAGGCGCGTGCGGCGACGATGACGCGCACGCAGGCGATCGCAGGGCTGCGCATCGAACAGGCCTGGGCAGGCGCCACGCTGCAGGCCTACGGGGAATGGCAGCAGACCCTGGCGTCCAGTGGTTTCGACGTCGCGGCCAGCTTCGTCGGTGTCGACAGCTGGTCGCCATTGCCGCTGGCCGACGCCGCGCGCTCGGGCGGCCTGTTCGGCGTGGGCGCGGAGGCCTGGCTCACGCGCCATGCCCGCATGTCGTTCGGCCTGGATCAGCGGTTTGGTCCGCGTGGCCGTGAGCGCAGGGCGTCGGTGCGGTATGTGTGGGAGTTTTGAGGCGGCAAGCATGTCAGCGGGCGCCAGGCTCCCACAGTGCCTGCATGGCATGTCGCGCGATGGACTGCGCTCGTCCCGCCCGGCGTAGCACGCCGGGCGTTCGAGGCCGCGCCAGCCAATGGCTCGCAAGCAGCGGCCTCTCACCCAGCCCGCCGAAGCGCGGCGGGCGCTCAGCTGACCCGCGCGGCAGTGCCGCGCAAACGAGTCAGCTTCGTTCCGGCCCGATGAAGCACATCGGGCGCTCGCACGACCGACGCAGCATGCTACGTAAGCAGGTCAGCTTCGTTCCGGCCCGGCGAAGCACGCCGGGCGCTCAGCTGACCCGCGCGGCAGTGCCGCGCAAACGGGTCAGCTTCGCCCTTCGAACAATTCGCGGCCGATGAGCATGCGGCGGATTTCGTTGGTGCCGGCGCCGATCGCGTAGAGCTTGGCGTCGCGCAGGATGCGGCCGGTCGGGTACTCGTTGATGTAGCCGTTGCCGCCCAGCGACTGGATGGCTTCCAGTGCGACCTGTACCGCGCTTTCCGAGGCGTGCAGCAGGCACGAGGCAGCGTCGATGCGCGACTTGTGGCCGGCGTCGAAATCGCGTGCGACCTGGTAGGCGAACGCGCGCGACGACTGCAGTGCGGTGTACATGTCGGCGACCTTGGCCTGCATGATGCCGAACGTGCCGATGGCTACGTCGAACTGCTTGCGGTCGCGGACGTAGGGCAGGGTGATGTCCACCGCCGCCTGCATCAGGCCCAGCGGGCCGCCGCTGAGCACCAGGCGCTCGGTGTTGAGGCCGCTCATCAGCACCTTGACGCCGTTGTGGACGTCGCCGAGCACGTTCTCGACCGGAATCTCGCAGTTCTCGAACACCAGCTCGCAGGTGTTGGAGCCGCGCATGCCCAGCTTGTCGAGCTTCTGCGCGGTCGAGAAACCCTTGAAGCCCTTCTCGACGATGAAGGCCGTCATGCACTTGCTGCCTGCGTCCTTGCCGGCGGTGCGCATGTAGACGACAAGCACGTCGGCTTCGGGACCATTGGTGATCCACATCTTGTTGCCATTGGCGACCCACACGCCGTCGCGCAGTTCTGCGCGGCACGACATCGAGCCGACGACGTCCGAGCCCGCGCCCGGTTCGCTCATCGCCAGCGCGCCTTTCCACTCGCCGCTGCACAGCTTGGGCAGATAGCGCTCGCGCTGCGCCTGGTTGCCGTTGGCGTAGAGGTTGGACACGCACAGGTTGGAATGCGCACCGTAGCTCAGGCCGACCGAGCCGGACGCGCGCGAGATCTCTTCCATCGCGATCAGGTGCGCGAGATAGCCCATCTCGCTGCCGCCGAATTCGCCGGGGACCGTCAGTCCGAGCAGGCCGAGCTCGCCCAGTTGCGGCCACAGCTCCTGCGGGAACCAGTTGTCGTGGTCGATGGCTTCGGCGCGCGGCGCGATCTCGGATTCCGCGAAACGCCGGACGGCGTCGCGCAGCGCGTCGAGTTCTTCACCCAGTGGAAATGCCCGCATTCGTTGCTCCTGTTGCCTGTCGCTGGTTGTTGGCGCATGGGGAGCCTGGGCTCCATGTTCCTGCGCGTGTCAGAGGGGTGTCATCAAAGTGCGATCAGCTGCCGCGGATACGTCCCTGGAAACGCAGCGCGCCGCGTCCCATGGGCAGCTTGAGCTTGCCGATCGCGGAGATCCTTTCTTCGGCCAGGCGATCCGCGGCCTGGTAGGTCGGCACGCCTTCGCGCTCGGAGATCTCGAAGATACGGCCGAGGTTGTGGTAGATCGTGCGCATCATCCGCATCGCGCGCTCGCGGTTGTAGCCGTCGATCTCCAGCGAGATGTTCATGACGCCGCCGGCATTGACCGCGTAGTCGGGCGCATAGACGATGCCGCGCTTCTGCACTTCGTCGCCGATGGCATTGCTGGCCAGCTGGTTGTTGGCCGCGCCGCAGATGACCTTGGCCTTGAGCCGGTCGAGCGTCTTCTCGTTGACGGTGCCGCCCAGCGCGCACGGCGAGTAGACGTCGGCGTCGACGTCGTAGATTTCGTCCGGGGCGACCGCTTCGACGCCGTACTCGCTGACGGCACGCTCGACACGCTCAGCGTTAATGTCGGTGACGAAGATCTTCGCACCGCGCTCCTTGAGCAGTTTGACGAATTCCATGCCGACGTGGCCAAGGCCCTGGACGGCGTAGCTGTACTTGCCGACTTCCTCGTCGCCGTACTTCTTGTTCAAGGTGGCCATCAGGCCCTGCAGGGTACCGTAGGCGGTGAACGGGGACGGATCGCCGGAGCCGCCATGCACCTGGTGCACGCCGGTCACATACTGCGTCTCGCGGTAGACGAACTCCATGTCGTTGACGTCGATGCCGACGTCCTCGGCGGTGATGTAGCGGCCGCCCTGCGAATCGACGAACTGGCCGAATGCACGGAACAGCGCTTCCGACTTGTCCTTGGCGGGGTCGCCGATGATCACGGCCTTGCCACCGCCCAGGTTCAGGCCGGCAACGGCGTTCTTGTAGGTCATGCCGCGCGACAGCCGCAGCACGTCGTCGAGCGCGTCCTGCTCGGTGCGGTAGGGCCACATGCGCGTGCCGCCCAGTGCCGGTCCGAGCACGGTGTTGTGGATCGCGATGATCGCCTTCAGGCCCGCGTCCTTGTTGTGGCAGAACACCACCTGTTCGTGGCCGTAAGTCTCAAGGTGTTCGAAAATCATGGCTCGCTCCAAAGCCCGCGTGCGCAGCTGAATGCGGCGGGGCTGATCGGGTTGGGGATAAGTGATTGAATCGAATTGAGTTGACGGTCGTGCAGACGCGGGTCCAACCCGTGAAGCGCGGCATTCTACGCGCCCGCTCGCGGATTTTCCTGTGCGTTTGGCTTGCCTTTCCCGGCAGCGACGAAACAGCCGCTGGCGTATGGCGTTTCAGAGCTGCGATTCGATCGGCAACCAGCCGATGACTTTGGCCTGGATTCTCTGCCAGTGTGTCGTATCTGGCTCATTTTCAAGCGTAAATGCAGGATCGTGGTCGCGATCGAGCCAGCGCACCTTGCCGTTTTCAAGATACAGCCAATAACTGATATCTGGTTTCGCCATGTGCAGATATTCGTCGCGCAATGCGACCGCCAGTGCCGGGTCGTCGAACAGCACGCCCATCTCGGTATTGAGGTCGATCGAGCGCGGGTCGATGTTGAACGAACCAATGAAGCCGTGGCGGTCGTCGATGATGAAGGCCTTGGTATGCAGGCTGGCGCCACTGCTGCCGAACAGGCTGGACGCCTGCGCAAGCTGGGCGCGGATTTCGTAGAGCTGCACGCCGCCTTCGAGCAGGGGTTTTCGGTAGCGTGCATAGGCGCCATGCACGGCAATGACGTCGTTGGCGGCCAGGGAATTGGTGATGACGCCGACCTGGGCGCCGCGCTCGCGCACCATCGCGGTGAAGCCGTCGACGCCGTCCTGTCCGGGGACGAAGTATGGCGAGATCAGCAGCGCCTTGTGGCGCGTGGTCTGCATGACCTTGATCAGTTCATTGACCAGGCCATGGCGGCGTGCGTCGTCCTTCTTCCACTTCAGGGGGCCATCCGAGACCACGCGGATGCTGTCGCTCCAGTGCGGCGAAAGGTCCTGCGCGAAGTAACGGCGCACGCTTGGCGAAGCATCGATCCTGTCGAGGTAGCGCCGCGCTACCGGACTGCGGGCTTCGTCATGGATCTGCTGCAGCACGCTGTCGAGTTGCCTGCGCGGCTTGCGGTTGAGTTGCGCGATCGGGACCACGGCCTCGCTGTTCCAGAACTCGTCGAAGATCGTGCTGGCCTGCTTGACGGCGGGGCCGAACAGCACCACGTCGAGGTCGCGGAAGTTGGTGTCGGTGGCGGCGTCGAAATACTCCACGCCGACGTTGCGGCCGCCGACCACGGCCACGCGGCCGTCTGCGATCCAGGCCTTGTTGTGCATGCGATGGGTGATGCTGAACATCCGTTGCACCATTTCCAGCACGCGCGCGATGCCGGAGCGGTTTCGGAACGGGTTGTAGACGCGGATCTCGATGTTCTCGTGGGTGTCCATCGCCAACAGCGCGACGTCTTTGCCTGAGGTGTTGATGTCGTCCAGCAGCAGGCGCACGCGCACGCCGCGTTCGGCCGCCTGCCAGGCCTCATGCAGCAGCAGGTGGCCGGTCAGATCGTCGTGCCAGATGTAGTACTGCAGGTCCAGGCTGCGCCCGGCCTGGCGAGCGGAGAGGGCACGCGAGGCGAATGCGTCGATGCCGTCGGGCAGCAGGATCGCCCCGGTCTTGCCGGGATGGCGCGCGAGCAGCGGCACCAGTTCGCGGTCCAGCGCGGTCTGGTCCTCGGCGATCGGCAATGCGTGGCTCGGGCTGCCCTCGGCCGGTGGCATCAGCCGGTCGGCCAGCAGCATGCCGCTGGCCACGAGGGCCAGCAGGCTGAAGAGCCCCCAGCCGATGATGCGTTTGGCGCGGGTTTTCATCGCCCGATTGTAGGGCAGTCGGCTTGCAGCGGAAGATGCGGGCGGCGGGCAGTGCTGCCGTCAGGGACAAGGCCGCAGGTATCCCGAACCTAGGGCTGATCGTTGGCGATACGCTGCGCGTCATGCCGGGTGATTTGCCACATGATGATCGCCGCGGTGAAAGTTCTTCGGTGCGTGCTCGATCGGTCGAAGACCTCGGCCCATCCGGCACCAGGCGGTGTCCCGGCCGGGAATTGCGGAAAGCGGGCCACGGATGGCTCGCGGCGGCGAGTCAGCCAAGGGTAAGCAGGGGCTGCTTGCGCGGCATTGCCGCGCAGCCCATGCGAACGCCCGGCGTGCTTCACCGGGCCGGACCGGGTCGCACA